>NZ_SOAG01000079.1 GCF_004364575.1 Myroides indicus | reverse complement strand
AAGATTAAGTATTATGACTACACAACAAAAAATCATCAAAAACAAGTTGGGCGTGTTAGAATTAGCACAACATTTAGGAAATGTATCTAAGGCTTGTAAAGTAATGGGATATTCCCGAGATAGCTTTTACCGATTTAAAGAACTTTATGAGCAAGGTGGCGAATTAGCTCTACAAGAAATTTCAAGAAGAAAACCTATATTAAGAAATCGTGTAGATGAAGCTATTGAAAAAGCAGTAGTTGAAATAGCCATTGAAAATCCAGCTTTAGGGCAACTACGGGTAAGTAATGAACTTAAGAAGAAAGGGCTATCCATCTCTCCCGGAGGTGTAAGAAGTATTTGGCAACGACACGATCTGCATACCTTTAAACTTCGATTAAAAGCATTAGAATCCAAATCTGCACAAGAAGGAATTGTTTTAACAGAATCGCACCTATCAGCATTATAACGTGCTAAAGAAGAGAAAAAAGCGCATGGAGAGATCGAAACACATCATCCAGGATATTTAGGTGCGCAAGATACCTATTATGTAGGAAACATTAAAGGTGTTGGTCATATTTACCAGCAAACTTTTATAGACACCTACTCTAAAGTGGCTTTTGCTAAGTTATACGATCGTAAAAATGCACTTATTGCAGCCGATATGCTTAACGACCAAGTTGTTCCTTTCTTTGAACAGCAAGACCTTAGATTGTTAAGAATTTTAACCGATAGAGGAACGGAATATTGTGGAATAAGAGACCAGCATGAGTATCAATTATATTTAGCCATTGAAGATATTGATCATACCAAAACCAAGGCTAAAAGTCCACAAACCAATGGTATTTGTGAACGTTTTCATAGAACAATTCAGGATGAGTTTTATGCCATTGCTTTTAGAAAGAAGATTTACAGAAGCATTGAAGAACTACAATTAGACCTAAACAACTGGCTTTTATATTACAATACGGAAAGAACTCATACAGGGAAACATTGCTATGGAAAAACACCTATGCAAACGTTTTTAAACAGCAAACCAATGGCAAGAGAAAAACTTTTAGAAACTCTTGCAGAGGATCAAAAAATCCTTACTTTTGGTAGTAAGGATTTTAGAGAATAACTGACAATTATTTTTAACCCCTAACTGTCAGATGAAGTTGTGGCTATTACA
>NZ_SOAG01000078.1 GCF_004364575.1 Myroides indicus | reverse complement strand
TTAGATGACAACAGCATCCTAAGCGGAGCGTTGAGCAGAACCGCCGGAGAAAACGTCGGTACTTATCCGATCACTCAAGGCGATTTAAGCGCAGGGGCGAATTACGTGATTGACTTTACAGGAGCAGATTTTGAAATTACCAAAGCTACGCTTACGGTAACGGCAGATGCTAACCAAAGCAAAGTATACGGCGAAACCGATCCGGTACTAACTTATAGCGTTAGCGGATTCCAAGGCTCGGATGATGAGAGCATCTTAACCGGAGCTTTGGACAGAACAGCAGGCGAAGACGCGGGAACCTACCCAATCACTCAAGGTGATTTAAGTGCAGGAGCAAATTACGTGATTGACTTTACAGGAGCAGACTTTGAAATTACCAAAGCTACGCTGACCGTTATTGCCGATGACAACCAAGGCAAAATATATGGCGAAACGGATCCGATACTGACCTATACTGTCTCGGGTTTCCAAGGTTTAGATGACAACAGCATCCTAAGCGGAGCGTTGAGCAGAACCGCCGGAGACGATGTCGGTACTTATCCGATCACTCAGGGTAATTTAAGCGCAGGAGACAACTACGAGATTAACTTTACAGGAGCAGATTTTGAAATTACCAAAGCCACGCTGACTGTTATTGCCGACAGCGGACAAAGCAAAGTGTATGGCGAAACCGAGCCGATACTGACCTATATCGTTTCGGGCTATCAAGGCGCGGATGACCCAACCATCCTGACGGGGTCTTTGGGCAGATCAACCGGAGAAGATGTCGGCACCTATCCGATCACTCAGGGTGATTTAAGCGCAGGAGCAAATTACGTGATTGACTTTACAGGAGCAGATTTTGAAATTACCAAAGCTACGCTTACGGTAACGGCAGATGCTAGCCAAAGCAAAGTGTACGGTGAAGCCGACCCAACATTTACTTATACCGTTACCGGATTCCAAGGCTCGGATGACAACAGCATTCTAAGCGGAGCGTTGAGCAGAACCGCCGGAGACGATGTCGGTACTTATCCGATCACTCAGGGTAATTTAAGCGCAGGAGACAACTACGAGATTGATTTTACAGGAGCCAATTTTGAAATTACCAAAGCTACGCTGACTGTTATTGCCGATGACAACCAAGGTAAAATATATGGCGAAGCTGATCCAACATT
>NZ_SOAG01000077.1 GCF_004364575.1 Myroides indicus | reverse complement strand
GACTTTTAAAAGAAGGGTTACTCAATCAGGCTGTAGATCAGGCTACTGCTGATTTTAGAAATATTAGGCATTTGACTCCCGCTCAAAAAAACAATTTTGGCATTGAACGCAGTGATGATATGATAAGATCAATGCTTAAACAGGTTACTACTCTTAATGTGGCTGCATGGATGATCGGGATGATTACCATTTTGGGATCCTCCATTGCTTTAATGAACATTATGTTGGTTGCTGTTACCGAACGCACAAAAGAAATCGGAATTAGAAAATCTTTAGGTGCAAAACGGAATACTATCGCTCAGCAATTTTTTACAGAAACTGTTGTTATTGGTCAGTTAGGCGGAATTATTGGGACTTTTCTCGGAATTTCATCCGCTTATCTTTTATCTCAAGTGCTTCACTTTACGTTCGTTATTCCATGGGCTGCTATAATTTCTGCATTTATTACTACTTTTGTTGTAGCCGTTATTTCGGGATTATATCCAGCACTAAAAGCTTCAAAGCTCGATCCTGTTGAAGCTCTACGATATGAATAGCTTAATCATACTCCTGTAAATCAAACTTTAAAACAGCATTATATTTTTTAAATTCACTATCTATGCCCGCCTTTAAAACTATTTTATTTTGGGTTACCGGATGCAAAAAATGTAATTCTCCGGCATGAAGCAACATTGCCGTAAGATTGAAAAGCTCCAGCCAAAGTTTATTTTGTTTATTACAACCGTGCGGACGGCTGCCCAGAATCGGATGAAATATATGTTTAAAATGCTTTCTAAGCTGATGCTGTCTTCCCGTTTCGGGGTAAATTTCAACCAGTGAATACCGGGATGTCTGATGCTTTCCAAACGGAATATGGAGCTCAGTTTTTTGAAGTGTCTTATAATGAGTTAAAGCTTGCTGTAACCGTCCATTTTCATTGGTCAGGGCATAATCAATAGTTTCTTCATCAGGTGTAAAGCCTCTAACTACAGCAATATATTTTTTAAAGACCTTGCGCTTTGCAAAATCGTCATTTAGCTGTTTTAATATTTCTTTATTCAATGCAAACAACAAAACTCCGGAGGTTTTTCTATCTAATATGTGAATGGGATATACGCGTTGTCCTATTTGATCCCTCAAAATCTGTACAGCGTATTCTTCAATATTTCCTGCTATAAAAGATTTATGTACTAACAAATCTCTGGGTTTGTTAATAGCTACAAGATACTTAT
>NZ_SOAG01000076.1 GCF_004364575.1 Myroides indicus | reverse complement strand
AATTTCTTTACTAACCTTATCGCTGGAATTATTGCATATCATTTCTTGCCTAAGAAACCTGCAATTAGATATGAGAAAGTAATAACTAATCAATTAGCCTTGTTATAATCGAACTCAGGTTAGTAGTTGAACTATGCCGATCAATGTGGTATTATCAAAATAAAAAAGATGATACAGAGGTCATTGATAAACTAAGTGAATTAGCAGGACAATCCCCTTCTCGCGGCTTTGATGAGTACTTCCATAAGATACGCAGAGAAGGGCTTGTATGGAACAGAAAAAGAGTTCTACTTGTTTATCGCTTAATGAAACTAAGTCTAGAAGAAAACATAAGAAACGTTTAATAACAAGAGTTAAGCAGCCTTTAGAAACGCCAAAAGTACTCAATGAGTGTTGGAGTATGGACTTTATGAGTAACTTACTTACAGATGACAGAAAAGTAAGAGTTTTTAATGTATTAGACGACTGTAGTAGAGAAGCAATAGCTATTGAAGCTGGATTACGTTATCCTGCAAGAGCAGTAATAGAAACACTTGAAAACCTAAAACAAGAAATAGGTACTCCAAAGTACATTAGATGTTATAATGGACCTGAGTTCATCTCTAAAACCTTTGTAAAGTGGTGTGAGAAGAACTTTATAGAGATAAAATATACCCAATCTGGCAAAAACCAATGCAGAATGGATATATAGAACGTTTTAATCGATTTTTTAGAGAGGATATATTAGATGCTTTTTACTTCAATGATATCTACCAGTTACAAAGATTAGCTGATAAATGGAGAGAGTATTACAATTTTAACCACCCTCATAACGCATTAGGAAACAAATCACCTAAAGAATATAAGCCCAGATTTGATGAAGAATTTAGAGGTTTCCTAAAATGTAAAAGCCAGCACTTAATTATGCTATATAGCTTATAAATCAGAAAATGACTTTGTAGTAAATTATCTCGACAATATTTATAACTATGAACAAGGAGATTATTACCTTGCCTTTGACGGAAAGAATACTATGGGACTATATAACTGGAAAACGGATCCCGAACTTAAAACTAATCTAAAAAACACAGAACCCGAAAAAGTAAAAGAAATGGAACGTTTCCTAAAAGCTTATATCCAGTCTTTTAATCACAGAGTAAAAAATAATCTTTTAACGGTAGATAAAGAATTTTAATATGTAATAGCCACAACTTCATCTGACAGTTAGGGGTTAAAAATAATTGTCAGTTATTCTCTAAAATCCTTACTACCAAAAGTAAGGATTTTTTGAT
>NZ_SOAG01000075.1 GCF_004364575.1 Myroides indicus | reverse complement strand
TAGTCATGGTCGGAAGATTAATCTTCCGACTTTTTTTTGTTTAAAATGTAAGGTAATGTATACATTTGGCTTAAGAAAGTAAAGTATATGAATACATTTAAAGACCATACAATCACCGTTGGACAAATTCTACAATTTATACCAGAAGCATTATTAACAAAATTATCAAGTACTACTTCAGTAGATAAATATACTAAAGTTTTACATGGTAAAAAGATGTTTTATTTATTGTTATACTCTATTTTAGAGAATGATAGATTAAGTCAACGCAGTTTAGAGGATACTTTTAATGGCTCTATTTTTAAGGCTTTGTTTGATTTAGATGAAAGTGAAAAAGTTAGGCGTAGTTCTATATCGGATCGTTTTTCTAAAATTGATAGTGATTTTTTTAAAACAATATATGAGAACATCTATGAACAATTCTCTTCTATTTATTCAAAAAAAGAATCCGAAGGTTATAATATAATTCGTGTAGATAGCACCCTTGTTTCAGAAACTGCAGGAAAACTTGTAGAAGGGTTAGATTATAAAACTGGAAAAAAACACATCAAATACAGTACTTTATTTGATGGAATATTACCATGTGGAGTTGAGACATTTAATACATCCGGTTATAGTTCTGAAGAACTAGCTTTACCTGAAGCTATTTTAAAACATGTAGAAAAGGATAAAAATCACAACAATATTTATGTGATTGACAGAGGCTTGCAATCTACTAGCACAATGCAAGATTTTACATCTAAAAATATTCCTTTTATCATCCGATCTAAACAAAATAGAAAGTTCAAGGAGATAGAGCCTTTATTGACAGATTTCAATCAACAAGAGTCTGATAATTATACACTTATCAAAGATGTGAGAGTCAATCTCTTTACAGGTAAAAAGATAACTAGCAAAACAGATAAAACTTATTATAGAGAGGAATTGGTAGAACAAGATTTTAGACTTGTAGTAGTGAAAACTAAAGGTACTGAACAAAAAGAATTTTGGTTTTTGACTAATGATTTTGAGATGACACCTTTTCAAGTTGCAGACTATTATAAATCAAGATGGGATATAGAAGTGTTTTTTAGATTCTTAAAACAAGAACTTAATACTGCTCACTTAGTATCTCTTAATAAAAATGGAACACAAGTCATGATATATATGACAATGATTGCTGCTATGCTATTACTTATATATAAACATGCCAATAACTTAGGGTATAAAACAGCTAAAAGAAGATTTAATATGGAACTTAAAAACTTGATTATTGCGCTTATTGTAGCTTTAACAGGAGGAGATCCTAATAAAGTACCTATTATATAAAAAAAGAGTGGTCAGAATTTCTTCCGACCACT
>NZ_SOAG01000074.1 GCF_004364575.1 Myroides indicus | reverse complement strand
TAGGAGTGGTCGGAAGAAATTCTGACCACTCTTTTTTTATATAATAGGTACTTTGTTAGGGTCTCCCCCAGTTAAAGCAACAATAAGTGCAATAACCAAGTTTTTAAGTTCCATATTAAATCTTCTCTTAGCCGTTTTATATCCTAAGTTATTAGTATGTTTGTAAATAAGTAATAGCATAGCTGCTATAAGCGTCATATATATCATGACTTGCGTCCCATTTTTATTAAGAGAAACTAAGTGAGCAGTATTAAGTTCTTGCTTTAAGAATCTAAAAAACACTTCTATATCCCATCTCGATTTATAATAATCAGCAATTTGAAAAGGTGTCATCTCAAAATCATTAGTCAAGAACCAAAATTCTTTTTGTTCATTACATTTAGTTTTAACTACCACAAGTCTAAAATCTTGCTCTATTAATTCTTCTCTATAGTAGGTTTTATCTGTTTTGCTAGTAATCTTTTTACCTGTAAAAAGATTGACTCTTGCATCTTTGATAAGCGTATAGTTATCAGAATCTTTTCTATTAATATCTTTTATTAAAGATTCTATCTCATTAAATTTTCTGTTTTGTTTAGATCTAATGATAAAAGGAATATTCTTAGAGGTAAACTCTTGCATTGTTCTAGTAGATTGTAAGCCTCTGTCAATCACATAAATGTTGTTGTGATTTTTATCCTTTTCTACATGTTTTAAAATAGCTTCAGGTAAAGCTAGCTCTTCAGAACTATAACTTGAAGTGTTAAATGTCTCTACTCCACATGGTAATATACCATCGAATAAAGTACTGTATTTGATGTGTTTCTTTCCTGTTTTATAATCTAACCCTTCTACAAGCTTTCCAGCTGTTTCTGATACAAGAGTACTATCTACGCGAATTATATTATAACCTTCGGATTCTTTCTTTGAATAAACAGAAGAGAATTGCTCGTAGATATTCTCATATATTGTCTTAAAATAATCACTGTCTATTTTAGAAAAACGATCTGATATAGAACTACGTCTAACTTTTTCATTTTCATCTAAATCAAACAATGCCTTAAAAATAGAGCCATTAAAAGTATCTTCTAAACTACGTTGACTTAATCTATCATTCTCTAAAATAGAGTATAGCAATAAATAAAACATCTTTTTGCCATGTAATACTTTAGTGTATTTATCTACAGAAGTAGTACTTGACAACTTTGTTAATAGTGCTTCTGGTATAAATTGTAAAATCTGACTAACCGTTATTTTATGATCTTTAAATGTATTCATATACTTTAGTTTCTGCAGCCAAATGTATACATTACCTTACTTTTTTAAACAAAAAAAGTCGGAAGATTAATCTTCCGACCATGACTA
>NZ_SOAG01000073.1 GCF_004364575.1 Myroides indicus | reverse complement strand
ACGGCTGTACATATACTTGTCAAAATGGAGCCTTATTTGCTGCCTGGTTGATTGATACTACCACAGGAGAGGGACAGAATCTGGCTAAAATAAAAGGGACTCAAACGCCTATTTCATTGTACACAATTTGGGACAATGAAAAAATAAGAAACACTTCTTGTTCAAGTCATCCTGAGCTGTTTTGGAATGCTTATTATAACGGAAATGCAAACCCTTTAGAAGCTCCTATTAATTTTGCAGGTTCCACTATAGATATGAGTTCAGAAACTGTTTATGTGGTACCGGGACGCCAATATCATATCAAATTAGCTGTAATGGATTTTTGTCCGACACAATCTCATTCTTCTGCGGTTTTCTTTAGTGCGGGAAGTTTTGACTTGGGGAACTTGGATTTAGGAGCCGATTTATTAGTAGAAACAGGCAATGCAATTTGTGGAGCAGAATGTGTGACTATAAAATCCGGTTTAGGCGGAGCAGAGGCTATGGATGTGGCTGTGGAGATTCAGTGGTATAAAGACGGCGTGGCAATTCCGGGAGCAACAGAACCGGAGTATGAAGCCTGTGAATCTGGAACGTACAAAGTAGTAGGGAAATATCCGGAAATAAACTGTGAAGTTGAAGGAGAGAAGGTGATTGAAATCTGGCCTCCTATTTCTACCGTCGTTCACAAACCAGAAGGAATGGAGATTTGTAGATACTCCCTCAACGAAAGAGCAATTGATTTGCTAAGTGTAGAGGCAGCCATGTTTGCTGATGTGGAAAGAGAGGATTATGAAGTGAGTTACTATCTAACGCAGGAGGATTCAGATCAAGGCAGTGAAGACCAAATGATAGGAACGCCTTATGTGATAGAAGGGAGGGAAGATTTTAGTGTCTTTATCCGTGTTGTAGACACCCGAACCGGTTGCTATGAGGTTTTCATCTTTAGAGTTAGACAGCAACAAGGAGCAATTCCGACCAAACCGGCAGATGTTTTGGTATGTGCAGAATATGTGTTTCCACAAGTCAACGGTGATCAGTATTATTACACAGAACCCGGCGGTCAGGGTAAAGAATACAAAGTAGGAGATGTTTTGGCAGAACCGGGAGAACATACAATCTATCTGTTGCAGTTAAACAATGACGAAGGTTGTTATGAAGAAACTGTTTATCAGGTGAACATTACAGCTCCTGTTACAGCGGATATCTTTGAAGATGAAACACCGATTTGTCAATTGTATGAACTTAAACCACTTTCAGAACATAATAAATATTTTGAAGAACCGGGAGGTAATGGTAGAGAATTACAGCCAGGAACGCTAATTTCTGCGGCACAAACCATTTATGTTTATGCGAGTTCAGACAACGG
>NZ_SOAG01000072.1 GCF_004364575.1 Myroides indicus | reverse complement strand
AAATAGATTTAAAACCCTTATTAGAAACCTACAGTCGGGAAGGACATCCCAGTTATCATCCCAAAATGATGCTTAAAGTGATGGTTTATGCTTATATGGACAATATCTACTCGAGTAGGAAAATCGAAAAAGCACTCAATGAGAACATCAATTTTATGTGGCTGTCCGGCAAAGAAAGTATTGACCATAATACGATAGCCCGATTCCGGAGCAATAAACTGAAATCCGTATTCAAAGAGATCTTCAAACAAGTGGTATTGCTTTTGGCAGAAGAGAAGTTAGTGAGTCTGAAACGGGTTTACACAGACGGAACCAAAATCGAATCGGTAGCCGGGAGATACACCTTTGTCTGGGGTAATGCCATCAAGACCAATCGGGAGAAAATGTCCAAACAATTAGAGCAAATGTGGCAATATGCACAATCCATAGCCGATCAAGAGGACCAAGATCCCGAGCCACCTGAGTTCAAAAAATCAGATCCCGAAAAAATCCAACAAACGGCAGATAAAATCAACCGCATCCTAAAAGACAAGTCAGACGATACAAAGAAGAAAGCCAAATCCCGTTACATTCAAAAGAATTTTGCACCGAACTTAAAGAAATACCAAGAACAAGAAGTTATACTTAAAGAACGAAACTCCTACAGCAAAACAGATCCCGATGCTACCTTTATGCGGATGAAGGACGACCATATGCAGAACGGACAATTAAAACCGGGCTACAATGCGCAAATCAGCACAGAAAACCAAATCATCGTCAATTATACCTTATATCAAGATACCAACGACATCCATACTTTAGAATCCCATTTAGAAAACCATAAAAAGCTCTACAATGAACTTCCCGAAGAACTCACCGCAGATGCAGGTTACAGAAGCGAAGAGAACTACGAACTTTTGGAAAACAAAGCAATAAAAGCATTCGTAAAGTTCAACACCTTTGACCAAGAGCAAGGCAAATCAAAGAAAAGAAAAAACAAGACCCTTTGAGCGAGACTCACTCTATTATAATGAAGAGCAAGGTTTTTATGTATGCCCCATGGGACAACGTATGGAAAAGAGCGGTGAGAAAAAAGTCGAAACAAAGTCAGGCTATAAACAAACCTATAGTTGCTATACGGCCAAAAACTGCAAAGGATGTCCACTCAGAAGCCAATGCTCCAAAGGAAAATACAACAGAACGGTGGAAAGGAATCACAAATTGGAATACCACAAACAAAAAGCCCGGGAACTTCTCACTTCTGAAATCGGGGGAATTAGAAGAAACAGAGGAAAGCAGATGTGGAACCCACATTTGCACAACTCAAACACAACCGGAACTTCAAAAGATTTACCTTAAAAGGACTTGAAAAAGTGGAAATAGA
>NZ_SOAG01000071.1 GCF_004364575.1 Myroides indicus | reverse complement strand
ACAACGATTTGGGGTTAGATCCTTTAATCAGTACTGGTGAAGCCGATTTTTTTGTTGCCAAACTGGCAAACAGCGAATGCGGTTCGGGCAATATGGGTACGGATGAGTTTAATAAACTGTCGTTTAATGTCTATCCCAACCCAACCACGGGTATTGTTAATGTACAAACTACAGATACCCTGTTGGGTTACACGATATATGATATGAGCGGTAAACAGATTGCACAAAGTTTGTTTGCAGGCAACAACCAGATAAATCTGGAAAACACCAGCAACGGCGTGTATTTTATTGTTATTACCACGGTTGAAGGCAATAGTGGAACGGTTAAGGTGGTAAAAAAATGAAACAACTAAAAGCCTAACAAACTATGAAACAAAAAATACACATATCCTTTTATACTGAAGCGTCACTACGAGTAGCGGAGCGTATCGAAAAGTCAGCCTCTCATTTTCAAATTCCCAAATTAATAAATTTCCAAATTCTTCTATTCTGTATTCTGTATTCTCTATTTTCAATATCTGTCAACGCCCAGCAATCTCAACCTTATGAATGGAAATGGGCAATGAATGGCGGAGGAAGATGGGGGGGATTAGGAGGGGGGGGGTAGGGATGAAAAAATCCATGATATAAAGGTAGGAACCGATAATAATTACTATTTTATAGCTACTTTAAAAGGACCTTCCGGTGTAATTCATAACGGTGCATGGACACCCTCAACCCAATTGGACGGCGTACCGGTTCCGGCATACAATACTTCAAATGCTCGGGAAGGAGGAACTAAAGATATTTTTTTGTTTTCTACCACTTGTGAGGGAGAAGTACGGTGGAGCCAGACCATAGGCGGGTGGATGGATGACGATGCATATAATTTAGTATTAGATAACCAAAACAATGTGTATGTGGGGGTTAATGTCAGGAATGACAGCCCCGGTGATGGACCGGGAATCCGACCTCCTTTGCACTTTACAGAAACTGATTCCGTTCCTTTTGCAGACCGGAAAAATAATGCAGAAATTCCACAGGAGGGGTTTAAAACAACCTATCTGGTCAAATATAATAGTGACGGACAACTGATGAAAAGAGTTGCTTTGCAAGGTGATGTTAATAGTTCTAATTTTAATTCTCACGTATTTAATTTAGTTATTGGAGATAATAAGTTGCATTTTATAATATGTTTATTAAATGGTACGCATTTAGATGGAAATCTAACGGTTACTGATAGTTCCTATTTTTTTAAATATTATCTTGTTCAATATGATCTCAATTTAAATTATGTAAATGTCTTTGAATTACCTGTGACACAAGAAACAGGTTTTTCTATAGAAAATGCACTTCATTTTGCCTATGACACAAACAAAAATCAGTATTATATAGCTGGAGAAAGAAGGGGATCACCGCGTGCACCTTTAACGTATGATGGGCAGGCTATTGTGAATCGTTCATATATTATTGCTATTAATGGGGATAATGGCAGTAAAAAATGGATAAGGGAGATTCATGCTGTCACACCCTCAGGTCATTTGAATGCTAATCGAATATTCAGTTTAACTTTAGATAAAAACTCCAATGTTTATATAGGAGGAAGTTTTCACACTCATAATTTACCAAACGTAAAAATATATGATCCGGCAGACTCTTCTGTTACTCCTTATTTTTTTACTCCGAGTGTTACTTCAACTATTCCGATGATCACCAAATTTAACAGTTCTGGTGATGTGCAGTGGGTACAATCGATAGCTGGGTT
>NZ_SOAG01000070.1 GCF_004364575.1 Myroides indicus | reverse complement strand
CGCTTTCTGTAGCGCCCATCATGGAAACCGCAACCGTTTGCTCACAGTCCATTCCTTTATTCACCGGAATATTTACAGCCCCAGAACACTCGTCGTTTGCTCCTGTTTTGGTTCCTGTATCAACCGCTGTGCTCCAATCACTCGAAGATTTGCCGTCCTCACATTTTGCCCGTACATAAACCGTATACGCTTTTCCGCCGCTTAATCCCGTCACTGTTGTTTTGGGCGTTCCGCTTACCGTCACTTTCTGAACCGGTGTTGCCGTCTCATCTTCTCCATAATTAACTACAATAACCTCCCAGCTGGTTATTCCTCCGTACTGCTCCCATTCTAACTCTATTGAAGTTGAAGTTTCATTGGTTATTGTTACATGGTAAGGCTCCGGACAGGTCTCTACTTTTTTAATCGTAACATCGTCTAAATAAACATACGTATATCCGGTAGAATTTACATGCCAGCCTAAATTAACATCTCCGGCAACGCCGTTAAAGAACACTACTCTTTCCTTCCAGTTCGCTTCTCTATAAACCTCAGTCGGCAATACAGTAGTTGTGAATTTAGTCGTATCTACCCCTTGAGAGGATAACAGTACTTCAAATGAACTGTTATAAGTTGTGGTTGCACTGGTTTTATAGCGATATTTTAAGACATACAGCGACGGATCCATTTCTATCGTAGGGGAAATGAGCCAATCATCATGTGTTTTTCCGGATAAACCATAAAAATACATCGACTGATCTCCTTCATAGACGCCTGAAGCCGTGTTATAAAGTCTCCAGATATTACTTCCTGTTGGAGAAGTAGAATCTCCATTGCCGTCTATAACCGTCCAGCATCTGTATGTTTTATCTGCTGTATTAAATCCATCCCAAAACGGCGTATCATAAACTCCGCAAGCTGTAGTAAACCGGTATGGTCCCTGCCAAATACTGTATTCTCCATTACCACAGTTGGTACGAACATAAAACTCATAATCCGTATTGGGTTTCAGCGCATTACCTGTACCGTCCAAGGTAGCAACGTTTTCTTTAGTAGTAGTGGCTATACCGCTTGCGGTAGGAACTGCTCCTCCTTCTTCCTGAATATAATATTCCCAGGCTGTCGCTCCAAAATCATCGTCCCAGAACAAGGTTACACTATCACTCTTCTCATCTTTTGCCCCTAGAGTTTCTGGTAATGGCTCTGGACAGCCCTGCACTTCTTCTACAAACACATTATCAATATATACATAAGTATATTGCGTTGAAGAGGTTACATGCCAGGCAAGATTAACATCCCCGCTTATTCCTGATATAAAAACATATTCTTCCTCCCAGGCTGTAGTTGGATCGTATTTCTTTTTAGGAACAACCGTAGTTGTAAACTTATTCATATTGTCTATACCCGAATTAGACAACAACACCTCAAACTCATAATCGTATGTAGTTGTAGAAGTAGGACGATAATGATATTTTAAACGATACATTTTTCCTGCTTCAAACGTAATCGTAGGCGATATCAACCAGTCGTCATGTGGTCGCAAAGAAGCATCTGCCTGTGCTCCATAAAAATACATAGAGTGACTACCTTCATAATTTGTTGTTACTGTTTTCCATATATTACTACTTGTTGGAGATGTTGAGTCATGATTCCCGTCAACTATTGTCCAGCATTCTAATGTCTTGGAGTTAGTGTTAAATCCTTCCCAAAAAGGTGTAGTAAACACTCCGCAAGCTGTTTTAAATATATAAGGTCCGGACCACTCTCCGTATTTTCCGTTTCCACAACCAGTACGAACGTAAAACTC
>NZ_SOAG01000069.1 GCF_004364575.1 Myroides indicus | reverse complement strand
GGTAGTGACTCTTGACCATAACGGGGATGCTTTGGCGGCAAATACGCGTTACGAGATTTTTGTCAGGGGTATTTGCGATAACGGCTCTAAGAGCGTCTGGTCTCTGTCTTATGTTTTTCAGACTTTATGCGACGTGGTTGCCCTGCCTTTTGCTGAAGGGTTTAACTCTGATTCAGTTACTTTTGCCTGCTGGACTATTATAGACGGTAATAGCGACATTCTGGAACTACCCAGCTTTTTAGGAGATATGAATGCGTGGACAGCCTTAGAAAATGCATCTGACAGTTATGAAGGAGATCGGACTATGAGATTTACAGCTGTGCCAGGCAAACAGGATGACTGGCTGATATCGCCTGCCTTTTTTTTGGAGAGTTCTAAAATCTATGCTCTCAAGTTTTTCTATAAAAGTAATGCGGACACTCAGATGGAGATTCTGCTATCCTCTTCCGGATTAGACCCGACAAATTTTACTTCTGCTCTTTCCTCTTCTAATACATATAAGAGTACTGCAGGACAATACAAAGAAAAAAAGCTTTACATTACCGGTATCTCAGGAGCAGTTAATATCGCCTGGTACGTTGCGGAGTCAGAAAATGATATGTTTATAGATTCAGTTTCTTTAGAGGAGGTCAGTTGTGTTCAGCCCGAGAATATCAAAGTTAAGCGGATTGAAAATAACCGGCTTATGGTGGAATGGCAAGACAATTTCAATTCGCAATGGCAATACGTTGTGCAGGATATGAAGGATGCCGGAGGGGTTAAAAAAGAGCGCACCACCACAGCTAATCCGCTGATTATCGATGCTGATCAAAACGGCAATCCGCTGCAGCCGGATACTGAGTACGTTTTTTATCTTCGATCGGAGTGTTCGGATACCGAATACAGCGAGTGGACCGTGCCTTTGGATTTAAAAACAGCTTGCAGTTCTTTTTCTCTTCCCTTTTGGGAGGGCTTTAACACGGCGGATGAGGACCGGCTGGCGTGCTGGACGATTGTTGATGCAGAACAAGACGGTTATATTGACCCATTATTGTCTTCGCAGTTAAATAAATGGGAATGGTCTGTCAATACCCCTCAGGAGGGTGACCGTTCGGCTTATTTTAGAGCTGCTCACTACAGTATCCAAAATGACGACTGGCTTATTTCTCCGATGATAAAAATGGAGGGAAAACGCTACGCCCTTTCCTATTATTTTATGACAGATCGCTATTCCGGAGCTGAAAAATTTGAGGTGCTTTTGTCGGAAAACGGCATTGACCTGGATGAGTTTACCACTGTTTTACAGCCTGCAGCGCTTCACGATACATACGGCAAGTACGAAAAGAAAACCCTGTATATAGAGGGCATAAACGGCGATGTCAATATTGCCTGGAGGCTTACCACTAAAAAAAGTGATTATTCTTCAGCACAGTTTTTTCTGGACAATATATTATTAGAAGAGATAGACTGTATCCCTCCGAATCAGGAGATAGAGTTTTCTAGAGTAGGAGAGGACAGCGCGTTTTTTTCCTGGCAGGACCCTTACAACAGCAGCTGGGAGTACTATGTTTCGGATTACGGGGCTCCTGCGGGCAGCGGCGTGTTTTCAAATACCACCAGTGTTTCGATTACCCGGGACGGCAAGGGCAATGCACTGCAGCCCAATACGGAATATGCGTTTTATGTAAGGTCGAATTGTGAGGCGGGCAAGTCGAGCAAGTGGGTCGGACCTGTTTGGTTTAAAACCCTTTGCAGCGCGTACAGTCTCCCGTTTTGGGAGGGGTTTAACAGCAGTTCCACCACTCTGGACTGCTGGAGAACGGTAGATAGTGCCAATGACGGGTACACTTGGTTAATGCCTCCTAGAGACCAGAATTTTTGGGGATCGTATAAATATGAATATTATGAAGGGGATCGCGTGGCAAGTTTTTTTGGAGAGAACAGGGTACATGACGACTGGTTTATTTCGCCTACTTTGAAGTTTGAAGGCAAATCGTATGCAATTACCTATTATCTTAAAACCGGAACTTCCTCGCCCATTAGCGGTTCTACCTCTAAGAAAGAGCTAATGGAAAATACGCACGAGGTACTGCTCTCCACCACGGGGATTGACTTATCTTCTTTTACCCGGGTATTAAAACCCATGACTGTGTATTTGGAAAA
>NZ_SOAG01000068.1 GCF_004364575.1 Myroides indicus | reverse complement strand
GGTAGTGACTCTTGACCATAACGGGGATGCTTTGGCGGCAAATACGCGTTACGAGATTTTTGTCAGGGGTATTTGCGATAACGGCTCTAAGAGCGCCTGGTCTCTGTCTTATGTTTTTCAGACTTTATGCGACGTGGTTGCCCTGCCTTTTGCTGAAGGGTTTAACTCTGATTCAGTTACTTTTGACTGCTGGACTATCATAGACGGGAATAGCGATATTTTGGAGCTACCCAGTTTTTTAGGAGATATGAATGCGTGGACAGCCTTAGAAAATGCATTGGACAGTTACGAAGGAGACCGGACTATGAGATTTACAGCCACTGTGCCGGGCAAACAGGATGACTGGCTGATATCTCCTGCCTTTTTTTTGGAGAGTTCTAAAATCTATGCTTTGAAATTTTTCTATAAAAGTGATGCGGACGCTCAGATGGAGATTCTGCTTTCCTCTTCCGGATTAGCCTCGGTAAACTTTACTTCTGCTCTTTCCTCTTCTAAAACATATAAGAGTACTGCAGGAAAATATAAGGAGGAAAAACTTTACATCACCGGTATTTCAGGAGAAGTTAATATCGCTTGGTACATTGCAGAGTCAGAAAATAATATGTTTATAGATTCAGTTTCTTTAGAGGAGGTCAGTTGCGTTCAGCCCGAGAATATCAAGGTTAAGCGGATTGAAAATAACCGGCTTATGGTGGAATGGCAAGACGATTTCAATTCGCAATGGCAATACGTTGTGCAGGATATGAAGGATGCCGGAGGGGTTAAAAAAGAGCGCACCACCACAACCAATCCGCTGATTATAGATGTTGATCAAAACGGCAATCCGCTGCAGCCCAATACCGAATACATTTTTTATCTTCGATCGGAGTGTTCGAATACCGAGTACAGCGAGTGGACCGTGCCTTTGGATTTAAAAACGGCGTGTACATCTTTTTCCCTTCCCTTTTGGGAGGGCTTTAATACTGTGGATGAGGACAGGTTAGCGTGCTGGACAATTATTGATGCCGAAGAAGATGGTTATATTGACCCATTACTGTCTTGGCAATTAAATAGATGGGAATGGTCTGTCAATACCCCTCAGGAGGGGGATCGATCCGCTTATTTTAGGGCTTCATATTACAGTATTCAAAATGACGACTGGCTTATCTCTCCGATGATAAAAATGGAGGGAAAACGCTACGCGCTTTCCTATTACTTTATGACAGATCGTTATTCCGGTGCTGAAAAGTTTGAAGTGCTTTTGTCGGAAAACGGCATTGATCTGGACGAGTTTACCACCGTTTTACAGCCTGCAGCGCTTCATGATACATACGGGAAATACGAAAAGAAAATTCTGTATATAGAAGATGTAAGCGGCGATGTCAATATTGCCTGGAGGCTTACCACTAAAAAAAGTGATTATTCTTCAGCACAGTTTTTTCTGGATAATATATTGCTAGAAGAGATAGACTGTATCCCTCCGGAGCAGGAGATAGAGTTTTCTAAAGTAGGGGAGGACAGCGCGTTTTTTTCCTGGCAGGACCCTTACAACAGCAGCTGGGAGTACTATGTTTCGGATGGAGGAGCTCCCGCAGGCAGCGGCGTGCTTTCAAATACCACCAGTGTTTTGATTACCCGGGACGGCAAGGGCAATGCGCTGCAGCCCAACACGGAATACGCGTTTTATGTAAGATCGAATTGTGAGGCGGGCAAGTCGAGCAAGTGGGTCGGACCTGTTTGGTTTAAAACCCTTTGCAGCGCGTACAGTCTCCCGTTTTGGGAGGGTTTTAACAGCAATTCAACCACTCTGGATTGCTGGAGAACGGTAGATAGTGCCAACGACGGGTACACTTGGTTAATACCTCCAAGAGACCAGAATTTTTGGGGGTCGTATAAATATGAATACTATGAAGGAGATTATACAGCAAGCTTTTTTGGAGAGGACAGAGTACATGACGACTGGTTTATTTCGCCTACTTTTAAGTTTGAAGGCAAATCGTATGCGATTACCTATTATCTTAAAACCGGAACTTCCTCTCCCATTAGCGGTTCTACCTCTAAGAAAGAACTGATGGAAAATACGCACGAGGTACTGCTCTCCACCACGGGGATTGACTTATCTTCTTTTACCCGGGTATTAAAACCCATGACTGTGTATTTGGAAAA
>NZ_SOAG01000067.1 GCF_004364575.1 Myroides indicus | reverse complement strand
GGGAAGGCTTCTACCTTTTCTTCTATTTTCAAAAGAAGCTTGCTCACGTGGAAGCAGCCCGTAGAGCGCTCTTCCAAACGTATCCAAAGCTCTTCTTCAAAAGGCTTGGAATTGGTATACTCATAGGCAAGCGGAAGCTTGTTCTCTACTGCGTCCAACTCGGCTTTGTGATAGGTAATGCGGTAATCAGAGGCAGGCCGACCATCGAGAATCTCTGCATTTTTTTCCTCCAGATTGAAAGGATAGAACTCCACTGCTACATCCAAACACTTTAAAAGAGGGGTAACCTCAATGTAAGGCTTGGCGTGAACTATCAAGTCAAGTTCCACAATTACAAAGCACTGCGGATCGTGAACCGAGTGTTTGTTGATCACACGGGCATATACTTTCCCACTACTGCTATTATGCTCGCCTTCTGCATCCAAAGGATCCGTAGTCCCCGACTCGGCCGCAGAACGCGTAGGGTAAAACTCAACTTCAAGCTGGGAATCTCCCTGTACAATATCTGCCAAAGCGTCTTGCAGTACAAAAATGCCTTCTGCTTTGCCAAACTCCAGCTCGCAAGTCTCTAATGCTGACGGACGGGTGTTCGGCTCAGGCATAGCGTCCACAATCAGGTTTTGAATAACCATAGAGCGACAGCCTTGTTCGTTTTCAACCACAATCCAAATGCTTTGCGCAGGGGTTTTATTGATATATCGCGTCAAATCAGATTCTGCAATGGCATTGGTATCTGCCAGAGCATCGGATTCGCTCTCGTAATAAGAATAGCGCGTCCCAAAGACAGGGGTTCCCCCGACAATGGCAACGGCATAGGTGGTCAGGTCAAAAACGGCTTTGTTTTGACCGATACTCAAATCGCTGCAATGGATCAAGTCCAGCGGTTCAAGCAAGCGAAGAGGGATATTCACCGTAAGGCTAAAACTGCCATAAGCCTCACAACCCGTAGTCAGATCAACAAGCTTAACCCAGATTGTTTCCTGGTTTAAGGAGTTGTGGTAAAGCTCCGGATTCATAATGCGGTTGACTCCCTGCTGGGCATTGGACTCCGTGCGGTAGTACTCTACTTCCCACTGATGACCGGAGGCAATGCCTTTGCTGATGGCAGCTTCGTTAACCGTTAAGTCTACCTCCACACTATAGTCATAGTGATCTCCGTAATAATCGCAGAGTTCTATACCCGGAAGTTTATCCGAAACAACAGGGGCTTGCTCGGTGCGAAGAGTAATCTCATAAATGCCCACACAGCCCGTGAGCTTGTTCTGCAAGCGAACCCATACCTTGCCCGTTTTAACAGTCAGGTTGCTGTAGGTCTCAGGGTCTTTGATATTGCTCTTATTCGCAAGGGCATTAGCCTCGGTTTCAAAAAACGTAAATTCGTAGTCTTTATACCCCGGGGTGTGTTCCATGGCAAAGCCAACCAGGTTGAAAACGCCCTGACCGTTGGCAGAAGACGTACAGGCAACCATCTGTGAGCCGCTGGAAACGTCGTAAACAGGGTATTGATTCACTACCAAAAAGAAAGAGGTAAGGGTATAGCAACCCGTACTGATATCTTCTACACGCACAAAAACCTCCTGACGGTTTGCCGTGGTATTGCTGTAAGCGGTGTCATTCAACGCATTGCTCTTCGCCTGGGCATCGCTCTGAGAGGCGTAAAAAGTAATGGAGACGTTGCTTTGAGTGGATATCTCTGAACGCTTGTCGCTGAGTTTAAACTGGGCGATGCCCGTGTTGGTCTTGCTGTCGCAAACAACGTAATCAGCAATGCTCCCGTTGATAACAGGAAGGGCTATGATCTGAAGGCGAAGCTGCTCGATGCTAGCACAGCCCGTGATCTTGTCTTCTACCCGAACATAGATGTATTTGCCTGTAAGGCTAGAGTGATGCGCCGCATCGACAATGGCTCCCGAAGCATTGCCTTCAACGGCTTTGGTATAATCGGTGTAATAGCTCACCAAAACATCCGACGGATCAATACCGTTGAGCACCTCTGCCTCTTTAACGGTAAGGTCAAAGTCCGCAACGCCGTTGCCGTTGATGTCGCACTGAACAAAATCTGAGGGCTCTTTGGTCAAGGGAGAATGGCCAACGGTCAGCTCGATAACCTGAATCAAAACGCACCCAACTTCGTTCTCCACTCGGATGAAAATCGATTCTCCTCCGGGACTCCCGTTAGTGTAAGTAAGGCTAGTCAGTTTGTTGATCTGGTTCTCCGCGTCCATGGCCGTGCGGTAAAAACCGTAATGCCAGCTGCTGTTCACTCCTATTTTCTCGCTGGCAATCTGCTCAAGGTTAAACTGAGCGTAACCGCTATCGCTGCACAAAATGTATTTTTGCAAACCGCCTAAAACAATTGGGGGATTAAATTTTAAAAGCAGAGTCCCTACCGAGTAACAACCTGTTAAAGGGGAGTACAAACGGATGTGGATCTCTTTTTCTGTGCTCATATAACCGTCTTTGGAAAGGGCTTTCGAAGGGTCTCCCAAAAGGGCATCCTGTGCCGTTTCGTAGTATTCTACGATCAAACCGCCTACACTGGACTTTACTTCGTTGTCTTTGCTCTTCAAAATGAAATTGCCCTGGCTCTGACCGACAGAATCCAGACATATGACATAGGGGGTCAAAGAGGGATTGATCACCGGGGCTTTATCGCGGATAAGCTTAAAGGAGGTAACCGAAAAAAGGCTCGGGTCGGAATCGCTCTGTACACGTACCCAGATCTCTTCGTTGTGCATACCGGCATAAG
>NZ_SOAG01000066.1 GCF_004364575.1 Myroides indicus | reverse complement strand
TATACGTATTCGCACGTGATGGGAGACATCGTTTTTGAGAAAGGCGGCTACCATCAGTTTGGGATAGGGTTTAATCTCTTTGGCAAAAAATCTCCTCTGGATTGTAATTGTCCGACGGTGAAGGATTAAACTAAGCTGAAACAGCGTGATGAGTCGAAAGGCAATACGAAATGCTTGACGATATAAATGATATATAAAAACACAATCCCGATATTTATCGGGATTGTGTTTTTATTAAAGTATTTATTAAGCTATGTTATTTATAATATTATTCAAAGTACTGCTTGGGCGCATTGCTTTAGATGTTGCTTCTGTATTAGGTTGATAATAACCTTGAATAGCTTGTGCTGAGCCTTGAGAACTTATTAACTCTTCGTTAATTTTAGATTCGTTAGATAGCATTTCTTTTATAACAGGATTAAACTTCTTTTTCAATTCAACGTCTTTATTTTGATTAGCTAATGCTTCTGCCCAGTACATCGCTAAATAAAAGTGTGAACCCCTATTGTCAATTGAACCTACTTTACGGGCTGGGGATTTATCGTTATCTAAGAATTTAGAGGTAGCTTCATCTAATGTATCTGCTAGTACTAAAGCTTTGTTATTATTTTGAGTTTGACTTAAATGTTCTAGAGAAGCACCTAGTGCTAAAAATTCTCCTAATGAATCCCAACGCAGGTAGCCTTCTTCAATGAATTGTTCAATATGCTTAGGGGCGGAACCTCCTGCTCCGGTTTCGAATAAGCCTCCTCCATTCATTAATGGAACAATGGATAGCATTTTAGCTGATGTTCCTAATTCTAAAATAGGAAATAAATCAGTTAGATAATCGCGTAATACATTTCCTGTTACAGATATAGTATCTAAACCTTGACGGATTCTTTCTATTGAAACCTTGGTAGCTTCTATAGGACTTAATATTCTAATGTCTAAACCTGTTGTGTCGTGATTTTGTAAATATGCATTTACTTTTTTTATTATTTCTCTATCGTGCGCTCTATTTTCATCTAGCCAAAATATAGCAGGTGTTTCGGATAAACGTGCACGATTTACTGCTAATTTTACCCAATCTTGAATTGGAGCGTCTTTAGTCTGACACATTCTAAATATATCTCCTGTTTCAACATTTTGTTCAAGTAAAATATTATCTTTATCATCAGAAACACGAATTACTCCTTTAGCTGCTGCTTGGAATGTTTTATCATGAGAGCCATATTCTTCTGCTTTTTGTGCCATTAAACCTACGTTTGGTACAGAACCCATAGTAGTAGGATTATAAGCTCCATTTGTTTTGCAGTCTTCAATTACTGTTTCATAAACTCCGGCGTAGCAGCGATCTGGAATGATTGCCAGTGTATCTTGTTGTTTTCCATCTTTGTTCCACATTTGCCCAGAAGTACGGATCATAGCAGGCATAGAAGCATCAACAATAACGTCGGATGGTACATGTAAGTTTGTAATTCCTTTATCAGAATTAACCATGGCAATATCAGGACCTTTCAAAATAGCTGTGTCAATTGCAGCTTTGATTTCAGATTCTTTAGGATGACCTGCTATTTTTGTATATAAATCGCCCAAGCCATTATTGGGAATTATACCTAATTCTGTAAAAACATCTGCATATTCTGCATAAACTTCAGTAAAATATCCTTCCACAACTGCACCAAAAATAATAGGGTCGGATACCTTCATCATAGTGGCTTTTAAGTGAGTGGAAAATAAGATGCCTTTAGCTTTTGCTTCTTTTTTGCACTCAGCAACAAAGGCTTTTAATTTATTTAAAGTCATTACTGAGGAGTCAATTATTTCGCCTGCTAATAAAGGGGCATAATCTTTGAATAGTTTAACAGTTCCGTCTGTTGCAATAAATTCTATTTTGAATTTTGTGTCTTCACTAATTGTCATTGACTTCTCAGTACCATAAAAATCTCCATCATTCATTGAAGCTACTTTTGTTTGAGAATTTGAGGACCATGTTCCCATAGAGTGAGGGTGTTTCTTAGCATAGTTTTTAACTGCCTTTGGTGCTCTTCGATCGGAGTTGCCTTCTCGTAAAACTGGATTTACAGCAGATCCCAATATTTTAGCATATTTAGCTTTAATATGTTTTTCTTCTTTATTTTTTGGCTCAGAAGGATAATTTGGGACAGCAAAGCCATGTGCTTGTAATTCTTTGATAGCGGCATTCAATTGCGGGATTGAAGCGGAGATATTTGGTAATTTAATAATATTCGCTTCAGGGGTTTTTGCAAGCTCTCCCAATTCAGCAAGTGCATCTCCAATTTTTTGTTCTTCTTTTAAAAATTCAGGAAAGTTGGCAAGAATACGTCCTGCTAATGAAATATCACGAGTTTCAACTTCTATACCAGCTGTTTTAGCAAATGCCTGAACGATTGGTAAAAAGGAATACGTAGCTAACATCGGAGCTTCGTCTGTAAATGTGTACAGAATTTTTGATTTTTGTGTCATTTTTTCTAATTTAAATGAAAACAATTGTTATTGTAGAATACTTTTGTCGAAAAGTCTAAATTTAAAAGCAAATATACTAATTAATATTAGGAAAGGATAGGCTTATGATTATCGAAATGGGGAGAATTATTAATTTAGTAATTACTCCTTTTTTTATTTTAAAAAATTAATTTTTTAAAATAATTTTCATTAATCTAATTAAAAAATAAAGTCGCCTATTTTGGTAGTCATGGTCGGAAGATTAATCTTCCGACTTTTTTTTGTTTAAAATGTAAGGTAATGTATACATTTGGCTTAAGAAAGTAAAGTATATGAATAC
>NZ_SOAG01000065.1 GCF_004364575.1 Myroides indicus | reverse complement strand
TAGTTAAATTTAGTGATTTTTATATTAACATCCTAATTATTAGCCTTTTTTTGCTGAAAATTGAATAAAAAAACCGCCTCAGTTGTGAGACGGCTCCCTTTTTTTAAATATTAGAAAACCCCAATCTTTACAACATATCCTTCGTAGGTTCTAACATTAAAAACTGTACCGTCTTCAAATAGTAAATATTGTCCCTTAACTCCCTTTATTGTCCCTTCAAAAAATGGTGTTTTATCCAAATTCAGACTTTTTATTTTAGATGGAAATTGCAAAACAGGATATTCAAGGTTAAAAATGGATGAATCGGTTTGGGCAAAATAAGGCTGAACGTCTGTTGGGAGCTTTGACTTTAATGAATCTCTTAACTCCTGAAGATTAACATCCAATATTTCATTTTGAAGCATTTTTCTCCAGTTTGTCTTATCTGTAAAAGAATTTTTTAGAGCTACTTCGGTAATTCCTGCAAGATACCGATTGGGTACCTCAACAATTTCAATGGCTTTTGAGGCACCTTGGTCTATCCATCGCGTTGGAACCTGTGTTTTTCTGGTTACCCCAACTTTTACATCACTGGTAACGGCAAGATAAACAATGTGTGGCTGTAATTGGACTTTGCGTTCATAAGTTAGATTACGGTCTTCTATGCCCAAATGTGCGGTGCTTAATTCGGGTCTCATAATCCAATCGCCTACAGCAGGACTGGACATAAAACAATCATAACAAAAACCTTGACGAAATATTTTTTTAGGTTGTCCACAGTTTAAGCACTCATACCCTGTAAACTCTATTTTTAATTTTCGATCAAGTATCTGATTGATATTGATAAAGTTATTTTTAAATACCAAATAATACTCAATAGGCGTATTCCATTCCGCTTGCATTTTGTTTAAAACTCCTTCGTATTGCATAGATAAAATTGTTATTTTTGGGTAAGTGGTAAAAGTACGAAAACATTTAAGCCGCCACGAATACTTTTCGAAAAGAAGAGCATAAACAAGTTATTTGTTAATTAAAAATTTATGGCATTTACGATTATTAATTCTATTGCGTCCTGGATATTGAAAAAGAGGATACACCAGATAGATTTGTTTAGAAAATACCCGAATGACGTACAGAATGATGTGTTTTTGAGCTTGATAAGGTCAAATGAGAAGACCTTGCTTGGTCAAAGATATGATTATGCAAGTATTAAAAATTACAACACTTTTGCCGAGCGGGTACCATTGTTTACATATGAGGAATTTGAGCCTTATATAGAGAGAACCCGAAGAGGAGAAAATAATATTTTTTGGTCAGAGCCTATTCGTTGGTTTGCTAAATCAAGCGGAACAACTAATGCCAAAAGCAAATTTATACCTGTTAGCGGAGAAGCTTTGGAAAATTGCCACTATAAAGCTGCCAAAGATTTGTTGTGTCTGTATTTAAATAATAACGAGAATTCTCAATTGTTTACCGGAAAAAGTTTGCGTTTAGGAGGAAGTAAACAGTTATATGAAGATAACAATACTTTTTTTGGAGATCTTTCCGCAATTCTGATAGATAATATGCCTTTTTGGGCCGAATTTAGCAGTACGCCGAGTAATAAAACATCGTTGATGTCGGAGTGGGAGAACAAGATGAAGGCTATAGTAAATGAAGTTCAAAGTGAAAATGTAACTAGTTTTGTCGGAGTACCCTCATGGATGTTGGTTTTGTTTAACCGAATCATTCAGGAAACGGGAAAATCTAGTTTATTGGATTTATGGCCTAATGCAGAAGTTTATTTTCATGGAGGAGTAAGCTTTGAGCCGTATCGGGATCAATACCGCAAGCTGCTGCCAAGT
This sequence comes from Myroides indicus, assembly GCF_004364575.1. Taxonomy (GTDB): domain Bacteria; phylum Bacteroidota; class Bacteroidia; order Flavobacteriales; family Flavobacteriaceae; genus Flavobacterium; species Flavobacterium indicum_A. Next base: position 1,032 of record NZ_SOAG01000065.1, on the reverse strand, counting down.
GATACATTTAAGTATTATGAAACCTATAATGCTTCCGAAGGTTTTTTTGCCATTCAGGATCAGAATGATTGTTCAGAAATGTTATTGATGTTAGACTATGGTATTTTTTATGAATTTATTCCTATGGAAACTTTTGGTAAAGCGGACCAAAAGATAATTCCATTGGAACAGGTTGAGCTCGGGAAAAACTATGCTATGGTAATTACTACTAACGCAGGATTAGTTCGCTATTTGATTGGCGATACAGTTCGTTTTACCTCATTGCTGCCTTATCGAATTAAAATTACCGGACGAACGAAACATTTTATAAATGTTTTTGGGGAAGAATTAATGATTGAAAATACCGACAGGGCACTGGCAAAAACCTGTGCGGATTTTGGCGTTGAAGTACTGGAATATACCGTAGCTCCCGTTTTTATGACGGACAGCGAAAAAGGAGCTCATGAATGGGTAGTTGAATTTGTCAAAGAACCACAAGACTTGGAACAGTTTGCTAAAGTATTGGATGTTAATTTACAACAACTTAATTCGGATTATGAAGCTAAAAGATATAACAATATGACCTTGAATCCTTTAGTTTTGCATAAAGCCCGTAAAAATTTGTTTCACGATTGGCTGAAAAATCAAGATAAACTTGGCGGACAACATAAGGTGCCCCGTTTGGCAAACGATAGGAAAATATTGGAGGAATTATTGATTTTATAAAAAAGAAGCCGTCTCACAACTGAGGCGGTTTTTTTATTCAATTTTCAGCAAAAAAAGGCTAATAATTAGGATTTTAATATAAAAAATACTAAATTTAACTACCTAATTATCAATGTAATGAATTATAGAATTAAAGAATACAACCAATCCCAAAACTGGTTATTTCCACCTTCTATAGAAGAATTAATTCCATCGGATTATCCTGTAAGAATCGAGAATAATGTAGTGGAGGAAATAGATTTAAAACCCTTATTAGAAACCTACAGTCGGGAAGGACATCCCAGTTATCATCCCAAAATGATGCTTAAAGTGATGGTTTATGCTTAT
>NZ_SOAG01000064.1 GCF_004364575.1 Myroides indicus | reverse complement strand
TGATCTCGTCGTAGAACTCAACCTTGACAGGATCAAGCTCAACGTCGCAAACTACGTATTTATACTTCAAGCGGGCACCGTACAAACCAGGCTCGTTTACTTTTAAAGTCTCACCGTTTTCTCCGATAAGGTCTTTGCCGTTTTTGGTCCACTGGATTAAATAGTCCTTCGCCTCCAGATTCTGACCGAGTTCAATTGTATCCCCAGGACAAAGCGCATTGCCGCCCTCGATGCTCATATCCTCACCGATCTCGGGATTACCTAAATCAAAACTGCGCGCGTTGAAAAAGACAGCAGAAGCATCATAAAGAAAAGGACAAAAATCAGCGATTGCTAGTTTAATGTGGTATTTACGACCAGGGATGACCTTAACTTTTTCAGATTTCATTGGAACTGTCATTCCAGTATAATTAACAGGAGCAGTTGTCGGATCATCTTGGTTATTATCATAATTTCTCCAATAAAAATCAGAATTAACAGAAGGACACCCAGCTCCTGACTTTGCAGCATCTCTAATAGTTGAAATTGCTATAGGCTGAGTGGTTCCCGGTACCAAGGCCAGATTTCTTCCTTTTCCAGTAGTAATATCCGATAGCCAGGCCGCAAATAGTGCTCCTCCAGGTTGACAGACCACAGCACATCCTCTGTTAAAACTATCAGAAACAAATAAATATTCAAATTGCAAAGAGTCTTTTACAGGAATAAAATCAAACTCTAATATAGAAACAGCTTTTTGACTGCCAAACCCCGTTCCTCCGATACTATCAATAACCGCATTTAAATCCGGATCCCCTGTCCACCACGGAACTCTGGGTTTAAAAGATTCAAATCCCTGATAAGGACCAGCAATATAATCAGAATCGTGGGTAGCCAAAACAATTCCTTCCTCAAACGGAAAATCCGAACCGTTTTGATTAAAATATGCTAAAGAATTTATTGTATTTTTTCCATCACCTGCCTGAAATCTCACATTAGAAACCAAATCGCATCCCGATTGTACCAGGACGTCTTTTACCAGTTCTTCCACCGTGTACATCTCTCCGCTAGGACTTACTTTTATAGGAGGAGGAACCGTACCCAAACACAAATCCAGCGTGGTGGTAGGGGTTGTTTCTCCGCTCATCAGTCGGATATAGTATTTTTTGCCCGGTTTTAACTTGTCCAGCGTTATCTTTTTAACAGTAGCTGTCAATGAAAAACATTGAGAGGCCGTAGCATTTATAGCGCTGCAATCCCTATCGTAAAGCGCTCCGTAAAGCGTGGCAGGCATGTTTTTTTCATTGGAAATACTAAAAATATGTTTGTCAGAAGTAGCGGTAAACTCAAACCACAAATCTTTCGGAGAAGATCCCACTGTCGAACAAAAGGGTACTGCTTTTGCGGAAGCGGTTGCTCCCGTAAAATCAATCGATAGTTTTTGACCGCAATCCAAATCGGGATTAACCATTAAAGATACCGCATCTGTACAGTCGTCATTTGCAGGTGCAAAAAACAACACAGATTGTCGATATGCCGCAAACTGAGCCTCATCTAATATACACTGAATATGATCAGCTATATTTTCTTTTACAATTGTGTTCTTTCCATATACAGATAACAGAGAAAAACAAACCAAAAGAAGTAAAACAATTCTTTTCATCTAAACAAATTAAGCAAACAAATATAATTATTTAATAGAAATTTAACCAAAATAAATTAAAAAAATAAACTACCTAAAAAAATAACTTATAGCTTAGAAATCCCGAAGAATTGAACAACTATAAGTTATAAAATAATCTTATGTGAGCATTTAGATTATTTTTATCAAATCTAATACATACTAAATGCCAATATTAAAGACTATTTTTCGCAACAGTCCCATCCTTATTATTGATAATCAACAAATTTAAATCTAAATTTTCACCAACCTCTTCATGTTAGAAGAAGATACTGGTAGTCAATACTGCTTCAAAACCAATCCATTGCTTGCAATACACAACTTTCACTGATAAAGTTTTTTACTTTCAGCATAACCCAGATTAATCACATTCATTTTTTACTTATATTATGTGTATTGATGATTCTGCTGAGAGTAAATCTCAAATGAACTCATTTACAGATAGCAAAAACACAAAAATAACAAGGTAAATTGCTTTCATGTTTTTGTTTACTTTTTTATTTGTTAGACCCTAAACTAAATTCAAGGAGACAAGGTATAATAGGTATTCCTACATTTTATAAGTTATTCCCCGGCAAACCATAAATTACAAAACATTTACCGGGGATAACCAATCTAACCAAAAACTAATAAACTACTTTTTAATATGTATCCAATCAGTACGAATTTTATATGTATATAAATCACTTATTAGCGGCTTTTGCACTTTTGAAAGTTATTCCCCGAAAGAGCAATAATATATTTACAACAATGCTTTTCTCCGGGGATAACCAATCTAACCAAAAACCAATTAAGCCACTTATTGATAAGTATCTGACGATACGCATTCTCACATATATCTAAATAAGATAATAGATATTCCATATCCAGCAATGGTCTATCCCTTTTATTTTTTACTGTTTCTTACAATACCAATTTTCAATTTTGCCCCCTCTCTAAGCACAATTTATATTCAAGATAATAGTTAAAACAGATATTACTAAAAATATATATTAGCTAATCCGTTGTGCATTATGAATTAAAGAAGAGAAAAGTTGTTCATTTGATTGAAAATCAGTAAATTGAATTAACTACAAAACCATTTACAATGAACAACTTAGGTGCAAATTACGAAAGAATTTTGGAAGTTTTACGAAAAATATCAAATGAAAATTTATTGCCCTACCAAAGACGAACACCAAAATTGAAGGATTTGGAATTGATAAGTCTTGCTTTAA
>NZ_SOAG01000063.1 GCF_004364575.1 Myroides indicus | reverse complement strand
AATAGTAACTCTTACTATTATTCAAACAATAAACGGAAGTGCTAATAGAAATATAAACAACTTAAAAATTAATATTACCTAAATGCACCACGGGTTAAAGTATTATGATTAATCAAAACAAAGAGGAATGATTATTTTATTCCGTTTGTTTTATGAATAAAAAAAGGAAACAGTCTCAAAACCTTATTTTTGTCAAGTTGAACTTGTTTCAGCTTCTTTGTTTTGCATCCACCATCAAGTCTAAGAGATACTTAAATGAATTAGAATGACAAGTTTTATTGGTTTTGAGACAGCTTTTATCCATTATATGCCTCTACTAAAATGTTGTTGTCTTGTAACATTTGTTTCAGCATATTTTCAATACCGTTTTTCAATGTAAACGTAGACGAAGGACATCCGCTGCATGCACCCTGTAGTAAAACGTGTACAGTGTTTGTCTGGTCGTCATATTGTTGAAAAGCGATGTTCCCTCCGTCTGCCTGAACGGCTGGCTTGACGTATTCTTCCAATATATTGATAATTCGCTGCGACTTTTCATCAAGAGAATCAAAGTTAATATCCGCTGTTTCTTCTATTTTTTGCGTATCCAGAATCAAAGATTCATTCACAGCAAGATTTCCCTGCTCCAAAAACTCCTTAATAAAAGTACGAGTAGGATGGATAAACTCATTCCAGTCAAAAGAATCATATTTAGAAACAGAAACGTAATTCTCGTCAATAAAAACTTCTTTTACAAAAGGCATTTTAAATAATTCCTTAGCCAATTGAGAAGCAGAAGCTTCGTCAATGTTTTTAAACTCAATACTTTTTTTAGTTAGAAGTTTATTAGCAACAAACTTGATAACAGCTGGGTTGGGTGTAGATTCCGCATAAATAGTAACTGGTTGTCTTTTTGTGGTTTTAGCAGCATTTATAAGTATTTGTTTGCCTTTAGCAATAAAAGTTTCTATTTGTTCTGCTACAACTTCTTTGACATCATTCCACTCTACAATTGAAAATTTTTCGATGGCAATAAAATTGTTGGCAATATATACCGTTTTTACAAAAGGAAGATAAAAGAGTTCTTTTGCTAACGGAGAATTAGAAGTTTCATCAATGTTCTTGAACTCAAAACTTTCATTCTTTGTGATAAAATAAGGAAGTATGAATTTAATAATGCTTGGATTTTGAGTGTTTTGAATTTTAATTTGAGACATAAAAAGTTTTTTTTCAAAATTAACAAACTTATATTCGAGTAATCAGTATATTTGGTTTTTTAAACATATAATTAACATACACTAACTATCAATTAACATCTAATAATTATATAAATTGATAAATCAGGTGTAGCAAAGTAATAGCTTTTATGTGTAATTTCACTTTAAAGGAGCTTCAAAGAATAAAACTACAAGAAAAAATGTGGAAAAACATACATCATATCTATTCAATCACTAATAAACCGAACTCATTTATGAAAAGAACTATTTTATTTCTTTTGGTTTGTTTTCCATTATTAGTTATATATGGAAAAAAAGCCAATGTAAAAGAAAATATAGCTGATCATATTCAGTATATGCTCGATGAGAGGCAATTTGTAAATTATCAGAAAGCTGTGTTATTTTTTGCACCTGCAAATGACGACTGTACAGATGCCATATCTTTAATGGTTAATCCCGATTTGGATTGCGGTCAAAAACTATCGGTTGATTTTACGGGAGCAACCGCTTCCGGAAAAGCAGTTCCCTTTTGTTCGGCAGTTGGATCCTCTCCGAAAGATTTGTGGTTTGAGTTTACCGCTACTTCTGATAAACATATATTAAGTATTTCCAGTGAAAAAAACATGCCTGCTACGCTTTACGGAGCGCTTTACGACAGGGATTGCAGTGCCATAAATGCTACGGCATCTCAATGTTTTTCATTGACAGCTGCTGTTAAAAAGATAACGCTGGACAAGCTAAAACCGGGCAAAAAATACTACATCCGATTGATGAGCGGAGAAACAACCCCGACCACTACGCTGGTTTTGTGTTTAGGCACGGTTCCTCCCCCTATAAAAGTAAGCCCTAGCGGGGAGATGTACACGGTGGAAGAACTGGTAAAAGACGTCTTGGTAAAATCGGGATGTGATTTAGTGTCTAATGTCCGCTATCAAGTGCAAGATGGTAGCCCTCAATATAATACATATAACACTTTAGGTTATTTTCATAAAAATGGTTCAGATTTTCCTTATGAAGAAGGAATCGTATTAGCTACAGGTTCTGCTAGATATATAGCTGGACCTTACGATGGCGGCGGCGGGGTAAGGGAAAAGGTCTTTCCTTTATGGAATGGAGATCCCGATCTAAATGCAGTTATTGATAGTGTAGGAGGAAGAACAGGAGGTAAGTTTATAACTCAATTATTTTTTGATTTTATTCCGGTAAAGGATAGTTTAAAATTTGAATATTTATTTGCTTCTGAAAGTTGGCAACAAGGCTGTTGGGGACATTGTGAAGGGGCCGCGTTATTTGCCGCATGGTTAACAGATACAACCACGGGAATTGGAGAGAATTTGGCAGTAATTCCAGGTACAACTACTCCTATTGCTTTGAATACTATAATGGATTTATCAAAAAGTAATGTAACAGGGATCGGTTGTCAAAATATTAATGAAGAGTATTTTTGGAAAGCTTACAATGGTAATGGAGTTGATGCACCATTCGCATCAGCTGCGCCCATTAATTATGCTTCAATGACAACTGCTATGCAATCCGAAACGGTTAAAGTTATTCCCGGTCGTAAATATCGTATTAGATTAGCAGTAATGGATTTTTGTACTACGCCTTCCCACACTTCCGCTGTCTTTTTCAACGCGCGCAGTTTTGATTTGGGCAATCCCGAGATCGGCGAGGATATGAGCATTGAGGGCGGCAATGCGCTTTGTCCTGGAGATACAATTGAACTCGGTCAGAATCTGGAGGCGAAGGACTATTTGATCCAGTGGACCAAAAACGGCAAAGACCTTATCGGAGAAAACGGCGAGACATTAAAAGTCAGCGAGCCTGGTTTGTACGGTGCCCGCTTGAAGTATAAATACGTAGTTTGCGACGTTGAGCTTGATCCTGTCAAGGTTGAGTTCTACGACGAGATCATCATCGAGAAACAGCCCTCGGATATCGAGCAGTGCCGTTCCAGCACATCAGCCACTACGATCAATTT
>NZ_SOAG01000062.1 GCF_004364575.1 Myroides indicus | reverse complement strand
AATCAAAAGGATTATAAACCACAATTTTATTTGTTCAAAAAACAACGAAAGAGAATTGAAACCTTGTTCTCGCAATTGTGCGACCAATTTATGATGAGACGTAATTACGCCAAGACATTTGAAGGTTTCAAAACCAGATTATTAGCTAAAATAACGGCGTTAACAGTTGTACAATTCATCAACAAAGAATATTTCAATAGGAATATCAATAACTTAAAAGTGTGTATTATTTAAAATGCACAACGGGTATATAATATATAAACAAATGCAATAGAAAGTACAATCTGCATAAAAGCATTTAAAACAGCATTTGTTATAAAAAAACTGAGAATAGGGTATAAAATAACAATAAAAGGAGCGTGATATAAATGCAGTAAATAAGAGAAAGCTCCTACGTTATAAAATTTAATTTTTTGATTGAAAATCAAAATAAAGAGAAATAACGAAAAAGGGTATTTTAAAGTATCGATTTCTTTTGTTTGAAAAAGAAAAAGAGCTGTAATTAAGATTAATAGAGCTAAGATTATAGCTTTTTTGTAAGCTATAATAAAATCAGAAAAATAAGCAATTCCTATTCCTGCTAAAAACAGCAGAGGAATATCTATTCTTAAAAATAGTTTGCCAAAAATCATCAATGGAATAATAATGAGAAGCATATAAAAGTTTTTGTTTTTGATTAATTCTACCAAAACAAATACAACAAAAATATCCCGAATAAAATAGGTGGGAGGATTAACGGGTGGCGAGTTTAATGACAATAACCCTTCTGTGAATAAAGTATAATCGAATGTTAGTCTGTTAAGAAAATTAATATCGAAAATATATTGTGCGGTTAATACTAATCCGAAAACGATTAAATTGGCAAATAAGTAAGGAGTGAGTAATGTTTTTACTTTGTTTTGAAATAGACCATTTTTGTTTTTAGAAATTTTAAAGAATAAAAACCCCGAAATTAAAGACAAGATAACGGTTCCCATTAAAGGGATTTCTTCAAATATAAAATGAGTTATACCTGTAGAAAAATCATTTTTTGTATGCGTAAAGGTGATTAAAATGACCGCAATTAGTCTAATGAGTTCTAAACTATAATTCACAATGAAAATATTTAATACTAAGACAAAGATAGCAGTTGTAAAATATTTTTAATATATTTAACATAAACTAAACATAATATCAACCATGAAAAAACTATTCCCATACATAATGCTTTTATTGTTTGTTTTTGCAACAAGTTGCGATAGTGATGATAAAGTAAGTTATGAAACAATCCCGAAAGAAAACAAAGAACGATTAATAGGTGAATGGGAGCTTGTTTTTTTGAGTTCGTTTATGGAAGAAAATTATCCGTTTGAGCAAAGAGAGGAAGTATTCTATCAATTTACGGCTGATGGCAAATTGATTATAAAAAACACGTTGTCAGTACAAGTAGAAAATGATGAGCTTTATGAGTTTTTTGTAAATTCAAATACCTTAAATTATACATTTGAATACAATGAAAGATATGATTTTGAAAATTCCAAAAAGGAAAAACTAAAAATATTTAACGAGAAACAAAAATACTATTTTTCTATGAATATAATATCAGATAAAGAAATTGGTTTTTCACAGTTTGACGGGTATGCTTTTAGACTTAGAAATACAAAAGATTATAAAAAAATAAAATCATGAAAAAACTATTACCGTATATAATGCTTTTATTGCTTGTTTTTGCAACAAGTTGTAGCAGTGATGATAATTCTAAAGTTGGATATACCAAAATTTCAGAAGATGAAAAAGAAGCTTTGATTGGAAATTGGCAATTATTGCAGATAACCACTGCAAATGGAACTCGAATTAATTTGGTTCAGCAAGGTATTGAAGTGTTTTATCAATTTACGATAGATAGACAAATACAAATTGAAAATACGACTTCCGAAAAAGTGAAATATAGTTTGGATTACGAGTTCTTAACCACAACAAAATTGATTCACTATATGTTTGAATATGTAAAAGAATATGATGTGTATCAGAATCAGCAAGAACAAATACATTTGTATAACGAAAAAGACAAAGCGGTTTTTTATTTAAAGATTAATGGTGAACGAGAGTTAGTATTAAAGCAATCCGATGGAACGGAATTTATGTTTATGCGATCTAATAATGGTAAAAATTATCCTAAGATATCAGATGAAACTAAAGAAAAGCTAATTGGTAACTGGAGATTATTAAAAATAGCAGATTTTTTAGGTAGAACACGGGAGTTTGGCGAAGAGGAAGAGGTGTATTATGAATTTACTAAGGATGGCAAAGTGATTGTCCAAAATATTTCGGCTTTAAGTGATGAGATATTTGATACATTTTTAATCTCGAGGACTTTTAAATATTACTATAAATATGATCCTCATTGGGTGGAAGGAGAAGTGATGATTATGGAATATGGGGGAGACTTTTCTATAGGAGTGTCTGAAGAACGATTGGTGCTTGCTCAATACGATGGATACGGAGTATGGTTTGAAAGAACGGAATAAACAAAAATAAGCAAGAGCCTAAAAACAGTTTCGTTTGTTATTTTACAACTCAAAGATTATTTAAAAGACGCAATATAATTACTTCCTTTCAGAAAGGTTTGATAATATTTTTGGGTAAACCTAACGATAACCTTGTTTTATATCTTTTATATATTATCCTTGCACCCTCACATCACAAAATGGCCGGGGTAGCTCAGATGGTCAGAGCGCAGGATTCATAACCCTGAGATCACGGGTTCAATTCCCGTCTCCGCTACTAAACAGGACAAATGAAATTTATTTTCGTTTGTCCTGTTCTTATTTTGGAATAATCCGTTGTTTATCTGAAAGATATAGTTTGCGATTACGTTCATTCGGGCGGTTCGATAAGTTTTTCCGTCAAACTCCAATTTTTCGGGGAATATCGAACCGATTATACCTCTCCTTGTGTTGATTTCGCCCTCACTGTACATTTTGGGAATGTTTTCTATGTACTTTAAAGCCCTGTCTAAAGACTTATCTATATTGATTTTCTTGGTATCAGAACCGTCTTTGCTCAACTGTTCTTCCAGACTCTCAATTCGTGTCTTACATTCATCTTTGATTTCGAGATATTCCTCATCATCAATAATTTCAGATAACAGTTTGTTGCGTGCTACTGATAACCTTGCATTCAGTTTATCTATTTCCTGTGCAATCTGTTTCTTTTCATCAAATGGATTTTTTACGAATTTCTTGTAGTTGTCTAACAATAGTTTTTTCACTATTTGAGCAGTACCGTTTAACGTAAAATGATGCATACTCTTTTCAAAAATATCGTTGGCTAATTTGGCTTTTTGGCGGAAGCCACAGGATGAAACACAATGATAGTAGTAATAACGGCTTGTTCTT
>NZ_SOAG01000061.1:2294-3632 GCF_004364575.1 Myroides indicus | reverse complement strand
ATGGAAAATACGCACGAGGTACTGCTCTCCACCACGGGGATTGACTTATCTTCTTTTACCCGGGTATTAAAACCCATGACTGTGTATTTGGAAAAAGACTATGTCAAAGAGGTTATTTATCTCGAAGGGTTAACCGGTGATGTAAATCTGGCCTGGCATGTAAAGATGGAGGGAGAGACGGTTTTGCTTATCGACAATCTGCGTATAGAAGAAGTGGATTGCGTTGCCCCTGAGATAGATCTGGAGATCGGCGATATCAAAAGCGATGAGGTCACTCTACAATGGGATTCTTCCGGTGATGACTGGGAGTACTACCTACAGCCTGCCTGGGGGAAAGAACCTTCCGGTCTGGGGACAAGCCTTGCTGCTTCCCGGGTTGTAGTCAAAAGTTTAAACGACGGTACTGCCTTGCAGGGCAATACAGAATATGAAGTATACGTAAGGTTTAAATGCAGCGGGGGCACATTTGGCTTATGGGAGGGACCTTACCGGTTTAAAACCCCTTGCGATGCGGTGTATCAGGTTCCTTTTTGGGAAGGATTTAACAGCAGCTATTGGAAATACGACTCCAAAAGTCTGGACTGTTGGACAATTATCAATCACAATAAGGACCAAGCAGATTGGAGAGAGTATGGGTATAATGCGTATGAAGGCGATCAGGCGATGCATTTTGTTAATTTTGAACATGAATTTACTCATGACGACTGGTTGATTTCCCCTAAGATCGAACTCACCGGGGGGAACTATATACTCAAATATCATTACAAAACGGACCAATTCTATAATACAAGCTTTGAAGTGCTGTTGTCATCTTCGGGAACCGATCCGGCTGATTTCACCATGGTCCTGCTGCCTAAAAAGACATATACTAATGACAGCTATGTTGAGCAACAAGTTTATATTTCCGGTATTTCCGCTGAGGTTCACCTCGCCTGGCATATTGTGGGAGAAGGAGGTGCAATAGTTTATTTAGACAATGTCTTTGTAGTAGAAGCGGGCGACTGCCCTGATCCCACCCTGCTTACAAGCTCCGCAATAACTTCAAATAGCGCGGAGGTTAGCTGGAATCAGCCGGGTGGTGTTACGCAGTGGGAGGTATATGTGGCGGCGTATGGAGAAGGTACTCCAGATAAGACGACTGTTGCTATGCATCAGGTTAAGGGCAGCCCTAAAATAACGCTTTCCGGATTGGCAGAAGGCACGGCCTACACGGTCTATGTCCGCGCGGTTTGTGAGGAGGGCGGCTTTAGCAATTGGTCTAGTCCCTTGCCTATAGGTACGCTGGCAGGTGCCAATGGCAATTGTCTTGGTGCACAGCCCCTTGTGGTCAACAAGGGG
>NZ_SOAG01000061.1:0-1933 GCF_004364575.1 Myroides indicus | reverse complement strand
CATTTTTTACCCTGTGTATGACTACTGCGGAGCCCCGAGCAGATATTACTCCGGCAGGAGAAGTGTTAAGTGTTTCAGAGCTTATATCGGATGTTTTATTGGATGCCGATTGCGATGTGGTATCCAATGTTCGCTATCAGTTTGGTGATGACAATGCGGTAGACGCTCTGGGTAGTTTTACCCAAAACGGCTCTATTTTACCCTTTGAGTCCGGTATTATCTTGGCTACTCATCAGGTGAGTAATGCGGCAATGAGTCGTGATTTGTCCAATAACGATAGGAACAAAGTAAAAAAGGCTGTAGGAGATCCGGATCTAAATGCGGTTTTAGAAGATTTAAACAGCGACAGATACAATGCCTTTAAACACACCTCGGTGGTAGAGTTTGACTATGTGCCTGTGGTGGATACCCTTACATTTGAATATCTCTTTGCATCAGATATCTATGAGCTGTCTTGTAGTTATAAATGCCGGGAAGCGGGAGGGATGGCTGCTATTTTTATCACGGATTTGACCACCGGTGAGATTGAGAATGTGGCTCTTGTTCCGGGTTCTCAGGATCCTGTTGCTACTTCCACTATCCGGAATACCAAGGGATATCAGTGGGACGGATTTGATTGTCAGGATGCAAACCCTCAGTTTTTTTGGAAGAACTATTACTATACTATTGACAATCCTTTTGAAGCTCCTGTGAATTATAGCGGACTCTCTGTGGGGATGAAGACAGTTCCCTATAAGGTAGAGCCCGGCAGAAAGTACCACATTAAAATAGGAGTGATGGATTTGTGTGACGATCCTCATCACGGTACAGCTTTGTTTTTAAGCTCTTCTTCTTTCAGTAATTTACCCGAGATCGACTTGGGCGAAGATCGCCTTTTAGCAGAAAACAACGGGATCTGTTATGGAGAACCCTATGTGATAGATTCGGGAGTAGGCTATATAAAGGATTACGAAGAACTTACCACGGCAATTGAATGGTATTTAGACGGGGAGCTGCTTCCGGGAGAAACCAAAGATCAGCTGACAGTTACAAGAGCGGGCGATTACACAGTTGTTTTGCGATTTATTGATCTAAACTGCGAAGTTAGCGACTCTGTTCGAATCGAGTATTATCCTTCCATTTCAAGTATTGTAAATCCGCCTGAGACCGTTGGTGTTTGCAGAACTTCACTTCAAGATGTGGCTATTGTTTTTGAAGATATCGAAGCTGATATGTTCAGACAATCAGGAAAGGAAATCTATACGACAGCTTATTTTAGTGCTTTGGAAGATGCTGTATTGGGAGAGAACGCTTTCGTTGATAAGTTATACTACAATTTAGGGAAAGAACCCCAATTGCAAACGGTGTATATCCGCGTTGAAGATATCCAGACCGGTTGTAATGAAGTATTTGAGTTACACATTCAGCCGGAAGAAGGCGCTGTTCCCGATCAACCCTCTGACGTTTCGGTTTGTGCAGAATACGTATTCCCACAAATAAACGATAATCAGTATTACTATACCGAACCGGGCGGACAGGGCGAGGAGTACAAGGTCGGAGATGTTTTGGCAGAACCGGGTGAGCACACCATATACCTGTTGCAGGTCAACAGTGAGCAGGGCTGTTATGAACAAACCGCTTATCAGGTAAACATTACAGCTCCGGTGAGGGCAGATATTTTTGAAGATAAAACGCTGAGTTGTGAATATTACGAGCTAAAACCACTTTCTGAATACAATCAATATTTTACAGAACCGGGTGGAAATGGCGACAAACTATATCCAGGCATGCAGATTTTCGAAAGAAAAACAGTTTATGTGTATGCTAGTTCAGGTGACGGTATTTGTACCGATCAGAGCAGTTTCACTATCGATTACGAAGACTGTCCTATTCCAAGAGGGATCTCTCCGAATAACGACGGATTGAATGATGTATTTGATTTGAGTCCTCACGG
>NZ_SOAG01000060.1 GCF_004364575.1 Myroides indicus | reverse complement strand
CTTTTTGTTCTTTTTTGGTACAAGAATACAAAATAAAAGCCCCGTTTTTTTTCGGGGCTTGATTTGTTGTTTTGTTAAATGCTAATCTCTTTTCAAAACTTCTCTCACTTCGATGTTTCCACCTACTTGGTCAAAAATAGGATTACCTTTTGCAATTTCTATTGCTTCATCAATGGTTTCGGATTTTACCACAACATAACCGCTAACAAATTCATTGTTTTCGGTGCAAACTCCGTCAGTTACTTCCTTGTTGGACTTTACGTTTTTTGCACTTCCTGCAAATGGCAAAAGCGTGTTGCCTTTGTCCACTAATTTGTTTTGTGAAGCAATTCCTGCTAACCAATTCATACGTTCCTGCATTTGTTCAGGTGTTGGTCTGAAATCGGAAATGTCTTTTAATCTAAAAATCAATACAAATTCTTTCATTGTCTATAAAATTTAATTATTTCTTGTAAGACAATTTCAAATTGCGGAACGTGACAGAAAGTAGAGAAATCTTTAAATTTTCATCAATTTCTCGGGGTCAACGACAGAAAAAATACTTGTGATTTTTCCGTCTGGGTTTAGTTCAAATATCTGACAGTTTATCAAGGTTGTACCTCTGTAAAACAGCAATGCAGATTGATGATTTATTTCTTCAATTTTGATTTCAAGGTCTTTTTGATGATTTTCATAAACGTAGGTCATCAGTTTAATGGTGTTGTCAATTCCCGAAGTCAGTTCAGCAATGACCTGTAATTTATTTCCTGCATCTGCCAAAACCTGCACTTCGTCAGACAATATTTGTTCCAACGTTTTTACATCGCCTTTACGGATTGCGGACACATATTTTTCTAAATATTTTCGGTCTTTTGCAGACGAAGTTGCGATTTCGGGTTTCCGCAATTTCAGTTTCTTTTTGGCTCTTGTGAGGATTTGTCGGGAATTTTCTACCGAAATTTCTAATATTTCAGCGATATCATCGTGTTCGTAATCAAATGCTTCTTTTAACAACAAAACTGCTCTTTCTTTGGTGTTCAATGTGTCGAGCAAAACAAGCATTGAATAATTGAGTATCTCGTCTAATTCAATTTTGCTTTCACCTTGATTGGTAACGATTGGTTCGGGCAATGTGATTTTTTGTTGCCTTTCTCTGTCGTTTTTCTTTTTTAGATTTATGGCTTGGTTGATGACCGATTTTATCAGATACGCATTTGGATTGGAAATTGAGCAACCCTCTTTTTCATTGAATTTTATCAAGACCTCCTGAATTACGTCTTGACAATCGCCAATATTTCCCAAAATGTTGTAAGCATAAGGAAATAGTTTTTTGTTCAATGTGTTTAAATCGTCCATTTTTTGATTTTAGAGTTAGACAATTTCAAAGGTAATAATGTGACAGGTTTTGAGAAAATCTTTCAACTGTATTGTTTTTGCGTTTCGCTTTGCCTGAGGGAAAGAAAAAAGCCTTTCAACAAGTCGCTGAAAGGAAAGAAAACATTCAATTTAGTTGAGGTTTTATTTTTGTCGCTTGTAATGCAGTTGTGTCAATCCAGTCTCAAACGTTTTGACTTTGATAAATTCAAGTGTTTGCTCTGGTCTGCCGTCTTTGAAAAGTCTTGTTCCGTTACCTAATAAAATGGGTACTATCGAAATGATAAACTCGTCTATTAAGTTATGCTTCAATAGTTCATTTATTACTTCCGCACCACCGTCACAATAAATATTTTTACCTTTTTCAGATTTCAGTCGTTTGACCAGTTCAGTCAAATTCCCTGTATAAAAAGTCGTTCTACCTACTTGCGGTCTTTCCGTTCTTGTTATGACATAGACATCTCGTTGTCCATTGTCGTAATGGGATAAACCAACATTTTTAAGCACATAATCATAGGTTCTTCTGCCAATAATCAATGTGTCAATGGTGTCTGTAAATTCTCCATAACCATAGTCTT
The DNA here is from genome assembly GCF_004364575.1 of Myroides indicus. Lineage (GTDB taxonomy): Bacteria > Bacteroidota > Bacteroidia > Flavobacteriales > Flavobacteriaceae > Flavobacterium > Flavobacterium indicum_A. The sequence goes on along the minus strand of NZ_SOAG01000060.1, from coordinate 2,500 downwards.
CTCCTGCTTTTTCAACGAGTTTCAAGAAAGTAAGGTCATCATTAGGTTTTGCAATGTAACCGTCTAAACTCATTGCAATGAAAAGTGATATTTTCCGCATTTTTATAAAAATTAATGTTTCTACAAAGTTAGCTTTGTACAGCAGGTTGTACTTTGGAAAAATGCGACAATTTTAAAGTTGTGATGGCGAAAGTCCCGTATTTCGTTTGATTTCATTGGTAAGATGCGAATGGTCATAGTAGCCACATTCAAAAGCAACATCTAAAAAACTTCGATTTTCATCTAATTTTTTGATAATGGACAAAGCATTTTGAAAGCGAATAATATTTGAATATTCTTTTGGAGATAGTCCAATGAACCGTTTGAAATTTCGCTCTAACTGTCTTACGGTCGTGAAATTTCGTTTTGACAGCTCGTGAATGCTGATCTGTCCATTTGTAGAATGAATATCATTAATAACCGATTGCAATGGAATATGTTTTGCTTTTATTCTGTCGGAAAAAAACTGGTTAAGATAATCAAAAGGGTTGTTAAAGATTTTATCGACATTGAATGAATTAGATTTTTCAAACTCGATTGTATCGTTTGTCAATTCATTTTGTGAGGCATAGCTATAGAAATTTGCAAAAGTTGCAGGTTTTAGACATACTCCCAATAAATGAGTATCACTGTCGATAAAGCTGTCTTTAAATGAAGTCATCGCACCCACCACATACGTTTTTCCAAACTCCAAAGAAAATGAACCGTTGTCTGTCAAACAAGTATTTCCTAAATTCATCAATACACCTGCACAACCGTCTGGAAAAACCCGTTCCCACTGTCTTTCAAGTTTATTTCCTTTCAGTTTCCAATAAAAATGTATAAAGGGCTTTAAGTCTTTATAAGGTTTTATTATTTTGTATTCCATTTTGTGCTTGGGTATCGTTCTACAATCAATAACCGCCAATTTGTTTATAGACACAACAAAATTACACAAATATTTCAAGTATTGTTTTTTTCGTTTTCGTGAGGGATAGAAGCGGAAAGCCCACAGCGAAGTGCAACGGAGCGATGACTTGTAGCGGATATCCCGACCCGCTTGCATTTTTTGCGTTGGGCTTCGACTGGCTCAGCCTGACAGTGCGTTGGCAAAAAAGCAAAGGGACACGCTCAAAATATACTAATCCCAAACCGAGTATTTAGCCTCTGAACGCCAAATGCGACCTCTGACTGCAACATTGAAAGTCCGACTTGCTTACCTGACTAATTTAGTCAGGACAAAACGAGTTAGGCAATGCAGGAGAGAAAAGAAATAGATAAAATACCTATCGAAGAAGCAATGGAGCTTCTCCGTGAAGTCGGTATTGATGTGGAACAGGAAAAAGCCGAACTGATTATGGAGTTTCTGTACAACCTCACAATGATAATTATCCGTGAATGCTTTGATACCGAATGATTTATTTCGTACTTTAGCTAATCCCACAAAACATTAATACCCACTCAAAAAGATTAGCTATGAAAAGAGCCGATTTATATATACGTGTTTCCACAGATGAACAGGCAGATAAGGGATATTCACAGCGTGACTAAGAGGAACGTCTGAAAAGGTACTGTGCTACCAATAAGATTGCTGTCGGGCAGGTTATCTACGAAGACCATTCCGCCAAAACCTTTAACCGACCCGAATGGACGAGACTGCTGAACAGCCTTAAAAAGAAAAGTTCAAAGACTGACCTTGTTTTGTTTACCAAATGGGATAGATTTAGCCGTAATGCAGGTGATGCCTATCAGATGATTAGCACACTCAACAAACTTGGTATAGAACCACAGGCGGTAGAACAGCCTTTAGACCTTTCCATTCCCGAAAACAAGATGATGCTTGCGATATATCTGTCCGCTCCCGAAGTGGAAAATGACCGTAGGGCACTGAATACGTTTTACGGTATGCGTAGGGCAAGGAAAGAGGGGCGTTTAATGGGTAGAGCACCTTTTGGATATATCAACAGAAGCAAAGAGGACGGACGAAAATACATTGCCCTAAAAGAACCTGAAGCATCAGCTATGCGTTGGGCTTTCAACGAAATAGCAAAAGGCGTGTTTGCCTGTGACCAAGTACGGCAAAAAATGAACAAATTACACAAGACAACGATAAGTCGAAGTGCTTTTCACGTAGCCGTACGTAATCCTTTGTACTATGGTAAGATATTCATTGCCAAATTCAAGGACGAAGAAGCACATCTGGTACAAGGTCAGCACGAACCGCTTATATCCAAAGAACTTTTTGATAGGGTGCAACTGATATTGGACGGAAATAAAAGAACTGAACGTCCCAATACCAAAATACTTTCAGACGAGAACCTGCCCCTCCGTGGTTTCTTAGTATGCCCCGAATGTGGTCGCAACCTGACAGGAAGTGCTTCCAAAGGAAGAACAAGCCGTTATTACTACTATCATTGTGTTTCATCCTGTGGCTTCCGCCAAAAAGCCAAATTAGCCAACGATATTTTTGAAAAGAGTATGC
>NZ_SOAG01000059.1:3150-4865 GCF_004364575.1 Myroides indicus | reverse complement strand
AAAAAAGATTTGCAATTTAAAAAAAGAATACTACTTTTGCATCCGCTTTCAGATACAAAGGCGCTGTTTTTAAAGACAGAGTTTTAGAGTTTGAAAAAAATACGATCATAGACATATTGGACAACAGCATACAAAAAAGAGAGAGTAAGGTATAATACCGAGCTTAACAAAACAAAAAGACTACGATGAAGAGTTTGATCCTGGCTCAGGATGAACGCTAGCGGCAGGCCTAACACATGCAAGTCGAGGGGTAGGGATACTTCGGTTTCCTGAGACCGGCGGATGGGTGAGTAACGCGTATGCAACCTACCTTTCACAGGGGAATAGCCCGGAGAAATCCGGATTAATGCTCCATGGATTATTTGGATGGCATCATTTAAATAATAAAGATTTATCGGTGAAAGATGGGCATGCGTATCATTAGCTAGTTGGTGTGGTAACGGCACACCAAGGCGACGATGATTCGGGGTCCTGAGAGGGAGATCCCCCACACTGGTACTGAGACACGGACCAGACTCCTACGGGAGGCAGCAGTGAGGAATATTGGTCAATGGAGGCAACTCTGAACCAGCCATGCCGCGTGCAGGATGACTGCCCTATGGGTTGTAAACTGCTTTTATACAGGAAGAAATGTATCTACGCGTAGATATTTGACGGTACTGTAGGAATAAGGATCGGCTAACTCCGTGCCAGCAGCCGCGGTAATACGGAGGATCCGAGCGTTATCCGGAATTATTGGGTTTAAAGGGTTCGTAGGCGGCCTTATAAGTCAGGGGTGAAATCTCTCAGCTCAACTGAGAACTTGCCTTTGATACTGTATGGCTTGAATAGTAGTGAAGTAACTAGAATATGTAGTGTAGCGGTGAAATGCATAGATATTACATGGAATACCAATTGCGAAGGCAGGTTACTAATTATTTATTGACGCTGATGAACGAAAGCGTGGGTAGCGAACAGGATTAGATACCCTGGTAGTCCACGCCGTAAACGATGGATACTAGCTGTTTGATTTTCGGATTGAGTGGCTAAGCGAAAGTGATAAGTATCCCACCTGGGGAGTACGTTCGCAAGAATGAAACTCAAAGGAATTGACGGGGGCCCGCACAAGCGGTGGAGCATGTGGTTTAATTCGATGATACGCGAGGAACCTTACCAGGTCTTAAATGTGTTTTGCCTTACCTGGAAACAGGTATTTCTTCGGACAAGATACAAGGTGCTGCATGGTTGTCGTCAGCTCGTGCCGTGAGGTGTCAGGTTAAGTCCTATAACGAGCGCAACCCCTATTGTTAGTTGCCAGCGAGTCATGTCGGGAACTCTAGCAAGACTGCCGGTGCAAACCGCGAGGAAGGTGGGGATGACGTCAAATCATCACGGCCCTTACGACCTGGGCTACACACGTGCTACAATGGCCGGTACAGAGGGCAGCTACCACGTGAGTGGATGCGAATCTTCAAAGCCGGTCACAGTTCGGATCGGAGTCTGCAACTCGACTCCGTGAAGCTGGAATCGCTAGTAATCGGATATCAGCCATGATCCGGTGAATACGTTCCCGGGCCTTGTACACACCGCCCGTCAAGCCATGGAAGCTGGGGGTACCTGAAGTCGGTCGCCGCAAGGAGCTGCCTAGGGTAAAACTGGTGACTGGGGCTAAGTCGTAACAAGGTAGCCGTACCGGAAGGTGCGGCTGGAACACCTCCTTTCTAGAGCGCCAAAAG
>NZ_SOAG01000059.1:0-3123 GCF_004364575.1 Myroides indicus | reverse complement strand
TCCAAAACATTATAAAAATACAGAGTCTCGTAGCTCAGCTGGTTAGAGTACTACACTGATAATGTAGGGGTCGGCAGTTCGAGTCTGCCCGGGACTACGAGTATTTTGAGGAAATTCTAGAGGTTGCGCTAACCGTTTAGGTTATACAAACCACTTAAAACGGGGGATTAGCTCAGCTGGCTAGAGCGCCTGCCTTGCACGCAGGAGGTCATCGGTTCGACTCCGATATTCTCCACCAGGACAACAGTTCCTATCGTTCATTGACATATTGAAAAGACATAACAAAAGTTATAAAACAAATAAAATAGAAAGTACGATTCGAAAGAATTGTAAGCACATAAGCAAAATAAGGGCGTATGGGGAATGCCTAGGCTCTCAGAGGCGAAGAAGGACGTGATAAGCTGCGAAAAGCTGCGGGGATCGGCACACACGATTTGATCCGCAGATATCCGAATGGGGCAACCCAGTATGTTGAAGACATATTATCCGAAAGGAGGCGAACCTGCTGAACTGAAACATCTAAGTAGGCAGAGGAGAAGAAAACAAAAGTGATTGCGCAAGTAGTGGCGAGCGAACGCGCATTAGCCCAAACCAATGTTGTTGAGGCAATATTGGGGTTGTAGGACCGCGATATTTTAAGCAAAGCGAACTGGAATAACCTGGAAAGGTAAACCGCAGAGGGTGATAGTCCCGTATAGGTAAGCGATGTATTAGATAGCGGTATCCTGAGTAGGTCGGGGCACGTGAAACCCTGATTGAATCCGGCGGGACCATCCGCCAAGGCTAAATACTCCTGAGAGACCGATAGTGAACCAGTACCGTGAGGGAAAGGTGAAAAGAACCGTGAATAACGGAGTGAAACAGAACCTGAAACCATACGCCTACAAGCGGTCGGAGCCCTTTTGTGGGGTGACGGCGTGCCTTTTGCATAATGAGCCTACGAGTTACCGTTGCTGGCAAGGATAAGTGGTTAAGCCATGGATCCGTAGCGAAAGCGAGTCTTAATAGGGCGCTTAAGTCAGTAGTGGTAGACGCGAAACCGTGTGATCTACCCATGGGCAGGTTGAAGTTTAGGTAACACTAAATGGAGGACCGAACCGTTTAACGCTGAAAAGTTTTCGGATGACCTGTGGGTAGGGGTGAAAGGCCAATCAAACTCGGAAATAGCTCGTACTCCCCGAAATGCATTTAGGTGCAGCGATAATCCCAGTTACTTAGAGGTAGAGCTACTGATTGGATGCGGGGGCTTCACCGCCTACCAATTCCTGACAAACTCCGAATGCTAAGTAATGATAATTATCAGTGAGGGCATGGGTGCTAAGGTCCATGTCCGAGAGGGAAAGAACCCAGACCATCAGCTAAGGTCCCCAAATGTATGCTAAGTTGAAAAAACGCGGTTTGATTGCTTAGACAGCTAGGATGTTGGCTTGGAAGCAGCCATTCATTTAAAGAGTGCGTAACAGCTCACTAGTCGAGCGATCGAGCATGGATAATAATCGGGCATAAGTATACTACCGAAGCTATGGATTTGTACTCTGTACAAGTGGTAGGGGAGCATTCTATTGACGCCGAAGCCGATTTGTGAGAATTGGTGGAGTAAATAGAAAAGAAAATGTAGGCATAAGTAACGATAAGGGGTGCGAGAAACACCCCCGCCGCAAGACTAAGGTTTCCTGAGCTATGCTAATCAGCTTAGGGTTAGTCGGGACCTAAGGCACACCCGAAGGGGGACGTCGATGGATAACGGGTTAATATTCCCGTACTAGTGATAACAGTGATGGAGTGACACAGTGATGAAAGCACCGCCAGCTGACGGAATAGCTGGTTGAAGCACGTACCTATATTTCCTATAGTCAAATGCGTAGGAGATGGAGAAATGCGATAGTACTCAGCGTCTACGGACAACGAGATAGTGTGCCTAAGGGCTGTCAAGAAAAGCTTCTAAACTCAGGTTATCAGTACCCGTACCGCAAACCGACACAGGTAGTCGAGGAGAGTATCCTCAGGCGCTCGAGAGATTCATGGCTAAGGAACTAGGCAAAATAGACCTGTAACTTCGGGAGAAAGGTCGCCAGCGCAAGCTGGCCGCAGTGAAGAGGTCCAGGCGACTGTTTATCAAAAACACAGGGCTCTGCAAAATCGTAAGATGAGGTATAGGGCCTGACACCTGCCCGGTGCTGGAAGGTTAAGAGGAGATGTTATCCTTTGGAGAAGCATTGAATTGAAGCCCCAGTAAACGGCGGCCGTAACTATAACGGTCCTAAGGTAGCGAAATTCCTTGTCGGGTAAGTTCCGACCTGCACGAATGGTGTAACGATCTGGACACTGTCTCAGCCATGAGCTCGGTGAAATTGTAGTATCGGTGAAGATGCCGATTACCCGCAGTGGGACGAAAAGACCCTGTGCACCTTTACTATAGCTTAGTATTGTTCTTGGATAAGTGATGTGTAGGATAGGTGGGAGACTGTGATCCTGCGTCGCCAGGCGTAGGTTAGTCATTGTTGAAATACCACCCTTTGCTTATCTGAGATCTAACTCTGCGCTGCAGAGGACATTGCTTGGTGGGTAGTTTGACTGGGGTGGTCGCCTCCAAAAGAGTAACGGAGGCTTCTAAAGGTTCCCTCAGCACGCTTGGTAACCGTGCGTAGAGTGCAATGGTATAAGGGAGCTTGACTGAGAGACACACAAGTCGATCAGGTACGAAAGTAGAGCATAGTGATCCGGTGGTTCCGCATGGAAGGGCCATCGCTCAAAGGATAAAAGGTACGCCGGGGATAACAGGCTGATCTCCCCCAAGAGCTCATATCGACGGGGGGGTTTGGCACCTCGATGTCGGCTCGTCACATCCTGGGGCTGGAGAAGGTCCCAAGGGTTGGGCTGTTCGCCCATTAAAGTGGCACGCGAGCTGGGTTCAGAACGTCGTGAGACAGTTCGGTCTCTATCTACTGCGGGCGCAAGAAATTTGAGTGGATCTGATTCTAGTACGAGAGGACCGAATTGGACCAACCTCTAGTGCATCTGTTGTCTCGCCAGGGGCATCGCAGAGTAGCTACGTTGGGCAGGGATAAGCGCTGAAAGCATATAAGTGCGAAACCCACCACAAGATTAGATTTCTTTAAAGGG
>NZ_SOAG01000058.1 GCF_004364575.1 Myroides indicus | reverse complement strand
TTAAAGCAAGACTTATCAATTCCAAATCCTTCAATTTTGGTGTTCGTCTTTGGTAGGGCAATAAATTTTCATTTGATATTTTTCGTAAAACTTCCAAAATTCTTTCGTAATTTGCACCTAAGTTGTTCATTGTAAATGGTTTTGTAGTTAATTCAATTTACTGATTTTAAATCAAATGAACAACTTTTCTCTTCTTTAATTCATAATGCACAACGGGTATATAAATAATTATTTAAAGAATGACTTATTAATATAGTAAATTTTAAAACCTCTAAGTTGGTATTAAAATAGTATCAAAGTTTGATAAATGCGTAATTGATGAGAAATTTCCAAAATCGTCTGATTTTTCTATTTGATTGTAACTTCAAATTTTAATAATCGATAAATTTTTTTATTAAAAAATTGCGTAGTTAAGTAGCTACGTTTATATTTGTAGTCAAATGACTTCATAATGAATTTAAGACGAGATGTTTTTCAAGCTATTGCTGATCCGACAAGAAGAGCTATTCTACTTCTTTTGTCTACGCAATCTTTGACTGCGGGCGCGATTGCTTCCAACTTCGATACGGCAAGACCAACTGTTTCTAAGCATTTACAAATTCTTACAGCGTGCGGGCTTTTAAGACAAGAACAGCAAGGCAGAGAGATGCATTATCACTTTAATGCTGAGAAAATGAAAGAAATAGCAGATTTCATTGAGCCGTTCAGACAAATGTGGGAGGATAGATTTAACAAACTTGAAAATGTGATGAAAAAATATCAACAAAAAAATAAAGAATGATGGAACAAAAAACAAAAATCAATGCCGAAGAAGGCAAACAAGATTTGATAATTACACGATTGTTTGATCTGCCTTTGGATTTACTTTTTAAAGCTTATTCTGAACCCGAATTGGTGGAGCAATGGATGGGAACAAAAGTACTGAAATTGGAAAACAAAAATCACGGCAGTTATCAATTTGAGACTTCTCACAACGGAAATGTAGTGTTCAAAGCTAACGGAACGATACATTCGTTTTTACCCGATAAGCAGATTATAAGAACTTTTGAGATGGAAGATATGCCAATTGGCGTACAACTTGAATTTTTGGAATTCGAAAAAGTTTCGGACCAAAAAAGCAAACTCTCTATTCATATAATATACAAATCTGAACAACACAGAGCTGAACAACTGAGAATGCCGTTCTCAAGTGGTTTGAACATGGCTCACAACAGACTTCAGGAAGTTGTAAACCAATTAAAATAAATATGAAAAAGGCAAATAAAATTATCTATTGGACAACTACCATATTCCTTTCGGTGGGAATGTTGGCAGGTGGCATACAGCAAATGCTGCAAATTGGCGGCTACAATGAAATTGTTACGAAACTGGGTTACCCGCTTTATCTTTTAAGCATTATCGGTACTTGGAAAATATTGGGCGTCATTGCTATTTTGATTCCTAAATCTCCACTATTAAAAGAATGGGCTTATGCAGGTTTCTTCTTTGTGATGACAGGAGCAGCTATTTCGCACTTAGCAGTTGATCAGCCATTTGTTGAAACAATGCCCGCCTTGGTTTTATTGATTGCTATTGTTCTATCATGGTATTTCAGACCTGCAGACAGAAAATTTATCATTAACAATCAATGATCTAACAATGAAACGTAAAGTAGGTCTTAAAACTGTTTAAACCAACTTGAAAATTTATTAGCAACAATAAAAACAGAAACACAATGAAGAGTAATTTATTATTTGATTTCACAATCAGCAAAGAAACTAACACGATTATTATAAAAAGGGAGTTTAACGCCGATCTCGAATTGGTTTGGGAAGCGTGGACAAACTCTGAAATTCTTGATCAATGGTGGGCACCGAAACCGTATCAATCCAAAACAAAATATATGGACTTCAAAGTTGGAGGGCGTAGATTTTATGCAATGGTAAGCCCCGAAGGAGTGGAAGTTGGCTGGAACATACAGGATTATACTTCGATAAGTCCGAAAACCAACTTTCAATTTGTGAGCATTTTTGCAGATAAAGACGAAACTCCAAACTTGCCCGGCTCGGATTGGGATGTGCTTTTCAGCGAACAAAAAGGAATAACCACCGTACATATTTCCATTTATAACTCCTCTCTTGAAAGAATGGAAAAAATGATTGAAATGGGATTCAAAGAAGGATTTACAATAGGTTTAAATCAGTTGGAAGAACTAGCAACAAAAAACAAGTAATATGAAACATAAAGTAGATTTTAAAACCGTTTTGACAGAAGGCTTAGAAAGCTCACCGTTTGCTGAAAAATTGGCTGGTTTAAGAGCTCACGAGGCAAGATATTTTATGAATAAATATAAGATTGACTTCTTTGTAGAGCCTGTCAATGAAAACCAAGAAACTTTGAGTTGGATACATAAAATTTTAAAAGAAGAACGAAATATAGAAATTTCAGCAAAACCATTAGAAGTTGCAAACGTACAGGTAGAAAATATAAAATGGGATTTTGTGTTTTACGAAAGCGGACTTGCCATAAATGTACTTTACACGATAGATGATAAGAAAAAAAGAGCAGTAGGATTTAAACTTTCCGAAGGAATGGAGATTCCGGCAGAATTAGAAAGCAAATTTAAGTTTATCAGACAAAAATCAAAATTGGCAGGAACAATCAGAGGTTCCTATTTTGTAATCAAAGGTGAGTATTTATAAAGAAAATAGGGTGAAAAAATACGCAATGGTAAGAACCGAAACAATAATAGCTGTAAAAAATGTTCCTAAAAGTTCTGAATTTTATCAAAAATTATTAGGCTGTAAGAGTGAACACGGTGGCAATACTTTTGAAATATTGACAAGTGAAAAACAAGTTGTACTTTGCTTGCACAAATGGGGCGACCACGAACACCCTACAATGTTGAATTTTGAAAAGGAAGTTGGCAACGGACTGATTCTTTTCTTTCGGGTTGACGGACTGAAAAAAGTATTTGAAAACGCAAAGACGCTAGAAGCAAATATTGAGAAAGAAATTCATTACAACGAAAATTCGCTTAAAAATCAGTTCATATTAAGAGATTTAGACAATTATTACATAATAATATCTGAATAATAAATACCAACAAGTATCAAACAACTAAAAAATGAAGATAAAAGAGTTAAAACATCAAGAAGATTTGCCAAATGATTCTAAGCTGAAAGAAGTTCTAATTCAGTTTGAAAAATTTATAGAAGAGTTGAATAATAAAAATTTACCCGACAAAACTATTGAAATTATTAATAAGCATATAGAAGACTTAAATTCTTCTTTATTGTTGGATAATGCTTTTAAAAAGTTACTCATAAAAAGACAAAACCAAATCGTTAAATTGCTTGAAAAGAAACACAAACTTGTTCCAAAAAATTACTATAGAAACCTATGGATGACTTTAGGGATGTCAGCTATCGGACTTCCTATTGGTGTCGCTTTTAGTGTTAGTATTGGTAATATGGGATTATTAGCAATTGGAGTGCCTGTTGGGATGGTTATAGGATTTACTTTAGGTTTGAATATGGATAAAAAAGCATTAAAAGAGGGGAGACAGTTGGATGTTGAACTTAAGAATATAATTTAGATAGTAGAATCGCTAGGGGTCAATTTTGTTATCAAGAAAGGCAAATGTTGGCAACAATAAAAATTAAAAAATAATGCATAGAGTGGCTTGTTTTCTGGTTTTGTTTTTGATCATTAGCTTGAATTTAAAAGCACAACAACCTTCAACAGAAATTGATTATGTGATGACAGATGACAACATCAAATTATATACGAAAAAGGCAGGAAATGGACCAATTGCCATTTTTATTCACGGTGGACCGGGAGCTTGGAGCAAATCGTTCGAAGATTTAGGAGGGAGTAATTTAGAAAATCAGCTGACCATGATTTATTATGATTAAAGAGGTTGCGGGCGTTCGGAAGATTCTAAAAATAATGATTATCCTTTAGAGAGAATTCTTAACGATATAGAATTAGTCAGACAAAGATACAATGCAGACAGCATATATTTAATAGCACATTCTTTCGGCGGGATTTTAGCTGTAAATTATGCTCAGAAATATCCGAACCATATTAAAGGGATTATCCTTGTCAATTCCACGCTAAATCTTTTTTACTCGATTCAGAATCAGATTAATTATATGAAAGATTTTTTAAATACAGATTATAAAGCAACCGATTCTTCACAAATAATTTCTACTTTTAGGAAGGCGCAATCCGAATTTTTTGAACAGGGATCGATTTATAAGTTACTTTCAGACAATAAATACAATACTGATTTACTTAATAAAATAGATGAAGAAAACCCTAGTGAATTTGCGTTTGCTTAAAAGGCTTTATATATAGCTGATTATCAAAAGGATTATACCAAAATCACCCATCAAGTTAAAGCGCCTGTTTTAGTGATTAGTGGAACGAAAGATCACGCAATCGGTGAAGAGCATTTTAAATCTTTCAATTTCCAGAATGCAACAATAAAAGAAATTAAAGGAGGGCACTTACTGTATTATGAGGAAAATAAAGAATTCATTAATTCTGTCTTCGAATTTATAAAAAAATAAAAATGTTACTTCTGTAAACAGTTGGTTTTGATAAAAGAGAGGGCAAACATTTTTGGTAGAAGATTTTGTGTAAATTTAAGGTTACGGCTTTGATTTAGGTGTGGTGGGAAAATTATTTTCTCTCTCAGTAGCCGGTCTCATTTACTAGTATGGTAACGAACAACGAGAATGCTATTGTTATTAGAAAGCTTAAAAAAACTCCATGTTATCGATGTCAAGCTTCTGTTATCTTTTTGCCTTAAATAAGTAAAATAGTACACTTAACCCGTGGTGCATTTGTATAAGTATTGAATAAAAGTTGTGCAATTTACTAAAAAACAGTAAATTGCAGTTACCGCACAAACAATTCAATGCACAACTTTACAGCAAATTACGATAAAATTTTAGATGTATTAAAGAAATTAGGTCTTGAAAGTGAGAATTTTTTATATC
>NZ_SOAG01000057.1 GCF_004364575.1 Myroides indicus | reverse complement strand
AATTAATTCTTCTATAGAAGGTGGAAATAACCAGTTTTGGGATTGGTTGTATTCTTTAATTCTATAATTTATCACATTGATAATTAGGTAGTTAAATTTAGCGGTTTTTATATTAATATCCTAATTATTAGCTTTTTTTGCTGAAAATTGAATAAAAAAACCGCCTCAGTTGTGAGACAGCTTCTTTTTTATTGCTAAAGTTTGATTTATAATAATGGAGAAAGCAAACGAATAATATTGTTTTTTAATCGCTGCCATTTGGATCTTTTTTTCCATCTTGCCAATTCCAATCTTATAGAATCCTTACAATCCTGTTCAAACATCTGTTTCATTTTTTCAGCAAATTCAAAGTCATATAAAATCACATTTACTTCAAAATTTAGATCAAAGCTTCGATGATCTAAATTACAAGTTCCTATAGAACTCACTCCTGAATCAGTCACAAAAGTTTTAGCGTGAATAAACCCCTTTTTATACAGATAAATTTCTACCCCCGATTCTAATAACTCCTGAAAATAGGATTCAGAAGCCAATTTAACAATGATAGAATCTGTTATACCAGGCAAAATCATTTTTACTTTTTTACCACTCAAAACTGCCATTTTTATTGCCAGCTGCAATGACTCATCCGGAATATAGTAAGGAGTTGTAATCAATATTTCATTTTTAGCTGAATTAATCGCTTTTAAAACACTATACAGAATGGCCGGCACATCTGAATCTGGACCCGAAGAAATGACTTGTAAAGGCAATTGAATTTTCTTTTCCATTTCTATTTTAGGAAAATAATATTCATTAAACAAAATACTCTGTTTGCTGCAAAAATTCCAGTCAGCCAAAAAAATGTACTGAAGACCATAAACTCCTGTTCCCTCTATGCGTATATGGGTATCTCTCCAAAAAAAGGCGTTAGACGCTTTGTTTCTGTTATCATATTTGTCCGCAATATTAATTCCGCCTGTATATCCTATTTTACCGTCAATTACTACTATCTTTCTGTGATTTCTATAGTTCATTCGGTTGGCAAGTGCCAGCCATATTATTTTATTAAAGGCATATGCTTCCACTCCTTTTTTTCTTAAATCTTTTGCTATATTTTTCCGAATAGACCGAGAACCAAAATCATCGTAAATAAATCTTATTTCCACGCCCTCTGATGCTTTTTGCACTAAAACATCAGCAATTTCATGTCCCAAAACATCATTTTCATAAATGTAATATTCAATGTGAATATGGTGTTTAGCACGCTTTAGATCCTCTATTAATCGCGGAAAAAACTCTTCTCCATTTTGAAGTATGTCCGCTTTATTATCGACTAATAAAGGAGTCTCATCCATTGCGGTACGTGAAAGCATTTTAATAAATGAACGATTTTGTTCTACAGCAGCATTTGCTTGCTGCTCAAAGTTCCTATGGACTCCTTTGAGTCTTTTCATCAATATTGCATTATAATTATCGTTTACTTCCAGTTTTTTAGAGTACATTTTTCGCTTGCGATAATTAATACCAAAAGAAAAATAAAATATAATTCCCAATACGGGCAAAAAAAACACAAGAAGCAAATAAGCCAGCGTTTTTGAAATAGAATCCGTATCGTATATGATTCTGATTGCGACCACAAGTGCAATACTAAAATAGATTATCTCATCATAGACAAACCAATCTGCTCGTATCAGTGACAGCATACTCAGCTATTTATTTGTTATTTATACAATGCCGCGTAAGAGTGATAATAGATAAAGATATGAAGAATTTTTTGGAAGAAATAAATTATAAAAATAAAATCTCTCCACTTGGATTGGAGAGATTTTATTTTTTGAGCCGATAGAGGGACTCGAACCCACGACCTGCTGATTACAAATCAGCTGCTCTAGCCAGCTGAGCTACATCGGCAAATACATCGCAAAAGCAATATTTGTCTTTTCAAAAACCTGAGCCGATAGAGGGACTCGAACCCACGACCTGCTGATTACAAATCAGCTGCTCTAGCCAGCTGAGCTACATCGGCGAATACACTGCAAAAGCAATATTTGTCTTTTCAAAAACCTGAGCCGATAGAGGGACTCGAACCCACGACCTGCTGATTACAAATCAGCTGCTCTAGCCAGCTGAGCTACATCGGCGACTCATTTTGCGAGTGCAAATATAACACGGTTTTTTAATCTTGCAACAGATTTTCGTGTTTTTTTGCACTTAAAATAATTTACAAAGCATTGATTTTATCAACCAATTGATTTGCAATATTTTCTAATTTATTATATACACCTTTAAAATGTACTTTTTTATTTTCGATATTTTTAGCATTGATTTCTTCAAGTAACATATCAAAAGCTTGAAACGTTTCTTCCAACAAAGCATTGGTTTCCGGTGTTGCTCCTTTAGTTGTCATTTCATGGATATAAATTGCCTGAATGATATCCCCTAAAACATAATGGACATCTTTTTTTAAGTTTCTAACACTTGCCATAATTTCTTTTTATTATTATTTCTTGGACAAATCTACTTTATATTATTTTAAAAAACCGTTTCTAAGAAACAAATATTTCTAAAAGGGTGGCTTTTCCCTCAATTGTCAATTTATCAACTGCCGCGGGTATTAAAATAGTATCTCCTGCTTTAAAATGACTAATTTCGTCGTTTATTTTAAAAATGCAATCTCCTTCTGTACATACATATAAATAAAAACGGTCATCTTTTTGAAGAGAATAAGCTCCTTCAAGCGGAATAATATTAACATCAAAAAAAGGACATTTTAAAATTTCATTATTTGTGTTTTTATTTTTCGCATAAGGAAGCTCTACCAGTTTTTCGTTGTAATTAATAGCTTCTAACGCATAATCAACATGCAGTTCTCTGGACTGCCCATTTAAATCCACTCTGTCCCAATCGTACACTCGATAAGTAATATCCGAAGTTTGCTGTATTTCCGCCAGCAAAACACCTTTTCCTATAGCATGCACAGTTCCTGTCTCAATAAAAAGTACATCTCCTTTTTTTACGGGAATTTCTTTTAAAATAGAAGGAAGTGTTTTTGACTTTAAATGACTTAAATAATCTTCTTGCGTTACTCCTTCTTTAAAGTCTACTACCACGCGGGCATCTTCATCAGCCTGCATAATATACCAAAGCTCTGTTTTTCCAAACGAGTTATGTCTTTCTTTTGCCAATTTATCGTTGGGATGTAATTGAATCGACAGGTCTTCTTTGGCATCCAAAAATTTAAATAACAGAGGAAATTGCTTATTAAAACGCTTATAAATATTTTGTCCTAATATTTCTAACGGATATTGGTTGATGAGTTTTTCTAAACTCCATCCTTTAAAACTTCCATTTGCTACAATGCTAATATCTCCGGGAACTCCTGAAATTTCCCAGCTTTCTCCTATTTTATCAGAGTGAATTTCTTTTTTAAGCACGGTTTTTAACTTTGTACCGCCCCAAATTCTTTCTTTTAGTATCGGTTCAAATAGTAATGGATATTTTTCAAAACTCATATATATTTCATTTACAAACCGGTCTGTCCCTGATGACCTCCTTTATAAAACGCTGCGCAAGTTACAACTTTTAGCAACATTTACCTTCTTTTATACAGTTATTCCCCTCGGTATGAAACAAAATTTCGAGGAGTTTCATACAAGACTATTTCTAAAGTTTTGTCTGTTTCAATAAACGAACGAAGCTTTTTCCAAATAACAACTGCAATATTTTCTGCTGTAGGATTTAAATCTGCAAATTCCGGAACATCCAGATTAAGATTTTTATGGTCTAAATATTCTTCTATTTCATTTTTGATCAAATCAGAAAGTTCTTTTAAGTCCATTACGAAACCCGTTTCTTCATCTATTTCTCCGGTCACATGAACTATTAATTCATAATTGTGCCCGTGATAATTAGGGTTATTGCACTTTCCAAATACTTTTTGATTCTTTTCATCTGACCAGTCCTTTCGGAACAAACGATGAGCTGCATTAAAATGAGCTTTTCTACTAACAGTGAGCTTCATAATCTTATTTTTTTTGCGCTTCAATATAATGGTAAAATTTAGAAAAAATAATTTTAAACCATTCTGTATATATTTTTGGATTATTATCTATATCTTTTTTAATATCTTCAATAGACATCCATTTCCAATCCGCTACTTCATCTTTATTTATTATCGGCTCTTCATTATAGTATCCTATCATCACATGATCCAGTTCGTGTTCTGTTAGTCCATTATCAAATGGAGCTTTGTAGACAAAGGAAAAAACGTCCTTTAGAGGCACTTCAAACCCCATTTCCTCCATTAGCCTCCGTCTTCCTGCCTTTTCATTAATTTCTCCATCTCTTTGATGACTGCAACACGTATTTGTCCACAGCAAAGGTGAATGATACTTGTGTTCTGCTCTTTGTTGAAGCATTATTTCATTATTTTCATTTAATATAAATACTGAAAATGCTCGATGCAAAAGTCCTTTTTCGTGCGCTTCTATTTTTTCCATTATCCCTAATGGTTCATCTTTATTATTTACCAAAACCACGTATTCTTCTTTCATACCTTAATATATAATTACAAAGTCAAAAATACAAAAAAAGATATGCTTTATCTAAATTAGTTTCACGTACTGTTTTTCAATTATTGAAAAGATCGCTACCTTTAGCCTTATGGAAAGAAAGATTAAACTTATTTGGGATTTCAAAGGTCCGGATGCCCTAAAATTTGCTGAACATCACGCAATTCACTTAAAAGAATATGTACATGCTGAAAAACGAAA
This sequence comes from Myroides indicus, assembly GCF_004364575.1. Taxonomy (GTDB): domain Bacteria; phylum Bacteroidota; class Bacteroidia; order Flavobacteriales; family Flavobacteriaceae; genus Flavobacterium; species Flavobacterium indicum_A. The sequence continues at coordinate 248 of NZ_SOAG01000057.1, read as the reverse complement.
CATCACTATTGTCGATTTTCAGCAGCTTGCAGAATCTCATTCCATTGCATATATGATAGTAAATGATGAGCAAATGCGTCAAATAAGAGATATTTTAAAGCCTCACCGAGGAGAGCTATATGAAGGAAGCTAATTAAAAAAGAGGTCTATGACTAGTCATGGTCGGAAGATTAATCTTCCGACTTTTTTTTGTTTAAAATGTAAGGTAATGTATACATTTGGCTTAAGAAAGTAAAGTATATGAATAC
>NZ_SOAG01000056.1 GCF_004364575.1 Myroides indicus | reverse complement strand
TTTCGAACAGAGCAGTTAAGCCCGCCAGCGCAGATGGTACTGCCGCAAGGTGGGAGAGTATGTCGCTGCCCTTCTTTTGAAAATCCCCTTCACATTAATGTGAAGGGGATTTTTTGTTGGAGGAATATTGAATAGTTTACGTTATATCTCAGATAATTTATACATAGTGGATTGAAAATGTATTTTCTATTTAGGAGGAATTATTTTCTTTAGAAACATTTAACTGTAGAATAAAATTCTTTTTTAATTGTTAATAACAGAATAATGTTCTTTTTATATATCTTTGCAACGTAAAACTAATAGCGATGGAATACAAACTGGATGAAATTGATTTGAAGATTCTGGGAATGATGCAAAATAATGCGCGTATCAATAATTCTGAGATAGCACGTGAGCTTGGCATGGCACCTTCTGCGGTTTTGGAAAGAGTCAAAAAACTGGAACAAAAAGAAGCTATTATTGCTTACAGCACTCGTATCAATCCTAAAGCTATTAATCAAAAAATGCTTTCGTTTATTTTTATAAAAGTAGATGAGATTATCGGCGATGAAAAAACCGGAAGACTTTTGGCTGAAATTCCTGAGGTTTTGGAAGTACACGATATCGCCGGTGATGATGGTTATCTTATAAAAGTAAGAACATCAGATTCGCTGGCATTAGTAGATTTGATGAGAAATTCACTTTCGAGGATTCAAGGGATTATTTCTACGCGTACGATTATAGTATTACAAACAGTAAAAGAAGACAATAGTTTAATTATACCTGAAAAAATTGAGTAATTATATGGCAAATGTAACTAATAACACAAGCAAAGGAGCAATTATTGCTGCTTATGCAGTTATTTATTTTGTATGGGGTTCTACTTTCTTTTTTATTCACAAAGCATTAAGCGATTTTACTCCTTTTGTCTTAGGATCACTGCGTTTTTTTGTAGCGAGTATGATTTTGTTTACTTATTGTAAGATGAAAGGATATAGATTGTTTCATAAAAGAGCAGTAAAACAAGCGGCTATTGTAGGTTTTTTATTGTTGTTTGTTGATATGGGCGCCTTGATATGGGCAGAACAACACGTATCCAGTGGTATTGCTGCAATTATGGCAGCTGCCGCCGCATTGTGGTTTATTATTTTAGATAAGTCACAGTGGAAAACTAATTTTTCTAGTGCGCCAATAGTTTTGGGATTATTGATGGGATTTGCAGGAGTAATTATGCTTTTTGCAGAACAGATTAATATTGCCGGAGACGCTTCTCAGCGATTGTTAAACTTATTCTGTATGGGACTTTTGGTTTTGGGTTCTATCGCTTGGACAGTAGGTTCGCTTTACTCAAAATACAGTCAAAAGAAAGAAGAAAGAGAGGGGGAAAAGAAAGAAGATTTGCACGTTATGGTAAAAACGGCCTGGCAGATGATTACAGCCGGAGCCATGTTTACCCTTGTAGCCTTGTTGAACGGAGAATACGCCTCTTTTGACGTCAGAGAAATTTCGGTTGGCGGATGGTTTTCGTTAGGGTACTTAATCACTTTTGGATCTATTTTAGCTTTTGGTTCTTATATTTGGCTTATTCAGATTCGTCCGGTTACAGAAGTGAGTACATATGCTTACGTAAATCCGTTAGTAGCGGTGGGGTTGAGTTATTTTTTTACAGACGATATCATTACCAGTTTGCAAATAGGCGGTTTAATTGTGATTTTAATAAGTGTGTTGTTGATGAACTGGAATCTTTATAAAGACTCTAAATTGTTTAAATCATTTAAAAAACCGTCTCGAATGGCTAGAATTAGAAAGCAGCTAATGAGTAATTAAAAAATTAAATTTTTCATACATTATACTAAACAATGGTCTTGGATGCGTTTCAAAGATCATTGTTTTGCAATTGAGAACTTGCAAAAGGTTTAAAAAGAGAAAATTAGTAAAATAAAAAGAATATTTTATTTGTGAAATAAAAAAATAGCGTACCTTTGCACCGCTTTTGGTATCAGTATAGTTTCGCCGGAGCATTTAAATTATAATGTTAAACATCTTTTGTTTGTTTATAACTGATACAGAAACTTATATAGAACAAAATACAAATTTTATTATCAGCAATGTCTGAAGTTACAAAAACACAAGAAGATTTTTTAAAAGAATTTAACTGGGATAGCTACGAAAACGGAATTGATGCCGTTGACGATTCTCAATTAAAAGAATTTGAAAGTTTAGTAGACAAAACGTTTATCTCTACAGATGATGAAGAAGTTGTTGAAGGAGTTGTAGTAAGAATCACTGACAGAGATGCGATTGTGGATATCAACGCAAAATCAGAAGGTGTTATTTCTTTAAACGAATTCCGTTACAATCCAAACTTAAAAGTAGGAGATAAAGTAGAAGTATTGATCGACGTAAGAGAAGATAAATACGGTCAATTAGTATTATCTCACCGCAAAGCTCGTACAATCAAAGCTTGGGATAGAGTTATCGCTGCTCACGAATCTGGAGAAATCGTTAATGGATTTGTTAAATGCAGAACTAAAGGCGGTATGATTGTTGACGTATTCGGAATCGAGGCGTTTTTGCCGGGTTCTCAGATTGACGTTAAACCAATCCGCGATTACGATCAATATGTGAATAAAACAATGGAATTCAAAGTTGTTAAAATCAATCACGAATTCAAAAACGTTGTAGTATCTCACAAAGCACTTATCGAAGCTGATATCGAAGTTCAGAAAAAAGAAATCATCGGTCAGTTAGAAAAAGGTCAAGTATTGGAAGGTATTGTTAAAAACATTACTTCTTACGGTGTATTTATTGACTTAGGAGGTGTTGATGGATTAATTCACATCACTGATTTATCTTGGTCAAGAATTAACCATCCAAGTGAGGTATTGGAATTAGACCAAAAATTGAACGTTGTAATATTAGATTTTGATGACGAAAAAACAAGAATTCAATTAGGTTTAAAACAATTATATGCTCATCCATGGGATGCTTTAGATGCTAACTTAAACGTTGGTGATAAAGTTAAAGGTAAAGTTGTTGTTTTAGCTGATTATGGTGCTTTTATTGAAGTTGCTGAAGGTGTTGAAGGTTTAATCCATGTTTCTGAAATGTCTTGGTCTACGCACTTGAGATCGGCTCAAGATTTTGTGAAAGTAGGAGATGAAGTAGAAGCAGTAATCTTGACTCTTGATAGAGAAGAAAGAAAAATGTCTTTAGGTATCAAACAATTAACACAAGATCCTTGGACCGATATTACGGCTAAATATCCAGTAGGGTCTAAGCATGTTGGTATCGTTCGCAACTTTACAAACTTTGGTGTATTTGTTGAATTAGAAGAAGGAATTGACGGATTGATTTATATTTCTGATTTGTCTTGGACTAAGAAAATAAAACATCCATCAGAATTTGTTAACGTTGGAGATAAATTGGACGTTGTTGTTTTAGAGTTAGATGTAGAAGGACGCAAACTATCTTTGGGGCACAAACAAACAACTGCTAATCCTTGGGACAAATACGAGGAAGCATACGCTGTTGGAACTGTTCATTCAGGAGAGATCTCTGAATTGGTTGACAAAGGTGCAACTGTTGTGTTTGAAGAAGATGTAGTTGCCTTTATTCCAACTCGTCACTTGGAAAAAGAAGATGGCAAAAAATTGAAAAAAGGAGAAACTGCCGAATTTAAAATTATTGAGTTCAATAAAGAGTTCAAAAGAATAGTTGCTTCCCATACTTCAATTTTCCGTGAAGAGGAAGAAAAAAATGTGAAAGCTGCTGAAATTACATCAAATACTGCTGAGAAAACTACTTTAGGAGATATTGATGCTCTTGCAGAGTTAAAAGAAAGAATGGAAAAAGGTAAATAGCTGAACAGCTATTTGTTTTAAAATTTTTAATTCAATAATAAATAAGCTCATTGTTAATAAAAGCAATGAGCTTTCTTTTTTGTGGATAGATATCTATAAGCAATGAAATTTAAGAAAGAAAAAGATTTTGGATTTGATTTTACTTGGATTATAATTAGTTTAAATGCTGTTTCTTAAAAGTGTATTAGTTCAAAAATAAAGCTTGGGTTAGGTATTCAATTAAAGATTAATCTTATTTTAATATAGGATTAAGAATTGATCGATAATCCCTCCCCTAGTTTCTCACAGGCATTAACCATTTTTTAGTTGCTTCTCTTACAGCTAAATATACGGATTTCATCACAGTTTCATCTTTAGGGAAGGATAATTTCTTCTTGGTATATTTCTTGATTTTATCATTTAGGTATCCAATAAATTGGTTGTGTAGATGATTTTCCTAGTATCTACGAGTAATTCAAAGAATACAGTAAGATCCTTCCAGATCGAAGATTCATCGAATTCCAATAAAAAGGATAATTACATGAGATAATTGTTTCTCCAACTTTGGATTGCATAGAAATATTTATATTTCTACTTAGCAGCAAAGTCGTTTAGAATAGCTTCAGCCGCTTGTTTAGTTGGAGTATTGTAAATCTCTTTCATATCTGTAGAAAATTGCTTTTGTCCTTCGGTACAACGTATTTACAAGCTTTTCTTATTTGATGTACAACACAGATTTGTGTTTTAGATTCAGGAAAAACAGTGCTTATGGTATCGGTAAAATCGTTTAAGTTATTGGTTGCTGTAATTAAAATATTTTCGATTTCTCTGGCTTTCATATCGGTTAAAACACTCATCCAAAAGGAAGATGATTCATTTTAACCTAATCATAGACCCAAAACTTCTTTGCGCCCATCTCGTTGTAGTCCGATTGCGATGTAAATGTTTTTTTAATAACTTTAGACCCTTCTCTAACTTTAAATAATACTGATTAAATAAACAGGTTCTGATGGGCGATTTTGCCAAGCTAAAATATCAGATAGTAATAGCGTCAGTTATACGAGAAATAGTCGATTGAGAAACGTCAAAATTGTATACTTCTCTGATTTGTTCTTCAATATCAGAAACGGACATACCTTTGACATAAAGCGAGACTATAACGTTTTCTAAGCCCTCTACCATACTTTTTCGCTTGGAAATAATCATTGGGTTAAAACTAGTATCGCAATCTATGGGAATCTTTATTTCTTCTTCTCCGTAATTGGTCTTTATCTTTTTGGTAGAATAACCATTACGCATGTTTTCTTCCTTTCGTCAATCATGCTTATCGTAATCCAGGTGAGCATCTAAATCACCATTTAGCATTTTTTAATTTAATTCCTCGCTTTTACAAGTCTTTTAGGAAATTTTGAAGTTCATCTCTAGTTTTAAACTGTTTGAGAAAATCATCTGGAAATAGGTCTTTTGTTTTAATAACTATGCAAATATTAAATATAACCCGTGGTGCATTTGTATAAGTATTGAATAAAAGTTGTGCAATTTACTAAAAAACAGTAAATTGCAGTTACCACACAAACAATTCAATGCACAA
>NZ_SOAG01000055.1 GCF_004364575.1 Myroides indicus | reverse complement strand
GGTGTAGTAAACACTCCGCAAGCTGTTTTAAATATATAAGGTCCGGACCACTCTCCGTATTTTCCGTTTCCACAACCAGTACGAACGTAAAACTCATACTCCGTGTTAGACGCCAGGTTATCTCCATTCTTGTCTTTAGTTACAACAACTTCTTTATTTTTAGTGTTGCTCCCTGTTGCAGTTGGAAGTGGTGTAGAACCTCCTGCTTCCTGTACAATAAATTCCCAGTCGGAACCAAAGTTATCCTGCCAATAAATAGTTGCTTTCTCTTCCTTTTCATCTTTGCTACCTAACTCCACTGGTTGCGGACAGTCTATTTCTTCTAAAAAGACATTGTCTATATATACATAAGTATACTGAGTAGACGAGGTAACATGCCAGGCTAAATTAATATTTCCGCTAACTCCTGAGATAATAGCAATTTTTTCTTCCCATGTCGTACTTGGATCATATTTCTTTTTAGGAACAACCACATCCGTAAAATTAGAAGTTTTATCTATTCCTGAATCAGACAACAATACCTCAAACTCATACTCATAAGAAGTAGTAGAAGTTGTTCTATAGTGATACTTTAATCTATAATATTTACTAGGATCCAAAGTAAAAGTCGGAGACATCAACCAGTCATTATGGGGTAAATTTGCAGAGGAAGATCCGTAGAACCTTGCGGACTGATCACCTTCATAATTTGTTGAATTCATATGCCAAATACCAGCTGTAGATGAAGTAGAGTCCCCATTTCCGTCAATTATATTCCAACAATCTATCGTTTTGGAATCTTTATTAAATCCTTCCCAAAATGGTAACACCTGCGTATCACACGGTGTTCTAAAAGTAAAAGGTCCTACCCAACCACTGTTTTTTCCCGGACCGCAAGTAGATCGAACCCAAAATTCATACTCTGTATTCGGTTGTAAATTTCCGCTGCCTGTGCCATTGGTACGGGTTACTGTTACCGGTTTACTGGTCACTAAAGTACCGCTGCCCGTAGGTTTTCCACTCCCTGCCGCCTGAACATAGGTCTCCCACTGAGAATTTTCGGTATCCGTCCAGTTAAACTTAGCCTTGTCGATCTCCAGGTCACTAATTGTTATATCGTCTTCCGGACCGATACAATCAATTTTTTCAAGTTTAATATTATCCAGATATACATAGGTATAGCTGCTATTACTTGCCGTTACATGCCATCCTATGTTGGCATCTCCATCTACACCAGTAATGTATAATATCTTTTTCTCATAATCTCCGTTCTTATACGTATCTGATGCCAGTAAAGTAGTTGTAAACTGACTTGGATCCGTTCCTTTAGTTGATAATTTTACCTCAAAATTATTCTCATAAGAGGCATTGGTTCTGTAATAATAAGTCAGTTGATAAATATCTGTATTTTTCATCTGAATTATGGGTGATATCAACCAATCATCAAACGGTGCTCCTGCTGATGTTCCATAAAATCGCATACTGTAAGTCCCTTCATACGCATAAGTAGAACTACTGTAAAGTCCCCATGTATTTGTTTTCGTAGTTGTTCCCGATCCGTCACTTCCTACATCCAGAACTGTCCAACAATCTACCGTTGTAGAATTAGTCTCGAAGGTTTCTGTAAACGGCCAGCTAACTGCTGAACACTCTGTTTTAAAAACAAAAGGACCTATCCAATCGCCAAATGTTCCATCTGTACATTTAGATCTAACATAAAATTCATACTCTACATTAGGTTTTAAGGTAGCCCCGCTATTCGTTTTAGTTACTGCTGCCTCATTAGCTGTGACAGATGTACCTGCACCGCCCGGATATCCATCGCCTTCTTCCTGAACAACATATTCCCAACTCGCATTAAAATCATCCTCCCATACAATAGTAGCCTTGTTAGACTCAATATCTTTTACACCTAAATTCATAGGATCCACACAGTCTACTTCAACAAGAGTCACATCATCTAAATACAAATAAGTAGCTGAAGAAGGTGTGGTTACATGCCAGGCAAGGTTAACATCTCCACTAATCCCACCTATAAACAATGTTTCTTCTTCCTCCGTACTGCTGCTATGTGTTTTAGACAAAATAGTAGTTGTAAAATCATTCGGACTTATACCTCCTTTAGAAAGCAATACTTCAAAATCATTATTATAAGAAGTATTTGTTTTATATCTATAAGTCAACTTATACACTTTTGTTGCATCTAGTGTAAATGCCGGTGATATTAACCAATCATCGTGAGGAGCTCCGGCTGAAGTTCCATAGAAATACATCTGTTGATCCCCTTCCATCGGACTTATTGTGTATGTCCTCCATATATTGCTCCCTGTAGGAGAGGTTGAATCTCCATTGCCATCGACAATCGTCCAACAATCTAACGTTTTTGAGTCTGTGTTAAATCCCTCCCAAAAAGGAATCGAAAAAGATGCACACTGTGTTCTAAATGTAAAAGGCCCCTGCCATATACTATATTCTCCTCCTCCACACGAAGTACGAACGTAATATTCGTATTCTGTATTATCTTCCAATGCTACTCCCGAAGCATCCTTAGTTACTGTAACTTCTTTTGTAGTCGTTGCAGTCCCTCCGACAGTAGGTTTTCCCCCACCGGTTTTTTGTACATAATACTCCCAAGCTGTAGCACCAAAATTATCTGTCCAAAAAAGTGTAGCAGTGTCTGATCCTACTCCTTTTACATCTAAATCCATAGGCTCCGGACATCCTGTTACCTCTTCTATAAAAACATTGTCCAAATACAAATAAGTATATTGAGAAGAAGACGTAACATGCCAAGCTATATTGACATCTGCATTTACTCCATCAATAATTAAATATTCCTCAAACCAAGCTGTACTTGGGGTATACTTCTTTTTAGGAACAATTGAAGTTGTAAATTTAGAAGTACTGTCCGATCCCGTGGTAGATATCAATACAGCAAACTCATAATCATAAGAAGTAGTAGAAGTAGTTCTGTAATGGTATTTTAATCTATACTGCTTTCCCGCCTGCATTTTTATAGGTGGCGAAATCAACCAGTCGTTATGTGGTCTTTTTGTAGCATCACTTTGAGCGCCATAAAAATACATCGAGTGAGAGCCCTCATAACTAGTTGCACTTGTTTTCCAGATATTGCTACCTGTCGGAGAAGTTGAATCGTTATTTTCATCCACTATCGTCCAGCAATCTAAACTTGCGGAATCCGAGTTAAACCCTTCCCACCACAAAGAAGACGTTATTATCCCACAAGACGTTCCGAAAGTTTCCATCTTCCAAACACTTTTACCGTCCGTACTGCCACAATCTGATCGCACATACACTTCATAGCTAGTTGCCGGACTCAATCCCGTAACATTAATAGAAGTTGAAGTAGCCGGCGTATAACTTGTAGGTATTCCTTGTCCCGCTGGTTGCACCGCATATTCCCAAGCTGTTTCTGTCCCTCCTTTATTCCATGAGATAGTAGCCCCATTAGTGGTAATTGTAGAAACAGCTAAATCTTCCGGAGAAGCGCAGCTAACTGAATATCCCAATTTAATATGTGGCCTTCTGTAATCAGACGACACCAAAGAGGTACTGAGCGTTCCTGTTGTATTGTTATTATATTTTGTAGTATTGCTATTAGAGGTATCTACACAAGGTGATCCGTACTCATACTCCCAAGACACACTTGTAGTATTCCCTCCATTCTCATATTCCATCAACACCATCAGATTCTGTGTCCCTGAATAGGTAAATTTAGTCGAAAACGCGAATTTTTTCCAACCCGCTCCTCCGGACATCTCAGACAGAGGATTAGAATCATATACTAAAGTAGCTCCTGTAGTATCCCACGTCCAAGCTCCAGAACCAAAATCTATACTAGCAGTCTCTTTCAAATATACCTTAAATTTTGGAGATCCTGTAGGATCATTAGTTCCGTTCCGATTAAAATAAATAGATTCCAACTCCTGACCGGCAACCCCTACAAGCTGACTAGCCGGGTAAATTACGGCTGTTCTATTTACTGCAGTTGCATTAGAGGTACTATACATCGGAACATAAGTCGTAGTAAAAAGCATCAGACACGTCCCCGTAACCTCATAGTCTTCAGCATAAGAGGCAAACAACAATGCGTCTTGGGTTTCATTATTAGACTTTTTATCCACAAATAAAGATCGTCCATCCACTTCTTTATGAGATAAAGTGACTTCTTTCTTTTCTAATATATTGAAAAGAAAATTTCCAGCATTATATTCCTTATTTATAGCGTAGACTAAGACGCTACAAATGAGAAAGACAACAACTGAAACAATAGTTGTAATTTTTTTCATAATTTATTAGTTAATTAGGTTAATTTATTTTTTTATAATTCAACTCTTATAAATGATACAAAAATCACAAAGAATCAAATTTTCCAAAAGTTAATTATTTCTATTTCTAAGACATTCTTTAGCTTTTGTATTATATATTCTCACATGCGCTTCTTTTGCCTCTATCAGCACTTATAAAGTTTAACTTACCTTTCTATTACTATTAAGCCTACAAACAAGTTTACAAGCTTTGAAGTACCTCATTAATTCTTTTTTTCATCTTCTTATAATCTTCACAAATTTGAATTGAGGTTTGGCTCACTCTATCCCCTCTAAGCGAGGCATAAATAAAATGAGGTATAGTTTCATACTTTTCTACAAGCCTTTTAATAATATCCTTGTTATAGATATTATACGACTTGTTTTTTCTATTTTTGTCCCTTGGTTCAATTGGTTACAATTTTTATAGATAACAAATATCAAAACTTATTTCGAATAAACAAAATAACCAAATATTTTTTTGGAGGAAACAATGTTTTATTTGCTAAAAAATTAGGAACTAGCGAGGCGAATATTAGAAACTATCGTTCTAAAACTATTCCCAAAATAGATTTTATCGTAAAACTTAACGAAATATTAGAAATATCTTTCGAATGGCTGTTAAATGGAAAACAGCCCATGCTCATACAAAATACTCAAAAAAATTATATGATGATCAATTCTATATACCTTTAATACCTCTACAACCTGTTATTGATAAATTAAATAATGAGCTAAAAGAAAATTTTATCCTAGATTCATATTTAATCCCAGAATTTAAACAAAGAGGAATAGAATATATAATTCGAATGAGTGGCTCTAGCATGTGTCCAAAATATAACAACGGCGATCTACTTGGATGCAAATTTGTACACGATACAAGTTTTTACCAATGGGGAGAGGTCTATGTATTAAACACGAAACAAGGTACTATGATAAAAAGATTATTCCCTAGCGAAATTGAAGGATCTTTAGAATGCCGCAGCGATAATGAAGAATATCCTCCATTTTTGATTAACAAAGATTCTATATGTAGTCTGTCAATTGTATTAGGCATGCTAAAGCTTGAGTAGTCTCCTTCTTTACCCCTTCAAGCACATTTATCAAACGACAGAGGTTACTTTTCTTTCAAAAAGCAACCTCTATACAAAAATTTTATTTTAATCTGAATTCTCTATATGTCCAGTTAAAGTATTGCTTCCATTTTCTCCTGAAAAACACCACTTTATATATTTTTATCTCCTGTATTGACAACTTCAGTTATAACCAATAATCTAGCTCTGTATTGTATTCTATCTACACAACCTTTTTTTATCAACTTCATAACTTAATTATCTTTTTAATGAGAAGTGTCCTTTATACTCTACTTTCCTAGGCAGGAGCTTGCCATCCACACTCTCCTGTATATACTCTACCATAAACCAGTAATCCGTAGCAGGCATAGCCTTGCCGTTAAAGGTTCCGTCCCAGCCCTGATCCGA
>NZ_SOAG01000054.1 GCF_004364575.1 Myroides indicus | reverse complement strand
GTATTCATATACTTTACTTTCTTAAGCCAAATGTATACATTACCTTACATTTTAAACAAAAAAAAGTCGGAAGATTAATCTTCCGACCATGACTACTTTTTAGACATCTTTTTTTTCTATTTGCTTAATTTTAATTTTAAGTTCTTCTTTATCGGATGAAAGAGACATCGTGAGGTGATCGCCTGTTTTGATTTTAGAGTTTACAATCTCTTCTGCTAAAGGATCTTCAATATATTTCTGAATAGCTCGTTTTAAAGGACGAGCACCGTATTGTTTATCAAATCCTTTTTCGGCAATAAAATCTTTGGCTTCTGTAGTCAGTTTTAGCGTATATCCCAAATCTTCGATACGCTTATATAGCTTGCTCAATTCAATATCAATAATTAAATCGATATCTTTTTTCTCTAATGGATTAAAAACAATAATGTCATCAATTCGGTTTAAAAATTCAGGAGCAAAAGCCTTTTTAAGCGCGTTTTCAATAACAGATTTAGAATATTGCTCTGCTTGTTCTTTTTTAACCTGTGTTCCAAAACCAATCCCCTGTCCAAAATCCTTGAGCTGTCTGGCCCCAATATTAGACGTCATAATGATTATGGTATTTCTGAAATCCACTTTTCTGCCGAGACTATCCGTTAAGTGTCCGTCATCTAAAACCTGTAATAGCATATTAAATACATCGGGATGTGCTTTCTCAATTTCATCAAAAAGAATAACGCTGTAGGGTTTTCTTCTTATTTTTTCAGTCAGCTGTCCGCCTTCTTCATATCCAACATATCCCGGAGGCGCACCCACTAATCTTGAAATAGCAAATTTTTCCATGTATTCGCTCATGTCTATTCTTATTAAAGCATCTTCTGAGTCGAACATTTCTTTGGCTATAACTTTAGCTAATTGGGTTTTACCTACACCGGTTTGTCCTAAGAAAATGAATGAACCTATTGGTCTGTTCGGATCTTTTAATCCGGCGCGGTTTCGCTGGATTGCTTTTGCAATCTTAGAAACAGCTTCATCTTGCCCGATTACTTTATCCTTGATTAACTGTGGTAGATTGGCTAATTTAGTAATCTCTTTTTCAGCGATACGATTAACCGGAATGCCCGTCATCATTGAAACCACATCGGCTACATTGTCTTCGGTAACGGTAATACGGTTGTTTTTTACTTCAATTTCCCAGTTTTCCTGAGCTACTGCCAAATCTTTTTCCAATTGTTTTTCATCATCTCTTAAACGAGCGGCTTCTTCATATTTTTGCTTTTTAACCATTTCATTTTTTTCTTCTCGTACCTTTTCTAATTTGGTCTCCAGTTCAAGAACATTTTCCGGAACGTGAATATTGGTTATATGCACGCGAGATCCTACTTCGTCCATTGCATCAATTGCTTTGTCTGGCAAAAAGCGGTCAGTCATATACCGATTTGTTAGTTTTACGCAGGCTTCAATAGCTTCCGGAGTGTAAGTTACATTGTGATGATTTTCATATTTATCTTTGATATTGTTTAAGATAGTGATTGTTTCATCCACAGAAGTGGGCTCAATTATTACTTTTTGAAAACGCCGCTCTAAGGCGCCATCTTTCTCAATATGCTGTCTAAATTCATCCAGCGTAGTAGCTCCGATGCATTGGATTTCTCCTCTTGCCAAAGCTGGCTTAAACATATTGGAGGCGTCTAATGATCCCGTAGCTCCGCCAGCGCCTACAATGGTGTGAATTTCGTCAATGAAAAGAATGATATCATCATTTTTTTCCAGTTCATTCATCACTGCTTTCATTCTTTCTTCAAATTGTCCTCTGTATTTTGTGCCGGCTACTAAGCTTGCTAAATCTAAGGTGACCACGCGTTTGTTGAAAAGAATACGGGAAACCTTTTTCTGTACAATGCGCAAAGCTAAACCTTCGGCAATTGCCGATTTTCCTACTCCGGGTTCTCCAATCAAAAGCGGATTGTTCTTTTTGCGTCTGCTTAAAATCTGTGATACGCGTTCAATTTCTTTTTCTCTTCCTACTACAGGGTCAAGCTTTCCGTTTTCTGCCATTTCAGTTAAATCTCTCCCGAAATTGTCCAAAACAGGTGTTTTAGTACGTTTGGTAGTTTTAGATGCATTACTGTCAGGCCTGTCGCTATCTTTACTGTCATTTTGTCTGGATTCTTCAAAAGTCTCCGCTTTCGGAGAAGAAAGATATTCCTCCTCGTTTTTAACAATATTAGTTTCTGATTTCAAATATTCTTGCTTAACACTGTCGTAATTTACCTTCATCTTGTTTAAGATTTGAGTAGTCGGATCATCGCTATTTTTTAAGATGCACAGTAATAGGTGTGCGGTGTTTATCTCGTCATTTTTAAATAGCTTTACTTCGAGATAAGTTAGTCTTAAAGCTCTTTCTGCCTGTTTAGTCAGGTGTAGAGAAGCCTTGTCATTGACAATGGTTTTGATGTGAGATGTTGGATTTAGAGTCTCTATTTTATGTCGTAGAAAATTAGTATCTATTTCTAAGTCATGTAGAATATTAGCTGCTTCACCTTGTTCAACTCTCAAAAGCCCTAATAAAAGATGTTCTGTACCAATAAAGTCGTGCCCTAAACGGAGCGCTTCGTCTTTACTGTACGAAATCACATCTTTTACTTCTTGTGAAAAATTATCGTCCATTTAAATAAAATTTTAGGTGAATATTTAATTATACGTTTAGCTTGTGCAATAAGTATGCCTCTGCCAAAAGCTGTCATAGCTAATTGACAAAAAAAAAGCGAATAATCAAAATTTTTAAAATAGATTTTTTAAAGACCAATTGTTGATAAATGAAGTTAAATAGTTGTTTGAAAACAAAGAATAACGCAATAAAAATCGTATATTAGCGCGTTTAATATTTGATAAATTAATTTTATATACTTATGGTTGAAGGAGAAAAGTTGATTCCTATTAACATTGAAGAGCAAATGAAATCAGCTTATATTGATTATTCAATGTCGGTAATAGTTTCCAGAGCACTTCCGGATGTTAGAGATGGCTTAAAACCTGTTCATCGAAGAGTATTGTTTGGGATGTATGAATTAGGCGTTTTGTCTAATCGGGCACATAAAAAATCTGCTAGAATTGTAGGAGAAGTGCTGGGTAAATACCACCCTCATGGCGACTCTTCTGTATATGATGCAATGGTTCGTATGGCTCAGGATTGGAGTATGCGTTACCTGCTTGTGGACGGACAGGGGAACTTTGGATCAATAGACGGTGATAGTCCTGCTGCAATGCGTTATACTGAAGCAAGAATGAAAAAAATATCAGAAGAAATTCTTGCAGATATAGATAAAGAAACGGTAGATTTTCAGCTTAACTTTGACGATACGCTCGAAGAACCGCGAGTAATGCCCACCAGAATACCAAATCTGTTGGTAAATGGCGCTTCGGGTATTGCAGTAGGAATGGCTACCAATATGGCTCCTCATAATTTATCTGAAGTTATTGACGGAACATTGGCATATATCGATAATAACGATATTGAGATAGACGAGCTGATGAACTACATCAAAGCTCCTGATTTTGCCACAGGCGGAATTATATATGGGTACGAAGGAGTTCGCGAAGCTTTTAAAACAGGTAGAGGACGCGTAGTTATGCGTGCAAAAGCCAACTTTGAAGAGATAGACGGAAGAGAGTGTATTGTAGTGACAGAGATTCCGTATCAGGTTAATAAGGCAGATATGATTAAAAAAACTGCTGATGCTATTAATGAGAAAAAGATAGACGGAATTGCTACTATTCGCGATGAATCAGACAGAAAGGGAATGCGTATTGTCTATATTTTAAAAAGGGATGCCGTACCTAATGTGGTGCTCAATACTTTATATAAATTTACTCAATTGCAGTCTTCTTTTAGCGTAAATAATATTGCGTTAGTTAATGGAAGACCTCAGCTGCTGGATTTAAAAGAACTGATTTATCACTTTGTAGAACACAGACACGATGTTGTAACCAGACGTACGCAATTTGAACTGAGAAAAGCTGAAGAAAGAGCACATATATTAGAAGGATTGATTATTGCCTCTGACAATATTGATGAGGTAATTGCTTTGATAAGATCTTCGAGCAATGCAGACGAAGCAAGAGCCAAATTGATTGAACGCTTCAGTTTAAGCGAAATTCAGGCAAGGGCTATCGTTGAAATGCGTTTGCGTCAGCTAACCGGATTAGAACAGGATAAACTTAGAGCAGAGTACGAGGAAATTATGAAATTAATTGAGCGTTTAAGAGCTTTACTAGCGAGTAAAGAACTTAGAATGAACTTGATTAAAGAAGAGCTCACTGAGATTAAACAAAAATACGGCGATGAGCGTCGTTCTGTTATTGAATATGCAGGAGGAGATGTAAGTATTGAAGATTTAATTGCTGATGAACAGGTTGTTATTACTATCTCTCATGCCGGATATATCAAAAGAACTCCACTTTCTGAATATAAGACGCAAAACAGAGGAGGTGTAGGACAAAAATCTGCCGGAACGAGAGACCAGGACTTTTTGGAACATATGTATGTGGCAACAAACCACCAGTATATGTTATTTTTTACCCAAAAAGGAAAGTGTTTCTGGATGCGGGTTTACGAGATTCCGGAAGGAACGAAAACAAGTAAAGGACGCGCTATTCAAAATTTGATCAATATTGAAAACGACGATAAAGTAAAAGCGTTTATTTGCACACAGGATTTAAAGGATGAGGAATATATCAATAATCATTACGTGATTATGGCTACTAAACAAGGGCAGGTGAAAAAAACGCCTTTGGAGCAGTATTCCCGCCCGCGTCAAAATGGAATTAATGCAATTACCATTAAGGAAGATGACGAATTGCTGGAAGCAAAACTGACAGATGGAAAAAGTAAAGTACTTATTGCTGTTCGTTCAGGAAAATTAGTTCGTTTTGATGAAGCGAAAACTCGTCCGATGGGAAGAACGGCCTCTGGAGTTAGAGGAATTACTTTAGCAAACGAGAAGGATGAAGTAATTGGAATGATTTCTGTAAGTGATTTAGATAGCGAAATTCTTGTGGTTTCTGAAAAAGGGTATGGAAAACGCTCGGCTTTGGATGAGTATAGAGAAACAAACCGTGGTGGGAAAGGAGTTAAAACCATGAATATCACTGAAAAAACCGGTGAGTTAGTATCTATTAATGCCGTAACTGATGCAGATGATTTGATGATTATTAACAAATCGGGATTGACTATCAGAATGAGGATTTCGGACTTGCGGGTAATGGGACGAGCTACACAAGGTGTGAAACTAATCAACATCAAGGGGAATGATTCTATTGCGGCAGTTTGTAAAGTGATGAAAGAAGAAGAGGATGTAAATGTTGAAGATTTAGAGCAAATAGATATTCCAGCAACTAATCCTTCTGAGCAAGAAAATAATCAGAACGAGTAAAAAGAGATAAAATAAACTTTTAAAATTAAAATCATGAATAAGAGATATGTTTATTTACTTTCGGCTTTAATGATATCCGGACTTACGATGGCTCAGAAAAAAGAGCTTAAAGATGCAGAGAAAGCCGTAAAAAAAGGAAATGCAGTAGAAGCAAGCGCTGCTCTTAAATCCGTTGAAGCTGTATTAGGAAGTGCAACGAATGAGCAAAAAGCGCAATATTACGCATTGAAAGGAAATTTGGCATACGCGCAAATTGAAAAGGGACAAGAGTTTGATAAAAATGTAGATGTTGTTATAGATTCTTATAAAAAACTGACTGAAATTGATAAAGATAAAAATAGTAAGTTGGTAAAACAGGCAAGCGAAGAAATGAACGTTGTGGCTTCAAAAGTTGTAAATAAAGCGATTGAGGAAAACAATGCTTCAAATTTTAAGGGAGCTACAAAGCGTTTTTACCAAGCCTATGAACTAAATCCTGCGGATACTCTTTATCTGTATTATGCTGCTACAACGGCAGTAAGTTCTAAAGATTATCCAGTTGCAATTAATTATTATAAACAGCTTATCGATTTAGGATATAAAGGCAATGAATCCTATTA
Source organism: Myroides indicus (assembly GCF_004364575.1). Classification (GTDB taxonomy): domain Bacteria; phylum Bacteroidota; class Bacteroidia; order Flavobacteriales; family Flavobacteriaceae; genus Flavobacterium; species Flavobacterium indicum_A. The sequence goes on along the minus strand of NZ_SOAG01000054.1, from coordinate 836 downwards.
TACTGCGGTAGAAAAAGCCTCGGGTGAAACGCAAAATTTTGGAAAAGATTCAAAAATGCGAGATTTGTTTATAAAACAGGGTACACACACAGATCCTAAATTTGTGAAAGAAGAGTCGAAACGTCCTGAAATAGTGAAAAACTTAGCGCTTATTTACTATGAGCAAGGGAAGTACGATGAGGCAGAAGAAGCTATTGCAGAAGCAAGAAAAGCTAATCCTGACGATATAAATTTAATGCTGACTCATATGGATTTATATTTAAAATCCAATAATATGGGGAAATATGAAGAATTGGCAAGAGAGGTTTTAGCAAAAAATCCAAATGACGATGTGTTGCTTTACAATCTGGGAGTAACTAGCTATCAGGCTGGCAATCTGGAGGAAGCTAAAAAATATTATGAAAGAGCAATTCAAATCAACCCTAAAAATGAAAATGCCTATTTAAACATGGCATTTATTAAATTGCAGCCGGATGAAGAAATTACTAATAAAATGAATAGTTTGGGAATGTCTGCTGCAGATAACAAAAAATATGAAGAGCTTAAAAAACAAAAAGATGCTCTTTATAAAGATGCTATGATCGATTTGGAAAAAGTAATTTCGATTAACCCTGATAATCAAGAAGCATTGCAAACACTGCAAAATATTTATCGCGCTTTGGAAATGAACGATAAACTAAAAGCTCTTGAAGCAAAAATGTAACAAAAAGATGGTTATAAAAAAAAAGGCTCGCTTTAAGCTAGGAGTGGTCGGAAGAAATTCTGACCACTCTTTTTTTATATAATAGGTACTTTGTTAGGGTCTCCCCCAGTTAAAGCAACAATAAGTGCAATAA
>NZ_SOAG01000053.1 GCF_004364575.1 Myroides indicus | reverse complement strand
TTATTGCACTTATTGTTGCTTTAACTGGGGGAGACCCTAACAAAGTACCTATTATATAAAAAAAGAGTGGTCAGAATTTCTTCCGACCACTCCTAAGGCTAGCCTCGCTTTTTTCGTTTTGATTAATTTCTATTTTCGGCTTATTACTTTCTCTACTTTCTCTACTATAGCATTAGCATTCAATCCGTATTTGTCCATCAATTGTTCTGGTGTTCCGGATTCTCCAAACGTATCGTTCACAGCAACAAATTCTTGAGGCAAAGGATTATTCAAGCTCAAAACTCTAGATACACTTTCACCTAGGCCTCCTAAAAAATTATGTTCTTCTGCTGTAACCACACAACCTGTTTTAGCTACTGATTTCAAAATTGCACTTTCATCCAGTGGCTTAATCGTATGAATATTGATTACTTCGGCAGAAATTCCTTGTTTTTTTAATTCTTCTGCAGCTTGCAGCGCTTCCCAAACCAAATGTCCTGTTGCTAAAATAGTAACGTCATCTCCCTCACTTAATAAAACCGCTTTCCCAATTTCAAACTTTTGATCCTCCGATGTAAAATTAGGCACAACCGGACGTCCAAACCTTAAATAAACAGGTCCTTTATAATCAGCAATTGCCAAAGTAGCAGCCTTGGTTTGATTGTAGTCGCAAGGATTAATAACAACCATTCCCGGCAACATTTTCATCAATCCAATATCTTCCAGTATTTGATGTGTAGCTCCGTCTTCTCCTAGCGTCAATCCAGCATGAGATGCACAAATTTTTACATTTTTTTCTGCATAAGCAACAGATTGACGAATTTGATCGTAAACTCTTCCGGTAGAAAAATTAGCAAATGTTCCGGTAAAAGGAATTTTACCTCCAATAGTTAATCCTGCTGCTACCCCAATCATATTTGCTTCTGCAATTCCAACCTGAAAAAATCTATCCGGATGATTCTTTTTAAACTCATCCATTTTTAGCGATCCTATTAAATCGGCACAAAGGGCAACAACGTTTTCATTTTTTTGCCCTAACTCAGTTAATCCGGCTCCGAATCCCGAACGTGTATCTTTACTTCCTGTATTTGTATATTTTTTCATTATAAATCAAAAATTTAAAGGATTAATAATCGCCAAAAGACGTTTCCGGATTTTGTTTCAAAGCTTCTTCCAATTGAGTATCATTAGGCGCCTTTCCGTGCCAAGCGTGGGTTCCCATCATATAATCCACGCCATTTCCCATTTCTGTATGTAAAAGCACACAAACAGGTTTGTTTTTTCCTGTTCTGGATTTAGCTTCTTCATATCCTTTTAAAACAGATGCTATATCATTTCCTTTTTCTATTTCCAACACATCCCAACCAAAAGCTTCAAACTTAGCTTTTACAGACCCTAAATTCAATACTTCATCAGTTGGTCCGTCAATTTGTTTTCCATTTAAATCTACTGTAGCAATCAAATTATCTATCTTTTTGGCAGATGCATACATGATTGCTTCCCAGTTTTGTCCTTCCTGCAATTCTCCATCTCCTAACAATACATACACCAAATGATCATCATTATTCAGTTTTTTAGCCTGAGCCGCTCCTGATGCAACGGACAGTCCCTGTCCTAAAGAACCAGATGCCATACGAATACCAGGCAGATTATCATGTGTACAAGGATGCCCTTGCAAACGGGAATTTATTTTTCTAAAAGTTGCTAATTCACTTACCGGAAAATAACCGCTTCTTGATAAAACACTGTAAAAAACAGGCGAAATATGTCCGTTTGACAAGAAGAATATATCCTCATCTCTCCCATCCATATTAAATTCTTCCTTTCTGTTCATGATATTTTGGTACAAAGCCACAAAAAACTCCGCACATCCTAGAGAACCTCCCGGGTGTCCGGAATTTACAGCATGAACCATTCTTAGAATATCCCGTCTTACTTGTGTAGTTAATTCAGTTAATTGTTGTGTGTTAGGTTTCATTACTTAATAAATAGATTTTTTCATTGGCAAAGATAAGATTATTTAGCTTTTAAGTCATCTCGTCTTTTCATTTTAACCACTTATTCTACCAGTTTTATAAATAATACCTTAAGTTTGTTGAAGTTTAAAAATTCTCTGTATGCAAAAAACTATTTTAAAAACTACTGATTTAGCAATTGGTTACCAAACAAATAAAGCTACAGAAAGAATAATACAGGAGAAAGTAAATATCCAGTTGAAAATTGGTACTTTAACTGCTTTATTGGGAGTAAACGGGATCGGAAAATCAACACTACTAAAGGCGTTGTATTCGGGGAATCACATTCTGAAAGGAAATGTATTATTAGAGGAGAAAAGTATAAGTAAATACAGCACACAAGAACGAGCTAAATATATAAGTATCGTACTAACAGAGAAGATCCCATATTCTAATCTATCAGTTAAAGAATTACTTAAAATAGGACGTACACCCTACACAAACTGGAGTATTCATCTCACTTCAGAAGACTGGTTCTGGATTGATAAGGCTATAACACTAACCAATATTGAAGATTTAATAAGCTATAAAGTTTCACAATTATCGGACGGACAGCTACAGCGTATACTAATTGCAAGAGCAATTGCTCAGAACACTCCTGTAATTATTTTGGATGAACCCACTAATCATTTGGATTTAAACCATAAAGTCAGCCTATTCAAGCTGCTAAAAAAATTAGCAGAAGAAGAAGATAAAGCTATTCTTTTTTCTAGCCACGACATGGATTTAAGTCTACAATTGAGCGATGAAATCATTGTCTTGAAATCAAATTTTAATATACAAGGAACGTCTGATACTTTAATAAAAAAAGGTGTTTTTGACTATTTTTTTAACGATAATAATTTATTTTTTGACCGAGATCAAAGGCGTTTTATTGTTAAGTAAAAATTATCTTTCGGCCACTCTATTATGCCTTTTATTAGCAGAAATATTTTCAATCGTCCACTCTATTTGTTTTTCAAAGGAAGATTGTCGGAACGGACAGTCCCTTTTTGAACAGATTTGACACGAAAAAGACTTACAGTCATCCATATGAACAAAAAGTTCTAAATCATCTCCAAACTTTTCGGAAATTTCCTTTTCTAAAAGCTCAACTTCTTTATGCCCTTCTACAATTGTAAAATACCATGGGACAGTCATATGACAATCAAAGTGCAATACACTGCCATACTTTATAATACGCAAATTGTGCAAATCAATCCAATTTTCACGACGATTTTTCTGTAAATCTGCAACTACTTCTTTAAGTAACTGCTCATCCGTTTCATCCATGATTCCGGAAATTGCTTTGCGGACAATTTTACACCCCGTGACAATTATTATAATAGCAAAAAGTAAAGCAACCGCTCCATCTAACCAATAATACCCCGTAAAATATAATAAAATCAATCCTATAATAATCCCAAGAGTAGAGTATGTATCGGATTGAAGGTGTTTCCCACCCGCAACTAAAGCTAATGATTTATTTTTCTCACCCTTTTTAATGGCATACAAACCCAGAATATAGTTAATGACAGCAGTTATTGCTACTAAAACAATCCCATAATCCAATTTGTCTATCGGATGGGGATTTATCAGATTTTGTATTGCTTGAAAAATAATTATTCCTCCTGCAACAATAATTAGAGCACCTTCTAGCGAAGCTGAAATAAATTCTACTTTTCCATGTCCATAAGGATGATTCTTATCTCGGGGCAAAGACGATAAATACAAGCTATACAATCCTACAAATCCACTGACAATATTAATTATACTTTCTAATGCGTCAGTCAAAATAGCAACAGACTGAGTCAGCATCCATGCTCCCATTTTTATTACAAAAAGCAATATACTGACAATTGCCACAATTTTCTGAAACTGAAAATTATCTTTTGCTTTTGTATTCATATTTTTACTTTTTTATAAAACTAGTATTTCTTTTACTTCTCCAACCTTCATTTCTTTCAAGGTAATATTTCCAATCCTAACCCTCACTAATCTTAATGTAGCAAATCCTACACTTGCCGTCATTTTTCGAACTTGTCTAAATTTTCCTTCAGTCAATATTATTTTTATCCAGCTGGTAGGACCATGTCTTTCATCTCTTATTTTTCTTCCTTCACCTATCCAATGTGGCAATTGAGGTAAGATTTCTACACAACAAGGCTTTGTCAAATATTTTACTCCTTTTACACCAATTAAGACTCCGTTTCTTAATAGATTTAGCGCTTCATCAGTTATTTTTCCATCAACCTGCACAAAATATTCTTTCTCATAATGTGAGCTTCTGACACGTTCACTTAGCGTTCCGTCTGTTGTAAGTAAGAGTAACCCTTCCGAATCTTCATCCAGCCTTCCAATTGCCATTGTTCCAATCGGAAAGTTAAAGAGTTCACCCAATTTTCGCTTTTTTCTCTTCTTCTCATAAATAAACTGGCTTATATAACCATGGGGCTTATACAAGGCATAATGTTTATGTTTTCTTTCCTCCTTTTGATTCATTCCATTTGCGAATTATGTGATCGGACAAAGTTAAAAATAATCACTCCGGATTTTAATTAGGATTCTATTATAATTTTAAGTCTAAACTAAATTTATTTTTTTTGTTTAATGGTTAGCTGATGTGGAATTCTCTAAAAATACAGTGTTATAAAATTTATTAATTGCTTCAATATAGCGCTGTCCGTGATAATCTTTTGACAAAGCTTGAAATCCTTGTAGATGTCCTCCTTTAAAAATAACAATATCACTTTTAGGGTTTAAAAATTTCACTCTATAACTATCTTCAGGAGTTGTTAAGCCATCTCTGTCTCCTGCAAAAAGTAATATCGGCAAAGATAAACGGCTCAGCTTTTTTTCGTATTGTTCTGCACTTGGAGGCAGAACCATTTGTTTGGTTAAGTGTTTATTGATTTTTTGAGTTATTTCTTTTGGACTTGCCACAAAACCTTCCGCAATCATATAATCAAACGATTCTTCAGCATATAGATTAGTTGCTACAACTGTTCCCATAGAAAGTGCCCAAATACCCGTTTTTTGTTTAAATCTTGATTTTGTATATTTTAAAACTGCTTCTAAATCACTTGTAAATTCATCGTAATACAAGGTATTTTCGTCAGTATCAAAAGCCTGACTTTTTCCAAAACCACGATAATCAAACATTACCACTGTATACCCTTGTTTAACTATTTCTAGTGTTTGCCTCAACCAATAGGACATATTCCCAGTATCACCATAAGACAGAATTAACACTCTATGCAAGTCATCTTCTTTATTCGGAAAACAAATCCATGATTTTAATGTATACTTATCTGAAGTAAGAATATCTACTTCTTCGTATTTCATTTTTGTGTTTTCAGGGTGATCTATGTACTCTTTAACTGGATTTACTGCGAAAGAACTCAAAGCTATTAAAAATAAAAGTAATGTTGTTAATAATTTATTCATATGCAAGTATAATTTCTTTTAATCCAAATATACACTTTTAATTTTCCAATCCCATTTTCATAAAACGATCTATCATTACCTTTTTGTTTAATTAATTTGTATTTTTGTTCTTTTATAAATATAATACAATATGCAAAATATTATAGACCGCTTCATAAGTTATGTAACTGTTGACACAGAATCTGATCCAAATTCAAATACATGTCCCAGTACAGAAAAACAATGGAATTTAGCAAATCAACTTGTTGAGGAACTAAAGCAAATAGGCTTAGATGATGTAACTATTGATGAGAATGCTTACATTATGGCTACTTTGCCAAGCAATGTAAAACACGATGTCCCTACTATTGGTTTTATTGCTCATTTTGACACCTCTCCAGACTTTAGCGGAGCTAACGTAAAACCTCAAATTGTTAAAAACTATGACGGGGGAGATATTATACTTAATCAAGAGCAAAATATTGTATTATCTCCTTCTTACTTTAAAGATCTTTTACAATACAAAGGTCAAACTTTGATTACTACAGATGGAACAACATTATTAGGCGCAGATGACAAAGCAGGAATTACTGAAATTGTATCTGCAATGGAGTATTTAATCCAACATCCTGAAATTAAACACGGAACAATTAAAATTGGTTTTACTCCAGATGAAGAAATAGGAAGAGGAGCACATTTATTTGATGTTGAAAAGTTTGGTGCAGATTGGGCTTATACTATGGATGGAAGTCAGATAGGGGAATTAGAATATGAAAACTTTAATGCAGGATACGCCAAATTGACATTTTCAGGAAAAAGTGTACACCCGGGATATGCTAAAGGCAAAATGATTAATTCTATCCTGCTTGCTAATAAATTCCTATCAAAATTACCAAAAGATGAAGTCCCTCAAAAAACAACCGGATATGAAGGTTTTTTTCACGTACATCACATCACAGGAAGTATTGAAGAGTCAGTTGTAGAACTTATTATTCGTGATCACAGCATGAAAAAGTATTTACAACGAAAAAAATTAATAGAAAAAATAGCAAAAAAAATTAATAAAAAGTATAGTAAAAAATTTGGAGGGGATATTTTGAAATACGAAATTGGGAACCAGTATTTCAATATGCGCGAAAAAATAGAACCCGTAATGCATATTGTAGATATTGCTGAACAAGCTATGAAAGATCTAGGAATAAAACCTTTGATTAAGGCTATCCGAGGCGGAACAGATGGTTCTCAACTTTCATATAAAGGTTTGCCTTGTCCAAATATTTTTGCAGGTGGTCATAATTTTCATGGAAAGTATGAATATGTACCTGTCGAAAGTATGCAAAAAGCAACTGAAGTAATTGTAAAAATAGCAGAGTTGACAGCAACAAGATATGAGTAATCTATATTATGCAATATAATCTACTAAAAAGGATATATTTAGTATATCCTTTTTAGCCTTAAGCTGAATTAATCAATACTTAATCTGACAGTTACAATAAAATTGAATAACTTTAAAATAAGATTAAGTATTATGACTACACAACAAAAAATCATCAAAAACAAGTTGGGCGTGTTAGAATTAGCACAACATTTAGGAAATGTATCTAAAGCTT
>NZ_SOAG01000052.1 GCF_004364575.1 Myroides indicus | reverse complement strand
AATCAAAAGGATTATAAACCACAATTTTATTTGTTCAAAAAACAACGAAAGAGAATTGAAACCTTGTTCTCGCAATTGTGCGACCAATTTATGATGAGACGTAATTACGCCAAGACATTTGAAGGTTTCAAAACCAGATTATTAGCTAAAATAACGGTGTTAACAGTTGTACAATTCATCAACAAAGAATATTTCAATAGGAATATCAATAACTTAAAAGTGTGTATTATTTAAAATGCACAACGGGTTTAAAATTGTATTTTTTACTTTTTCAACTGTAATCATTACAATCCTTGTTTATTACTTCGATCGCTTTTGGGAAACAAAATATCCAAAATCTTATCTGCGCTTTTCCTTAAACATGAATAACCATCCTTGGTATAAAAGAACAAAAATGTTTTTTTCTCTCTTGATTTTTATTATTTACCTTTTTTTATCCGCCAATCTTTATGGGAAAAGGGTTAAAAAAGAAATTTTAAATCACACCCTTATTGAAATTAAGTTTATAGACAATGAAGTATCAAGAGGTATTCTAATCGGAAAAATGGGTAATGTGATTTTTTTGTATCAAGACAAACACACCAAAGTTATTCCGGTTTCTTCTTTTGTTAAAGAATTTACAATTGAATAGATTATTATTTTACAGGATAATTCTTATCTAGCCAATCTACTTTTATATTCTGAGGCAAATTAAGGAGTTTAGCGTTTTTAAAACCTGATTCTGTAAGCAGGGTAAAAGCAGGGCGTATATTCGGGCAATTGGCAAACGGACAGCAACCGCAATATATAACCACTTCGGTATCTTTTGGTGTTTTTGCAAGTAACGCCTTCAACTGCTTGATATTTTGAGGCTCTGATGCCGGACCAGCATTAACAGATCCCTTAATCAAATCATCCGGACCGACTGATATAATTAACGCAGAAACGATTTGAGAATTATTGATTTTATCTGCTAAAGTTTCAGGTGCCATCAATTGGGAAATAGTCCATGGTTCTTGCTTTTGCTGAGCATATGAATCAGTTATCATAAAAAGTATCAATCCCAATAAAAATACAAAATATTTCATATCTTCTTTATTTGTATATTCACAAATATACTTCTTTTTATTTTTTAATGACAACTTTAAATTATCTTACATAAAACACATCACAAGCTTTCAATCCCATTTTAATAAACTGGTCTAAAATTAGCGTGCTGGCTGGCAGTAAAATAATCACAAAAAATCTGATGAACAGAATTATCTGTATGTGAAGCTCTAATTCCCAACTGGGTATATAATTCAATTATTTTACAAGACAGTTCCTTTACCGATATTTCTCCAAACTGATGGATTTCCTTCTGTTTTTCAATTCCTATTTCAAGAGTATTGCACAGTATTTTTTCTATTTCATCTGCAAAGCCATACACTTTTTCTTCCCTTTCTTTTATTGTTCTAAGAAAGAATGTCAAATCTAAACTCGGACGAAGCTTGAGGGCTTCTTCTCCAAAATGAAATGCCATTCCAAAATAATTGACCAAAAGTGTCAAATCAGCAAAAATCCGAAACGGTATTTTATCTAAAGAGGAATCAGTAAAAAATTCATTATAGATAAAACTGTATTTTTCAGACACTGCAATATTATGAATTTCAAAAGAATAGGTTCCCGTTGCTCGCATACCCATCGCCTTCCAATCTGCTATAATTTTAACCTGATGTTGCGGTATAATAAACGAACGGATAAGTTCATTTCCTTTTTCATCTAAAACCTTTTGACCATTTTCTATGACTATGGCATTCAAGGTAAAATGACTTAAATGAGGAGCTCCGGTTGCAAAACGCCAGATTCCGTTAATAAAATATTCATTATCTTTTCGTTCCGCAGTTCCGCCAATCATTCCGCTGCCACCAAAACAGGTAGTTGACTTTTGGAATAACTCGAATGCTGTTTCGGGCTTTAAATTGCGTGAAAAATAATTGGCTCCCGCACATAGTGTCACCATCCATCCCAAACTTCCATCTGTCTGAGCCAGATTTTTCAAAACCTTTAATCCTTCTTTAAAAGACAATCCCAAACCACAATATTGTTGCGGAACCCAAATTTGCAGCCAGCGCTGTTTAAAAACATATTGCATCACCTCAGCAGGCATGTGAGTAGCTCCAATAAGTTTATCTTTCAAAATGGCACTATGAAGCATAATGAGTTTGTTTTGCAATTTTATTCCAATTGATATAACCAAAAATAGCTACTATAAACAAAAAAGCCGTTAAAGCCGCATACAGATATAAATCTTTATGAATAAGTAATGGAACAGCAATAAAATTACTTATATTTAGGAGAACCCAATTTTCAACCTTGCGCTTTGCCATCAGCCACATCCCCGCCCAGGCAAATGCTGTAACTACTGAATCCCAAACAGGTACATCACTGTCTGTGTAATGTGTCAAAAACAAATAAAACAACAAGAATGTCCCCAGTACAATACCGATGGCTTTATATTTTTCTATCCGCGTTGTAAGTGTAATCGGCGTTTCCGATTGTTTTTTGCCATATTTCCAGAAAAGCCAGCCGTAAATACTCATTACCAGATAATATAAATCCAATGTAAATTCAGCATATAGCCTAGCATTAAATTTAACGTATAAAGCGAGTAAAATACCCGCAATTCCAAAAAGATAATTGTGAATGTTGTTTTTTTGGGCTAATAAAACCTGTACAACTGCAAACGACACGCCAAACCACTCCAACCAAGTCGTTTTGCTTAAAATTTCCTGCATCATATAACTAAAAATTAAATGATGAGATGACAAAATCAATCCCTACGCCGGCATTATCCGGATCAGGTGCAGAACCAATGTTCTTGGGTATCATCTCAGCCGATCAAATATCAGCACCCCATTAAGCGTTCAAAGTTGAGACTTTTTTTTGAAAAGGGAAAGGTTTACTTTGAAAAAGTTTTCAAAAATAAATTTCAAAAAAACATAGATTTTACAATATATTTTTTTATATAAAAAAAAGTACATATGTTTGGGTTAATTAATCTATAAAAATATAAACATGAGGAAATTTTCTATTTTTTTACTGGGAATATTATTTACAGCTTGTTCCACTGAAAACCAACGCTTAGAAAAAGACACTTTAGCAGAAACTTCATTTACTGACAAAACAGTAGAAATGATCGAATCTCCCGATTTTCAAAATATTAATTTTGAAATGATTAATGGAATCTTAGATATAGAAAATCTAAGCCTCAATATATATGAAATACCATTAATAAACAACTTAACGAATGAAACCAAGACTACGCTAGGTTATAATTGGTTAATTGACATTATTGACAACAATACTAAAGTGGGTAGCATTGAAGTAGTTCATAATGAAGCGGCAATAGGTGACTATGAATATTACATCAACTATATAGACCTTTCGGATTTTGATCATCACAATAATACAGGTAGCGTCAGTTTTACTGACTTAAATCTCGGTTTAAAGTATAGCACTTTTTACATTGTAAACGATATAATTCAAGAAATAGTAGACACAGAAATCTCCGTAAATGATTTTACCCCCAATAATATGATACTCAACAATAGTGAGAATTATTATACTTTTGATGAAAATTATTTAAACGATGGAAAAAGCTCAATTTATAAACTATGTGATTCTAATGGTAATCATAACATTAGCTTTTTTGAATGTTATCAATGTGGAAGAGATGCAATAAATTCAGATGGATTTTCTTCGTTTATGGCTGATTTTTTTCCTGGTTATGTATATGGTTCTTTATCTGCTGCATGTCTTTACATATCTGCTACATACTATATCCAACCATTTGACGCTATTGACTTAGAATAAAACTAAAATAATACATCTATGAATTTTTATATAATACTGTTATTATCTGTTATTATCATTATATATTTACTTTTGATAAAAATGATAATGTCCAATAATAAATTAAAAATGAGAGAAAAAGTAAACTCAATTTTTTTTCTAACGGTATTTCCATATGTAGGAATATTTTATTATTACATAAAAACACAAAAAAATTAAACAATTAATCAATTATAGCATAAAAGCGCAAACATTTTTGTTTGCGCTTTTATGTATAGAAAATAAAACTGATTAAGTCAACTTTTAATTTTATAAATAAAAAAATAAATTATATTTATTATGCTTGCGCTACTATACAATTTTTAAAAGCTGTTTTATGACTGCAAACCGACCAAAAATAAAATTAAAGCTTACAAAAACAGATAAAATTATTGAAGGAATAAGCGCACTGGGCATTATCACCCTTTTAATACTTCCTTGCTATTATTATGGTCAATTACCAGAAAGTATTCCTACTCATTTTAACGGTTCGGGACAGGCAGATGCTTTTGGAGACCGAAGCTCTATTTTTCTGATTCCTGTTTTTGCGTTGATTAGTTATATCAGCTTAACCGCTTTAAGCAGATTTCCTCATATTTTTAATTATCCGACAGAAATAACAGAAGAAAATGCTGCCGAACAATATGCTAAAGCCACCTCCTTAATCCGCATACTTAATCTCATTGTCATTTTTGTAATGGGATATATTACCCTGCAAACCATTCAAACGGCTTTGGGTAACAGTGAAGGGCTGGGAAGTATGTTTTTAATTTGTTTTATTATAATTATGCAGATTCCTACTTTTTACTTTGTATTTTCTAGAAAGAAAAACAAAACTAAACAGACGACAAATTAATTAATAGCCTATTCAATAAAAACAGGCTGTATTTTTTAATACAGCCTACTACCTCTGAATTTTAAATAGCACTTTTTTTAAATTATTAATATTTGAATTACCCATTATGTATTCTAAACATTATAATACCGAAGTAATTAAGGTTAATTAAATATAATAACCTTTATAGAATACAAGTCTATTACATTAATAAATTGTGGAACTTTGTCGCTTTTTTTGTATCAAAATAACAATATAAAATCACTCTATCTTTTTTGCTACAACCCTTCAAAGCTATTTCCAACCTTTGTCATAAAATTGTATCTTGCCAAAAAATTACATTTAACAATACTTAAAACATGAATCAACGTATTAAGAACCTGCTAAAAGCACTGGTATTATGTATTGCTTTTCCTATTTACGCCCAACAGGGCGGAATGTGGATTCCGTCGCTGCTAAAAGGAATGAATGAATCTGAAATGCAAAGTTTGGGAATGAAAATGTCTATTCAGGACATTTACGATATAAACAATTCGAGCATGAAAGATGCCGTGCCTCACTTTAACGGAGGATGTACTTCAGAGGTTATTTCTCCTCAAGGTTTACTATTAACCAACCATCATTGTGGTTACAGCCAGATACAATCACATTCATCAATAGAACACGATTATTTAACGGATGGCTTTTGGGCAGAATCATTAAATGAGGAGCTGCCTAACGAAAACTTAACCGTTACATTTATTGTACGAATCGAAGATGTTACCAATCAAGTATTAGAAGGGGTTTTAAATACAGACAGTGAAGGGGAAAAACAGTCTAAAATAACTAAAAACATATCGAAAACCGTTTCTTCTTTTCCAAAAGAAAGCTGGCAGGAGAATAAAATAAAAGCTTTTTTTGAAGGTAATCAATATATTTTATTTGTGACAGAAACATTTAAAGACATCCGTTTAGTTGGTGCCCCGCCTGCCTCAATAGGTAAATTTGGTTCAGACACAGATAATTGGGTGTGGCCTCGTCATACAGGTGATTTTTCTTTATTTAGAATCTATGCTGATAAAAACAACAAACCTGCTGCATATTCTAAAGACAATGTTCCCTACAAACCAAAATATTTTTTTCCTATTTCCTTAGATGGAATTGCTGAAGATGACTTTACCATGGTTTTTGGATATCCGGGACAAACGCAGGAATATCTTCCCTCTTATGCAGTTGAACAAATCATTAATGATTTAAACCCTGCAAAGATTGCTATTCGGGATGCTGCTTTAAAAGTAACAGACGAATTTATGCGCAATGATCAAACTATTAAAATTCAGTACGCTTCTAAATACGCTAGTATTGCCAATTACTGGAAAAAATGGATTGGAGAAAGCTTGGGATTAACTAAAACCAATGCTGTACAAGCTAAAAAAGATTTTGAAAAAGATTTTATAAAGCGTGCCAAACAAAATCCTCAAACTTTAGATTACACTACACTTCTTTCAGAATTTGAACAACTTTACAAACAAATTGCTCCCTATTCTTTAAGCAGAGATTACTTTACGGAAGTTGCTATGAGAAATGTAGAGTTACTAGTAGTAGCCTACCGTTTGTATGGTTTGGAGAGAAGTTATACGACCGAACAATCTTTTTCAGATAAAAAGGAAAATTTTATAAATGCACAAGAGCGGTTTTATAAAAACTACAATAAAAATGTTGACGAAAAAGTTTTTGAAGCAACCGTCTCTCTATATAGTCAAAAAGCCCCTCAACAATTCTTACCTGAAGAATTAAAAAATGTTGATGTTTCTTCACTTACCGAATCGATTTATAGTCAAAGTAAGCTTACTGATTACGAATCTCTTAAAAAGCTTCTGGAGGGCAACTCAAAAGAAGTTCTCAAAAAGTTAAATCGAGATAAAGGATATATCTTTGCCAAAGGCCTTATCGAAAATTATATTCAAAATATTTTACCGGAATATGAAAAACTAAATACCCAAATAGAAGCTTTACAACGCACGTACATGAAGGCGCAACTAGATTTATATCCGGATGCCAGAATATTCCCGGACGCAAATAGTACTTTAAGAGTAACTTATGGAAAAGTAGACGGATACTCTCCTAAAGATGCGGTTTATTACGAGCCCCTTACCTATTTAGATGGTGTTATCGAAAAATATGTACCGGGAGATTATGAATTTGATGTTCCTCAAAAACTTATTGATTTATACAACGCAAAAGACTATGGGCAATATGCCGACAATGGTAAACTTCCTGTAAACTTTATTGCTACAAATCATACAACTGGTGGAAATTCCGGAAGTCCTGCTATTGATGCTTATGGAAATCTAATTGGATTAAATTTTGACCGTGTTTGGGAAGGAACGATGAGTGATATTTATTATGATCCGTCTATATGTAGAAATATTATGGTGGATATAAGGTATGTGTTGTTTATCATTGATAAATTTGCAAATGCAAAACATCTTATTGATGAGATGAAATTAGTTCATCCAAAATCAGAAATATCAACATCTAAATAAAACAAATAACCTCTTTGTGAATAATTAATAATCTACCCGTGGTGCATTTGTATAAGTATTGAATAAAAGTTGTGCAATTTACTAAAAAACAGTAAATTGCAGTTACCACACAAACAATTCAATGCACA
>NZ_SOAG01000051.1 GCF_004364575.1 Myroides indicus | reverse complement strand
GACAGAGACTGGAAGCTAAAACCTTCGGCAATGGTTAAATACGGTTTTAATGCACCGATGTCATTTGATGTTAGCTTAAATGCGATGTATGCCAACAAGCTTGAAGGCGGAATAACTTACCGAAAAGATGACGCCATAGGCGGTATGCTGAATTACAGAATTACCAAGAGTCTTAGAATCGGTTATGCTTATGATTACATCACTTCTGATATCCGAAGAGAAGCCAAGGGATCACATGAATTTATTCTGCTTTACGATTTGTTTTTCTCGAAAAGAGTATCGAGTTCTTCGAGATATTTTTAAAATAGATGATTTTTTCATAATAGCACTTTTAGTGTTGATTTTGGTTAATATGAGATAGGCTGCTTGAAAAGGTGGTCTATCTTTTTATTATGAAATGTTTACAAATAAATAGAAGAGTGGTTTAGTAGAATGAGAGCTATGCATACAATCGCTATAGATTCAAAAGAACTGATAGAAAAAATACTAGCTACAATTGCAAAATCAATTTTACAAAAAATATATATGATACTTTCTAAATAACATTTTCACTCCGAGGGTTACGAGGAGTAAAGTTTCTCGCAGAAATAAAAAGAGGGTATTTAACTAAATAACTTAGCCTGTTTAGACTATAAATTATGAATTAATTGGAAACAGAGATTAAAAAGGTATAATTTTGATTGATTTTCTCCTAACGTAATATAGAGTTTGTTATTCAAGTTGTATTACACCTACTACTATTGCCATAGTAATGATTGAACTTTTATGTATTGTAAATGGGGGATAGTCTTTATTGTCGGAGTGGCATTCTAAATGATCCTCTTTGTCAGATGGATATAACCTTTTAATCATTAGACCCTGATCTGTATCTAAAGCGTATATTTTTCCCCATTGAAAAAAACTTTTATCTTCGATTGATTTACAACCTAAAAGATCGCCGTTATTATATTTTGGATACATACTTAAACCGCTCATCCGAATAATATATTCTACTCCTCTTTGTGTGAATTCCGGTATTGAATAGCCGTTTATAATATTTTTTTGAACAACTTTAACCGTATTGCTTCCTTTGTGTGTGATTCCTCCTGCAGAAATTAAAGGAATAGGTACAGTCGAACTATCTGCAGTATTACTTGCTGTATTTTGGTAATTGTCTTTTAACATCTCTCCTTTTCCGGTTAAGAGCCATTCAGGATTAATGTCGCTGTATTTATTTAGAAACTTTTCTAATGTGTCTGTTTTAATTGTAGTGTTGTTTTTAAAGGGCTTGCTAAGAGTACCGTTAGAAACTCCTATTTCTTTTTCTGCATAACTTATAGCTATCTCTTTGTGTTCAAGATATTGCTTTAATTTGGTAACAATAGATTTCATAAAAAATCTTTTATAGAAAATTTTCTTATAATTAACCTTATTTGTTAGAAAGTTTTCTATATATTTGTTTCAGATTCTGAAACTGATTAAACAATGAGCAAAGAAACAAAAAAAACAGGAAACATTAAGTATAACCGACAGGTAATTGAAACGCTTGTTGAAAAACATAAGATAAGCGATTATTACATTCGACAGTGTGTAGCAGGAAGAAAAGAAGGAGTTACTCCTGATATAATAAAAAGAGATTATAAAATTTTGGAAAGAACCTTAGAGCTCAAAAAGCAACAATTCAAGATGCTGTAATAAAATAAATTAACTAATCATAAATATAATCAACAATTATGAAAAAAAGACTGACCTTATTTTTGATGGTGCTGTTTTGCTTTGCTTTGGTTTATGGCGTCCAGCGATGGTCGATATTTTCTTCTTTTGAATCGAAGGATTTTGTCAATATGGAGCCGCTATTAACAGCAAAAGGATCCTTTAGTTGTAATCCTCCTTTGGATTTTGGAACAAAAGATATAAAAGCAGATGAAGTTACTCTTTTCTGGGACGATTCCCTTGGAATAGGATGGGAGTATATCGTTCAGTTACCTACAGACCCTTTTCCTACCGGTTCTGGAATATCGACCACTACAAAAGAAGTGACTGTAAAACAAGATTACAAGGGAAATAATCTTCAACCTAATACTACTTATGAGTTTTATGTGCGTAGTGATTGTGGGGCAGATGGTACAAGTGTTTGGCAAGGGCCCTTTGTATTTAAAACCTTGTGTACGCCTTTGACCGTATTGCCTTATACAGAAAGTTTTGAAGCTAATTCTACGCTGAAGGATTGTTGGATTGTATTGGATCAAGACGATAACGGATCGGGAAACGGAAATAATTTAAGTAATGTTTTTCATAATTATAATTCTTCTTCCTATGCAGCAGATGGAGCATATAGTATGCGTTTTTATGGGACTTCGGCAGTAGCCCCGCATGACGATTGGTTGATTTCACCAGTTGTATCTCTAACAGCTACAGAAGTATTGCGGGTAACTTATCATTACCGAACTCATATTTCATATAATAATGAATTTGAGGTGCTTTTATCTGATTCAGGACAACATCCGGATAGTTTTACCACGGTGTTGGTATCAAAAACTACCTATAAAAACGAAGCCTATAAGAAGAAGACGGTCTATGTAACAGGAGTTATAGGTGATGTGCACATAGGCTGGCATGTGGTTTCAACCGGCATGACCTATGTATATTTAGATAAGATTACTATCGAAAAAGTAGATTGTATTGGTCCGGAGGATAACATTGAGTTGAGCAATATAGGTAAGGATACTGCAGATTTTGAATGGGAAGATATTCATAATACCCAGTGGGAGTATTATATGCAGGACGCTGGAGGAGGCATTCCTCCAGCTAGTGGAGTTTTGACAAACAGCAAAAAAGTAACGGTTGCTCAAACTACTGGAATCGGAGGTGTTAATTTGCAGCCGAATACCGAGTATGAATTTTATGTGCGCTCGAGTTGTGGATTTGGAAAATACAGCCCGTGGATCGGACCGATCACTTTTAAAACAGCTTGTATGCTACAAACCTTGCCTTTCTGGGAAGGATTTAATACGACTTCTCCAACCTTGGACTGTTGGACTATTATAGATCGGAATAAGGATGGTGTAGAATCGATGCTTGGCTTGTTTAATAAAATGGGATTATCTCCTCTCTCCCTTATTTTTTACCAATACGAAGGAGATGCTTCTATGTGTTTTAATGGTTTAAAAACACAACATGACGATTGGCTAATTTCTCCTACATTTAATTTGGATACGACCAAGTATTACCGTTTGCGATATCATTGCTTAGATCAAAGTGAGAATGCTAAGTATCGCGTTCTCCTGTCTAATAATGGAACTGATATAGAGGATTTCGATGTAGTTTTGGACTCAAAAGAAAAAGGAAACGCAATATGGACGGAAGAAACTTTAATTATAGGTGGGGTTGGGGGAGAAGTAAACATTGCTTGGCATGTAAATGCTAAAGCAGATGAAAAGGAAACTAAATGGTCTATCGATAATGTGTTTTTTGAGGAAATACCTGGCTGTCCGGAACCAATGAATTTAGGTAGTAAAGATGAAGAGGAAGAAAAAGTGACCATTTATTGGGAGGATAACTTTAGTTCCAATTGGGAATATATTGTACAGAGATCAAGAGGTAATATGCCATCATCTACTAAAAAAGGAACAGCTACTGCAAATAAAGAAATAGTTATAGATAATGATAAAAACGGAAATAAGTTGGAATCCAATATGGAGTATGAGTTTTATGTGCGTACGGAATGTGAGAATGGGGGGTATAGTGTTTGGGTTGGTCCATTTAGATTCCGAACAGCTTGCAAGGTATATGACACACCATTTTGGGAAGGCTTTAATTTGGATTCAGAATCTGTAAATTGTTGGGCTATAGTTGATGGAAATCGAGATGTTACTACTGGTGGCGGTAATACGTGGAAGATTTCTTCTAAAGAGAAATATGAAGGAATGTCAGCTATAGAATTTGCCGGAGGAATGAATTTTGGAGCTAACTTACCTCATGATGATTGGGTTATTTCACCTAGCATACAATTTATGATCGGTAAAATGTATAGACTGAAGTATCATTATAAGGCTGATTTTATGATGATTTATGATCATGAATTTGAAGTGTTGTTGTCCAATTCGGGAACAGAT
The DNA here is from genome assembly GCF_004364575.1 of Myroides indicus. Lineage (GTDB taxonomy): Bacteria > Bacteroidota > Bacteroidia > Flavobacteriales > Flavobacteriaceae > Flavobacterium > Flavobacterium indicum_A. The sequence continues at coordinate 4,205 of NZ_SOAG01000051.1, read as the reverse complement.
ACCAGTCAGTTTACCACAACGGTAATTCCCAAAAAAAAATACAATCCCACCATGGATTGGAAAGAAGAATATGTGATTATCTCAGGAGTAAACGGAGATGTAAATATTGCTTGGCATGTTACTTCTCAACTTTGGGATACATATCTGTATATTGACAATGTATTTATAGAGGAAGTGACAGGTTGTCCGGAGCCACTGCCTGTAACTCTTTGTTCAAAGGATGAAAAAAGCAATAGTGCAATCCTTTTTTGGGATGATGAATTTGGGGCTACCGCTTGGGAATATTACGTACAGGAAGCCGGAGAACCAGTTCCTACAGGAAGTGGTACAGCTACAAAAAACAAAGAAAATACTGTTTCTCAGGATGGATCGGGCAAAACCTTAAAGCCCAATACAGAATATGAGTTTTATGTTCGTACGGATTGTGGCAATGGAGAATACAGTATCTGGTCCGGTTCTTATCTGTTCACGACACTATGTGATGATGTATATGCTACGCCGTTTTGGGAGGGATTTAATACAGATGCAAAAACATATAGATGTTGGACGGTAATAGATGGTAATAGAGATTCTACCTCTGCTACAAGTAATATTTGGCATACATATACCTCTGCGTCAGAAGTGTATGAAGGAGATCAGGTTGTACGTTTCTATGGTTTGTCAGGAAAAACACATGACGATTGGCTAATTTCGCCGGCATTTACGATGAATGTAGGTAGGTATATATTGAAATACAATTATAAAACAAGTTCGACGATTTCTTATAATAGTTCTTTTGAAGTACTATTATCTTCTCAGGGAATAGATACGACAAAATTCACGACTACTATATTGCCAACTGAGTTTTATCAGGAAGGAGACTGGAAAGAAAAAGTAGTATTCTTTACTGGAGTTGCCGGAGATGTTAATCTGGCTTGGCATGTAAACTCTATGGGAACTACTTATGTTTATCTAGATGATGTAACGCTGAAAGAAATAGAAACCTGTCCGGAACCTTATTATGTAACAGTAACTGGTCAGACTACTACCTCAATAGATATAGAATGGGAACAAGAAGGGACAGTAATCCGTTGGGAAGTACTTGTGGTAGATTATGGAGAAGATGAAACAGCTATCCCTGTTCAAACCGTTACAGTGACCGGAATGCCGAAAACCACAATTACAGGATTGGCTGAAGGAACAGCTTATGGCATTTATGTAAGAGCCAGATGTACGGATGGAAAAAGTGATAGCAATTGGTCAACTCCGACAATAGGAGTGACTAAAGTAGGTACTAACAACAATTGTGATGCAGCTATAGATATTCCGGTAAACGATAGTTTAGAATGTATAACTTCTGTGGATGTAACCTTATTCGGAGCTACAGTCTCTTCTAGCCCTACTCCGGATTGTGTCCTAAATCTACAAAATGACATTTGGCTTGCGTTTACGGCTACGTCCGAGTCCCATTTATTGCGGATAAAAGGATTAGAGAACTCCTCTTTGCGTATAGAGGGGGCACTATACGATAATGTTTGTAATTCAATTGGAACTACTCCTTTTGTATGCTTTGAATTTTCAATAACTAAAAAAGGAAATCTGTTTACAGATTTAACGTTGGGACAGCGTTACTATATCCGATTGGGAACTTCGGAAGATACAACAGATGGCAAATGGAAAACAGTTTTAAATCTTTGTCTTACATCCTCGCCCTATTTGGAAGTTAGCGAAAGCGGAATACAATATACAGCAGAAGAGCTTGTAAAAGAGGTGTTGGTAAATTCAGACTGTGATTTGGTTTCCAATGTACATTATCAAAATGGGGATGGGGGTCCTATTACGCAAACGGTAAATACGTTAGGGTATTTTAACAAAGGAAAGTCTGATTTTCCTTTTAAAGAAGGGGTGGTGCTTTCAACAGGTCCTGTAGGATACGTGCCTGGTCCTCATGGAGGGAGTACGGGTTCTAACCAAAATCGTTGGATAGGAAATCAAGATATTAATGATGTTATAAACGATGCGGGAGGAGGTCCTCGAAATGATAAACGGGTAACTCAATTGGAATTTGACTTTATACCAGTTACAGATTCTATTCATTTTGAATACTTGCTGGCATCAAATAGTTACCAAGCAGGTTGTATGTTTTCATGTCAAAATGCCGCTTTGTTTGCCGCCTGGTTGGTTGATACGATCACTGGAGAAGGACAAAATATAGCCAAAATTCCCGGAACGAATCTACCCATTTCGTTAAATACAATTTGGGATTTTCAGAAAATACCAAATACAAGTTGCACGGTAAATCCTGAGTTTTTTTGGAGTAGTTATGTTTCCGGTGGTAATGTCGATCCTTTAGTGGCACCCTTTAATTTTGCGGGCTCTACCATTGCGATGTCTTCAGGGATGGTGTCTGTGGTGCCTGGTAGAAAATACCATATTAAACTCGCTGTAATTGATTTTTGTTATACTGAGGCTCATACTTCAGCAGCTTTCTTTAATGCCAACAGTTTTGATTTGGGTAATTTGGATTTAGGTCCGGATCTGTTGGTTGAAACCAATAATGCCTTATGCGAAGAGGAATTAATAGTGATTCAATCTGGAATAGCGCTTTCAGACGAACTGAAAACAGAGATAGAATGGTATAAAGATGGAATGTTATTGGAAGACGAAAAACAGCCAAACCTAGATGTCAACGAGAGTGGGGAGTATGAGGTTAGGGTAAATTTTCCGGAATTGAATTGTGCAGTTTCCAGCTCCATAAAAGTAGAAATCTATCCTCCTATTTCAGAAATAGTTCACCAACCGGAAACGATTGCCGTTTGCCGAAATGCCTTGGAAGATATTATTGTCAATTTAGAACAGGTAGAGGGAGCAATGTTCAGCCAATCGGGAAAGGATAGTTATACTATCACTTATTTTGAAACAGTGGACGAGGCAGAAATGGACGAGAATCCATTACAAAACATAACGGATTATAATCTAGGAAAAGAACCGCAAGCACAAACGGTATATATTCGAGTAGACAATACAGAAACGGGCTGTCATGAGGTATTTGAATTGTATATTCAACCTCAAAAAGGAGAGACTCCAAAGAAACCGGAGAATGTAGCAGTATGCGCAGAATATGCATTCCCTGAAGTAAATGGCGATCAGTATTACTATACCGAACCGGGCGGTCAGGGCAAAGAATACAAGGTTGGAGATGTTTTGGCAGAACCGGGTGAACACGTGATATATTTATTGCAATTAAACAGTGATGAGGGTTGTTATGAAGAAACCGCTTATCAGGTGAATATTACAGCTCCTGTAGTGGCAGATGTATTTGAAGATAAAACACTAAGCTGTGAGTACTACGAGCTAAAACCTTTGTCTGAATACAATCACTATTTTACAGAACCGGAAGGACAAGGAAACGAGTTATACCCAGATAGGCAGATTCTCGAAAAACAGACCATTTATGTTTATGCCATTTCAGAAGATGATTTGTGTACTGATGAAAGCAGTTTTACCATTGCTTACGAAGACTGCCCTATTCCAAGAGGAATTTCACCAAATGGTGACAATCTGAATGATGTCTTTGATTTAACTCCTCACGGAGTAGAAAGCATCAAGATTTATAACCGCTGGGGAACAGAAGTTTACGCTCACGGAGAGGGCTATACTACGCAGTGGCATGGACAGGGTAAAAATGGCAAACAGTTACCTGACGGAACGTATTACTACGTAATTAAAGCGCATGGTAAAACCCGAACCGGATGGGTTCAGATTAATAAGTGACTTAGTAGTTTTTTGGTTAGATGTGGTTATCCCCGGACAAGTATTTTGTAATTTTCTTGCCGGGGATTAGCTTTAAAAAGAACTCAATTTGACAAAGCTGATTTCTGTTATATCCTTCCTATTAAAAAAATATTAGAATGTATAATTATATCTGTATAACAATAAATCTTCCGAATTAATTATTTCGAGTGTACTGACAAACAGGTACAGAATTCGCAAAAAAATTAATTTGGAGCGTGCAGAGTGTTTAGAAGATTGGATTCAGTCTTTATAATGCTAAAAAAATGATTCGGAAGTAGTAGAATTAGTTTTTAAGCAGTTTTTTGAGGATTTGTATAAAATGTTAAAAGTTAAATCCAATGTGTTAAATAGTTAATTTGTTGATTATTAGTGTGTTTGTTGATTTGTGCTTTATTTTTTGTCTAGTTTTATTCTATTGTTAAAATTTGGAT
>NZ_SOAG01000050.1 GCF_004364575.1 Myroides indicus | reverse complement strand
TTGATTATTGCGCTTATTGTAGCTTTAACAGGAGGAGATCCTAATAAAGTACCTATTATATAAAAAAAGAGTGGTCAGAATTTCTTCCGACCACTTCTAGTCTATGACCTCTTTTTTAATTAGCTTCTTTACTTATAAACTGTATTCGCATCAAACGAAGTTCTTCCGTATCATAATCTCCGTCAAACTCCGCCATGGCTACCTTAATATTATCTGTATCGGCTTCCATAAAATAATCGTATATTTCTTCTTGTTGTTCTTCATCTAAAACTTCATTCAACCAGTAATCAATATTTAATTTAGTTCCGGCATACACAATCTGTTCCATCTCTTTTAGCAGCGCACCCATATCTAACCCTTTAGCTCGTGCAATGTCTTCTAAAGATAACTTTCTATCAACACTCTGAATAATATATAGTTTTAAGGCAGAATTAGCTCCTGTTGATTTAACCACTAAGTCATCAGGACGAATAATATCATTATCTTCAACATATTTCTTAATTAATTCTACAAATTCCTGTCCGTATTTTTTAGCTTTTCCTTCGCTAACTCCATGTACATTCGCCATTTCTTCTAAAGTAACCGGATATTTCAACCCCATATCTTCTAAGGAAGGTTCCTGAAATACTACAAAAGGTGGAACTCCTGCTTTTTTAGCAACTTTTTTACACAAATCCTTTAACATCGCTACCAAAACTTCGTCAGATGCATTAGAAGTCCTTACAGTTCCCACTTCCATTTCTCCTTCTACGTATTCGTGATCTTCAGTCATCATAAATGACACTGGTTTGTCTATAAAGCCCATCCCTGCATCGGTCAGTTTTAACACTCCATAAGATTCGATATCTTTTTTAAGTAATCCGGCTACTAATACTTGTCTAACTAAAGCCACCCAGTATTTTTCATCTTTCTCAGATCCGAATCCAAAAAAGTTCTGTGCATCTGTTTTGTTTGCTTTTAATAAAGCGTTTACTTTTCCAATTAATGTAAAAACGATTTCTTTAGTTTTATAAACTTGTTTGGTATCTTGTACTACTTTCAATAGTTTAACAACCTCTTCTTTAGCTTCAGTTTTTTGTTTTGGATTGCGGACATTGTCATCCATATCCGCCCCTTCACCATTTATTTCATCAAACTCTTCACCAAAATAATGCAATAAGAATTTCCTTCTGGATATTGAAGTTTCAGCATACGCCACTACCTCCTGCAACAAAGCAAAACCAATTTCTTGTTCTGCTACAGGCTTACCTGCCATGAATTTCTCTAATTTTTCAATATCTTTATACGAGTAGTAGGCTAAACAATATCCTTCACCTCCATCTCTTCCGGCTCTTCCGGTTTCCTGATAATAACTTTCTAATGATTTTGGAATATCGTGATGAATCACATAACGCACGTCCGGCTTATCAATTCCCATTCCAAAAGCAATGGTTGCTACTACTACATCAACTTCTTCCATCAGAAACATATCCTGATGCTTTGCCCGGGTTTTAGCATCTAATCCTGCATGATAGGGTACAGCACTTATGCCATTAACCTGCAAAACATGGGCTATTTCTTCTACTTTTTTCCTACTCAAACAATAAATCACTCCTGATTTCCCCTTATATTGCTGGATAAAACGTATGATATCAGCCTCTATATTTTTTGTTTTAGGTCGTATATCGTAGAATAAATTCGGTCTGTTAAAAGATGCTTTAAACACATTCGCATCCGGTATTTCAAGGTTTTTTAAAATATCTTCTTGTACTTTGGGCGTAGCTGTAGCTGTTAACCCTATAATCGGCATATCCCCTAACAGTCTTATAATATTTCTTAAGTTTCTATATTCTGGTCTAAAGTCATGCCCCCACTCAGAAATACAATGCGCTTCATCTATAGCAACAAAAGAGATTTTTTCTTCTTTTAAAAAATTTGCATATTCTGCTTTTGTCAATGATTCCGGCGCTACATATAGTAGCTTGGTTACGCCTTTTTTAATATCCTCTTTAACCTGGTTAATTTCCGTTTTTGTCAAAGATGAATTTAAAACATGTGCTACTCCTTGTTCTGTAGATAGACTCCGAATAGCGTCTACTTGGTTTTTCATTAAAGCAATTAATGGTGAAACCACTATTGCTGTACCTTCTAAAACCAATGCGGGTAATTGATAACAAAGAGATTTCCCTCCTCCTGTCGGCATAATTACAAAAGTATTATGTCCTGAAATAATACTTTTGACAACCTCTTCCTGAAGACCTTTGAACTGTGAAAAGCCAAAAAATCTCTTTAACTCCCTGTGCAAGTCAATTTCAGTTGATTTCATTATTTTTGTATGGTATTTTACATAAATTTGCAGTACCTAAAGATACAAATAATCTTTGATTTAAACCTAAATATTTAACACTCCATCGTTTTGAACACAACAAACAGTATATTAAACACCGCAAAAAACACCTTATTATCTGAAAGTGAAAGCATTAAAAAACTAATATCTTATCTCAATAATGATTTTGCAGATTCTGTAGAAACTATTCTACACTGCAAGGGCAGAGTTGTGGTTACAGGAATAGGTAAAAGCGCTTTAATCGGAGCAAAAATTGTAGCTACCTTTAATTCTACAGGAACCCCTTCTTTATTTATGCATGCTTCCGAAGCTGTACATGGAGATTTAGGTCTGTTACAATCTGACGATTGTATAATCTGCATTTCAAACAGCGGAAACAGTCCTGAAATAAAAGTACTTACTCCTTTGCTAAAAAGATACGGTAACAAAGTAATTGCTATTACTGCAAATGAAAATTCTTTTTTAGGCAAAAACGCAGATTTTGTCCTTTTATCAAAAGTTGACAGAGAAGCAGATCCCAACAACCTGGCTCCGATGAACAGTACCACTGCACAATTGGTTTTAGGCGATGCATTAGCTGCCTGTTTAATAGAAATGAGGAAATTTGGTCCTGATGATTTTGCAAAGTATCATCCGGGAGGGGCATTAGGTAAAAAATTACTTTTACTAGTAAAAGATATTTTAAACAATCAAAACAAACCTGAGGTGTCTCCAAAATCCAGCATCAAAGATGTGATTGTGGAAATATCAGAAAAAAGATTAGGAGTTACTGCCGTAATTGATGACAACAAAAGCATAATAGGCATTATCACTGATGGTGATTTAAGAAGAATGCTTCAAACTAACAGTGATTTAACAAATATTACGGCAAAAGATATTATGTCTGCAAATCCTAAATCTATTGAATCAGACCAACATGTTTCTAAAGCTTTATCTATCTTAGAAGACAATGCCATTACCCAGTTATTAGTAACTGAAAATAATAATTATAAGGGAGTTATTCACTTACACGATATTTTAAAAGAAGGTATACTATAAGATATGGCAAAAACAAATAAACAAAATAAAGAAATGTCCTTTTTGGACCACTTGGAAGAACTTAGATGGTTACTGATTCGTGCTTCTGCCTTTATATTAGGGGGAGGGATTATCGCTTTTATTTTTAATGATTTTATTTTCAATAAAATCATTTTTGCTCCTAAAAATTCAAACTTTATTACGTATCGCTTTTTTTGTAAAATCGCTAAAAAATTTAATTTCGACGATAGCTTTTGTCAGCAAGAATTGCCTTTTGAAATTCAAAACAGGACTATGGATGGACAGTTTTCTGTATTAATATGGACCTCTATAACTGCCGGCTTTATTATATCTGTACCTTTTATATTATGGGAAATATGGAAATTTATAAGCCCTGCTCTGTACAAAAAAGAAAAAAAGTATGCTAAGTTTTTTATTGTAATATCATCTCTACTGTTTTTTATTGGAGTATTGTTTGGTTATTTTGTAATTACTCCGTTATCTATTAATTTTTTAACCAACTTAGAGGTAAGCAGTTTAATTAAAAATCAGATTGATATAAATTCTTATATCGGTTTGGTAAAAACCACTTCTTTAGCTTGCGGGTTAGTTTTTGAAATGCCAATTATTATTTATTTTCTATCAATAATGGGGTTAGTATCTCCACAGTTTTTGAGAGAATATCGCAAATACGCTATTGTTTTAATTCTTATACTTGCAGCTGTTATTACCCCACCAGATATAATCAGCCAAATAATTGTTTCAATTCCTTTATTAATTTTGTATGAAATTAGCATTTATATTTCTAAATTCGTACAGAAGAAACCTTCTTTAGATGAAAAAAAATCTACAGAAATTACTAATTCATAAATTATTTAAATGAAATTAAGAGCGGATAATATCGTAAAAATATATAAAAAAAGAAAAGTAGTTAGAGGTGTTTCTGTAGAGGTAAATCAAGGAGAAATTGTAGGGTTATTAGGTCCAAACGGCGCTGGAAAAACCACCTCTTTTTATATGATTGTTGGATTAGTAAAACCTAATAGCGGTCATATTTATTTAGACAATACTGATATTACAGATTTTCCCATGTATAGAAGAGCCCAGCATGGTATAGGATACTTAGCGCAGGAAGCTTCTGTTTTCAGAAAGTTAAGTATTGAAGACAACATATTAAGCGTGCTACAGCTGACTAAACTTTCTAAAAAAGAACAGATTGAAAAAATGGAGTCGTTAATAGAGGAATTTAGTTTAGAACACATCCGAACAAATCGGGGAGATTTATTGTCAGGAGGAGAAAGAAGACGGACTGAAATAGCCAGAGCTTTAGCTACAGACCCTAAGTTCATCCTGTTAGATGAACCTTTTGCCGGTGTAGATCCTGTTGCTGTTGAAGACATTCAACGCATAGTTGCCAAACTAAAGAATAAAAATATAGGGATTTTAATTACCGATCACAATGTTCAGGAAACTCTGGCCATTACAGATAAAACCTACTTAATGTTTGAAGGCGGTATTCTAAAGGCTGGTATTCCAGAGGAATTAGCAGAAGATGAAATGGTAAGAAAAGTTTACTTAGGTCAGAATTTTGAATTGAGAAAGAAAAAATTAGAATTTTAAAGTTTTATTTTTCGTTTAACTCTTCACTAAATTTTTTTCAATATTTAGAAATCATATATTTGCAAAAAAAAAATGAAAAAGATATTAACTTCAACCACCTTACTTATAAGTGTCTTAACACTTTTTATGTCGTGTGCTTCTAAAGACAAGTATGTCTATTACCAAAATGCTGAGCAAGTACTTCTTCGAGATTCATTAGACAGTACTAAATTCGAAACTAAATTAAGACCTGATGATTTATTAATGATTATAGTTTCTGCCGAAGATATAAAAGCCGCAGAACCTTTCAACTTAATGAGTACTATGACCACAAACCCGGATAACCCGGCAGGTAACAGACAATTGCAACAACAATTATATTTAATTGACAGCAATGGCAATATTGATTTTCCTGTATTAGGAACACTTAAATTAGGTGGATTGAGTAAAAACGATGCTGTCTCAATGTTAAAAAATAAAATAAGTGCCTACATTTCTAATCCTATAATAAATATGAGGATTATGAACTTTAAAGTTACTGTTCAAGGAGAAGTAAATAGACCCGGAGTTCACTCAATCAACAGCGAACGGCTGACTCTCTCTGAAGCCCTTGCACTATCGGGAGATTTAACTATCTATGGAAGAAGGAGTAATGTTTTAATTATTCGAGAAGTCAACGGACAAAGAATCCCTATCCGAGTTGATATGACTAAAGCTGATTTTATGACTTCTCCTTATTACTATCTTAATCAAAATGACATTGTTTACGTAGAACCTAACAAAACAAGAGTAAATTCTTCTTCTGTGGGACCTAACATCAGTGTAGGACTTTCTGCTTTGTCTTTATTAGTTACAATCATCGCTCTTGCCACTAAATAATTGATATGGAAAATAACAGATTCGAAAATTCAGAAAATTCCAATATAAATATCCGCGAAGAAATTGAAAAATATCTCATTCATTGGAGATGGTTTATTATAAGCGTAATTATTACTTTGGCAATTGCTTTTATTTATCTAAGGTATTCAGAAAAGATATATAAAATAAATACCACCATTATTGTTAAAGACGAGAAAAGAGGAGGCGGTATAGCTTCTGAAATGGCTGCTTTTTCGGATTTAGGATTATTTTCTGGAGGAAAAAGCAATATCGAAAATGAAATACAAATATTAAAATCCAGAAATTTAGCAGAAAAAACGGTTCGTCGTTTACAATTAAACATCGCTTATATCAATGAGGGAAGAGTAGTAAAAAGCGAATTATACAATAACAGTCCTATAAGTTTTAATTTTATAGAGCGTGTTTTCGATTTCGACAATATATCTTATTCGTTTTTTGTTAAAGATATTCTCCCAGAATCTTTCACTTTGCTTGATGAAAATAAAAATAATATCGGAACTTTTAATTATGAAGATATTATTGAAACTCCTTTAGGCAAATTAGTTGTGACTAAAAATGATCCTAAACCACAACCTACCCTAAAAAATCTAGAAGAAGATACTGAAAAAGAAGAAACATTTAAAGATATTACCGTTATTATATCTCCCATTGCTAAAACGGTAGATACGTACACCAATAATATACAAATCATTCCTACTGACAAACTATCAAGTGTTTTAGAGTTATCTTTACTTGACGCAACACCATCTAAAGCCATTGACTACTTAAACAACCTAATCACTTTATACAATGACTCTGGAGTAGCAGATAAACGTTTCGTTTCTGAAAAAACTTCAGATTTTATAGACAGCAGATTACAATTAATTACTGAAGAGTTAGGAGATGTCGAAAAAACAGTTGAAAACTATAAAGAAAAAAATAAAATTACTGATATTCCTACTGAATTAGGCATTTATTTACAAAATGCTAACGTGTATGAAAAACAGATTATTGAAAATGAAACAGAATTAAAAGTGGTTTCTTCTTTAATTGATTTTCTAAAAAACAGTAAACCGAATGAAATTCTACCAGGAAACATTATTTCTTCTGATCCCGGATCAAATAGCTTGATTACACAATACAATACTTTAGTTTTAGAGCGAAATAAATTAAGTACAAGTACCACAGGCTTAAATCCCGCAGTAATCAGGTTAGATGATCAGATTTCTTCTATGAAATTATCGGTTCAAGAAAGTTTAATCAGACTCGAAAAATCTCTATCAATAACAAACAAAGAATTAGAAAGTAAAGAAAAAGATTTGAGATCTAAATTAGCTCAAGTTCCAAGACAAGAAAGAGAATTCAGAATTATTGACAGACAGCAAAAGGTAAAGGAAGCAATATACTTGTATTTATTTCAAAAGAGAGAAGAAACAGCAATTGCCTTAGCTGCAACAGAACAAAATGCGAAGGTAATTGATTATGCAAAAAGTACAGATAATCCTGTTTCTCCTAAAAAAGCAATTATTTTGTTGGCTGCCTTAATTATAGGTGGACTCATACCTTTCGCGATTATTTATTTACGCAATCTATTAGATACTAAAATTAAAAACAGGGCAGATATCGAAGATAATATCAGTATTCCGTTTTTGGGAGATATACCTCATTCCTTCGATAATGAACAAATTATAGATGTTACTAGCAGAAGCAGTACAGCAGAAGCCTTGCGTATTATTCGCACGAATATTGAATTTATGCTTAATTCAGTACCAGAAGGAAAGGCTAAAACAATATTTTTGACTTCTACTTTTCCTAAAGAAGGAAAAACGTTTACATCTGTTAACATTGCAGCTACTATTGCGCTATCTGGGAAAAAAATATTACTGATCGGAATGGACTTGAGAAATCCGAGATTAGATGATTATTTAGATTTACCTCACAAGGGACTCTCTGACTTCTTACTTCGTAAAGAATCGGACATAAATGGATATATAACTAAAGTCTCAGGATACGACAATCTATATGCATTACCCGCAGGAACAATCCCTCCTAACCCAGCGGAATTGTTAATGGGGGATAAAATAAACATGCTTTTCAAAGAACTCAAACAACAATTTGACTATATTGTTGTAGATACAGCACCTGTCAGCTTAGTCACAGATACTCTTTTAATTGCTAAGTACGCTGATACTTTCATTTATGTAGCAAGAGCGAACTTTCTGGATAAACGCATGTTAAAACTACCTAGTGATCTTCATAAAGAAAACAAGTTACCTAATATGTCTATCATTCTAAATGACACAACAACTATTAAGGGATATGGTGGCTATGGTTATGGCTATGGTTATGGCTACGGCTACGGAAATGATATAGAACTAGACAAGCGTCCTTGGTGGAAAAAATTATTAAATATTCAATAGTAATATAGTAAAGTCGCCAAAATAGGTAGAAGTGGTCGGAAGAAATTCTGACCACTCTTTTTTTATATAATAGGTACTTTATTAGGATCTCCTCCTGTTAAAGCTACAATAAGCGCAATAATCAA
>NZ_SOAG01000049.1 GCF_004364575.1 Myroides indicus | reverse complement strand
AATTTCTTTACTAACCTTATCGCTGGAATTATTGCATATCATTTCTTGCCTAAGAAACCTGCAATTAGATATGAGAAAGTAATAACTAATCAATTAGCCTTGTTATAATCGAACTCAGGTTTGTAAATATTTTTTGTTTGATGTAATGAGCAGATTAACTCAAGCAGAATTTTATACTTGTAAAGTATTTGTTAGAATATCACTTTATTACTTATTTAGTTTTACGTTCTTCGATGTATTCTCTAAGCTGTTGCCCGTATTTATGGGTAGCTACCTTGCCTGTTAAATTATTGTAAATAGTGTCTAGATATTTAATATTACGATCATACAGTTCTGTCAAGGCTATATAAGGAGCTACATCGCTATCATTATGATTAATGGCAAAGTTTGCAGCATTTAAATATAGTCTGGCCTTCAGTTTTTTGTTTAGTACGTATAAACTGTCTGCTTTTTGTTGGTTATTTTCTTTTTCAGCATTAAAAATTTCAATTAGTAAATCGTTTTGTCGATTGGTAATCAAAGTTCGGGTTTGGAGATATTCCTGATAAACGTCATTGGTTTTTGAACCCAAAATTTTGGCGTCTTTAAAAAAGCTTTTTAGCGTGGTATTGATTTCGATGTTTCCTTGTTCTGCAAAAAATGGAATTTGATTATCTATTGATTTACTATGTCCTCTGTCTAATGTAAGGAAAAACATTTCCGGTGAATCAATGGTGAGGTTAAAATTAAATGAGGGATTCCCCTTAATAACAACGGAGTCTATCGCAGTAAAAACAGTATCTTGTACTTTATATAGGTATAGTTTTCCTTGCTTTAACCCTTCAACTTTACCATTTACAGATAAATTGTAATCAGAAGTATCTTTCTTACAGGCAGTCAATAATAGAAGACCTGACACAGCAAATGCACAAATATATTTTTTCATTTTTCACTTATTTAAATAAGTCCAGTCCTGGAATGTTAGGCATTCCTTCTTTGGTTACGGCAGCAATTTCGGTTTCATGTACATTTCCTGCCTTTTCTATAGCGCGGTTGAGTACCATAATCAGATAATCTTCCAATTCTTCTTTATCGTTTAACAATTCGTCATTTACTTCCAAACTGCGGATTTGTCTGTTGGCGGTTACCGTAACTTTTAATAAGCCGTCTGCACTTTGCTCGTGAATCAAAACCGAGTTTAAACGTTGTTTTGTTTCTTCTACTTTTTTTTGGGCTTCCTGCAATTTTCCCATCATGCCTATTAAATCTCCAAACATAATTTTATTTTTTAATCGAAAGCAAATTTACATTTTTTGTTGGAAGTTTTAGGTTTAATGTTTTTTGAAAGATAAAAGTTGGATGAATATTGTTTGAAAGAGTTTTGTATATTTGAGAGTCAGTGATTAACTTAAATAACAATGAAACAGATAGTATGCTTATTCATGTTTTTGCTTCTGATAAGTTGTAAACAAACAAAATTAGAACAGGAAATTACAATTTTTTCTGACACAATTTCAATAAATAATAATTCAGATATAAAAGATACTGTTGATAAAGATGATTTGCGTAATAAATTGAAAATAATTCGAACAAATTTTAAAAGAATAAATTCCATTAAAGAATGAACTGCCATTGAAAGCAAAGATTTGTGGGAATCAACAGAAGGAGGAGAAGTACAGTTTTATTATCAAAATGAACAATTAGAAAAAATTGTAACTCAATATTTTGGCGAAACATTTCAATTATTGACGGAATATTATTTGTTAAATGGACAGCTTTCATTTGTTTTTGAAAAAGTTACGAGTATAACAAACCTTTGTATTACGACGAAATGTCGATGAAAGAAAATAATGACACCGAAGCATTTGACTTTGACAAATCAAAAATAATGGAGGATAGAAGTTATTTTGACAATAGAAAATTAATTCATCAAATCAATAATCAAGATTGTGGGTCGTCTTTTTCGGAAGATTATTTATTGAATGAGCAAAAAAAGAATCATAACAGATTTTGAGAAACTTATTGATAGATAAAAGAGTTCCATAGGGACGAGCTGTTAATAGAACAAATAAATTATCCGTAACAAGCTCCGTAGGAGTGACCTGTAAATTCAAAGATCTTTTTGTGTATATAAATCCTTTAAAATCTTGCTGAATAACTAAAATCCATATAATCTTGAGGCGAAAAATAATTAGTATTTTTGTTCCAAATAATGAAAAAATGGATCAACATATAAAAGCACCGATTGCAAAGATTATTCCTACCCAATTAAAAAAACACAACAATACGCGAACTGACAATTATTTTTGGATGAATGAAAGAGAAAATCCGGAAGTAATAGAGTATTTAAATGCCGAAAACGATTATTACAAAGAAATGACTGCGCATACGCAGGATTTTCAAAAATTGCTGTTTGAGGAAATGAAAAGCCGAATAAAAGAAGACGACAGTTCTGTTCCCTATTTTTACAACGAATATTGGTATTTGACTCGTTTTGAAACAGGAAAAGATTATCCGATTTATACCCGCAAAAAAGAAAGTTTGGATGCAATAGAAGAAATTATCTTTGATTGCAATGAAATGGCGGAGGGACATACTTATTTTCATTTAAAAGGAATTAATGTTTCCGAAGATAACAATTGGGTGGCTTTTGGGGTTGATACGGTATCGAGACGAGAATATACAATTCAAATCAAAAACCTGAAAACAGGAGAGACTTTAAGCGATAAAATAGAAAAAACAACCGGAAATTCTACTTGGGCAAGTGACAACAAAACGCTGTATTATTCTCGCAAAGACGAAGTAACTTTAAGAGCGGATAAAATTTTTAAACATCAAATTGCTACTGATATTGAAGCGGATGAATTGGTGTATTTTGAAAAAGACGACACGTTTAATACTTTCATTTACAAAGAAAAATCGCGTAAATATTTGGTTATCGGAAGCGAAAGTACGCTAACGTCAGAATACCGCATTTTGGAAGCCGATAATCCGAATGGAACATTTAGAATATTTCAGCAAAGAATTCGCGGTGTTGAATACAGCATTTCTCATTATAATGCGCATTTTTATATTATGACTAATTTGGACGATGCTTACAATTTTAAATTGATGCAGTGTCCGGAAAACCAAACCGATGTTGAACATTGGAAAGAATTAATCGCGCACAAAAACGATGTTTTACTGGAAGGAATCGATATTTTTAAAGATTATTTAGTTGTTTCGGAGCGATCTAACGGTTTGTCCAAATTAAAAATACAATCTTGGAATCAGCCGGAACAGATGTATTATTTGCCTTTTGAAAGTGAAACGTATAATGCTTACATAAGTGTAAATATCGATTTTGATACTGAAATTTTGCGTTACGTATATCAATCGTTAAATACGCCGTCTTCTGTGATTGATTTTAACATGCGAACCAAAGAAAAAACGGTTAAAAAAGAGCAGGAAGTATTAGGTGATTTTGACAAGGACAATTATACGGAAGAGCGAATTTTGGCAACGGCAAAAGACGGAGTAAAAGTGCCTATTTCTTTGATTTACAAAAAAGGATTGCAAAAAAACGGAAAAAATCCTTTGCTTTTGTACGCTTATGGTTCGTACGGAATTACAATGGAACCGTATTTTTCTACTACCCGATTGAGTTTGTTGGACAGAGGATTTGTTTATGCGATTGCTCATGTTAGAGGAGGTGAAGATATGGGAAGAGAATGGTATGAAAACGGGAAATTGTTCAAGAAAAAAAATACCTTTACCGATTTTATTGCTTGTTCAGAATACGTTATTGAACAAAAATATACTTCTACAGAACATTTATATGCCGAAGGAGGATCTGCCGGAGGAATGTTGATGGGCGTTATTGCAAACGAAGCTCCCGATTTGTACAATGGAGTTATTGCGCAAGTGCCATTTGTGGATGTTGTCACCACAATGTTGGACGATAGCATTCCGCTGACAACAGGAGAATACGATGAATGGGGAAATCCAAATGAGAAAGAATTTTACGATTATATGTTGTCTTATTCTCCGTATGACAATGTAAAAGCACAGGACTATCCGAATATGTATGTTTCAACCGGATTTCACGATTCTCAAGTGCAATATTGGGAACCTGCAAAATGGATAGCTAAACTCCGAACGTTAAAAACAAACAACAAACAATTGTTTTTAAATATTAATATGGATACCGGACACGGCGGTGCATCGGGGCGTTTTGAAGCGTTAAAAGAAGTAGCAGAAGAATACACGTTTTTGTTCGATTTAGAGGGGATTAAAAAGTAATTAGGTATTTTTTATTAACTTTGTCTCATATAAAGTATTGAATGTTTTTGTAGTCAATACTTTGATTAAAAATAAATTTATGAAAAAAAGTATTCAGGCTTTTGACAGTATACTGGATTTAGTGGGAAATACTCCGCTGATTAAACTATCAAAAATCACTCAGGGATTAAAAGGAAATTTTTATGGAAAAGTAGAAGCTTTTAACCCCGGACATTCTGCAAAAGACAGGATTGCGTTGCACATCATTGAAGAAGCAGAAAAAAAAGGAATATTAAAACCAGGAGATACAATTGTAGAAACCACTTCCGGAAATACTGGCTTTAGCATTGCTATGGTTGGTGCAATCAAAGGATACGAATGTATTTTAGCAGTTAGTTCTAAATCTTCCAAAGACAAAATAGATATGTTGAGAGCAATGGGGGCAAAGGTTTACGTTTGTCCAGCAAATGTAGCTGCTGATGACCCGCGTTCATATTATAGTGTTGCTCAGCGCCTTCATGAAGAATTAAAAGGATCAATATACATCAATCAATATTTTAATGAATTGAATATTGAAGCGCATTACCAAACTACCGGACCTGAAATCTGGGAACAAACTAATGGAAAAATAACTCATTTTATTGCCTGCTCAGGAACAGGAGGTACAATTTCGGGAACGGCTAAATATCTGAAAGAACAAGACTCGTCTATCCGTGTACTAGGTGTTGACGCTTATGGTTCGGTACTTAAAAAATATCATGAAACAGGTGAGTTTGATAAAAACGAAATTTTTCCGTATAGAATAGAGGGTTTAGGAAAAAATCTTATTCCTACCGCAACAGATTTTAGTGTTATTGACAAGTTTACAAAAGTAACAGATGAAGCAGCAGCTCATGCAGCGCGCGAACTGGCGAAAGCAGAAGGATTGTTTTTAGGTTATACTTCAGGAGCTGTTTTTCAAGCTATTCGTCAATTTGAAGCCGAAGGGGAATTTGATAAAAATAGCAATGTAGTTGTTCTTTTTCCTGACCATGGATCGCGTTATATGAGTAAAATTTACAGTGATGATTGGATGAAGGAGCAAGGCTTTTTCGATAATGTCAATATTGAAAAGTCTAATGAAGTTGAGTATGTAGAGTAATGAATTTTAAGTGTATTAAAATGCACATAAAAATTTTTAATAAATTACTTTTTTATAAATAGAATATTTAGTTAGAGATTTATAATGAAAATTGTTATATTTGTTAATAAAATTAACATGTATGGAATTTAATGAATTTGAAAAAATGGACGAGTTCAGAGATAAGCCAAATAATTATATGGCATTATCGATTGTTTCTACAGTACTAGGGCTTTGTTCTTGTATTGGTTTAATTCTTGGGGTTATAGCCATTGTAATGGCTTCGCAATCTAGCAGTAAATTTAGAAATGGAGATTATGAAGGAGCGGTAAAAGCAGCCAAAAGTGCTAAGATATTAGGTGTGGTAGCCTTAATTGTTTTTGTATTGCACATGATTTATTCATGGTATAGTATTCAACAATTAGGGGGATGGAACGCTTATATAGAATCAATAAAAGAAGCGATAGATGCAGCACAATGAAAAGAAGAGTAATTAGGCTATTTTTATGGCTGTTACCTGTTTTTTTTGTGTTTATTTATTACTATCTTTTTGCTAAAGAAGGTAGTGTAGGTTTGCCTTGTTTTTTTTATAATACTACTGGATGGCAGTGCCCTGGCTGTGGAGGACAAAGGGCATTTTATGCTATTTTTAAAGGTGAATTTTTAGAGAGTATAAGGTATAATTCATTGATATACTTTTATCTGATTTTACTGTTTTATTTGTATATTTTAATTGTTGAAGGATATATATTAAAAAATGAAAAAATATTATTCAAGTACGGAATTCCTGAATGGTTTGGGATTTTTTTTCTAATACTTATGATTTTGTTTTTTTTATTAAGAAACCTCGATAAACTTTAAAATAGAGGGGGAGCTCAAGAGAGTTTTTTCTCTCTTTTTTTATAAGATATTTGTAAAAGGTTTAGATATTGAGTTTTTTAAGAATTGTTGAATATCCATTTGTTTACTATGGTAAGTTATATTTGTGATTTTTTAAATAAAAATAAATATGATTTTTTTGAAAAAGAATTATTTTAGCCATGTAAAAAATATAACAATGTATAGAAAAATATACACAGTGTCTTTATTAATAGGATTTGTAGTTGGAGGATATTCACAAAATAAAGAAATACGTCAGAAGATAGCGGAAGCTCATACTCCAAGTCAGAATAAGGAATTGTATGGAAAAATAAATTACAGTAAGGATGTAATTATAACAATTGCAAACGAGAAAGGTATTCCGCTAGAAGGAACAACTATACAAGGGAATCCTTATAAGGCTATAGGTGTAGATAGTTTTGGGAAACTTATATATAGAACTACGTTTAATTCTGGTTCACGGATTACATCTCATGTTAATGATGTGGCACCCGGAGGGGTTTTAGAAACTAATTTGGATGGATCAGGTGTTACTTTGGGAATATGGGATGGAGATGTAGCGTTAAATACACATCAGGAATTTGTAGAAGGAGGTGTTAGTCGCGTGATATTAAAGGACACACCTTCTCCAGTAAACTTTGATTATGTTGATAATAGAAATCATGCGACTCACGTTTCCGGAACGATGGGGGCAGCAGGAAAAATAGCTATGGCAAAAGGTATGGCTCCTAATGCAACTATTGTTAGTTATGATTGGGATAATGATGTTCAAGAAATGAGAGATGAGGCAAAAGATAACGGATTATTAGTTTCTAATCATTCTTATGGGATGCCCGCAACTGATAATAAGGGGAATCAAATTGTAGAGGATGAGTATTTTGGTGCTTATGAGTGGTCGGCAGCTTCGTTTGATGAAATCACAAATACCAATCCTTATTACCAACCAGTAGTTGCAGCAGGAAATGATGGGTGGACTTATCCTAATATAAAACCTAATATAAATAAAAATGGAAATGAATTAATATTAGGAACGGCTACAGCTAAAAATAGTATAGTTGTAGCAGCGGTGCATCAGGTTAATAATTATACTGGGGCTGGAAGTATTAAATTAGCACAATTTAGCAGTCCTGGTCCAACAAATGATTTCAGAATCAAGCCTGATATTTCAGCTAAAGGAGTGGATGTTTATTCAAGTAGATTTGTTTCTAACGGTGCAAATGATAAGTATGTATATAATAGCGGAACGTCTATGGCAGCACCGGCAGTTACTGGAATAATAGGATTGTGGCAGCAATGGTCTATGAATAACAGAGGTAAAGTATATAGATCAGCGACATTAAGGGCTCTTATGGCTCATACTGCAGACGAAGCGGGAGAGGCTCCGGGACCGGATCATAAATTTGGGTGGGGTTTAATAAATGCAAAATCAGGCGTTCAAATTTTAAAAGCTAATGGAGTGGGTGAGAATGTGATTATTTCTGAAGAAAATCTAATTGAAGGAAGTGTTTATGAAAAAGATTTTTTTGTAGAAGAGAGCGGAGTGAATATAGTAATAACTATTGCATGGAATGATCCTACAGGAAATGTAGGGTGGTCTAACTTTGATGAGTCGTATATGTTAAAAAATCCTGTTTTAGTTAATGATCTAGACGTTAGGGTAATAAGAGATGGTGAAGAATACTTTCCTTGGAAATTGAATAAAAATTTCAATAATTTGATAGCTCTTAAAGAAGATAATGATGTGGATAACATCGAGAAAATTGAAATAGAGGGTGCTGAAGAAGGGGTTTATACAGTTAGAGTTAATCATAAAGGTGTGTTAAAAGGAGGTAATCAAGATTTTTCTATAATAGTAAGTAAAAGTGATTTTAATAATTTATCTGCTGATGATTTTGAAGAAGAAAGTATAAGGTTTAGTATTTGGCCGAATCCGGTTCAAAATGAGTTAAATGTATCTGTTCCGAGAGAAATCGATTTAAATGAGGTTGGTATTACTCTCTTTGACCAAAATGGAAAGCTTGTTAAAGAAATAAAACGACTAAAAGATTATGATGTGCAAATAAAAATGAGTGAGTTGGCTTCAGGAGTGTATGTTGTAAAAGTTAGGGCGGATGGTTTAGAAAAAACAGAACGTATAATTAAAAAATAATTTCAGAAGCAGCAGGTTTAACAATAGGAATAACTAGTTCTTTTTAAAATACGGAAAAATAGATAAGAAGTTCCCTTGTGCATATATGCACAAGGGAACTTTTATGTAATAATAAAACACCATTCGTCTATTCGTCATATAATTTCCACCTTTTGTGAATATTAGCAGGAATTAATGTTTTGGATCACAGTATTTTGCGAAATAAAATAAAA
>NZ_SOAG01000048.1 GCF_004364575.1 Myroides indicus | reverse complement strand
TCAGGTAGAACACTCTAGACATAGATCGCCTATTAATTTCTTTACTAACCTTATCGCTGGAATTATTGCATATCATTTCTTGCCTAAGAAACCTGTAATTAGATATGAGAAAGTAATAACTAATCAATTAGCCTTGTTATAATCGAACTCAGGTTATAAATTAAATATTTTTTAAAAAATTATGGATAATTAATATGTTACATAATTAACGGTCTATTTCTATCTTATTTATTGTAAAGAGAATATTTTACAATAACTTTCCGGTTAAAAACATGGCGGCAATTGAAAAATAAATAATCAATCCGGATACATCTACTAAAGTAGCGACAAACGGGGCGGACGCTGTAGCTGGGTCCATTCCGAATTTCCGAAGTATAAACGGAATTAGAGAACCGGATAAAGTTCCCCAAAGCACAATAAACAAAAGAGAAACAGAAACGCTTAATCCTACCAAATACCAAAACTCTCCATAATCATAGATGCCGGCTTCCTGCCAGATAAAAATGCGTATAAAGCCAATTAACCCCAAAATACTACCTAACATAACTCCCGAAGCTATTTCTTTGCGCATTACATACCACCAGTCGCTTAACTTTAGCTCACCGATAGCCATTGACCGAATAATTAAAGAAGCTGCCTGTGAGCCTGAATTTCCCCCGCTGGAAATAATCAAAGGAACGAATAGAGCTAAAACTACTGCTTTTTCTATTTCTTCATCATAATGTGCCATTGCAGAAGCAGTCAGCATTTCTCCTAAAAAAAGGATAATCAGCCAACCAGCGCGTTTTCGGATTAATTCAATTAGCGGAGTTTGGGTGTAGGATAAATCCAATTCTTCCATCCCCCCGAATTTTTGAATATCTTCTGTATCACGGTCTTTAATTTTATCCAAAATGTCGTCAAAAGTAACAATGCCTACCAAAACTCCTTTTTCTGTAATAATTGGCAGTGCAGACCGATCGTATTTTTCAAAAATATCAAATGCTTCTTCTGTCGGAGTTGTTGTAGTAATTGAAATAAAACTATGATCGATAAGTTCAGATATTAAGGTGTCTTCATCCACTAAAAGCAGTTGACCTATTTTTAAGTCATCAATTAAAATATTGTTATTGTCAACTACGTAAATATAGTTTAGTGTCTCTGCTTTTTTGCCATATTTTTTAATGTGCTGTAAAACCTGTTTTACTGTTTTATTGGCTTTGGTTTGTATATATAGCGGAGTCATTAATCGGGCGATACTATCTTCTTGATATCCGATAAGATTTAAGGCAATTTGCTTTTCGGTGTCGTTTAAAAGATTGATGGAATATTTGATTAATTCATCCGGAAAATTTTCAAGTAATTCAGTACGGTCATCCGGCTCCAGATTGTTTAACACTTCTGCATAATCTTCTTGAGTCATGCTTCGAACAATTTCTTCTTGAATATTAATATCCAAAAAAGAAAATACTTCGACTTTTAGTTCTGAGGAGAGCTTTAAAAATTCAAGGTTTCTCTCGTTTTTTTTCATCGCTGAAATTGCTTCTGCAATGTCTGCCGGGTGCATGTCTTTAAAAATCATAATGGGAAGATTATTAAGTGTTGATAATTCTGATACCGGTATTTAAATGCAAAAGTAATCGTTATAAATCGGATCTTAAAATCTCTAATGTATTTCTAATATTATCTTGAATTTAAAATTATAACTCTTCTCTTGCTTTGTCTATTAATTGGCGATCCAAATCTTTTTTGGTTTTGGCACCCATATCTTTTAATTTTTGTACTGTATTTATCATGTTTCCTCTTCCTGAACTGAGTTTGTTAAATGCATTGTCGTATTCAGATTTAGCATCATCTAATTTTTTACCCAGTTTGTTTAAATCAGAAATAAAGCCTTCGAATTTGTCATATAATAAGCCGGCTTGTCTGGCTATTTCATAGGAGTTTTCTTGCTGTTTTCGCTGTTTCCACATGGTCTCAATAGTACGTAGCGTGGCAAGCAGTGTAGAAGGGGTAACAATGACAATGTTTTTCTCAAATGCCTTTGTATAAAGAGAAGTGTCTGTATTAACTGCAATTGAAAAGGCAGTTTCAATCGGAATGAATAAAAGTACAAAATCAGGGCTTGAACTCGGGTATAACTCAAAATAATTTTTTTCAGAAAGGCGTTCAACATGTCTTTTTACGGATAGCAAATGCTCCTGTAAAAAACACTGTTTTTCTTTTTCTTCCGAAGAGTTTATGAATTGTTCATAGGCAGTTAGCGAAACTTTTGAGTCTATAATTAAATGTCTGTTATCAGGTAAGTTGATAATTACATCAGGTTGCAATCGAGAATTATTTTCTGTAGAAAAACTTTGTTGTGTTTGATATTCTCTGCCCTTTTGTAATCCCGATTTTTCGAGAATGTTTTCCAAAATCATTTCGCCCCAGTTACCCTGCATTTTATTATCGCCTTTTAAGGCTTTTGTCAGATTGAGGGTTTCTTCACTCATTTTTTGATTAGTTTGTTGCAATCCTATAATTTGTTGGCGCAGCACAGCGTGATAATCAATACTTTCTTTATGAGTTTGTTCTATTTTTTGTTCAAAATGATGAATTTTATCACTAAGAGGTGTTAAAAGAGTTTCGAGATTGTTTTTGTTTTGATTAGTAAATTTTTCGCTTTTTTCTTCAAAAATCTTATTCGCTAAGTTCTCAAACCGGATAGAGAATTCTTCTTGTAAAGTAATCGTCTCTTTGTGCTGTTGTTCCAATTTTTCTTTTAAATTGCTGTATTCAGTATCTCGAATGGAAATGCGAGCAATGAGTTCCTGATTGTCCTGGCGCAAGATTTCTAATTGTTCATCTAAACGATTTTTTTCGTTTTGAATACTTGTGATTTGTTGATTCAAAAAGTTAATTTCTGCTTGTAATCCAATCTGCTTTTCACCAGCGGTTTTACTTTTTGTAAATCTGCCAACGAAAAAAGCTATAATCGTTAAAAGTAGTAAGAGAAGGATTAGAATTTCTTGTAACATAATTTAAACTTAGAAAATAGAAACCATATTCTTTTTTCAAAAGTAGGGATAAATTATAAATCATATAATTAACATGAGAAGTGTAATTTAAAAAACCGTCTTACTATAAAAATAAAACGGTTTTTAAAATTACATAATTATTTATTTACTTAAATACATTTTTCTGCGGGAGTAAATCTCATAAAAGTGGTCATCTCTCAGGTTTTCAATAAATAAAATGCTTTCGCCTGTAGATTTCATTTCCGGACCTAAAGCTTTGTTTACGTTTTTAAACTTGTTGAAAGAGAATACCGGCGTTTTGATGGCGTAACCGTTTAATTGCGGATTAAATGTAAAGTCAGTTACTTTATTTTTGCCAAGCATTACTTTAGTAGCGTAATTTACATAAGGTTCTCCGTAGGCTTTAGCAATAAAAGGAACGGTTCTGGAAGCTCTCGGATTGGCTTCTATAATGTAAACAGTATCATCTTTAATTGCAAATTGTATATTGATTAAACCAACAGTCTGTAAAGCTACAGCAATTTTTTTAGTGTGATCTTTTATTTGCTCTAAAACAAACTCTCCCAAATTAAAAGGCGGTAACATGGCATGACTGTCTCCGGAGTGAACTCCGCAAGGTTCAATGTGTTCCATAATACCAATTATGTGTACGTTTTCTCCGTCACAAATAGCATCAGCTTCGGCTTCGATTGCACCGTCTAAATAATGGTCAAGAAGTAAAGAATTCCCCGGGATAGAATTTAACAAATCAATTACGTGTTCTTCTAACTCTTTTTTGTTTATAACAATTTTCATCCCCTGTCCACCCAATACATAAGACGGGCGAACCAACAAAGGAAAATCTAATTTATCTGCCAATTGCAGGGCTTGTTCAGCTGTTTTTGCTACTCCAAATTTTGGAAAAGGTATATTTAGCTCTTGTAACAGATTAGAAAATCTTCCGCGATCTTCTGCTAAATCAAGTGCATCATAACTTGTTCCAAATATTTTAATACCATGGCGATTTAGTTTTTCAGCCAGTTTAAGGGCAGTTTGCCCTCCCAATTGGACAATTACGCCTTCCGGCTTTTCGTGTCTGATAATATCGTAGATATGCTCCCAAAATACAGGTTCAAAATACAATTTGTTGGCAGTATCAAAATCGGTAGATACTGTTTCCGGATTACAGTTAATCATAATAGTTTCATAACCGCACTCTTCCGCTGCTAATACGCCGTGTACGCAAGAATAGTCGAATTCAATTCCCTGACCTATTCGGTTTGGACCTGAGCCCAAAACAATTACTTTCTTTTTGTCGGAAACGATACTTTCATTAGACACGTAACGACTTCCGTCTGGTCTTTCTATCTCAGCTTCAAAAGTAGAGTAGTAGTATGGTGTTTTTGCTGAAAACTCAGCTGCACATGTATCTACTAGTTTAAATACACGCTGAATATTCATGTCTTCACGCAATTTGTGAACTTTACTTTCCAGTGTATTTAACATGTGTGCAATTTGTCTGTCGGCAAATCCTTTTTGTTTTGCTTCAAGCAATAAATCTTTCGGAAGCGTTTCAACTGTATAAAGAGCAATTTCTTTTTCTAACATATATAGTTCTTCGTATTGCTTTAGGAACCACATATCTATGTTAGTTATTTCGTGAATTCTACTTAATGGAATACCATGTTGTATAGCGTCATAGATTACAAAAACTCTGTCCCAACTTGGATTTTTTAATTTTTCAATAATCTGATCGTAGTTGGTATATCCTTTTCCGTCTGCACCTAAGCCGTTTCTTTTTATCTCCAAAGATTGAGTGGCTTTGTGTAATGCTTCTTGAAATGAACGTCCAATCCCCATTACTTCTCCTACAGATTTCATTTGTAAACCGAGGGTACGGTCTGCTCCTTCAAATTTATCAAAGTTCCAGCGAGGAATTTTAACGATTACATAATCCAAGGTAGGCTCAAATAAGGCAGAAGTTGATTTTGTAATTTGATTTTGTAATTCATCCAGCGTATAACCCAAAGCTAATTTTGATGCTACTTTTGCGATTGGGTATCCGGTTGCTTTTGAGGCAAGAGCAGAAGAACGAGATACGCGAGGATTGATTTCTATTGCTACGATATCTTCTTTTTCATCTGGAGATACTGCAAATTGAACGTTACAGCCTCCTGCAAAATTACCTATGCTGCGCATCATTTTAATCGATAAATCGCGCATTCTTTG
This sequence comes from Myroides indicus, assembly GCF_004364575.1. Taxonomy (GTDB): domain Bacteria; phylum Bacteroidota; class Bacteroidia; order Flavobacteriales; family Flavobacteriaceae; genus Flavobacterium; species Flavobacterium indicum_A. The sequence goes on along the minus strand of NZ_SOAG01000048.1, from coordinate 4,487 downwards.
AAAAGTCCTGTCAGAAAGTGTCATTGCTGGTGCTACCGTAATACTGTCTCCGGTATGAATCCCCATCGGATCCATATTTTCAATAGTACAGATAATAACAACATTGTCATTTTTATCGCGAAGCAACTCTAATTCGTATTCTTTCCACCCTAATAAAGCCTTATCAATGAGTACTTCGTGAATAGGAGAAGCCTCTAAACCTCTGGTTAGTAAATCTTCAAAATCTTCGGGGTTATGAACAAAAGCAGCACCTGTTCCTCCTAAAGTAAAAGAAGGTCGAATAACTAATGGGAAACCAAATTCTTGAGCAATTTCTTTACCTTCTAAATAAGAAGTGGCTGTTTTAGCCGGAGCAACTGGAACATTAATTTTTTCAAGTAACTGTTTAAATTGCTCCCTGTCTTCAGTAATATTAATAGCATTAATATCAACACCAATTAAACGCACATTAAAATCTGACCAGATTCCCTTTTCGTCACACTCCAAACAAAGATTTAATGCTGTCTGTCCTCCCATAGTAGGCAATACGGCGTCAATTTCTGGATGAGCAGTTAAAATTTCAATGATAGATTTTGTGGTTAATGGTTTAAGATAAATATGATCCGCCATGGAAGGATCGGTCATGATTGTAGCAGGATTAGAGTTAATCAGTATAACTTTAATTCCTTCTTCTCTTAACGATCTTGCTGATTGTGATCCGGAATAGTCAAATTCGCAAGCTTGTCCGATGATTATAGGTCCGGAGCCAATAATCAGTACAGTTTTAATAGAAGTATCTTTGGGCATCGTATTGTGTGTTGTTTAATTTTTTCGAGTTATGCTAAAATAAAAGTTTTGTGAGAGATATGCTTGAGAAAAAGTATAAAAAAAGGCGTTACGAAAAATAGTAACACCTTTATTTATGTTTTAATTCAAACATTATTTTTTATGTTTTGTTTCACAAGAAACAGTTAATTTATGTCTTCCTTTTGCTCTTCTGGCAGCTAATACTTTTCTACCGTTCGGAGTTGACATTCTTTCCATAAAACCATGTTTGTTTCTTCTTTTTCTATTAGATGGTTGAAACGTTCTCTTGCTCATTGCTTTTATCTTTAAATCTTAAATTTACTCATCAATTTTGGCTTTGAAAAAGCTCGCTTCAAAACCGACTGCAAATATATAAAGTCTTTTTTTTCTTGCAAAACCTTTTTGTAAATATTTTAAAGATTTTGTGTTATTACTTATTTTATCAGAGTATATCATAATTTAACTCTATCTTTTTTGAAAGGTTGACTGATAAAGAAAGTTTGATAGGCTGAGATATAAAGGTTTTTAGATATCCTATAGTTTTGAAATATCCTTCAGATAAATTAACTTTTGTTGATTGTTGGCGATTTTTTCTTTTGATAATAAATCAAAACCTAGCTTCTCGCATAATTTTTTTGAAGCTATATTTTGAGAATATAGTTGAGCAATTATGCTAGTATATTGAAAATTTATGGTAATATATCTAATTACGCCAGCTACCAACTCAGTACCTAATCCTGATTTCCAAAACAGACTGTGTATAATATAGCCTATTTCTACATAATTTTCATTATCTGGATAAGGAAATAACCCAATTTCTCCTATTGTTTGATTAGTTTGATTGAGAACGACTTTATAGAGTCCGAGTTTTTTTGAATAAAGTGTCGAATTGATTGAAAATTTTTTAATTAAATCATTTTCGTTCCAAACTTTATGAGCATTCGGAATCCATTGCATCGCGAGATTGTCATTGTGATAAAGCAATAAATCTTTTTCATCACTAATGGTGTTTATAGGGTAAATGGATAGTCGTACTGTCGAAAAAATAGAGCTCATAATACTTTCGGAGATCAAGTTTGGCAAAAATAGGAAAAGAATTGCCGGGGGTAAAGTTAATTCTTGAATTATTTCTATCTTGGCAAACTGATTTTTTGGAGAAACTAAGCTTGTCCGAAACTTTCTGAAAGTTAAGCCAAAAAATGAGATAAATAGTCTGGTAATATTATTTGAAATGGAAAACAATAAGAAAAAAGATGCTCTGATTATAGGATTTGCCTTGTTTGCTATGTTTTTTGGAGCAGGAAATATTATTTTGCCCCCAATAATCGGCGTTTTTACCGGAGGAGATTGGAGTTTGGCAGTTTCTGGTTTTGCGATAACGGCTATTTTAGGACCTTTTTTAGGAATATTGGCTGTCTTGTATTCAGGAGATGAATTTACAGATTTAGGGAAAAGGATAAATAGTTTATTAGGTTGGGTTTTAGCAACAACTATAGTTTTAAGTATAGGACCTTTTGTAGCCATTCCTCGTACTGCAGCTACGACTTATGAAGTGGGAATACTGCCTCTTTGGTCTGATTTTAATCCGATAATATCTTCCATTATTTTTTTTGGAATTACATTAACTTTGTCAATTTCACCATCAAGAGTAGTTGATATCATAGGACGATTTTTAACACCATTATTATTGATCATATTAATAATAATGATTGTAATAGGAGTGTTTTTTCCATTGGATACATCAGCTTTAAATTCTGTAACTAATGAAAGTGCCTTTAAAATAGGGTTTACAGAAGGGTATCAAACCATGGATGTTCTGGCTTCCGTCATTTATGCAGGTGTTATTATTTCCGCTGTAAAAGCAAAAGGATACGTTAGTTTGAAAGATAAAACAAAAGTTACGTTTTTATCAGGGGTTATTGCTATTGTTTGTTTGTTGCTTGTGTACGGTGGATTAGTTTATTTGGGGGCTACCTCAGGGTACTCTATGTCAGGCGATTTAAAAAGAACGGAATTATTGCTGTATATTTCTAATAGTATTTTAGGGCAAAGAGGAACAGTTGCCCTGTCTTTATGTATAGCATTAGCTTGTTTGACAACAGCAATAGCATTGGTATGTGCTACTGGGACGTTTTTTAACCAATTAACAAACGGTAGGCTGAGTTATCGGATTATTGTCATTATTACCTGTATTTTATCTGGGGTTTTGGCAGTAAATGGAGTAGATGATATTATAGACTATGCAGTGCCCTTTTTAAGTTTTATTTATCCGATTACATTGACATTGATTATATATATAGTGATATTCGGTAAACGTGTTCAAAAAAAAGCGCCATTTGTAGCAGCTATTTTGGCTACATCACTCGTGGCTATATTGCAATTAAGTATTTTTATTGCAGAAAAAGTAGACAAACCAATTTGCGCTGGCAAGATTAATAAAATCATAGAAGCATTACCGTTAAATGATTATGAATTGCCTTGGCTTATCCCTTCTTTTTTAACTTTTGTAGTAGTTTATTTATTCGGTAAGAAAAAGCTAATAATGATTGAATAACTATAATAAGGATTGCTTTATTTTATGTTATTCGAATGATATTTTTTTACCTTGATTAGGGAAAATGTAATTTAAATTAAAGATGTTGTTAGTCAGTAACTCCTGTTTAATAATTTCTATTTGATTGCCGCTTGGTTTTAAATGAGTGATAATAACATTTAATTCTTCTAAATTTTCTTTTCCAACATAATCGGCGAGCTTGATAAATTCTTCATTTAATAGATTTGGAGTTAAATGTCCAAAAAGTTTTTCTTCGGGTTGCTGGTTTGGGAAAGATACTTCAATGAGAATAGCTTGTAAATTTTTGTTGATAATCAGTGGAGCAATACGTTTCCAAATAATATCCAGATTATTTGTTTTCTCTATTCTGTCCGCGCCGGTATCTCCAAAATAAAGAATATATTCATCTTTGTGCTTTATTAAAATGGCTGAGCTTTTTTGTGGGTTTACATGGCTGAGTTCAAATATTTCTGCATTTAATGCTGTGTTTTCTACAGGAAAAGATTGTAAAGGAGTTATTTTTCTGTACTGATACTTTCTTAAAATAGGTTCTTCTCCCTCATTTGCAAAATTGCTCCAGGATCCATTGACAAAATATTTTTCTTTTAATATGTCAATAGTAGAGGTCAATCCATAAATAGGTTTGGAAGAGTCTTCGGGAGAGTTTATAATAAGTCCTGATACGTGATCTAAATGTCCGTGCGATATAAAATATCCCTTTATATAGTTTTTTAAGATGAGTTGAGGATCAGTAATCGTATCAAAAGAATCTAGTGCGATAGCTCTTTTTATTCCAGAAGTTAAAGTTCCGGCATCTAAAGCTAAATAACTGTTGTTTTTTTTAACTCCCACTAAATAAGAAGATAGGTTGCTTTCGTCTATTCCTCCATATACTCCAAGAGGAATAACTTCTAGATTTTGTGCGCTAAACTGTTGAAAGATAAGGCTTGTAATAAGTAAAAGTATTTTTCTCATAGTAGTTTTCTGCGAATTTACAGATTATTTATCTGTACTGTTTAAGATATAGAAAAATATTTTCTGGTGTTTTTTACCTTTTCGTTTGGACTCTATTGCGTCACAAACCCGAGCAATATCCGGTTATTCGTCATATAATTTCCACCTTTTGTGAATATTAGCAGGAATTAAT
>NZ_SOAG01000047.1 GCF_004364575.1 Myroides indicus | reverse complement strand
AGGACAGCAGATGTAGAACCCACATTTGCACAACTCAAACACAACCGGAACTTCAAAAGATTTACCTTAAAAGGACTTGAAAAAGTGGAAATAGAGTTCGGATTGCATGCTTTAGCTCATAATCTCAAAAAGATGAGCGCTTAAACAAGAAGGATAGCAATTCTTTTTCTCCGTTGTTAAATCTATTTGGATTTTTGACCTCAATTTTTGAATCATAAAAAAAAACGTCCCGATTTTGTAAACGAGACGGCTTCGTTTAATCGATAATTTCCATTTTTTTCATTATAAATGTAGCGTTCTTATTTTTACAGATACCGTCTCTTATCTTGTAATCAAAAAACAAATCCTCATTTTTTATTTCCACTTCAAAGCACTTGTTTATCAAAATATCAGGGAACTGATAAGTTACATTGCAAACCTCCAAATCGTGAGTAGCAATAATTCCATATGTTTTTTCTTGAATCAGCTTTAAAATTACCCCTATCGTTCCGCTTTGCTTATCGTCAGAATTTGTACCTCGCAATATTTCATCTAAAAGTACAAAACACGATTCCTCCTTAACTTTTTCTATAATCATTTTTAGTCGTTTGACTTCGGCATAAAAATAGGATTCGCTATCTTCCAAAGAATCCGTCAAGCGCATAGAAACCACAAGTGGCAACGGAAAAAATGTCGCACCGTCAGCACAAACAGGAGCTCCGGCATTTGCCAAAACCAGATTTACTCCAACCGTGCGCAAAAAGGTACTTTTTCCCGACATATTTGATCCTGTCAGAATAACAAACCGCTTATTTGTAAAATCAATGGAGTTAGTTACCCTTTTTTGAGCTTGAATCAACGGATGCCCCAACTTCTTAAAAGAAATCTTTTCCTCGTTATTCAATATCGGAAAAGCATATGTTTTGTTGTTGTAAGAAAAGTTTGCCAATGAATTCAATGCTTCTATTTCACCCATGATTTCTATAATGGCTAGCAACAAACCACCTTTGTTCTTTTTCCACGTCAAAAATTTATTCAGTACGTGAACATGATACTGAAAAAAACCGTTGAACACAATCATGATAAAAATATTTGCAACGGTTTCCAATTGCCCGAACAATCTCGACAGTATTTTTAATTCTTTACTGACATAAAAAGACTCATTTTGAAGCTTAGCAGTATATTCACTCATCTTTGAACTCCTAAAATCTTCTTTTTCAATTTGTAAAGCTATAGAACTATAACTCCCTATAGTTTCATAAATTTTTTCTACTCCTCCTAATTCTGTCTGAATATTTCTGATTTTGCTCAAAGCAATTATCAAATTGAGCGAAAAAATAGCAGAAACAGCATATCCCCAAAATGCATTAGATGAATTAACAAAAAATCCTGCAATAGAAATCAGCATTAAAAATGGAAAGAGGTAAGCTGAAATAATGTCAGCTTTATTGATTCTGGAAGTTTTAGATGTGCTCCATTTTTGCAACCGCTCAAAATTATCCTTATCCAGATTAGAAATTTTGCTGTAAGCATAAATAGTCTGCCTCCATTCCACTTTATCGGCAAGTTCTTTTACAACCTCCTGATTTTGCAAGATGGTTTCTTTATCAGTTTTTCCTTGTAACAAATCAGCTAACTTTCGTTTTCCGATATAGGAAGCTGTTCTGTTTAGATACTGGTATAGTGATTTTGTTCCAAAAATATCTAAATCATGACTATAGGCGTGATTTGCTGTAATAAATTCGCTACCATCTTCAAAAGGCTGTTCTTCTTTTTCCAAGAAATTAATCTCATTTTGATTGATATCGACCAATGCTTTTAAATACCGGGTTTTAAACGATAGTCCGGCATGAATTTTTAGAAGTACGACAAATAAAATTACAGCAATTCCCGAAACGTACAAATAAGGAAAATCTCCGTTGGAAACAGATAAGTAAAAAAAATAAATTATAACTAAAAAAATAAAGATTCTTAAAGCGCCTACTGTTTTATATTTTGTACGGACTGTAGAAAACTGTTTTTTAAATTCAGCCTTTCTTTTGTGGTAAATTTCCAAGAGTATTAATTTTTTATTACAACGCAAATATACTGTTTTGGCAAAGTATATTATCCTTAAATTAGCTATTTGGAACTATTTATCAATAAAAAACCACCTCACAAATGAGATGGTTTTCTTTATAAAGACTATTCTCCTTTTTTAGCTCTCCTCGCTCGGGCTAATAAAGTATTTTTTAATAGCATTGCTATTGTCATCGGACCAACTCCACCCGGAACCGGAGTAATAAAGGCTGCTTTTTTACTTACGCCCTCAAAATCAACATCTCCTGCAATTAAATATCCTTTTGCAGAATCTACATCTGGCACTCTTGTAATCCCCACATCTATTACTGTAACCCCCTGTTTTACCATATCCGCTTTTAAAAAGTGAGGTACTCCCAATGCTGAAATAATGATATCAGCTTCTTTGGTTATCTCTTCAATATCTTTGGTCTGGCTGTGAGTCAATGTTACCGTAGCATCTCCCGGATAACCTTTTTTACTCAACAAAATACTCATAGGGCGCCCAACAATGTGCGAACGACCGATAACTACTACTTTTTTTCCAACAGTTTCTACCTTATACCGCTCTAGCAATTCCATAATTCCATAGGGGGTAGCTGGTAAAAATGTTTCCATTTCCAAGGCCATTTTACCAAAATTAGTAGGATGAAATCCATCTACATCTTTATCTGCATCAATAGCCATCAAAATCTTTTGTTCATCAATGTGTTTAGGCAGAGGCAGCTGAACAATATATCCGTCAATTTCAGAATTTTCATTTAATTCTTTAATTTTAAGCAATAATTCTGCTTCTGTAGTTTCTTCCGGAAGAGTAACCAAAGTAGATTCAAAACCTACTTTTTCACAGGATTTTACCTTGCTGCCAACATAAGTTAAACTAGCTCCATTACTACCAACCAGTACTGCTGCCAAATGAGGTACTTTTTCACCGCGGGATTTCATTTGCGAAACCTCAACAGCAATTTCATCTTTAATATCTTCTGATATTTTTTTTCCGTCTAATAATTGCATCTATAATAAAATAATCGTGTTGTTATATCAAATAAAGAAGGTTTAAACTTCTCCTGAACCTTAAACCTTCTCTAAATATTATCTTGGCATCCCTTTCATCTGTCCCATCATTCTCATTAGATTCTTTCCTTTAGCACCCTGCATCATTTTCATCATTTTGCTCATCTGGTCAAATTGTTTTAACAGTTGATTTACCTGTTGAACATCCGTTCCCGATCCCTTGGCAATTCTCTGTTTTCGCTTCACGTCAATGATTGCCGGTCTGGAACGCTCTGCAGGTGTCATGGAATGGATGATAGCTTCTATATGCTTAAAAGCGTCATCCTCTATTTCAACATCCTTTAAGGCTTTTCCCATTCCCGGAAGCATGCCTACCAAATCCTTCATGCTACCCATTTTTTTAACCTGCTGAATCTGAGATAAAAAATCATCGAAACCGAATTCGTTTTTTGCAATTTTTTTCTGGATTTTTCTCGCTTCTTCCTCGTCGTATTGTGCTTGAGCACGCTCTACTAACGAAATAACATCCCCCATTCCCAAAATACGGTCAGCCATACGGTCAGGATAAAAAATGTCAATAGCATCCATTTTCTCACCTGTTCCTATAAATTTAATCGGTTTATTAACTACCGATTTAATTGAAATAGCGGCTCCTCCTCTGGTATCTCCGTCTAATTTGGTAAGAATAACTCCATCAAAATTTAACCGATCATTAAATGCTTTTGCCGTATTTACGGCATCTTGTCCAGTCATGGAATCAACTACAAATAAAGTTTCCTGCGGCTGAATAGCTTTGTGAATATTGGCAATTTCATTCATCATCTCCTCATCTACTGCCAAACGTCCTGCCGTATCCACAATTACTGCATTAAATCCGTTTGCTTTTGCATGCTTAATAGCTTTTTGCGCTATTTCCACCGGATTTTTATTTCCTTCTTCAGAATAAACCTCAATTCCAAGCTGTTCTCCTACAACGTGCAACTGATTAATCGCTGCCGGACGATAAACGTCACAAGCTACTAAAAGAGGTTTTTTATTTTTCTTTGTTTTTAAAAAATTAGCCAGTTTTCCCGAAAAAGTAGTTTTTCCCGAACCCTGCAAGCCCGACATCAAGATTACCGAAGGATTACCCGATAAATTGATCCCCGCAGCTTCTCCTCCCATCAATTCTATCAGCTGATCTTTGACAATTTTAATCATTAATTGCCCCGGTTGCAAGGAAGTCAACACCTCCTGCCCTAAAGCTTTTTCTTTGACTGTGTTGGTAAAATCCTTCGCTATTTTAAAGTTTACGTCAGCGTCTAAAAGTGCTCTTCTTACTTCCTTTAAAGTTTCTGCTACGTTAACTTCTGTAATTTTGCCATGTCCTTTAAGGATATGAAAGGCTTTATCTAATTTATCACTTAAATTATCAAACATATATATCGGTATTCTTTACTGCTTTAAAGCGTCAAAGATACTATTTAACTCGTTAAGTCACAAAAAGGAAAAGCAGAAAAAGAACTTTTTTAGGTTCTCTTTCTTTTTGCCATTTAGTCTCTTAAAATTAATTCTTATTTTTGCCCGACAAACCGCTATCCAAGATGTCAGCCACACTGCCTATTTTCAGATCATTCAAAACAGATATTTCCTCTATTGAATTACCAGAAAAATTTACTTATCCCTTTTATTACGAACCGCATATTTTGTCAAAAATCGCTGCCGAGGAACTGCAAAATGAACTAGAAAAACACCCTTTAATCGCTCCGCTTTTTGACCAAAATCATCCCTCTAGCCTGTCTGCGGGAAAAATGTTCGGCATCTTAGTGGTCAAAGATCAGGATAACAATATTGGCTATCTGGCAGGGTTTTCCGGAAAGCTAGGTAATTATACGCATATTAAAGGTTTTGTCCCTCCTGTTTTTGATTTGTGGAACAACGAAGGTTTTTTTGTGAAAGAAGAAGCGGTTTTAAACTTCATCAATGCCAAAATAAAAAAGACAGAAGAGGATAACATTTACCGGACAGCACGGGAAATGCTTACCCAACAAATACAAGAGAGTCAAAAAGCAATTGCTGAGAAAAAAACAGATCTGAAAAAGCTTAAAAGAGAAAGAAAAACAATCAGGGAACAAAAAAAAAATATTCTGGATGCAAATGCATTTGAACAATTAAATGAAGAATTAATTAAACAAAGTCTTCGGGATAAGCACGAACTGCGAGTGATAACAGCTTACTGGCAGCAACAGATAAACCAGTCTAAAGAAATTATCCGCGACTTTGAAACAGTTATTCAACAACTAAAAAATGAGCGAAAACAAAAGTCAAACGCTCTTCAGCAAAAACTGTTTCAACAATATCGCTTTCTCAATCAAAAAGGCGAAGAAAAAAACTTGTTAGATATTTTCGCAGATACTGCAATTCAGCAACCTCCTGCTGCTGCAGGCGATTGTGCCGCCCCTAAATTGCTTCAATACGCCTATGTTCACTACTATCACCCAATAGCTATGGCAGAATTCTGGTGGGGAGAAGCTCCAAAATCAGAAATAAGGAAACACAAGTACTTTTATCCGGCATGCAGGGGAAAATGCGAACCAATTTTGGGACATATGCTTGAGGGGCTAACCATAGAAGACAATCCCTTGCTTCAAAATCCGGCTCTACAAACGCCTTTAGAAATTGTTTTCGAAGATGATTATTTTGCTGTAATTAACAAACCAGCAGAATTTTTATCTGTCCCGGGAATTTACATTCAGGATTCGGTTTACGAGCGCATGAAACTGCGCTATCCAAAAGCAACCGGTCCGCTGATTGTACATCGTCTCGATATGGCAACATCCGGTATTTTAATCATCGCCAAAGACAAAGAGTCGCACAAAGCATTGCAAAGTCAGTTTATCAAAAAGACAGTTGAAAAACGCTATGTCGCTCTCTTGGATGGAACTCTTAAAAAGAATAGCGGTTTTATTGATTTACCATTAAGAGTGGATCTCGACGACAGACCTCGGCAAATGGTATGCCATGAATACGGTAAAACGGCAAAAACGAAATGGAAAGTGGTTAAACTCATAAACGGCAAAACAAAAGTATATTTATATCCGGTAACCGGGCGTACTCACCAATTGCGTGTACACGCCTCTCATCCATTGGGATTAAATATTCCGATAACAGGGGATGATTTATATGGAAAAAAATCAGATCGTCTTTATCTCCATGCTCAGAAAATTACTTTTAAACACCCCAAAACCTATGAAACTATAAGCTTTGAAGTCAATGAAGATTTTTAAACTCCTTTTTTAGTAACTTTATCTTCTAAAAAGTTATGAATGTCAGATAAAAAATCGCAATTGCGCAAGCATAAAGCCATAGCTACGGGATTATTTTTACTTATGGCAATGGTTTATATAAGTATGCTCTACACCATTAAATACCATTTTTCTCCATGGATGGAATACGTTAAGGCATTTTCTGAAGCCGCTATGGTAGGAGCTCTTGCCGATTGGTTTGCAGTAACTGCACTTTTTAAATATCCTATGGGGTTAAAGATACCGCATACTAATCTGATTGAAAACAGCAAAAACAAAATTGGAGAAAACCTAGGTACTTTTGTGACAGAAAACTTTTTAACATCAGATACCATCCGACCCTACATTGAAAAAATTGATCTGGCATCTGTTATTTCAAAATGGATGAATCAATCCAAAAATCAGCTATTGCTCGAAGAAGAACTAACTGTCTTGGGTAAAAAAGTTATTGCTAACCTCCAAGATGATAGCACTATCAATTTTCTTGTGACAAAAGCAAACAAGAGAATCAAAAGTTTAGATCTTCATGGTTTTGCCTCAAAAGGAATAATGTATGCTCTTGAAAAAGGAGAACACAACCGACTTGTTAATTTTATTTTACCAAAAGCACAAATATATGTAGAAAAACACAGGGAAGATATTTACCAAACCCTCATCGAAAAAAAGCCTCTACTGGGATTGGTAGGCGGAAAAGCCATTACTAACCAGCTCATTAACGGAATTAACAGTTTTTTACAAGATATTTATCAAAATCCTGATCATAAGCTCAGGCAAGAGATGACTCTTTACCTGCAAAAACTTGCCACAGAAATAGAAAACTCAGAACAATGGAAAAACAAGCTTAAAGAAATCTTGTTGCAATTTATTACAAATGATACTATAAAAATCTATCTTTCAGATTTTTGGTTTTCTACTAAAACTACTGTTTTAGAGCAACTGGATAACAAAAACTCTGCCTTAAGAAAATACATCCAAAAAAACATCAAAGACATTGCCACGAATTTAGAAAGTGATCAAAACCTGCGCTTTAAAATAAATAAACAGATTCAGCATTCGGTTTATCGCCTTGCTTTAAAAAACATTCAGGAGGTAAATACTTTAATCCAAAATACCGTCCAAAAATGGGATGGTCGTGAATTGAGCAATAAACTTGAACTAGAAGTTGGGAAAGACTTACAATTTATTCGCATCAACGGAACGCTTGTAGGCGGATTAGTCGGATTGCTAATTTATATTATCTCCAATCTATTGAATTTACAATAACAAAAAAACTCCTTTTCAGGAGTTTTTATATTTATTTCAATTTTTTTATCAGCTCCTGCAAATCCAGCACTGTCTGCTCTCCCGAAACTAATTCTTTTAAAGTAAATTTACCTTCTTCTATTTCCTGAGAACCTACAAGAACCGCAAATGGAATTCCTTTTTTGTCAGCAAACTGAAACTGCTTGCCTACTTTAGCTTTATCAGGATAAATTTCAGTTTTTATTCCGGCATCTCTCAATCCTACGACAGCTTGCATTGCATAGCTCATCTCCTGATCTCCCATATTTAAAAACAGGACTTTTGACGCTGTATTTACTTCCGTCGGAAACAGATTCAACTCTTCCATTACCAGATAGATACGATCTAACCCAAAAGAAATCCCCACGCCGCTCATGTCTTTCAATCCAAAATTTCCAGTCAGGTCATCATATCTTCCTCCCCCTCCGATAGATCCTATTTGTACAGTATCCGGTGCTCCTATTTCAAAAATAGCACCTGTATAATAATTCAGCCCTCGAGCCAAGGTCACATCCAGATTAAGTTTGGCAGATTTTAAACCTAATCTACTTATTTCTTTCCCTACAAAAGCCAACTCTTCTACTCCTCTTTTCCCTTCTTCAGAAGTTATCAAAAGCTTCCTTAACTTATCCAGCTTTTCTTCAAAATTTCCCGTAAAATGAAACAACGGCTGTACGGTTTCAATCGCTTCGGCAGTAATACCTTTTTCTATCATTTCGGCTTTTACCCCTTCTTCTCCTATTTTGTCTAATTTATCTAAAGCCACTGTAAAATCAATCAATTTATCGCTGGCTCCGATGACTTCAGCAATACCTGCTAATATTTTTCGGTTGTTAAGCTTTATTGTTACACCAAATATGTTAAGATCCGTAAAAACACGATCGTAAAGTAAAACCAATTCCACTTCCTGCCACAAGGATTTAGAGCCAATAACATCAGCATCGCATTGGTAAAACTCTCTAAATCTTCCTTTTTGCGGGCGATCGGCTCGCCAAACCGGCTGCATCTGATAGCGTTTAAACGGAAAATCTATTTCATTCTGATGCATTACTACATATCGCGCAAAAGGAACAGTTAAGTCATATCGAAGTGCTTTTTCAGATATTTGTGAAGTTAGTTTCTGGCTGCTTTTTTCGTTTAATAATTTTTCGTCTGCTTTCGATAAATAATCACCAGAATTTAAAATTTTAAAAATTAACCGATCTCCTTCTTCTCCATATTTTCCCAACAAAGTATCCAGATTTTCAAAAGAAGGTGTTTCTATAGGATGGAAACCAAATTTTTCGAATCTGTGTCGTATCGTTTGCATAATATATTGTCTTCTTGCCACTTCCATCGAAGAAAAATCTCTTGTCCCTTTTGGGATTCCTGGTTTCTTTGCCATTTTTAAATTAATTTTTTATGTGTTTTACTTCAAACAAAAATACTTCTTTTTTTATAATATACCGCTCAGGCTTTACCTGTTTGCAGAAAGAGCAGTTAATATTAAATTTTATCTAACTTTACCTGTAACTTTTTATTCTATTTTGCTACCAATAGGATATGTGGAAAATTGCTGTTGAAAATATAAAAATCGCATTAACAAGTATCAGGAGCCAACTCCTGCGTACCTGCATTACTGTTTTTATTATTGCTATCGGAATTTGGGCATTAGTGGGAATATTATCCGTTGTTTCTGCTTTAAAAAATACCATTGTGGAGGATTTTGCTTCAATGGGTGCTAATACTTTCACGATTCACCAGTATGATATGGCAGACAGAATAGCAAATAACAATTCAAATCCTGTTGTCAATCCTACTATCACCTATAAAGAGGCACTTGAATTTAAAAGTCAGTATCAATATCCTTTTTCCGTTATTTCTTTATCATTTGATGCTGCTTCTAACATTGAAGTTAAAAATGAAATAATGAAAACAGATCCGGAAATAAATATCATTGGATGTGATGAAAACTATCTTTCGAACAGTGGAATTACAGTAGAAAGCGGTCGAAGTTTTAGTCATACCGATATCAAAAACAATCATTTTGTCTGTATTGTCGGCTCTGATTTTTCTAATAATATGTTTAAAGGCATCAGTTCGATTGGTCAAAATTTGTCTATAAAAGGATATAAATTTCAAATTATTGGTGTTTTAAAAGAACAGGGAAATACTTTTGGAAAAAATGAAGACCAGCGTATTTTTATTCCCATACAAATTGCCCGTACAATATTTAATACGGCAAATGTTAACTATACCATTAAAGTAAGACTTTTAAAAGAAGGGTTACTCAATCAGGCTGTAGATCAGGCTACTGCTGATTTTAGAAATATTAGGCATTTGACTCCCGCTCAAAAAAACAAT
>NZ_SOAG01000046.1 GCF_004364575.1 Myroides indicus | reverse complement strand
GCCAGGGGCATCGCAGAGTAGCTACGTTGGGCAGGGATAAGCGCTGAAAGCATATAAGTGCGAAACCCACCACAAGATTAGATTTCTTTAAAGGGTCGTTGGAGATGACAACGTTGATAGGCTACAGATGTAAAGGCAGTAATGTCACAGTCGAGTAGTACTAATAGCCCGTACGCTTATGTGCACTCTCCCTGTCTTAGGGATGGGGAGAGGGCGTCTTTCTATTCAGGATAGGGTTATTCTATCTGTGAGTTTTATTGTTTTTTTGTGGCATGTTTTTTCAGTATAGTTAACCATATAAGTTACTTTTAGTAGTAGCTGCCGAATCAGGGTGGTTATTGCGGCGGGGTCCACCTCTTTCCATTTCGAACAGAGCAGTTAAGCCCGCCAGCGCAGATGGTACTGCCGCAAGGTGGGAGAGTATGTCGCTGCCCTTCTTTTGAAAATCCCCTTCACATTAGTGTGAAGGGGATTTTTTGTTGGAGGAAATTTGTTATACTCTTTAAGTTTTGAGAAATTAAAATATTTTTATACTGTTCTATAAACTAATCTTATTGGCTATTATCATAGATAAATACAGTTTTTAGATTATATTTGCTAAAAAAAAATATTAGCTATAATTTACTAGTTTGTTATGAATAGAGCTTTAAAAAAACAACTTAGGAGAGATACTCCCAGAGGTATTATTTTTACGATTGATCTCCTAATCGTTTTTACTACTTATATTATATCTAATCTTTTTCTATCTAACTTTTTTGGCAATTTTGAAATTTCTTTGCTGTTTTCAAAACTTCCGCTAGTATTACTTTGTTATATATTAAGTTTTTGTATTTTTAAATCATATAAAGGAGTAGTTAGACAAACTAATATTAAAGATATTGAAACTATTTTTTATACTTGTTTATTAGCTTCTTTTTTATTGACTATTATAAGTTTTCTTCAAAGAAATGATATTATTGAAGAACAGGAAGAATATTTACGTTATTCCTATTCTTTTATTTTACTGCATTTGTTTTTTACATGTGCTATGATGGTGCTAGCTCGTTTATTTTATAGTCAATTTTACAGAACATATATCTTAGATGTTCGAACTTATAAGAGGGTAATGATTTATGGTGCGGGAGATTCAGGTATTATTACAGTTGGAGTTTTGCAATCAGACACTAAGGTAAAAACTCAGATAATAGGATTTATAGATGAAAGTAAAACGAAAATCGGAAAGAGTATTGGGGGATATAAAGTATATAGTCCTGCTGTTATTACAGAGGAGTTTCTTTTATCTAATCGGATAGATGATATTATTATTTCGATTCAGAATATTCAAAGAGACAGGCTTAATGAGATTTCCGAAATGTTAGAAGGGTTGCCTGTTAAAATTAAAATTATTCCACCAGCTACAGATTGGTTAGATGGAAAGTACTCTAATCGCCAGATAAAACATCTAAGAATAGATGATTTGCTGGGGAGAAAGGCAATAAAATTAGATAATCCTATTGTTGCTCAAGAAATAAAAGACAAGGTGGTATTAGTTACCGGTGCAGCGGGTTCTATTGGCAGTGAGATAGCTCGTCAGATTTTTAACTTTGATTTTAAAAAACTGATTTTGATTGATCACGCAGAGTCTCCTCTATATGATGTACAGCAAACAATGTGCTGTAAGCATAAAAACGATGTAGTTTTTATTGTAGGCAATATACGAGATTCCCGTAAAATGTTTGAGATTTTTAATGAGTATAGACCTGATATGGTTTATCATGCGGCTGCTTACAAACACGTTCCGCTAATGGAAACTTTTCCTTATGAGGCTATTCATACAAATATAAAAGGAACAAAAGTTATTGCTGATTTATCGGTAGATTTTGAGGTAAATAAGTTTGTTATGGTTTCAACAGACAAAGCCGTTAATCCTACGAATGTTATGGGAGCAACAAAGCGAGCTGCTGAGCTATATGTTTCTTCTTTAAAAGGTAACAAAACAAACTTTATTGTAACGCGCTTTGGAAATGTTTTGGGATCAAACGGATCTGTTATTCCATTGTTTAAAAGACAGATTGAAGAAGGAGGACCTTTAACTGTCACGCATCAGGATATAACTCGTTATTTTATGACGATTCCCGAAGCTTGTCAGCTTGTATTAGAAGCTTCTGTCATGGGAAAAGGAGGTGAGATATTTGTTTTTGATATGGGAAAATCTATTAAAATATTTGATTTGGCTAAGCGAATGATTCGTTTAAGCGGATATAATTATCCTAATGATATTGATATTAAAATAACGGGGTTGAGACCAGGAGAAAAAATTTATGAAGAACTTTTAGCTGATGATGAGAACACTGTAAAGACACATCATGAAAAGATAATGATAGCAAAGGTAAGTCATCAGGACTTGTCTGTCATCAAGAAATTTATAGAGGACTTGTGTGCTGAAACTTTAACTTATCAAGATAAATCAGATGCCATGATTTTGGTGAAAAAATTAAAAAGAATTGTACCTGAATTTAAATCTCAAAATTCTGTATACGAAACATTAGATATAGATACTGATACAGTAAAAGTTGTTTAAGAGAAAAAAGTTTGTTTTACATATAAGGCTTCTGTCGTTATTTCTTTAGGATAATTGTGGAGTTCTAAAATCTTGATAGCGTTTTGTGTTTTTAACTTTCCTGATTTTATTTTGTAATCAAAATGTAAATTGTTGTTCAGAATTTGTTCGCTAAAATGATAAACAGCATAGTTTTTATCTTGTAATAATTCTACTAATTCCAAATCGTGAGTAGCTACCATTACAAAGTGTGGAGATTGATTGAGATAGTTTAAAATGGCAAAACCTCCCGAAACCCGTTCTTGTGTATTTGTTCCTTTAAAAATTTCATCTAAAACAAAAAGACACGGAGTTGTGCTCTCTTTTAAATCTACAAACTTTTTTATAGTTAATACTTCCTGAAGATAATAGCTGGTATTGTTTAATAAATCATCAGAAATACGAATCGATGAATGAATCTTGAAATAAGGTGCACAATACTTTTTAGCAAAGCAAATACCTATTGTTTGTGCTAAAATACTGTTGATAGCAATGGTTCGGATAAATGTTGTTTTGCCAGACATATTGGAACCGGTAAGTAATAAACTTTGATTGTGAAGTGATAAATCATTTGGAATACTATCAAAGATAAGTGGATGATAAATCCCCTGAAAAGTAATTTGTTTATTTAGTGTAAATTCGGGTTTGCAAGTTGTGGTTGGTTCAGCTTTGAGAGAGCTTATCGTCTGAGCTAAATCCAGTTTTCCAATAAAAACAAACAGTTCGTGCAGGCTTTTTCTATGTCTGTAAAAATCACCAATCAAGCTGTAAAAGGCAATATATTCTAAATTGAAAGCAACTTTTAAAAATTCAATCGGCATCCACATCAATATAAGCCATTCATTGTCCAGCTTTTTTTCCATATTGATAAAAGTAGATTTTTGCTCAATTGTATTTAGCTTTTTGATAAAAGTTTGGTGGTTGGAAATATTCTTTATTTTTTCGTCATTCAGTATTGTTTGGGCAACTTTATAGGTACGTTTAAACTGATTTATAGCATACAGATATTCATGCACAACCATTTTGTTTTTGTAGTGTATAAAGAGATTAAGGGCTAAAATCGGTATTAAAAAAATAAAAAGGATTGGAACGTAAAAAGTAAACAAAATAAAAAGTGCAAAACTGAACGAGAGAATGTAGGCTGATTTTAAGTATTTGGATTTGGGAAAAGTCTGATTATTAAAAAGCGTTTCAAAATAATATCCTTCTTTATTATTTAATAGAAGAAGCTGAGCTTGAATTTTTAATCTGAAATTTTCATCTTCGTTAAAAAAATTGATGAGTTCAGTTAGTTCTATATCTTCATTTTGATTCGGAATTTCGCGTATTCTATTGTACAAAAACTGTTGACCTATGGATGATTTTGTGCGGTCAATGTATTCGAATAAATCATCAAGATCCAAATCATTGACAGTTTGTTCCGAAATTTTTTGATAGGTATTTTCACTAAATGCATAATTGTTGTGATAGCGCTTAATCCTCTCAAAGTCAAAAAAAGTATCTTGTTTTGGTTTTCCCCACTGTTCTTTTAATCTTGAATATAGTTTCTTAATTTTATTTTTTTGTATTTGAAGATTCCAAATGTAGATAGAAGTCAAAAGGATGGAAAAGAATATAACCCAATTCATAATACCTATTGTTTGATTAAAAGACTAATTTAAACAAATATTTGGTTGGTTATAAGATAAAGCAAAGGGCATTTTAAAATGCCCTTTGCTTTATCTTATAAAAGTTTAAACGCTTGTTTAATATCGGATACTCTATCTAATTTTTCCCAGGTAAACAATTCTACTTCAACTTCTTTTGTCTCACCTCCGGGTCTGGTAAAAGTTTTTTTAACCGTTTTTGGTTTTCGCCCCATATGCCCGTAAGCAGCAGTTTCGCTGTAAATAGGATTTCTCAATTTGAGATTTTTCTCAATAAAATAAGGACGCAAATCAAACAACTCTTTTACTTTTTTGGCTATTTCACCATCAGTCAAATTCACTTTTCCAGTTCCGTAAGTATTGATGTACAATCCGGTTGGTTTTGCCACGCCAATAGCGTACGAAACTTGAACTAATACTTCGTCTGCGACACCGGCCGCTACCAGATTTTTGGCTATATGGCGCGTAGCATATGCTGCACTTCGGTCAACTTTACTAGGATCTTTTCCGGAAAAAGCTCCGCCTCCGTGTGCGCCTTTTCCGCCATACGTATCAACGATAATTTTTCTACCAGTTAAACCTGTATCTCCGTGAGGACCTCCGATTATAAAAATTCCCGTTGGATTGATTAAATATTCTATTGCTTCGGCGTTTTCAAATAAATACTTGTACTGCGGATATTTAGCCAATACTTTTGGAATCAGAATTGATTTAATATCGTTTTCTATCTGTTTCTGCATTGCTTTTTCAGAAGCTTTTTTAGCTTCGGCTGTATTGTTGTCTGGTTTTATAAACTCGTCGTGTTGAGTAGATAAAACGATGGTGACAATGCGAACCGGAACATTATTATCGTCATATTCAAGCGTAATCTGGCTTTTTGCATCTGGTCTTAAATACGTAATATCCTTGTTTTCTCTTCTGAGTTCAGCTAATTCCTGTAATAATTTGTGTGATAAATCTAACGCCAAAGGCATATAATCTTCAGTTTCTTTGGTTGCGTAACCAAACATCATTCCTTGATCTCCTGCACCCTGATCTTCTTTATTCTGACGATCAACACCTTGATTAATGTCTGCGGATTGTTCGTGAATAGCGGATAAAACGCCACAAGAGTTGGCGTCAAACATATATTCACTTTTTGTATAACCGATGCGCTGGATTACTTCGCGTGCGATTTGCTGTACATCTAAATAAGTTTGCGATTTGACTTCTCCTGCCAATACAACTTGTCCTGTCGTTACAAGTGTTTCGCAAGCCACTTTGGATTCGGGATCAAAAGCTAGAAAATTATCAATTAATGCATCTGAAATTTGATCTGCAATTTTATCAGGATGTCCTTCACTTACGGATTCTGAGGTAAAATAATAAGCCATAATTTTTTTATTTATACAATTAAAATAGAAGGAATAATGGCTAAAGGAAAGTATATGTTTTTCTGCTTTAGCATTTTTTACCGAGGTTGCAATCAGTACAAATTTTTCCTCCTTTAATTTCTAATGCAAATGTATTAACTATTTTTAAAATCAAAACAATTTTAATCTAATTTAAATAATACTTAACTATTATATATTTTTAGCTATCTGAATCAAAAGAGAGATATAACTTAAACAGTAGTTTGAAATGAATTAAAAAATAATTCAAAAAAAAGTTATATTATTGATTATTATGTAAAAAATAGGATATTAAAATATAAATATATTATTTAAAGGCACTTTCTTTATATATTTGCTGTTGAATTTTTAAATAGTAAAAGTATGAGATTACACAATGTAGAAGACCAAAAATCATTGACACCTCAACTGGCGTTATCTTTTTTGAAAGAAGGCAATAAGAGATTTGTTGCAAACTTAAAAGCGCATAGTAATTTGCTTGAGCAGGTAAATGAAACCAAGAACGGACAATTTCCGTTTGCCGTTATTTTGAGTTGTATTGATAGTAGGACTTCGGCAGAGTTAATCTTTGATCAGGGACTTGGCGATATATTTAGTGTTCGCATTGCCGGAAATGTGCTAAATGACGATATTATCGGTTCGATGGAATATGCTTGTAAATTGGCAGGATCTAAATTGATTGTTGTTTTGGGACACTCCAGATGTGGAGCAATAACGGGTGCATGTCATGGTACAGAACTTGGGCATTTGACAGATTTGCTGGCGAAAGTAAAACCTTCTATAGAATATGTAGAAAATACGCATAATGATATTGATATAAAATCTCAAGAAGGAATTGATTTGGTTACAGTTCACAATGTTGATTATACGATCGATCATATTTTGGATAAAAGTCCGGTTTTAAAAGCGATGTTTGAAGAAGGAGAAATAGGTATCGTAGGAGCATTTTATCAGGTAGAAACGGGTGAGGTAAACTTTATGAAAGAAAATTTTATTGACAAAAAATAATTATTTTGAAGCACAACGATTTCTATAAAAAAATACTAGATAACAACAAAGCCTGGGTTGAAGAAAAATTAGCTATTAACCCGGCGTATTTCAAAAGACTTAGCGAAAATCAGACGCCACCTTTACTCTGGATAGGATGTTCGGACAGTCGGGTTCCTGCAAATGAGATAATTGGAGCAGAGCCCGGAGATGTATTTGTTCATCGCAATATCGCTAATATGGTTATTCATTCCGATATGAATATGCTAAGCGTTTTAGATTATGCTGTGAATATTTTAAAAGTAAAAAACATAATCGTTTGCGGACATTATGGATGTGGCGGTATTTTAGCAGCAATGAAAAACGAATCTTATGGTTTAATCGATAATTGGATCAGGCATATAAAAACGGTATATCGCTTACATCATGTTGAATTAAATCAAATAGAAAATGAAACAGAACGTTTTAATCGTTTTGTAGAATTAAATGTGCAGGAACAGGTTTACGATTTAGCTAAGACTTCTATTGTTCAGCAGGCTTGGACACAGAAACAGGAATTAAGTATACATGGTTGGGTCTATGGACTAAATTCGGGGTATGTTACTGATTTGGAAGTGAATGTTACCAGTAATCAAGATTTGGACGAAGTTTATCAGCTGAAATTTAAAAAACTGTAGCAATATTATTTATTCTCATTGAACGAGGATGGAAGCAGGGAAGGGATGAATCGTAAAATAACAGGAAGCAGAATACTTCCGCCAGGTAGTAAGAAAAGGGCAAGAGAAGGTATAGTTTTGATAACTTCTATGATTTGGTTTTTTACGATCTTTTTTTCGTTTTCATCCAAATTTCTGTGTGTAGATTCGATCAGTAATGCCATTAGTTTAGTATTTTTCTGAATTTCTATAACCAATCTCTTTTTGTTTCGGATTAACAATAATTCTATGTAACTGACAGAATTTAAGACAGTATTGTTGAGCAAGCTGCTTGATCTAAAGTAATAGTAGTCAAAATTGTGTTTGGCAACAAAAAATAAAAAGTCACGTTTACTTATTTCTAAAATCTCTTTTTCAAGTTTTAATTCTGAGAAAGGAGAAATACTAAAATCGGGAAGAATAATTTCTTTGTTTATGTTGTTCCACGAATTGCATACAATAAAATCAGCAGTTAGATTTTTTTCTAAAACAGAATAGATACTCCCGTAATCATCCGGTAATATCTGTGTATTGTTTTTTCTTAAAAACTGTATAATCTTATATTCATCATTGTTGGTTTGTTCGTGTGTTTGCTCTCTTATTGCTATAATGATTTCAACTAAATACTCTGTTAAAAACTGATTATATATTCCTGGATCTACTGCTTTTATTAAATAAGCTTCAAATGTAAGTATATCAAGAGAAAGTAAAATTGTATTTAAAACAAAATCGTTGTTTTTAGAATGCAAAAAAAAGTGTTCTTTCCATCTGTAGGACAAAATTTTTTCCAGATTAGTGTATGAATTGTTTTCTTCCGTAGATGCTGAAAATAAACCTTTTTTACTATGCAAAAGCAATTGATAAAACGCAATAACGATTTTTACAAAATCTTTCGTAGTTGATTTAGGATTATTGATAAAATAGCACTTTTCCAGTAATTGTAGAAAACATATTTTAGAAAGCTCTTCTTGCGTATAATTAAAGCTATTGTAAATTTCTGGCAAAGCCTCGAGGTCTATTGTGCCAAAACTGAATCCAATTTCTCTTATTTTATCAGAGATGTCATTGTAATTATCAGAGTTAAAAATACTGTATTTTTCACTTTCTGAAAAATATTTCTTAATCCAGCCGGATATTGATGGATTCATATTATAACAACTAATTATTTAAAGTTTTTACCATTTGATTTGTTTTTCAATGGCTTTTATCATTTCTGAAGCAATGTCTTTGTTAGTAGCACCTTCAATTCCTTCTAAGCCCGGAGAGGAATTAACTTCAAGTAGCAGAGGTCCTTTGGCTGATCGGATAATATCAACACCGGCTACTTTTAGATTCATAGCTTTTGCTGCTCTGATGGCAATCTTTTTTTCTTCTGGAGTTACTTTTATAACAGATGCTGTACCACCTAAATGAATATTAGCTCTAAATTCGCCAGGAACAGCTTCTCGCTGGATAGCTGCTACCACTTTTCCATCAATTACAAAGCAGCGAATGTCTTTTCCGTTTGCTTCTTTAATAAATTCCTGAACTAAAATATTTGCATTTAGGCTTTTAAATGCATTAATCACACTTTCTGCTGCTTTTTTTGTTTCTGCTAAAACAACTCCTTTACCTTGGGTTCCTTCTAAAAGTTTTACAATCAAAGGACTGCCTCCTACCATTTTAATCAAATCGTTGGTGTCGAGCGGAGAATTTGCAAAACCGGTTGTGGGAATATCTATCCCGTTGTTGAGGAGCAACTGCAGAGAAAACAGCTTATCCCTTGACTGTGCAATCGCAGCTGCACTGTTTAAACTATATACTTTTAGCGATTCAAAATGACGTGTTAAGGCACATCCGTAATAAGTCATACTTGGTCTGATACGCGGAATTACAGCATCAAAATCGTTTAAAATTCTACCGCCTCTATAATGTATTTCGGGTTGTGTTGCATCAAGCTTCATATAACAGTATTTAAGGTTGAGAAAGTGCATCTCATGGCCTCTCAATTCTCCAGCTTCTATAATTCGCTTGTTGCTGTATAATTCAGGATTACTCGCTAAAAGACCAATACGAAGCCCTTTTTTATCGTTTTTGGGTTTGCTGTAATATTCGTTTAGTTTTTCAGGAGTTGGATTACCTAATAGAAAATGCTGTTCGGGGTCAACTAAAATGCGTCCGCTCATAGCTTCTCTTCCCAACAGCATTCTATATCCCATAGAATCTCTGTTGGTAAGGGTTAATTCTATATCCCATGTACTGTTGCCAAAATTAATATTGGTTTTGATAACAAATCTGGACTCTCTTGTTCCGCTAGAGCTTTTTACTATTCTTTTATCTATAACTTTTGCTTCGCAATGAATAATTGTCTTACCATTGTTTTGAAGAGGATTCACGTCAAATTTTACCCATTTTTCATCCTCTCTGTCAAATGGCACAATATTAATTGCATGTAGAGCAGAGGTTTTTGCACCAGAATCAATGCGAGCCTTAATAGCGGGAATATTAAGAGCAGGAAAAGAACACCATTCTTCACTGCCTACAATAAGTTTTTCAAGCATAATCTTTATTTATGATGCGAATGTAGCGTAATAAATTTAATGCTTCCTATTTTAAAATGCAAAAATATCAGCGATTAAAAAAAGATGTCTTTTTAGACTAGGAGTGGTCGGAAGAAATTCTGACCACTCTTTTTTTATATAATAGGTACTTTATTAGGATCTCCTCCTGTTAAAGCTACAATAAGCGCAATAATCAA
>NZ_SOAG01000045.1 GCF_004364575.1 Myroides indicus | reverse complement strand
GACAGAGACTGGAAGCTAAAACCTTCGGCAATGGTTAAATACGGTTTTAATGCACCGATGTCATTTGATGTTAGCTTAAATGCGATGTATGCCAACAAGCTTGAAGGCGGAATAACTTACCGAAAAGATGACGCCATAGGCGGTATGCTGAATTACAGGATCACCAAGAGCCTTAGAATCGGTTATGCCTATGATTACATCACTTCTGACATCCGAAGAGAAGCCAAGGGATCACATGAGTTTATTCTGCTTTACGATTTGTTTTTCTCGAAAAGAGTATCGAGTTCATCGAGGTATTTCTAAAAAGTTTACTATTTATTTAAAAAAAGAGATTGTCTATTTAGGCAATCTCTTTTTTAAATTATAAGCCTTAAAAAGAAATTGAGTTAACAAATTAATATAGAATAGTGGGCAAACTTTTAATTTAATAATTGGATTTTATCAGTAAAATAATTATCATTGATAACTATATAAAGATTTTTTAGAATTTTAGTGAAAGCTATAGTTTAATTTGTTATAAGTAAGATATGGGGTTAATAAAAAAATATAAATATTATATCGCTCTTACAGTTGCTATTATAGTTGTTATAAGCTACTATATTTTTAATAAAAATAAAGAATCTCCATATAAAAGTGAATACACAGAAACTGAAATTCTAATAGATTCTTTACTTACATATGATCTTAAGTCTTCAGAGATATTAATTGGTAAATATTTTAAAAATGCTACAGAAAACGAAGAGAATTTAGGAAAGGCATATTTTTACAAAGCGTCTTTATTAGTACGAAAAAATAAATTAGATAGTGTTTCTTATTTTTTAGATACAGCAAAGATATATGCGGTTAAGAATAACGACAGATTGCTAGAAGCAAGACTAACTTCATTAAATGGGTTTTATTTTTTGTTTAAAGATAATTATCCAAACAGTATGGAAAACTTATTTTCTGCATTATCTTTTTTTAAATCTAATTATGACAATAGTAACTATTTGGCTGACGTTTATTCAGGATTAGGAGGACTATATTATTATGGGCTGAAAGAAGAAGGCAAAGCAATTTCTTTTTATAAAAAAGCATATAAAATTTATGACATAAATAATAATTCTAGAGGAAAAGCAATAGTATATGGCAATTTTGGAAATATGTTTTTGCATAAGAAAAGCTATGTCGAGGCAAAGGAAAATTTGAGAAAATCTTATCAAATTTTCGAAGAATTAGGTGATACAGCTAATCTAATACGAATTCTTATCTTTTTAAGTGCATTAGAATTGGAATTAAATCAAGTAAGTGAATCTTTAGGATATTTAGATAAGGCTAGTGAATTGGCTGTTTTAGAAAATGATCACGCTTTAATAGGAATTGCACTCCTAAACTATGGATATGTGTACGAAAGCCTTAATAATTACGATAAAGCTGTCGAATATTATGAAGAAGCATATAATCATACGATTAATTCAAATCAATATTTTCCTATAGAACACTTAAATACTTTGAAAAGATTTTCAGAACTTTTGCGAAAGACAAAAAAATATGAAGAATCTCTAAATTATCTGGATAAATATTATACGATGAAAGATAGCCTTAATGGTGTAAAAGTTAGACAAAGAGTAGAAGAATTGGAATGGGGAAATATTCTCAAAGAGAATTTATTAGAATATGAAATTTCCAAGCAGAAATATAAAAATCATATAAAAACATATTTAATAATTATTATTTCTGTTCTATCAAGTATTGTATTTATATATCTATTATACAGAAGTAATAAAAAAACATTGAAAATTTCAAAATTAGAGAATGTCTATTTATTAGAAAATATTAAAAAAGAAGAAGAATTAAATAAAATCCGTGAAGAAAAGCATTTAGCTGAGATTGAGTCAAAAAATAAAGAATTAATGGGAATCAATGTCCAATTGCTATTTAAAAATAGATTATTGAATGAGATTGAAAATATTGTAAAAGATAAATCAAAAAACATATACAGCGAAATAGAAAAATCAATTAAACAGAATAGAAATTCTGAAAAAGATTGGGAGCAATTTGAGCAAGTTTTCGAAAAGATTCATCCGAGTTTTTTTAAACATATACAAGACAACTATTCTATATTAACAAAAACTGAAAAAAGGATATGTGCTTATATAAAAATAAATATGAGTAATCACGAAATAGCAAGTTTGTTAAACGTGGATTACTTAAGTATCATAAAAAGTAGATATAGAATTAGAAAAAAGTTAAAATTGAAAAATGAGGAGGATTTGGATGAAATAATTCATTCTTTATAAAGGTGAATATAGTTTGTTTCTGTAAGTTGTTTATTTCTAGATATATATGATATGTTAATTTTTAAATTGTCCATAATAAGTCCATAGTTAAAATTTGTTTAAATAATGTTTTGCTTATAATTTTAGATTTTTAAATTTAAAGTTTAACTCTGATAATACTGAGAATTTTTATTTGATGAGTTTAAAATTCTAACTAATCTAAAATTATGAAAAGAAAAATTATTTATTTAGGATTGACTTTATTTTGTTTGATGACGGCATACAGTATTCAGAGATGGGTTTCTTTTGAAAGAGATGTAATTAAACAAAATATAGAAAATGAACGGTATAATAATGTTCAGGTTGAAAACCTTAATTTTAACTGTGACAGTCCTTCTGACCAAGGAGTTAAAAATATTAAGAGTAATGAGGCTACTATTTATTGGGAAGATAATTTAGGGGCAAACTGGGAATATATTATTCAGTTTCCTTCAGACCCTTTTCCTACAGGCTCTGGTATATCATCTTCTACTAGAGAAACAAAAGTAACTCAAGACCAAAACGGAAATTTGCTTCAGCCCAGTACAGAATATGAGTTTTATGTTCGTACAAATTGCGGATCTGATGGTTATAGTAGTTGGTTAGGTCCATATAACTTTAAAACGTTATGCGGAGTATCGTTACCATTTATTGAAACGTTTAACTCCGATTCCGGTAGTTTTGATTGTTGGTATATTATAGATCAGAATAATGATGCTATAAAATGGACAAGATATATTTCCAGCTGGGGAGGAACCTACGAAGGAACGGGAGCTATGCAGTTTTTTAGTAATGACTATTCCGGAACCAAACAAAATGATGATTGGCTGATTTCGCCAGAAATAAATCTGACAGGAGCAATTTATCAGATTACCTATTATTATCACTCTAATACGAGAAATCTGGAATTTGAAGTTTTATTATCTCAACAAGGTGTAGATATCGATAAGTTTACTACGGTATTACAGCCTGCAGAAGTTCATACTGAAGGAATATATAAAAAGAAAGTTATATATGTTCAAGGAATTACAGGAGAGGTAAATATTGCGTGGCATATTATTACTACAGGAACTACACAAATGTATTTGGATTTGGTATCT
Source organism: Myroides indicus (assembly GCF_004364575.1). Taxonomy (GTDB): domain Bacteria; phylum Bacteroidota; class Bacteroidia; order Flavobacteriales; family Flavobacteriaceae; genus Flavobacterium; species Flavobacterium indicum_A. The sequence continues at coordinate 6,671 of NZ_SOAG01000045.1, read as the reverse complement.
ATAGAAGAAGTAGAGTGTTTTGCTCCTGAAAATGTAAAAATTTCAAATATTAAACACGATGAAGTTAAAATAGAAATCGAAGATAATATCAATAGTTCTTGGGAGTATTATGTTGTGGCGGCTGGAAGTACTGCACCTGTTGGATCAGGAGTTATTTCAACAACGAAAGAAAGTACTATTAACAGGGTAAGTGGCGCGGGTACCCCTTTACAACAAAATACAGGGTATGATGTTTATGTTCGTTCATCTTGTGGAAATGATAAATATGGCAAGTGGGTGGGACCGTATTCTTTTACCACAACTTGTGCTCCAACGGGAATTCCTTTTCACGAAGGATTTAATACAAGTTCACCTACCGTTAGTTGTTGGAGAATGCAAGGAGTAAGTAATACTGATTTTTGGACCCAAAATCCTGATGCCTTTGAAGGAGACCACAGTATGGCACTTACTACATACAATACTACTTCGGAGAAAGATGAATGGTTGATTTCTCCACCTATCCGTATGGATGCAAGTAAACTTTATAGATTGAGCTATAATTATCAAACATCAGGTAACTATGCGGATGAATTTTCCGTACTCGCATCTGATACAGGTAGTGCTCCATCAGATTTTGACAAGATTATTGTTGCATCTAAAAAATATAGTACCTACTACACATGGAAAGAGAAACAGGTTACAATAAGCGGACTCGGAGGAGTCGTTTATTTTGCATGGCATGCAACTTCAAACTTTGCAACAGAAATTTATATTGATAATATTAATATTGAAGAGATAACGTGTCCTGAGCCTACCGATCTTAGTGCCACGAATGATAAAAGAACAGAGACTACTCTTTCTTGGGAAGATTCATATGCCGGCTCTTGGGAATATGTATTGCAACCAGCCCATACCGGTTTACCTACAGCTTCTGGTATAAGTACTACAAATAAACAAGTTGTAGTTAATAGTACAGCTACAGGAAATGCTTTACAGCCTGATACGGAATATGAGTTTTATGTACGCTCGGTTTGTGGTAATAATAATAAAGGAGAGTGGGTAGGTCCTTTTACTTTTAGTACTGCTTGCGATGTATTTACTCCTCCGTTCTGGGAAGGGTTTAACAGCAATTCAACAACGTTTGCTTGTTGGAGAGAAATTGATGTAAACGGAAATGCAAATATTCCTCACTTTAAAAATACTTGGTCTCAATGGAACTTAGGACCAAACCATAAACCTTTTGAAGGAGATATGTATATGCTGTATACGGTTAGTCAAGATATTTTGAATGGAGATAATTTTATTCAGGACAGTTATTTTGTGTCGCCAACTTTTAATTTGGATGCAGCAAAAACATATCGTCTTAGATACCATTTACAAACTTTTGGAACTGCCACTAGCACAACCGAATTTGAGATTGTAGCTTCTAATAAAGGTATTAAGCCTGAGTATTTTGATAAAGTATTGGCTCCTCACAAGCAATATGATGTTTATCCATGGACAGAATATAAATTGTATATCTCGGGTATAGGAGGAGAAGTAAATATAGCCTGGCACGCATCGGGGCAAAATCATAATACTACTTTAGAATTAGATAATGTATTTTTGGAAGAAGTAGAAGGATGTATAGAACCTCTGGAACTGCAAGCTGATAATATTGAAACAGATCAAGTTACTATTTCATGGCAAGATCTATACGGTGATAAAGATTGGGAATATCGCGTGCAGAAAAGAGGAAGAGGAATACCAGTTGGAAACGGTAAGCTAACAAGTGCTAATACGCATTTGATAACTCAGGATTATTTGGGAGATAATTTGGAAGCTAATACGGAATATGAGTTTTATGTCCGCACTGTTTGCGGAGCAGGCGAATACAGTATTTGGTCCGGACCGTTTGTGTTTACAACAGCTTGCGGAGTTTTTACAGTACCTTTTCACGAACGATTTGGCTTAGGATCTCAAACATTGCGCTGTTGGACAATTTTGGATGAAAACAATGACGGATATAATAATAGAGGGACATTTGGGCAATATTCTATGGCTTTTGTAGCAGGTTGGTCAATGCGTTTTGAAGGTAGCGGAATACATGATGATTGGCTTATAAGCCCACTTGTAAAACTAGATCCAGCCAAACAATATAGATTAAAGTATCATTACAGTGCACCCAAAACTCATGGTACTAGTGGAACCACCTTAGAAAATAGGTTTAGAGTAATGTTGTCTAATTCAGATACAGATCCAAATAGTTTTACACATACGTTAATTCCTTTTTCTAGTTATGCAAATAGTGGTCCAAACCCTGCATGGATAACAAATGGAAGTCCAATAAGCTGGAGTGAAGAAAAAACTTTTATTTCGGGTATTGGAGGCGAAGTTTATATAGGATGGCATATCAAAACAGATACGTGGACAGATACAGAAATTTTTATAGATAATGTGATTATTGAAGAGGTAGAAGGATGCCCGGAACCATCTGATCTGGATATTAAAGATATAGAAGGAGAAGAAGTTACGTTATTTTGGCAAGATAATTACGGAGGTACTTCTTGGGAATATTATATTCAAAAAGAAGGAGAAGGTTTGCCTGTTGGGAACGGAACCCAAACCAATAATAAGGAAAATACAGTAGATAAAGATCAATCCGGAAAAAAATTAATACATAATAAAAACTATGAATATTATGTTCGTACAGTTTGTAATGATGGAGAATTTAGCATTTGGTCTGGACCATTCCAATTTAAAACAGCTTGTGAAGGAGTTTTAACCTTGCCTTTTTGGGAAGGATTTAATACTGACTCAGAAACTTTCGGATGCTGGACTATATTGGATGTAGGTAATAATGCAACGATGTGGAATGACAATATTTGGGTAAGAGATCAGTTTAGTTCTTTTGAAGGAGATAGGAACATGAAATTTAATAACAGCTACGGTGTACAACCAGATGGGTGGTTGATTTCACCAGCTTTGCAGATGACAGCAGGACAGTATATGCTACGATTTCACTTTAAAGCAGATGATCGTAATCCTCTTTATAATCATGAACTGGAAATCTTATTGTCAAATAATGGGGTAGATGTAAGTAAATTTACTACTGTAATCTCGCCTAAAAAAAGTTATGGATCTAATGATAAATGGCAGGAAGAAATTGTGTTTTTTAATGGGATACCTGGTAATGTAAATATAGCTTGGCGAGCATCAACAGGCAGTGATCAATATGTGAGAATTAATATTGATAACGTCTTTCTTAAAAAAGTTCAAAATTGTAAAGAACCTTATTATGCAGAAATAACAGGCTATACACCAACAAGTATGGAAGTAGAGTGGAAACAGGATGACGGCATAACGGAATGGGAAGTGATAGTAGTAGAATTTGGAGAAGATGAAACAGCTGTGCCCGTTCAAACTTTAAATGTAACCGGTACGCCAAAAACAACGATTAGCGGATTAGATTCAGGCAAGGGATATACTGTATATGTACGGGCAAAATGTAAAGACGGAAAATCCTATAGTGATTGGGGAGTGCCCGTACACGGTGGTACGTCAATTATAAATGATGAGTGTTCCACTGCTATAAGGCTTCCGGTAAATAATGGTATAGACTGCGAAAAATTTGTTTCGGCATCTCTTTTAGGATCCACAAAATCATTAGTTTATCCAGACTTCTTTGGAGGAATGGAGGGATGTAATCCCGCTCGTTGGAGAGGTCTTGCTAATGATGTTTGGTTTGAATTTACAGCAACGTCTGATAAGCATTTGTTAAACATTAATAATTTTAGAAGCCCGAGCGGGCAGTTTTTAGACTATGTGGTTTGGGCAGTATATGAAGGCGGAACCTGCCCTACTTCTGCTTATACAGCATCTTTTTTACGATGTGGTCAATTTGAGAGAGAACCTATAAGACATCGTACTGGTTTAATGGAAGGTTTGATACCGGGTAATACATATTATGTTCGTATAGGTATGGAATATACGAGTATAAATGTGGTTAAGCAGGATTATCTTTTTGATATATGTATTTCTACTATAGGGTATTTAGATATCACTCCTCAAGGAGAAACACACACTCCGGAGGAAATGGTAAAGGAAATATTTGTAAAATCAGACTGTGATTTGGTGTCAAATGTTAAACATAAGGCAGCAAGCGGAGTATTTGTAAATACTTTAGGATATTTTAAAAAAAATAATTCTGATTTTCCGTTTGAGGAAGGAATTGTGCTGTCTACAGCAGATGTAGACTATCTACCCGGACCATATGTAGAGAGAAGTCCGTATGTGGATTATGGGAAAGTTCCTGCTTGGGAAGGAGATTCAGATATCAATGATGTAATTATTAATGTTGGGGGAGCAGGTTTTGGCAGAGATAAATACGTATCAACACTTGAATTTGATTTTATACCCATTAAAGATTCTATCCAGTTTGAATACTTATTTGCCTCAGAAAGCTATCACACAAATTGTGTTTATAAATGTACTGAAGGAGGAGCCTTGTTTGCTGCATGGTTGGTAGAATTAGAAACAGGAGAGGGAGAAAATCTTGCACTTGTACCGGGAACTTCTGAACCCATAGCATTATCAACGATTAAAGACAGTAGTAAATCTGGAGTGCTGTGTGAAAGTGTCAATCCTGAATTTTATTGGAAACATTATGGAAATAATCAAGATGATCCTTTAAAATCTGCTATTAGTCTGGTTGGATTAACCAAAGCTATGCAATCAGAAAAAGTACATGTAAATCCGGGTAAAAAATACCGCATCAAATTTGCAATAGCTGATTTTTGTAGTACGGCTAGTCATAGCTCAGCAGTGTTCTTTAATGCGATGAGCTTTGATTTGGGAGATTTAGATTTGGGACCTGATTTATTAGTAGATACCAATAATGCAATATGTGCGGGCGATACAGCTATTATTAAATCTGGGTTAGTAGATACGGAAGAGTTTAGTTTTAGTTGGTACAAGGATGGTGAAGAAATGGTAGGAGAAAATAAAGCAGATTTAGAGGTTAATGAAGCAGGAGAATACTCTGTAGAGGCAATTATAAAAGCTTATGGTGCAAATTGTGAAGTGAGAGGAAGTGTGAAAGTTGAAATTTACCCTAAAATTTCTACCTATGTTAATCAACCGAAAGCAATTTCTACTTGCAGTCGTTCTTTAAAACCTGTTGAGATTGATTTGACGCAAGTAGAAGATGAAATGTTTGGTAATACAAGAAGTTTATATATAGTTGATTATTTTGAAAAAGAAGAAGATGCTATTGTGAATGAAAATGTTATCGAATATCCTAATCAATATGGAATTCAGCTTCAAGGGAGTGAATTGAAATTGTTTATTCGCGTTGAAAATAAAGAAACTGGATGTTATGAGATATTTGACTTGAACATTCAGCCTCAAGAAGGTATAAAACCAAATAAACCGGAGAATGTTAATGTCTGTGCCGAATATATATTCCCTGATTTTGAAGAAAACCAATATTATTATTCTGAACCGGATGCTGCAGGTATAGAATACCATACAGGAGATGTTATTGATTTGCCAGGTGAACATATAATTTATGTAATTCAAGTTAATAATGATGAAGGATGCTATGAAGAGATTTCTTATAAAATTAATATCACGGCACCTGTAGTAGCGGATATTTTTGAAAATGAAACGCCTAGTTGTGAATATTACAAGTTAAAACCGCTTTCGGAAAGCAATAATTATTACCCTGAACCAGGTGGAAAAGGAGATAAACTATATGTAGGCGAGCAGATTTTTGAATCAAAGACCATTTATGTGTATGCCAGTTCAGAAGATGGTTTGTGTACAGATGAGAGCAGTTTTACTATTGATTATGAAGATTGCCCGATACCAAGAGGAATATCACCAAACAATGACGGTTTAAACGATGTTTTTGATCTGACTCCTCACGGGGTAGAAAGCATCAAGATTTACAATCGCTGGGGAACTGAGGTTTATTCGCATGGAGCAGGCTATACTACCCAGTGGCACGGACAGAGTAAAAATGGAAAACAACTTCCGGACGGAACGTATTATTACGTGATCCACGCTCATGGTAAAATACGTACAGGTTGGGTACAAATAAATAAGTAATTTATTAGTTTTTTGGTTAGATTTGGTTATCCCCGGATAAGTATTTTGTAATTTTACTTACCGGGGATTAACTTACAAAACTTAGAATACTAATACTTTGCCAGCGTGAATTCAGTTCAGAGTTTGACAAATAAAAAAATAAACAGAAATATGAAAATAGTAATCAAAGGTTTCCTGGTGTTTTTTGCTTTGAGTTCTTCTTTTGAAGTTGTAGCCCAACAGAACCCCCAATACACCCAGTATATGTATAACATGAGTGTGATCAATCCAGCTTATGCCGGTAGTAAAGAGAGTTTGTCTATGGGGCTTTTGTACCGCAAGCAGTGGGTTGGCTTTGAAGGAGCACCTGCCACCGGTACTTTTTTCGGACATACCCGGGTTGGTAAAAACGTGGGATTGGGCTTATCCTTTATCAACGATAAACTGGGACCTATCACGGAGAACAACGTTTACGGAGACTTTTCCTATACGTTAGATTTAGGTAGAGAACACAAGCTTGCTTTGGGACTTAAGGCAGGAGCTACGTTTCACAATGCCAAATTACTTTCTGAGGTAGGCGTTTATGATCAGATGGATCCGGATGATCCGGCTTTTGGAGAAGA
>NZ_SOAG01000044.1 GCF_004364575.1 Myroides indicus | reverse complement strand
TTTTTTTTTATTTCGCAAAATACTGTAATCCAAAACATTAATTCCTGCTAATATTCACAAAAGGTGGAAATTATATGACGGATAGACGAATGGTGTTTTATTATTACATAAAAGTTCCCTTGTGCATATATGCACAAGGGAACTTCTTATTTATTTTTCCGTATTTTAAAAAGAACTAGTTATTCCTATTGTTAAACCTGCCGCTTCTGAAACCATCCTGCAGACTCCTCCCACACACAAGAGACCACCTCTCTGACGCCCATAGCTTGTGGAAACTCTCATTGTTCCTTTAGTAAAACTAACTCCTGCATTGTAATAGTGAATCCTTTTTTCCTTATCATCATTCCCATAATTATACATATCACTTGCAAATACAGACCAATTGTTATTTAAAGCAAATTCTACAGTACCTGCCATCCAATTTTTCTTATCTGCATCTGCCCATAAATGCTGTAATTCCAAACGCACCGACTTATTATCCATAAACTGATAAGTTGACTCAGCACTAAAAATATTTACATTTACTACGCCTGGCTTAAATTCCAATTTACCAACATTATAATATTGGTTTAAAAACATAAAAATAGACGACCATTTTTTGGACCATTTTTTTCTCACTTCTAATCCTAAATCGTGATAATATTTATCTCCAAAATCAAAAAAACCAGCTTCTACCCCTGTTTCTGACGAATTCATTTTATTCTTCAATCCCGCCCAATAGGATCCATTTAAAACAATATTAGCCCCATACTTTCCTCCTAAAACAGAACCTTTAGGCAACTCATAAAACAAATCAAACTGCCCACCAATCTCCCCTAATTTCCCACCTGTATAAATATCGAAAGAAGATTGAGCTTGATAAACATAAATATTTTGCAACGAATAATCATATTGCTTTGTTAATGCCGGAATATAATTTAAAGTAGCTGCATTATAATCATTGCCATATTTTTCCCTTTCAGAATAGAATCCCATATTTTCCATTCTCCTTAAATTAAGATTTACAGCAAATCCTCTTTCAGAATATCCCGAATTAACCAACAACGCCCCCCCTTTTTGCTTAAACTCATCTAAAATTGTATTCCCTTCGAAAAGATAATCTTTATTTTTTAAAACATATTCTACATTTAGGTAATAATTACCACTAAGCAAATCTGCTCTAAAAGAATATCCATTTGTAAACCTATCTAACTCTTTATTTGCATCATTATCACTTAAGACCCTCCCCAAATAACTACCTCCAACAGTTAAATCCACTTCTCCAGTATCAATCATATCTGACAAGGAAATTTCCAAATCTCCTCCTAATATTAAAGATTTTGACAAATCAAATCCCATTCCAATTCTTTGTCTTCCTCCAAGAGCGGTAATTTTCCCCCAAGAACCCAAGTTATATTTAGCATCAACCCCGAAAATAGAATTATTAATTCCCAACTGCCTATCTTCCCAAGAGCGAAATAATAAACCACTTCCAAATTGATCATAAAAATGCCCTGCAGTCACATCCAATCCATTCTCAATATCATTATAACGAACATAAATAGTTCCTAAATCAACTTTTTTTAAATCGGGAGAATAATTCAATAGAGCCTTAGGCTCATAACCTTCTACTTGAACTCCAAACGTCCATTTTTTATAGTCGTAATCAACTTTAAGATATGAATTAGACCTAAACCTTTCATCTGCTTCCTTTTCATCAATTTTTACTTTTTGATCATCAACATACCATTGAGAATTATTTTCGAATCCAACTCTCACTTGCGAAAACCCCACATACCCACACAGCAAACACCCTAATACTACTATTTTTTTCATTCTACTTTCCTATCAAGGCTTTTACTTGTTTCAACAACTCTTTTTCTGCTCCCGGAGTATAACTGGTATGCTTATAAACTATCTTCCCTTTATATACAATCGCAGTAAAAGGTACATTTGCCACATTCATTGCTCTTTTTAATTCATGATTATCATCCAACAGCACTTTGTAGTCCCACCCTTTTCCGTTCACCAAAGGCTTTACTCTTTTCACAGACTTTGCATCATCAACAGAAACAGCAATCAACTCCACTCCTGTTTCATCCTGCCAATCCCGATACACATCTTTTATAGCGTTTAATTCTTTTAAACAAGGTCCACACCAAGTAGCCCAAAAACTAAGAATGACAGGCTTATCAGCATTGTTATAATCTGCCACATTAACCATCTTTCCATCCAAGTCTTTTAGCTGTACGTTAGGCAATTCTTTCTGCTGCGACATTCCCACAGAAAAAACGAATAAACTAATAAATGTAATCAAATTTTTCATTGTTTGTTTTTTAAATGTTCTATAACAGACAAATATATTTAAAAAAAAACTTAAGTTAACTTTTTATTATACTTTTTTTATTCTTACTTTTACACGACTAATCAAAACATGAAAAATTAACATGAAAAAAAGATTCTATTTTGGAGCAGTCGTATTATTATCATTGCTATTTTCAACATCGCTATTCATATCATGCAGTAGCTCAGACGATGACACATCACCATCCAACACCCTTTCTTTAATCGCAAACAAGACAACCATTCTAATCAACGAAGAAGTTTCTTTTACGGTAAAAGGAGACGATAAAAACATTGAAGACGCGTCACTTTATATCAACAATCAAATTGTTGAAGGATTAAAACATTCTTTTGAAACAACAGGAGAATACAAAGTTGTTGCTAAAAAAGAAGGTTATGCTGACAGTAACATTATAACTATTCAAGTTAATGAAGAACATGGAACCGAAGGAGAAAATAATGAAGTAGACGAAGACTATGTTCCTACAGGAGACGAAGCTTATGTACACAAAGTAGTTGTTGAAGATTTTACAGGAACTTGGTGCGTTTGGTGCCCTAGAGTTGCTTATTCAATAGAAAAAGCTGTAGAAGAATTTGGTAAAAAAATAGTTCCAATCGCCATACATCGAGGTAATATTGATCCTTCTGCATGGAATTACGATCCTTTTAACTTTAATGGATCAGGTTCTTTAGAAAACAAGCTCGGCGTTACTGGCTATCCTGCAGTTTTTATAAATAGAATTAAAAGCTGGAAATACCCTGAAGACAAAAACACAAGTGACCCAGGAAAATATTTAAACAACAAAACTTCTATAGGCATTAAAATTTCATCTGAGTTATCCCAAAATTCCGGAACAGTATCTTTAGATATAGCTTTTTCAGAAACATTTAATGAAGAATTAAAATATATTATCTACATCCTTGAAGATAATTTAATCTATGATCAAGACAACGCTACAGAACACTACGGAGGAGCAGATGTAATCAAAGACTTTGTTTTTAATGATGTAGTTAGAACTTCAACTGACATTTTAGGTTCTCCTTTATCCAATACAACAAAGGGAAATATATTTAAATTAGAAAACACCAAATTTAACTATGAATCTAAAAATGCGGCAAATTTAAAGATTGCAGTCCTTATAGTTAATAAAGATGGATATGTATTAAACGCTCAAGTAGCCAAAGCCAACACCGTTAAAAATTACGTAATAGCAAAATAACACATACTTTTAGATAGTTTGAACCAGTCCAAAATGTTTTTATTTGGACTGGTTTTTTTTATATACTTTTCGATTTACAACAAATAAGATTTTCACTTGATTAACGTTCATAGTCAATATTTTTAAAGTGTCAAAAAATTGACGTAACTTCATGATTTACAAATATTTTAAAATAAAAAACCCGACACCAAGAGTTTCAAACCCTGACACTCAATTCTCCACCTTCTACCTCAAAAACACCATATTTATTTTTGAAATAAAAGTCGACACGCCCAATAAATCCGTTTTTAAATAACGAAAAAAGCACCTACATTACTGTAAGTGCTCTGATTTTGCTCCCCCTCTTGGGCTCGAACCAAGGACCCTCTGATTAACAGTCAGATGCTCTAACCAACTGAGCTAAGGAGGAAGGTGTGTTACCTTTATTGCGGTGCAAATATAAAACGATTTTTTATTTTTACAAGCTTTTTATTTATCTTTTTTACTTTACAAATATAGCTTTATAAATATCATTGCCATTAGCAAACAACAACAATCCAATAAGTATAAAGAAGCCAGCCATTTGTGCTTTTTCCATAAACTTATCGCTTGGTTTTCTACCCGAAATAATTTCGTATAATAAAAACATAACATGCCCCCCATCCAGTGCAGGAATAGGCAATAAATTCATCACTCCCAACATAATTGACAATAACGCTGTTATTGCCCAAAAGTTTTCCCAGCTCCAATAACTTGGAAAAATATCATAAATAGCTTTAAAACCTCCTACACCTTTATATGCACCTGTTTCCGGCTTAATCATTAACTTTAGTTGACTCCAATAACTTACTACTTTTTCTTTTCCTTTATTTAAACCAACCGGAATTGAAGCTAAAAAACCATATTTTTCGTGACTCAACTTATAATATCCCAATTTTTCCATATCTGTCATCCCAATCATTCCTACCGCCACACCTAACTTTCCTTTGTCATCTACAGATGCTATAACTGTTTCTTGATTTTCATTGCGCAAAACCTTGATTTCAACCTTTTCTCCTTTGTATTTTGCCAATATTTCTTCTGCCTGATCAAAATATCTTACAGGTTCTCCTCCAATAGACTGTACAATATCTCTAGACAGCAGCACTTCGCTATTTCCTCCTTCTTCCGTAGCCATTGCAATTACAAAAGGCACTCGAAGTGAAATCAGCGTTTTTGAATTTTCATCAACAATCTGTCCTATCAAATTTTCCGGTAGGGTAATTTTTTCCTGAGTTCCATTTCTGTCAACGACTACATCTTTACCTACTCCTAACAACAAAGCTTCAGGTAAATCATTAAACCTTTCGATTACTTTTCCATCAACACTTATGACTTTATCTCCCGTTTGAAGTCCTGCCTTTTCTAAAATAGGATTTGTAACGTAAATGCCATCTTTTAAATCTTCATTTTTAAGGTATGCATCGCCATATACATAAGCCATTCCTATATATATTACAAAAGCTAACAGAAAGTTTACTGTAACACCGCCTAGCATAATAATAAGGCGCTGCCACGCTGGTTTAGATCGAAATTCCCATGGTTCAGGCTCTTTTTGCATTTGCTCTGTATCCATGCTTTCGTCAATCATACCGGCAATTTTCACATATCCTCCTAAAGGAAGCCATCCTATCCCATATACTGTTTCACCTATCTTTTTCTTAAAAAGAGAAAACTTTACATCAAAAAACAGGTAAAATTTCTCTACTTTAGTTTTAAACAGTTTTGCAGGTATAAAATGCCCAAATTCATGGAGGATAATAAGCAAAGATAAACTCAATAAAAATTGAGATAATTTAATAAGTATTTCCATTTTATATAATTACATTCTCGTCTATAATCTGACAAAAATAAAGTTTTAGTTTTACTATTTCATTTTTTTTTACTGCTAGAGTGTATTTTACCAATTCTTTCACAATTCAAACTTCATATCTGTCCATTATAAGTAAAACCTGATCAAATAATCCAAAGCAACAGAAAATACTTTCTCTTATTCAAGATATTTAATCATATTAGAAAAGTATTTTCTAACTTTGCTTTTCAATTAATTTTTTTAAATATGTTACAGATAGCTTATATTAAAGAAAATCAAGAAAAGGTAATCCAAGGATTAGCCAAAAGAAATCTTGATGTTGCGGATTTGCTGAAAGAAGTGCTTGACCTGGATGAAAAAAGACGAAGCACACAGGTTGACTTAGACAATGTATTGGCAGAATCCAACAAGCTATCCAAAAGCATTGGCGAATTGATGAAAAATGGTGAAAAGGCAAAAGCTGAAATCATCAAAGAGAAAACATCTCATTTGCGCGAACAAAGCAAACAGTTGACTGAACAGTTAAATACAACTTCTACTGAGTTAACCGAGAAGTTATATACTATTCCGAACATACCAAACGACATTGTCCCTCCCGGCAAAGATGCAGATGACAACGTAAATATCTTCCAAACTGGTAAGATTCCAACACTGCACGATGGTGCGTTACCTCATTGGGAATTGGCAAAAAAATATGGTATTATTGATTTTGAGCTCGGCAATAAAATTACCGGAGCAGGTTTTCCTGTTTACAAAGGAAAAGGTGCCAGATTACAGCGTGCGCTAATTTCCTATTTTCTGGACAAAAACACAGATGCCGGATACAAAGAGTTTCAGGTTCCGCATCTTATCAATGAAGCTTCAGGATACGGAACAGGACAACTACCAGATAAAGAAGGACAAATGTATCATGTAGGCATCGATGATTTATATCTGATTCCGACTGCAGAAGTTCCGGTAACCAACTTGTTCCGCGATGTAATTCTGCAAGAAAGCGAATTACCTGTAATGTGTACGGGATATACACCGTGTTTCCGAAGAGAAGCAGGTTCCTACGGTGCGCATGTAAGAGGTTTAAACCGTCTACATCAATTTGACAAAGTAGAAATTGTTAGAATTGAGCATCCAGATAATTCTTATAAGGCTTTGGACGGAATGGTAGAACACGTCAAAGAAATTTTAAATGAATTAAAACTGCCCTACAGAATTTTGAGATTATGTGGAGGAGACATGGGCTTTGCTTCTGCACTGACCTATGACTTTGAAGTTTTTTCAACTGCCCAGGACAGATGGCTTGAAATCAGCTCTGTTTCAAATTTCGAAACTTTTCAGACCAATCGTCTTAAACTTCGCTTTAAGGACAAAGACGGCAAAAACCAGCTAGCACATACCTTAAACGGAAGCTCTTTGGCTTTACCAAGAGTCTTAGCAGGAATTTTGGAAAATTACCAAACGCCTAACGGAATTGTCATACCCGAAGTATTACGCTCATATACCGGATTTGATATTATTGATTAATTTTAAAATTCTATCTATAAAAGTAAGCACCAAATCCTAAAAGACTTTGGTGCTTTTTTTATCTTTGTATCAAACACTTCTAATTCAAAACTTACAACAATGATTATTTACAATACAACTATCAACATACATGAAAGCGTACACGATGCCTGGTTTAAATGGGTACAAGAAACTTATATTCCTGGTATTCTTGCCACACAAAAGTTTCAAAAAGCCCGAATGGTAAAAGTTTTAGTTGACGAAGAAATGGGCGGAATTACCTATTCTGTCCAATTTGAAACTGATAGCAAAGAAAACCTGATAAAATTTTATAAGGAAGATTTTGATCATTTTGAAAATGAAGCCAAAAAACTATTCGGAGAATTAATGCTTACCTTTAAAACAGAGCTGGAATTAATTAGCGAACACTAATAACACGGAAGAATGGACAACGTAAGAGCAAAAAAACATTTAGGGCAACATTTTTTGACCGATGAGAGTATAGCTAAACGCATTGCTGACGCACTTTCTTTAGAGGGCTATAAAAAAGTATTGGAAATTGGTCCGGGAATGGGAGTCTTAACTAAATACATTTTGGATAAGCCCATAGAAACTTTTGTTGTGGAAATTGATATCGAATCAGTGGACTATCTTCACAAACATTATCCCAAACTGCACAATCACATTTTTGCTCAGGATTTTTTAAAGTTTGACATTGTACATGCCTTTAATCAGGAATCTTTTGCTGTAATTGGTAACTTCCCCTATAACATATCTACTCAAATTGTTTTTCGTGTTCTAGAATTACGACACTACGTCTGTGAATTTGCAGGTATGTTTCAAAAAGAAGTTGCAGAACGCATCTGCGAAAAAAAAGGAAGTAAAACTTATGGCATTTTATCTGTTCTTACACAAGCTTTTTACGAAACAGAATATTTATTTACAGTATCTGAACATGTCTTCAGTCCTCCGCCCAAAGTAAAATCAGGCGTGATGAAAATGAGGCGAAAAGAAAATTATACTTTGCCTTGCAATGAAAAGCTTTTTTTTACCGTTGTTAAAACCGCCTTTAACCAACGGAGAAAAACATTGCGGAATAGTTTAAAAAGCTTTAACCTTCCCGATCAGATAAAAGGATTAGAAATTTTCAACCTTCGACCGGAACAGTTAGGATTTGAAGAGTATATTGATATTACACAAAAAATAGAAAAATATGGAGTTTAAAATCAGTAAAGAATCTATCCAACAGATAGAAAATCTAATTGCTGACAAAAATGAAAAAGAACTTCTTGTCCTTTTAAACGATGTCCACTATGCAGATATAGCGGAAATCATGAATGAGCTTTCCGATGAAGAGGCAATCTATATTTTTGACATATTAGACAGTGAAGTTACTGCTGAAATTTTGCTGGAACTCGACGAAAATGTCCGAGAAAAGATATTAAGCACACTTTCTCCTAAAGAAATTGCAGAAGAACTTGATGAACTTGATACAGATGATGCTGCAGATATTATAGCAGAGCTACCCGAGAATAAGAAAGAAGAAGTACTGCAGGAGCTTGAAGATTTAGACCATGCTAAAGATATTGTTGAACTGCTTCGTTATGAAGAAGGTACTGCAGGAGCATTAATGGCAAAAGAATTTGTATCTGTAAACGAAAACTGGTCGGTACTTACCTGTGTAAAAGAAATGCGCAAACAGGCAGAACACGTTTCCAGAGTACACTCTATTTACGTTACCGATGATGATAACCGTTTAAAAGGAAGGCTTTCTCTAAAAGACCTGCTTACCACCTCGACAACTACCCATATCAGCGACGTCTATATCCGAAAAGTAGATTACGTAAAAGTAGACACAAAAGAAGTAGAGGTTGCCCGCATTATGCAAAAATACGATCTGGAAGCTATTCCTGTTGTAGATGAAATGAATAGACTGGTCGGCAGAATTACAATTGACGACATTGTGGACGTAATCAAAGAAGAAGCAGATAAAGATTACCAGCTGGCGGCAGGAATTTCACAAGATGTAGAAGCTAACGATAATATTTTAACCCTAACCAAAGCTCGCTTACCATGGCTTGTTTTGGCAATGATTGGAGGATTTGTTGCCGTAAACGTTTCCAGAAACTTTGAAGGAGCAATGGAAAAGTTTGGTGTTTTATTCTTTTTCACTCCACTTATTGCTGCTATGGCAGGAAATGTAGGCGTCCAATCTTCCGCAATTATTGTTCAAGGACTGGCAAACAATACTATCTCAGGCTCTATTTGGAAACGGTTGATAAAAGAAGTTACATTAAGCCTTTTAAATGGTTTTTTACTAGCTGTTCTTCTGATGCTTGGAAGTCACTTTTTATTAGGTGTTGATTATATTATTGGAATTACAGTATCTATTGCCCTTATTAGCGTTATTATTATCGCCAGTTTAATAGGTACTTTTATTCCTATTTTTCTTAATAAATACGGTATCGATCCAGCTTTGGCTACGGGTCCTTTCATCACTACAAGTAACGATATCTGTGGTATTTTAATTTATTTTTCCATTGCAAAAATTATTTTGGGCTTTTAAAAACGACGACTAGATTATGAGTAAAAAGATTCTACATATCGACAGCAATCATCCTTTAATATTAAAAGAGTTTAGTTTAATGGGATATGAAAATACAGAAAACTATACCGACTCAAAAGAAGAAATAGAAAAAATAATTTCTGATTATGAGGGAATCATTTTACGAAGCCGTTTTAAGATTGACCGATCTTTTTTAGAGAAAGCTAGTAAATTAAAATTCATTGGTCGTGTGGGTGCCGGATTAGAGAATATTGATTGTGATTTCGCCAAGTCCAAGGGAGTTGTTCTTATTTCTGCACCAGAAGGAAACCAAACTGCAGTAGGTGAACACGCATTGGGAATGTTGCTTACCTTGATGAACAAGCTCAATTTAGCAGATAGAGAAATAAGAAGCGGTATCTGGAAAAGAGAAGAAAACAGAGGACACGAGATTGAAGGAAAAACCGTAGGAATTATCGGTTATGGAAATATGGGAAATGCTTTTGCCAAAAGATTGCAAGGTTTTGATTGTAATGTTATTTTTTATGATATTAAACCAGGATTGGAGAATCAGTATGCCAAACAAGTTTCACTGGAAGAACTTTGGATAAAAACGGATATTTTAAGCCTTCACACTCCTCAAACTTCGGAAACTTTAAATATGATTAACTTCAAATTCATAAATCAATTTAAAAAGCCTTTTTGGTTAGTTAATACAGCTCGTGGTAAATCGGTTAATACAAGCGATTTAGTAGAGGCTCTTCAATCCAAAAAAATTCTGGGAGCAGCTTTAGACGTATTAGAATATGAAAAATCTTCATTTGAAAATATGTTTGCCGATGATGTACTACCTCCACCTATGCAATATCTGATGAAAGCCGAAAATGTTTTACTCTCCCCTCATATTGCAGGCTGGACGATAGAAAGCAAAGAAAAATTAGCAAGGATAATTGTAGAAAAAGTTAGAAATATTTTTCACCTTAATATTCCTTCAACAATTCTTTAAATAACTCCATTTTTTCTTAGAAATGAAAATAAGCTCATGTTAATATTTTACTTCTCTCGAAATACTTGTAGACCTTCTAATCATGAAAATAACCAACTCTAGGCTTCTTAATGGTTTTTTGTAATCGAACATATTTAATTATAACATCTTTCCGATAGATTATAACCCGTATAACCTGAATTCAATTATAAATCTGCAACTGATTAATATGAACCCTTTCATATCTGACACCTAGTTTTGTAGCAAGAATCGGAAAGCAATGATTTCAGCTATAGGCTAATAAATTAATAGATTGACCTAGTCGTAGAATATTTCAACTTAAATATTTTTTCAAGTCATTATTTACTGCGTAAATTACGGATGTTATTCTAAGTAATGTGAGTTCGATGTAACTTTTAGGAAAAATATAAACTTACTTCTTATTATAAGTAGTATAGGGTAACTTTTTTATGATTTAATCATAATACACAATGGGCACCTTCTAATTTTTTATATTATCATTCCTTAAAATTATTATTCACTTAAAAACTATAGTGGATAAAAAATAATGAGTCTTTCATTTAGAAAGACTCATTAATAGGTAATTAAGCAAGAACTAACCCATTGGATATCCAAATAATCTAACTTTGTATTGCATTCTATCTATACAACCTTTTTTTATCAACTTCATAACTTAATTATCTTTTTAATGAGAAGTGTCCTTTATACTCTACTTTCCTAGGCAGGAGCTTGCCATCCACACTCTCCTGTATATACTCTACCATAAACCAGTAATCCGTAGCAGGCATAGCCTTGCCGTTAAAGGTTCCGTCCCAGCCCTGATCCGA
>NZ_SOAG01000043.1 GCF_004364575.1 Myroides indicus | reverse complement strand
TCACGATTCTTACAGGATGATCCGATGGAATTAATTCTTCTATAGAAGGTGGAAATAACCAGTTTTGGGATTGGTTGTATTCTTTAATTCTATAACTCATCATATTGATGATTAGGTAGTTAAATTTAGTGATTTTTATATTAACATCCTAATTATTAGCCTTTTTTTGCTGAAAATTGAATAAAAAAACCGCCTCAGTTGTGAGACGGCTTCGTTTGGTTATAAACTAATGATTAATTCTTTAATCAGGTTTCTTGCAACAGGTTCTGCTTGTTGTACTGCCTTTAATACTTCGTCGTGATTTACAGTAGTGATTCCTTCTTCATTGCCCATGTCTGAAATAATGGAGATGCCAAAACATTTCATATCCATGTGGCGGGCTACAATTACTTCAGGTACAGTGGACATTCCTACACAATCGGCTCCTAAAATCCTTACCATTTTATATTCGGCAAGGGTTTCAAAAGTCGGACCTTGCAAACCGTAATATACTCCTTCTTTGAGGTTTATATTCTGTTTTAGGGCAGTTGCTTTTGCTTTTTCGATAAGTTCTGCAGTATAAGCGTTATTCATATTTAAAAAGCGAGGCCCAAAACGTTCTTCGTTTTTTCCGCGTAACGGATGGTCGGGGAAACCATTAATATGATCCTTAATGACCATAATATCCCCAACTTTAAAGTCAGGGTTTACGCCGCCTGAAGCATTGGAAACAATAACCGTTTCTACTCCCAGATATTTCATTACGCGAATTGGAAAAGTTGTTTCCTGCATGCTATAGCCTTCATAATAGTGGAATCGTCCTTGCATGGCAATTACTTTTTTGGAACCGATTGTACCAAAAATAAGCGTTCCTTTGTGTCCTTGAACAGTAGATACAGGAAAATTCGGTATGTCTGAATAATTTATTGTTTGTTTAACTTGAATGTCTTCTGCAAAGTTGCCTAAACCAGAGCCCAAGACAATACCTATTTCGGGTGAGAAGCCCGTTTTGTCTTTTAAATATTTAGCTGTTTGCTGTACTTTTTCCCACATAATCTAAAATAATTTGGTCAAACTCCTTTTTGCAATTTACAAAAGAAGTTTGAATTGGTAAATAATATAATTTTTCTGGCGGCAATAAATCTACTAACCGAACGTAATCTTTTTCGGTAGTAACAATTTTACCTCTTTTTGCGGACTGCAATATTAATTGAATGTCAGCCGATGAAAAATGATGGTGATCAGGAAAAGGCAAGCAAATTGTATTTTCTTTTTTGAGATGGTCAAAAAAAGTTGTTGGTTTGGCTATTCCGGCAACTAATATAAAGTCTTCTTCTCGAAGATCTTCTACATCTATTTTGCCTGATTTTGAGTAAGCTAATTTACTGAATTCAATGTAAGTAAAAAATGCTTTTTGATTTGGAGTTAAATTCAGTTTTTGAACAATGTTTTTTTGCTCCTGTTCTGAAAGTTTTTCAGGACATTTGGTAACGACCACTATTTGGGCACGTTTGGCTCCTTTTCGGGATTCCCTTAAATTTCCTACAGGTAATAGATTGTCATTGTAATAAGGCTGATCATAGGTAGTCAGTAAAATATTAAAGTCGCTTTTTACTGCCAGATGCTGATAAGCATCGTCTAATATAATGACTTGTGTTTGAGGCTTTAATTTAAGAATATTTTGAATGCCATTTACTCTTTTGGCATCAACAGCTACTGAAACATTATCAAATTTGTAGTGATACTGAAATGGTTCATCTCCGATTTCTGCCATAGTTGTGTTAGCATCGGCAAGAATAAAGCCTTCACTTTTGCGCTTATAGCCTCTGCTTAAAGTAGCAAGGTAGTATTGTTCTTTTAATAAGCGGATAATATATTCTACCATTGGCGTTTTTCCTGTTCCTCCAACGCTTAGATTCCCAACTACAATTGCCGGAGTGGAAAACGAGGACCGTTTAAAAACACCAATCTTGTAAAAATAATTGCGTATATTGGTAATTATACCATATAGGACGGCAAAGGGAAAAAGTAATTTTCGGAAATTTTTCATTGCTTCGTTTTATAAAGACCTTCTAAACTAACCTTCTGTATACTAAAAATAGAATCTCCTTCAATAAAAAAACTATTCATGTTTTCTTTGTTGTTTAATGCTATTTTGGTAATTCGAATGTTTACCATATTCTTATTATCTATTATAGTATCTCTCAAGACATTTTCTGTAATTCTTCCAGTAAATCTATCATTGTGATAATTAATAAAATCGATTTCAAAACTATCTGTATTTTCAAAATGTTTTATTTGAAAATCTATACTATCTTTATAATAATTGAGAAAAAAATATCAACCGTTCGTTCGTTAAATTCGTCTGTTTTTAGTTCAGAATATTCCGAATACATTTTAATTACTGCTCTATACGTATGTTCTTGTTCTGTTTTTAAAACTTCTAAGTCATAATACTGACTGTTTTTTTTACTTAATACCCCATTCCTGTATAACAATAATTGATTGAAAATAGTGTCTTTACTCTTATCTTTTGGAATTAAAAGTTCTATTTCCTCTTTTTCAATTGAATCGTAATTTACTCCAATCCATTGTATTTTGTAATCATCAGCGTGTAATTCAGCAATGGGTACTTTCTCCTCTTTTTTACACGAAACAAAGATAAGTAAGATTAAAAAAAGAAATATAAGGTGTTTCATTAATAATTCTTATAAAGTTCTGTACGAAAGTACCAATTTTTTATCTTTGAGAAAATATAAAATAATATAAGGATTAACCGTTATAACATGAAAATTAAAGAGATTATTCCGATACTGGAAGAATTAACACCATTAGCCTACGCAGAAGATTTTGACAATGTTGGTTTGCTTGTTGGAAACAACGAGCAAAAAATAACCGGAATTTTGGTTTGCCACGATGCATTGGAAACCGTGGTGGAGGAGGCGGTGGAAAAAAAGTGTAATTTGATTGTTTGTTTTCATCCTATTTTGTTTTCAGGATTGAAAAAAATAACCGGGAAAAATTACGTTGAAAGAGCTGTTATTAAGGCTATTAAATATGATGTTTCTATTTATGCTATTCATACCGCATTGGACAATCATCCGGAGGGAGTCAATAAAATATTTTGCAATTTATTAGGTTTAAAAAATACTAAGATTTTGATTCCCAAATCAAGCTATATTCAAAAACTCATCACTTTTGTTCCGCGCAGGCAGGCAGAGCAGGTCAAAAACGCCTTGTTTGAAGCCGGTGCCGGTGCTATCGGTAATTACGACAACTGTAGTTTTGTATCAGATGGAATGGGAAGTTTCAGAGGAAATAGCCAGAGCAATCCGATTATAGGCGTACAAGGTAAATATGAGGAAGTAGAAGAAGCAAAAGTAGAAGTTACTTTTGAAAAACATTTGCAAAGCAAGGTGCTTAAAAAGCTATTTGTCAGTCATCCGTACGAAGAAGTTGCTTATGAAATTTATAATCTTGAAAATAAACTGCAAAATGCTGGAATGGGAATGATTGGCGAGTTGGAAAATGAAATGGACGAAATGGAGTTTTTAAAAATGGTGAAAACAAAAACCGAAACTGGAGGGGTCAGGTATAGTTCACTATTAGGAAAACCCATCAAAAAGGTAGCTGTTTTAGGTGGCTCGGGAAGTTTTGCTATTGCAAATGCAAAAGCACAAGGGGCAGATGCGTATCTTACGGCAGATTTAAAGTATCATCAGTTTTATGAAGCTGAAAAACAATTGGTTTTGGTTGATGTTGGTCATTTTGAAAGTGAAAGGTATACAAAAAATTACATAGTAGAGTATCTTTCAAAAAAAATGCCTACTTTTGCAGTTATTTTATCAACAGTAAATACAAATCCAGTTAACTACTTATAAAAATGACAAAGAAAAAAGAATTAACCGTTGAAGAGAAGTTAAGAGCACTTTATGATTTGCAATTGATTGACTCAAGAATAGACGAAATCAAAAATATGAGAGGGGAATTGCCTCTGGAAGTTGAAGATTTACAAGACGAAGTTGCTGGACTAAACAAACGCTTGGAAAAATTACATCTAGATTTAAATACTATTGAAGCTGGTATTAAAGATAAAAAATCCGCTATAGAAGAATTTAAAGAAGCTATTAAAAAGTATACTGCACAACAAAACGAGGTTAAGAATAACAGAGAATTTAACTCTTTAGAAAAAGAAATTGAATTTCAGAATCTGGAAATAGAACTTGCTGAAAAGCATATCAGAGAAATGCTTGTAAGTATTGAACACAAAAAAGTTTCTATTGAAGAAACAGAAAGTAGACTGGCTGCAAGACAAGAACATTTAGGTCATAAAGAAGCTGAGTTGAATAGCATTATGACAGAAACTGAACGAGAAGAGGAGTTGCTTTTGCAGAAATCAGAAGAATTTAAAGCTGATATTGAGGATCGCTTGTTAGTTGCATATGACAGAATTAGAAACGGAGTGAGAAATGGATTAGCTGTCGTATCTATTGAAAGAGGTGCTTCTGCGGGGTCATATTTTACTATTCCGCCTCAAACACAGGTAGAAATTGCTGCCCGTAAAAAAATAATTACGGATGAACACAGCGGTAGAATTTTAGTAGATAGCGCTTTAGCTAACGAAGAAAGAGAAAAAATTGAAGCGATAATCGCTAAATTGTAATATAAAAAGCCTCTGTATGGAGGCTTTTCTTTTTTATGGAAAGAGCAGCAGGTTTATTCGTTAATTTAATTAGTTTTTTCTCGGTAAATAAAGCCCTGTTTTTTGTTCATAAATTTTTTACTACTCCGCGTAAAGGCAAGTTGAAATCTACTGCTCTTCCTTTATTTCTTCAAAAAGCAACTTCAGATTTTTTTGAATACAGAGGAGAGAAGGTTTTTGTTTATCACTGGAATTATAAAGAAGTTTCCAAACCTTTGATTTTATTAATTCACGGCTGGGAAAGTAACAGTTCCAGGTGGGAGCAGATGCAATCTTATTTGGGACATGATTTTAGATATATTGCTTTTGATGCGCCAAGTTTAGGGCAAAGTAAAGGCAAAGATTTAAATGTAAAGAATTATCAAGAAGTTATTAACTTAGCTATCAGGCAGTTTCAGCCTCATTTTGTAATCGGTCATTCATTAGGTGCCTTTTCTCTATTTCAGCAATTGAGTTGTCAAAAGTATTCCTGTGTTCAAAAAGTAGTTATTTTGGGAAGCTTTGATTGTTTTGAGGTTGTTGTAAATCAGTATTTTAAATTATTAGGTTATAATAAACGTATAGTAAACTCGTATCAGGGATATTTAGAACAATTAATAGGAAAACCACTGTCTTTTTATTCTTGTTCTATAGCTTTGCAAAAGGTTGATGTGCCTGTACTATGTGTTCACGATATTAATGATTCTCAAGTTTTTTACCACGAAACCATCTCTTTTCATCAGGCTTTAAAAGAAAGGAATAGCAAGGTTATTACGACAAGAGATTTAGGGCATAGTTTGCAGCATTCCAATGTTTGTAAAGCTATTGAGATGTTTTTTAAATAGAGCTTCTTTCTTTTATAAGTAACGAAATTTATTATTTACTTTTGCGTTATGGAAAATCAAGAGACGCGTTTAAATAAATATTTGTCAGAAGTTGGTTATTGTTCGAGAAGAGAAGCTGACCGCCTGATTGAAGAAGGGCGTATTACCGTTAACGGGAAGTTGCCGGAATTGGGTTTAAAAGTTACTGATGACGACGAAATCAGAGTTAACGGAAAATTGATCAGACAAACGAATGAACAGCTAATATATTTAGCATTTAATAAGCCTGTCGGGATTGAATGTACGACAAATAAAAAGGTAAGAGATAATATTGTGGATTATATTAATTATCCCAAACGGATTTTCCCTGTAGGTCGTTTAGATAAAGATAGCGAAGGATTAATTATTATGACCAATGACGGAGATATCGTTAATAAAATTTTGCGCCAAAAAAACAATCACGAAAAAGAATATATTGTTACGGTAAACAGACCCATTACAGACCGGTTTATTCAACGAATGGGACAGGGCGTTCCGATATTGGATACTATTACTAAAGAGTGCAGGGTAGAGCGAATTAGTAAATTTGTATTCAGGATTTTCCTTACACAAGGTTTAAATAGGCAAATTCGGCGTATGTGCGAGTTTTTTGGCTATGAAGTAGTTGGTTTAAAGCGTATCCGAATTATTAATATCAGTTTAGATGTACCTGTTGGAAATTATCGGCAAATAACGAAAGCAGAATTAGATGAACTGAATCGCTTGATTGCTCCTTCAAGTAAAACGCAAGAAGCAAGTGTAAATGCCAATGAAATAGATCAAAAGAGGGAAGTTAAAAGTTCTTCATTTAGAATTAAGGATGAAAAGAAACCTAAAAAAAGGTTTGATTGGGAACGAAATGATTCCAGAAAAAATGATAATCCATTGAGAAATGAAAGAATTTCAAGACGAAGAGAGAATTAATTATTAATTCTCTTTTTTTATGATGTGATACGCCAGTAAGGTAAATTTTTATATTGACAGTCAATTGCTTAATGCAATATCTTGGACTGTGTCTAATCGAATTTGTACCCTGTAATTCAATCTTTAATATATAAGGTACGGCATCTTTATTTAATACTTGTAACTAATTTTTATCGATTATTCTGTGGAAAGATTTTTATAATCAAACTATGTTTTTATATTTGTCTAATTATTTATTTAGATTAATCTAAATTTATATTTTTTCAAATCTAATTATTGTAGTTTTTATAACATGCATTATGGAATAAGAATTATTAGAGACAAACAAAAAATACTTAGAAAGGAACATTCGGAGTAATAACCTGCTACAAGGTAATATACGAAGATTAAAGAGCGATTAGGACAAATAAGTCAATTAAAAAAGTAACAAAAATTTTAAAACTCAAAAAAACAGAAAACAATGAAAATTACACAAACATTACCAGAACTTCCGTACGACAAAAACGCACTGAATCCGATTATCACGGAGGAAACATTTGACTACCATTACGGCAAGCATCACGCTGCGTATGTAAACAACCTTGCAGGGTTGGTAAAAGACACTTCTTTAGAAACCGTTACCGTTGAGGAAATCATACAGAAGGGATTTGCAGAAAACAATGCCGGACTCTTCAATAATGCTGCGCAGCATTGGAACCACAGCTTTTTCTGGCATTGTCTCTCGCCAAATGGCGGTAAAGCACCCCAAGGAAAAATAGCCGAACTCATCAATCGTGACTTCGGCAGTTTTGAAGAATTTAAAAATAAATTTTCGGAAACAGCAATCAAGTTATTCGGAGCAGGATGGGCCTGGCTGGCACAGAATGACCAAGGTCTATTAGAGATCTTGCCGATGAAAGATGCCCATACTCCTTTGACCGAAAACAAAACCCCGATCCTCACGCTAGATGTTTGGGAGCACGCTTATTATATCGACTACCGCAATGCCCGTCCAAAGTTTGTAGAAGGGTTCTGGGAAATCGTCAACTGGGATTTTGCCAATCAAAATTTAAAATAAAATGAGTGATACCTGTATGAGTCATATAGAAAAATATTGGCGGGCATTAACTGTATCGAATAACGAACTTTTTAATAACGGCAATTTTGAAAAAGCCTTATCCGGTTATAAGGATGCTTTGTATCGGGCAGAAGTACTAAATAATCATATTCCAGATTGTATGCGTTTGAAAATTCCATTCATGCAGGTGTACATCATTTCCTGCAATAATTTGGCAAACACCTATGAAAAACTTGGAAAGCTGGAAGAAGCCGAAAATATGCTCAAACGCACAGTGTATTATTTACTACATCTGGCAAGTAATGTAGAATTACAGATTGATGAAGTACAATCGGAATTAAAAAGAGCTACTCTCAATTATTTACAGTTTGCAGAAAAGACAAATATTGGAAAAGTAAAGCAAGAAAAGTTTTTCACAATACTTAAAGAGCAAGTACTTGAAAATAATGGCTGAATAAAGAGACTTTTGGATTATAATGAAAAAGTAATTTTTACAGCAATAAGCAATTATCTGGACCGTATTTTTAGAGAAATTAAAATAGTTTACAGAATTTTTTTTACACTTTATTATATGAATTTTTTGAAGAATAAGAAAGTATGATTGAACCGATTTTACAAGATAACAAAGACCGTTTTGTCATCTTTCCCATTCAACACGATGACATCTGGCAGTTTTACAAAAAAGCAGAAGCCAGTTTTTGGACTGCCGAAGAAGTAGATCTGTCATCGGATATGAACGACTGGCAAAATAAACTAAATAAGGATGAGCGCTATTTTATATCGCACGTGCTAGCATTTTTTGCGGCAAGCGATGGCATAGTCAATGAAAATCTTGCAGTAAATTTTGTGCAGGAAGTACAATACCCCGAAGCTCGATTTTTTTATGGTTTTCAGATTATGGTTGAGAATATCCATTCGGAAATGTATTCCTTATTGATTGATACATACATAAAAGATCCTAAAGAAAAAGATTACCTGTTACGGGCTATCGAAACCGTCCCCTGTGTAGGCAAAAAAGCCGATTGGGCATTAGAATGGATTGAAAGCGACAATTTCGCCGAAAGGCTGATTGCGTTTGCTGCTGTGGAAGGGATTTTCTTTTCGGGAAGTTTCTGCTCTATCTTCTGGCTGAAGAAACGAGGATTGATGCCCGGTCTGACATTTTCAAACGAACTCATCAGCCGTGACGAGGGTCTGCACTGTGATTTTGCGTGCTTACTATATGTCAATCATTTAAAAAATAAGTTGCCCGAAGCAACCGTACAGAAAATAATTGCTGATGCGGTTGAAGTTGAAAAAGAATTTGTAACAGAAGCGCTGCCGGTAAGATTAATCGGGATGAATGCCGAGTTGATGTGCCAGTATATCGAGTTTGTAGCGGACAGATTGCTTGTTGCATTAGGCTGTAAAAAGGTCTGGAACGCCACAAATCCATTCGACTTTATGGAATTAATTTCCCTACAAGGCAAAACTAATTTCTTTGAACGTCGCGTAGGCGAATACCAGAAGACTGGCGTAGCACAGGGCGGAAAGGAAAATAACAGCTTTTCACTGGGTGAAGATTTTTGATCAGTGAAGTGTGGAGAGTGAAGAGTGGGAAGAACTATTAACTAACTAAAACAATCAACTCTCAATTTTTAACTATTAACTAAGAAAAGATGTATGTAATAAAAAGAAACGGGAAACAGGAAGCTGTACATTTTGACAAGATTATTGCACGGATTCATAAATTAGTCTACGGACTTTCAGTAGATGAGAAAGACGTAATCGAAATAGTCAAGAAAGTGATTCAGGGCATTTATGACAATGTAACCACTACCGAACTGGACAACCTTGCTGCCGAAACAGCTGCAGCTTATACAACGGTACATCCTGATTTCGCGGTGCTTGCCGCGAGGATTGCGGTCAGCAACCTGCATAAGAATACGCTAAAATCCTTTTCCAAAACAGCTAAATTGCTCTTCGACTATATCGATCCCGTAACCAATACGCGAGCACCTTTATTGTCTGAGGAAACTTATGATATCATCCGCAAAAATGCTGATGAAATTGACAGCAGTATCATCTACGGCCGGGATTATAACTTTGATTATTTCGGCTTTAAAACTTTGGAGCGCTCTTACCTCATCCGTACCAATGGCAAAGTAACCGAACGTCCACAACACTTGTTTATGCGGATGGCAATCGGTATCCACAAGGAAGATATTGAGGCTGCAATCGAAACCTACAATCTGATAAGCGAAAAATGGTTTATCCACGCTACGCCTACCTTGTTCAATGCAGGAACGCCCAAACCACAGATGTCGTCATGCTTTCTATTGAGCATGACTGAAGATAGTATTGCAGGGATTTTTGATACCTTAAAACGTTGCGCCTTGATTTCGCAGTCGGCAGGTGGTATTGGGTTGAGCATTCATAATGTAAGGGCAGCAGGCAGCTACATTAAAGGCACAGGCGGTATTTCTAATGGAATTATCCCGATGCTAAGAGTGTATAACGATACGGCACGTTATGTGGATCAGGGCGGTGGTAAACGTAAGGGAGCAATTGCTGTATATCTAGAGCCTTGGCACGCCGATATCTTTGATTTCTTGGACCTTCGAAAAAACCACGGCAAGGAAGAAATGCGGGCAAGAGATCTATTTCCAGCATTGTGGATCCCTGATCTGTTTATGCAGCGAGTAGAAGAAAATGCCGATTGGTCTTTGTTTGATCCAAATGAAGCTCCTGGTTTGTACGATGTGTATGGAAGCTCGTTTGAGGAACTTTATCAACGCTACGAGAGCGAAGGTAAATACCGTAAGCAAGTGAAAGCCCGAGAGTTGTGGAATGCTATACTCGAAGCACAAATCGAAACAGGAACACCCTATATGTGCTACAAAGATGCTGCTAACGAAAAGTCTAATCAAAAAAACATTGGAGTAATCCGCAGTTCCAATCTTTGCACCGAAATAATGGAATGCACGAGTGCCGATGAGGTGGCGGTGTGTAACCTCGCATCACTGGCATTGCCTCGTTATGTTTCCGAAAATGGTTTTGACTTTCAGAAACTGTATGAAGTAACCAAAATAGTTACTCGGAATTTGAACAAAGTGATAGACGGGAATTACTATCCCGTACCCGAAACCGAAAATTCCAATTTCAAACATCGTCCGATTGGATTAGGTGTACAAGGACTGGCAGATGTGTTTCTGTTGTTGCGGATGCCTTTTGAAAGTGAGAAAGCACGGCAACTGAATAAAGATATTTTTGAAACGATTTACTATGCGGCAATGGAGAGCTCCATGGAATTGGCGAAGGAAGAAGGAGCTTACGAGAGTTTTAAGGGATCGCCACTTTCCGAAGGAAAATTTCAGTTTGATTTATGGAATGTACAGCCATCAGACCGATGGGATTGGAAAGGTTTACGTAAAAATGTAATGGAATTTGGTGTACGCAATTCCCTTTTAGTGGCTCCGATGCCTACAGCTTCTACTTCTCAGATATTAGGCAACAATGAATGTTTTGAACCTTATACTAGTAACATTTATAACAGGCGTGTACTTTCAGGTGAGTTTGTAGTGGTCAATAAGCATTTACTGAAAGACCTGATAGAGTTAAACCTTTGGGACGCCCGAATGAAAAACAAGTTGATTGCCGAGAATGGCTCTGTTCAAAATATTGAGGAAATTCCCGCAGACTTAAAAGAACTGTACAAGACCGTTTGGGAGATTAAACAGAAAACCGTCATTGATATGGCTGCCGATAGGGGTGCATTTATCTGTCAGTCCCAATCGCTCAACCTATTTATGGCAGAACCCAATATGGCAAAGCTGACTTCGATGCACTTCTATGCTTGGAAAAGCGGATTGAAAACAGGTATGTATTACCTGCGCACTAAAGCAGCGGCAGATGCTATCAAATTCACAGTAGAAACGGTTCAATCATCGGAAAACAAACAAGCGGATATTTCCTGCTCGTTGGACAATCCCGACGAGTGTATTGTCTGTGGCAGTTAAGATTAATTAAGAGTTGAAAATTTATTTTCAACTCTTATATTTTTAGTTAAACTCTATTTACTATAAAATAATTGCTATACACCCGTTGTGCATTTTAAATAATACACACTTTTAAGTTATTGATATTCCTATTGAAATATTCTTTGTTGATGAATTGTACAACTGTTAACGCCGTTATTTTAGCTAATAATCTGGTTTTGAAACCTTCAAATGTCTTGGCGTAATTACGTCTCATCATAAATTGGTCGCACAATTGCGAGAACAAGGTTTCAATTCTCTTTCGTTGTTTTTTGAACAAATAAAATTGTGGTTTATAATCCTTTTGATT
>NZ_SOAG01000042.1 GCF_004364575.1 Myroides indicus | reverse complement strand
AGGAAAGCAGATGTGGAACCCACATTTGCACAACTCAAACACAACCGGAACTTCAAAAGATTTACCTTAAAAGGACTTGAAAAAGTGGAAATGAGTTCGGATTGCATGCTTTAGCTCATAATCTCAAAAAGATGAGCGCTTAAACAAGAAGGATAACAATTCTTTTCCTCCGTTGTTAAATCTATTTGGATTTTTGACCTCAATTTTTGAATCATAAAAAAAACCGTCCCGATTTTGTAAACGAGACGGCTTCCATTTGTAAAAGTAATAATTTAAAAAAAGAATTTTATGGCAGAGAAAATGCAGAAAATCTAAAATAATCCGCCTCCTCCACTATTTTGTTTAGTATTGTCATCTCTGTTCTTGCGCTGCATTGCACGATTTTTTCCACCGCCAAATACGTAATTAATACCTAAATAAACTGAACGGCTTTCCCATCTGAACTCTCCGCGAGAAGGATAAGGATATTGTCCGTCAAAACTGTATTTCATAGTGTTAAAAATATCGTTGAACCTAAGACTTATAGATAGTTTATTATCTAGTAAAGAATATCTAGCACCAGCGTCAATTTTGTACATTTCTTTACTATTAAATGTAATTCCGTCTACAGCGCCTCTATAAAACCCAAATAAGTTAAAACGAAGACTGTTCGTAGCTTTAAAGTTACTGTTTAGTCTGGCGTTAAAAGCATTCGCAGTAATTTCTCTAGACATAAATTCCAGTTCGTTTTTATCTGCATTGAGAACGGAAATTAATCCTTTTTGCTGTATGCTGGAAAAATCAATTGCGGGCTGTACATCCCACCACGATGTTAATTTTAAGTTGGCAGATAATTCAAAACCGTATGCATTGTTAGAACTAAAGTTGTCGTGTGTCATAATCATGGCATTAGGGTTTTCGTTCTCTACATCATCGTAAATTACTCTGTTGATTTCGTCGTTGATTCTTCTGTAATACACTCCGGCAGTAATACTTCCTTTTTCCAGCATTCGCGTGTAGTTTAATTCAACGGAATTTGTAAACTGAGGCTTTAATTTTGGATTTCCTATGGAGGTTACCGTAGGTGTAGAAAACTCGCGAATTGGTCTTGTCTGCCAAATGCCAGGTCGGTCTACTCTGCGGCTGTAACTCAATTGAAACATATCTTTTTCTGACAAGTTATAACCTAGGTATACAGAAGGATATAAGGTTAAATAATCATCTTTAAATCCTGTTTCGCCGTTTATTTTTGAATTTACTTTATAGCTTTCTAAACGAGTTCCGAGCTGGTAGCTGAATTTGTTGAACTTTTGCCCAAAAGTGGCATAAAGCGAATAAATATCGGTTTCGTAGTTATAATCCATATTTGCTTGTTCCGCAGGAGTCATAGGGTTTCCTGAATCGGCATGATTTTTAGAACGATTAACGCGTGCTTCTCCTCCCAATTCTAATTTTGTATTTTCGTTCAGAGGGTTCACGTAATCTACATTTACAGTAGTTAGTGTACTTTTATCGTCTGTATAATCTTTGTAAAAATAATTATCTGCATTTTCTACTTTTGTGTCAAAGTATCCTTCAGAATCAGATTTAGAATCATTTACATTTACTTCAACGTCCAAATTGTGTCCGTCTTCATTAAACATGTGTTTGTAAGCCAGGTTATAAGTGCTGTTTCTGTTGTTTGAATCATAGTTTGATTTTTGAAAAATATCGTCAAAAGTTCCTGACGGATAAAGATTATTCGTTATAACGTTTGATTTACCGTCATACCGGCTTTGATTGGTATAAAATGAAATGGTATTTTTGTCGTTGATGTAATAATCCATCCCAACTTTATATAAAAAGCTATTGTTTTTGTTATATGAATCAATAAGCTGTTCGGAATCTTGGTCAAACCTGTAAATTTCACCATCGTTGCTATATTTTCCGTGACTTGTGCTGCCACTTCCGAAAAAATTTACTTTTCCTGTCCGGTAATTTAAGTTTAAAGAGTTGTTGTTTTTAACGGTTTTAGCAAAAGTAAAACCCGTATCAAAAGAACCGTTAAAGCCATTGTTGGAATTTTTGTGCAAAACAATATTAATGATTCCTGACATGCCTTCCGGGTTATATTTTGCACTGGGATTAGTTATCAATTCTATTTTTTTGATTGATGTTGACGGAATTTGCTTTAGCAATTGATCCGGGGCAATGTTGGTAGGTCTTCCATCTACTAAAATACGTACGTTTTCATTTCCTCGTAGAGATATTTTTCCGTCTTGGTCAACGTTTACTGAAGGTACATTATTCATAATCTCCGAAGCGGTGGCACCCACTGTAGTTAAATCTCGTCCTACATTAATTACCTTTCGGTCTATTTTTTGTTCTATCGTCGATTGCTCGGCAATAATATTCACCCCTTCTAGCAAGGTAGATTCGGGAGACAGATAAATATCTCCCAGGTCAATTGAAGGCTGGCTGTTGCTCAAAGATACTTTTTGATTTGTAGATTGATAGCCTATAAATTGCACTTCAACTATATAATCATTGGGAGTAACAGGAATTTCAAAATTTCCTTTTTCATCACTCATTCCTCCGGTAATAACTTGCTCATTATTTTTTACTGCTATAGTAGCGTAAGGAATTACTTCACGAAGATCTTTGTCATATACCTTACCGGAAATTTTTCCTTTTTGTTGTGCAAAAGCCGAAGTGGTGACAGCAAGTAAAAGCAGTAGGCTCAGTTTTAACTTCATAATTTAATGGGATATTAGAGTTGTTACTTTGTTTTGTTATCTAGTAGTCTCATTGTTTTTAATTTTGTTACATAAAAAAAATGTAAATGTTTTTAATTATTTTTTAAGTTGTTGATATATAGTGTTTTTTAAGTTATTGAAAAACGGATAAGGGAAGAAATAAAATATTATATTTAAAAATAAAAGAGTTTATAATAACTTTTAGTACTTTTAGGAATAACAAAAAATGAAAAATGGAAAAGCAAAACAATAATATAGCTATCTTGGTTGATGGAGACAATGCTCAGGCAAAATTGTTAGAGAATATATTAGAAGAAGTATCGAAATATGGAAAAGTAACTATCAGGCGTATTTATGGCGACTGGACGACTCCGCAAATGAACAGCTGGAAAGATCTGCTGAATGATTTATCCTTTTCTCCAATACAGAAATTTAATTACACAACAGGGAAAAATTCGACCGATAGTTCACTTATCATTGATGCGATGGATATTTTGCACGATAAAATGGTAGATGGGTTTTGTATTGTTTCCAGCGATAGTGATTATACCGGATTGGCAAAGAGAATCAGAGAAGAAGGAATATTTGTGATGGGAATAGGAGAAAAGAAAACACCTAATGCGTTTGTGCAGTCATGTGAAATTTTTACGTATTGCGAAACACTAATGCCTAAAAAAGCAGTAAAAGAAAGAGAAGTAAATTCCTCACGGAAAAACGAAACGGAGGAAGAGTACGAGAATAAAAAATTGACCAAAAAAGAAATCCAGTTAATTGATAAGGCATTTGAGATGTCAGTAGACGAAGAAGTGGAAGCTTATATATCTACTGTCGGAGGAAACTTAAGAAAATTAAATCCCAGTTTTGATGCACGAGATTACGGATTTAGAAATTTGACTGAATTGTTTAAAAATTTAAAAACATTTGATGTCATTAATAATAACGTAAAGGGATTGAATCACCCGCTGGTTAAAAAGAAATAAAGCTTATAATCTTAAAATCTGCTAAAATATGAATATACAAGAAGTACAAGGAATCCAAAAACAATTTGAATACTATAGAACACTTGCAGATAAAACAATCTTGATTCTATCAGAAGAAGAACTGAATTGGAAGGCAAGTGAAGAAAGTAATTCTGTAGCGATGCTAATGAGACATATAACTGGGAATTTACTATCGAGGTTTACAGACTTTTTTACAGAAGATGGCGAAAAGTCTTGGAGAAATAGAGATAGTGAGTTTGCCGATGGTTTTTATAGTCGGCATGAACTAGTTGCTAATTGGGATAAAGCATGGAATGTTTTGTTGGATACATTAGTATCTATTAATGCTGAAAATATAACAGGAAAAATAAAAATAAGAAATCAAGAACACAGTGTAGCCGAAGCTTTACACAGACAGCTTTCCCATTATCCTTATCACATCGGACAGATTGTATTTATTGGTAAAATGATCAAAGATAAAGACTGGCAATCGCTGTCTATTCCTAAAAACCAGTCAAATGATTATAATAAGGAGAAATTTGCAAAACCAAATTCAGAACAGCATTTTACTGATAATTATTTAAACAAATAGGATTAGCTTAATAAAACAGCAAAATCTAGGGTATATTTTATATATTTGTCAGTATACAAAAAACAACAAGATTATGAAATTAAACACAGTAACATGCCTTGTACTGGCTTCTGCCATGTTGTTTTCTTGCGGAAAAAATAAAGAGAACAAAGAAGAAACAGAAAATGTAGCAGAAGTGGAGAATTTTGAATACAGCGTAGATCAATTTGCCGATGTTGAAGTATTGAGATATCAGGTTCCGGGTTGGGATGATTTAACCTTAAAAGAAAAAGAATTAGTCTATTATTTGAGTCAGGCAGGATATGCCGGTAGGGATATTATCTGGGATCAGAATTACAAATACAATCTAAAGATCAGAAAAGCACTTGAAAATATTTATCAAAACTATGAGGGCGATAAAAATTCAGAAGATTGGAAAAATTTTGTAATATATCTAAAACGAGTATGGTTTTCGAATGGAATTCACCACCATTACTCTAATGATAAGATAAAACCTGCTTTTTCAAAGAGCTATTTTGATACCCTATTAAAAGATACAAATACAGTACTAGATAGTGAAATTGCTGAAATTTTATTTAATGATGCAGACAATAAAAAAGTAAATCTAGATCCTAAAAAAGGATTGGTTACCGGCTCGGCAGTGAATTTTTACGGCGAAGGAGTTACAGATGAAGAAGCAGAAGCTTTTTTTACCGGAATGAAAAACCGTGATCCGCTTAGACCGCTATCCAATGGATTGAATTCAAAGCTGGTGAAAGAAAATGGGAAATTAGTAGAAAAAGTGTGGAAAAGCGGAGGGATGTATGGCTCTGCAATCGATAAGATTATCTATTGGCTTGAACAAGCTGTTACTGTTGCCGAAAATCAAAAACAGGCAGATGCACTAAAACTTTTAATCGAATATTATAAAACAGGAGACTTAAAAGCTTGGGATGATTACAACGTAGCTTGGGTTCAAGCCACAGAAGGAAATATAGACTATAATAATGGTTTTATAGAAGTGTATAATGATCCGTTGGGACATAAAGGATCCTATGAAAGTGTAGTGCAAATCAAAGATTTTGATATGTCTCAAAAAATGGAAGTACTTTCAAAAGAAGCACAGTGGTTTGAAGACAACTCTCCATTGATGGAAGAGCATAAGAAAAAAAGTGTAGTGGGAGTTACTTATAAAACAGTAATTGTCGCTTCAGAATCGGGTGATTCTTCTCCAAGTACGCCAATTGGAGTTAATCTGCCAAATGCAGATTGGATCAGAGCGGAACACGGATCAAAATCCATTTCCTTAGGAAATATTATAGACTCTTATAACCACGCAGGTGGTTCAGATCGCTTGAAGGAGTTTGTTCATGATCAGGAAGAGTTTGAGTTAGAAGAAAAATACGGTGAATTAGCAGATAAACTTCACACAGCACTGCACGAAGTAGTAGGGCATGCTTCAGGACAAATTAATCAGGGAGTAGGACAGCCACAGGTTACGCTAAAAAGCTATGCATCAACCTTAGAAGAAGGACGTGCAGATTTGGTAGGACTTTATTATTTGTACAATCCTAAATTACAAGAATTAGGATTAGTAGATGATTGGAAATCCGTAGGGAAAGCAGCATATGATGGCTACATTAGAAATGGTTTGATGATGCAGTTGGTTCGTTTAGAGCCAGGAGCAGATATTGAAGAGGCGCATATGAGAAATCGTCAGTGGGTAAGTGCCTGGGTGTTTGAAAAAGGAGAAAAAGACAATGTTATTGAAAAAGTAGTACGAGATGGAAAAACATATTTCAATATTACCGATTATGATAAGTTGCACGATTTGTTTGGACAATTATTGAGAGAAACGCAAAGAATCAAATCTGAAGGAGACTACGATGCGGCTAAAGCTTTAGTCGAAAATTATGGAGTAAAAGTTGATCAGGCTATCCATAAAGAAGTGTTAGAGCGCAATGCTAAGTTTAACGTGGCTCCTTACAGAGGTTTTGTAAATCCGTATATTGTGCCTGTGACTAATAATGAAGGCAAAATAACAGATTATGTGATTAAACAACCAAAAACATTTGAGGAACAAATGCTGTATTACGCAAAAGAATATAATTTTTTGCCAGTAGAAAATTAATGAAATGATACATTATAAAAAAAGTCTGTTTTTAGAAGCAGACTTTTTTTATTATTTGAATGATTGAAAATATTCACTTGGTCGTTTTCCAAGTAGTTTAGCAAAAACATTGCTATATGATTGAGCGCTGCTATAACCTGTTTGTAAGGCGATTTCGCCAATATTAAAATTCCCGTCACTTAAAAGTTCGAGTGATTTGATAATGCGAACCATCTGTATGTATTTGGCAATGGTAATTCCCGTTTCTTTTTTAAACTGCCGTTCTAGTGTTCTAACACTTACAAAGCTTTTTTCAGCTAATTCTTCAATAGTGATTGAGGAGGTATAAGATTGATGGATATAATCTGTCATTACAAGCAGGTTGGTTGATTTAGGCACAGGAGTGATTAAAGGAATAGAATTTTGTATAAAAGAAGGAAGCTCTTCTAGAATGGCATGCAAAAAGGTTTGTTCACTTTGATTGTATATCCTATTTAAGGACCATTTTTCAGTATACATAATCATTTCTCTTAAAACGACAGGTACAGAAAAAAGATAGAGATCATTGTAAAAATCAGACATTTCTCTTGTACTAAAATATAAAGTGCGCAATGAAACAGATTCTGATGCAGAGGTGGTTTTGTGAGGTAAGTTTGACGGAATCCATGCAGCATGATTTTGCGGTAATAAAAACCTGCTATTTTTAGTATGCAAATATTGATAACCGGATTCAACAAAAACGAGCTGAGCTTTTTGATGTTGATGAAATTTATTGTTGTGTATCCATTCTTCAGCATGCCATACAAATCCTTTTTTATCGACTTGATCTACTAATTGATGTCCGTCCATAGTTGTCGTTTTAGTTTTGATATATGGCAAATATAATCATTTAATAACCTGTAGTTTTGTGTTTCAAAAGCAAATTCACAAAATAATATGAATAATCCTGTAAATAATAATGTTGGAAAGGTTTCGAAAACAAGAGAAATACTAATGCTTTTAGGTATAATTTTTATTGCTTCAAACCTACGGGCACCTTTAACTTCTGTTGGACCTGTTATTGGAGAAATAAGTCAGTCTCTCGCTTTGTCCAACACAATGGCGGGTTTGATTACTACAATTCCCCTAATTGCATTTGCACTGTTATCTGGAGTTATACCCAAATTTTCTCAAAAATATGGAATGGAAATGATTTTGTTATTTTCCTTAGTATTGTTAAGTATAGGGCTATTTATTCGTCCGCTAGGAAATATAGTTTCTCTGTTTTTAGGAGCTGCATTAGTAGGTACAGCAATCACGGTGGGGAATGTTTTGATGCCTGCTTTTATAAAGAGTAAATTCCCTTACAAAGTGGGAACTATGATGGGAATTTATTCAGTTTCTATGAATTTAACTGCGGCTTTGGCAGCGGGTTTTAGTATTAGCTTGGGAACTTATACCTCTTTGGGATGGAAAGGTTCTATAGGAGTTTGGTTAGTACTTTCGTTACTGACTATTTTCATTTGGATTCCTCAGGTAAAGAAAAAGGAAAAGGACTCTCTAAAAGATAATTACATTACTGAAAAAAATATCGTAAATCTCTATAACTCAAGATTAGCTTGGGCGGTCACTGTATTTATGGGAGTACAATCTTTATTATTTTATTGTTTAGCTGCTTGGTTACCCAAAGTAATGCAAACATGGGGTATGTCGGTAGAAGATTCAGGATGGATTTTATCTTATGTACAGTTTGCTCAATTGCCTATGACATTTTTAGGAGCTATTATAGCCAGTAAAATGAATAATCAAAAATTATTGGCAATAAGCGTCGGAGTTTTATTTATTGCCGGAATAGGAGGGGTTATGTTATTTCGAACAGAGTATATTATAGTGTGGTGTATAATGATTGGATTAGCCAGCGGATTGGCGTTTAGTTTATCGATGCTATTATTTGTTTTGAGGACGAAAAGTACCAATCAGTCGGCTGAACTGTCAGGGATGGCACAATCATTTGGTTATTTGATAGCTGCTTTCGGACCTCCTGTTTTTGGTGCTCTGTTTGATTTTTCAAATAATTGGATGTATTCGCTGTTATTTTTATTATTGATGTCAGCCACGCTTTTAGTTTCGGGTATTATTGC
The DNA here is from genome assembly GCF_004364575.1 of Myroides indicus. GTDB lineage: Bacteria > Bacteroidota > Bacteroidia > Flavobacteriales > Flavobacteriaceae > Flavobacterium > Flavobacterium indicum_A. Next base: position 5,734 of record NZ_SOAG01000042.1, on the reverse strand, counting down.
AGGGAGAGACACGAAGATAGAATAATCTATTATACAAGATACAGAATAGGCTCATACCTTTTGCTGCTTTGAAAGTTGTGCATTTGTTGCTCAATGCTTAAATTTACGGATAAATAGCTGAAATAATATGGTATTAAAAGTACTGCATACCGCAGATTGGCATTTGGGTAAAAGATTAGAGAGATTTAGTAGAATAAATGAACAAACTCAAGTATTGCAGGAGATTAGTGAAGTAGCTGAGCGTGAAAACGCAGATTTAGTATTGGTAGCTGGAGATCTTTTTGACACCTTTAATCCTTCGGTTGAAGCAATAGAACTTTTTTACAAAACATTAAAGCGATTAGCAAAAAATGGCGAACGCCCTGTTATTGCTATTGCTGGAAATCACGATAGTCCCGAACGTATCAACGCTCCGGATCCTTTAGCACGTGAATGCGGCATTATATTTATAGGTTTTCCAAATGTAAAGGTACCACCTTTTGAAATACCCAATAAATTTGCAATAACAACCTCTGACGAAGGTTTTATCGAGCTTAAATTGGATAAATTCTCGTATCCTGTTCGTATTTTACATACGGCATATGCTAATGAAGTTCGATTGCAAAAAGAACTGGATAAAGAAAACCAAGGATCGGCACTCAATGAAATATTACACGATCATTGGAAAAAATTAGCAGATCAGTATTGTGATCATCAAGGAGTAAATTTATTGGTGTCGCATTTGTATATGAGCGATAAAAACGGAGAAACATTAGAAGAACCGGATGGAGAAAAACCGCTAAAAATAGGAAATGCCGATTTGTTGTACAGCAATATTGTTCCTCCGCAGATTCAATATACAGCCTTGGGACATTTACATCGCTTTCATCAGTTGGGTAAACCTGATACTCCTGTAGTTTACTCCGGAAGCCCGCTCAGTTATAGTTTTAGTGAAGCAGGACAGCAAAAATATGTCGTTTTGTTGAATGTAGAACCTTTTAAACCTGTCGACTATCAGTTGATTGAACTTAAAAAAGGGAATCCATTATCACGAAAAAAGTTTTTTAGTGTAGATGAAGCAATCTATTGGCTGACTAATAATCCAGATCATTTAGTAGAATTAACATTGGTAAGCAATACTTTTTTACAGGCAGATGACATCAAACGCTTAAATAAAGCACATGATAAAATTGTGATGATTATACCACAGATTACTTTAGAAAGAGAAAATAGAGAGGAAACAAATAATCAGGTAAACTTAAATCAGGATATCAAAGGCTTATTTACGGATTATTTTAAACAGAAATATGCAGGACAACTGCCCAATGAAGATATCTTAAATCTGTTTGATGAGGTGTTAAACGGAAACAATCTAAAATAAGGACACAGATGATACCTATAAAATTAGAAATAGAAGGATTGTATTCCTATCAGCATAAGCAAATTATTGATTTCACACATCTTACACAGGCAGGATTATTTGGTATATTCGGACAGGTTGGGTCTGGGAAATCATCAATTTTAGAAGCTATTTCTTTTGGTTTATACGGGGAAAGCGAGCGATTAAATGCCAGAGATAATCGAGCGTATAATATGATGAATTTAAAGTCAAGCCGCTCGGTAATTGTTTTGGAGTTTTACAACTTTGAAGATGAAAAATATCGTATTTATAGAGATTTTAAACGAAATTCTAAACGTTTTGATGATGTAAAACGCGGGGATGCCGTATTGTATAAATGGAAAAATGAACAATGGGTACCGCTTCCGCATTTAGATATTGAGAAAATTGTGGGGTTGAGTTATGCTAATTTTAAAAGAACCATTATTATTCCGCAAGGAAAATTTAAAGAGTTTATTGAGCTAGGGGGGAAAGATCGGACGCAGATGATGCAGGAAATTTTTGGATTAGATCGATTTGATTTAGCCGAGAGCACCAAAGAGGTTTATCAAACAGCTAAACAGAATTACGATAGGCTTTCAGGACAATTGCAGGGATATGCGTCGCTGACAGAAGAACAAATTAAAGAGCTGACAGAGGCGTGGAAGGCGGAAAGCGCCAAATTGAAGGATTATACAATTAAGTATAAAAAAGAAAATGACAATTTTCAGCAGTTAAAATTGCTTAAAACGGATTTTGAAACACTAAAGAGTAAACAAGATGAATTGATACAACTTGAGAAGAATCTGCCGTTTATACAGGAGAAGCAAAAAGAAATGGAGCAGTATGAGAGGGTAGAGAAAGCATTTTCAGGCTTATTAACAGAAGAAAAAAATGCCCAAAACAAGTATGAATTAAAGCAGGGTAGTTTAAAAAAAATAGAAGAAGGTCTCACCGTGCTTCAAGAAGAATATGATGAAGTATCTGCAAAATTGGTGCAGATAGAACCTGAATTCCAAAAGATAGAACAGCGCAAAATAGAATTGTTTGAACTAACCTTATTTAAACAAATAAAGACAGCAAACAGAGCTAAAGATTTATTGTTAATCAGACAAAAAAAAGGAGAAGAAACTATAAAGCAAGAAGAAGGTGTTTTTAAAAGTAAACAAAATAAATTAGCAGATCTTGAGATAAAGCTAAATCAAGCAAAAAAAGATCGGATTGATCCTGTAAAGATTATGAATCTGGATAAATGGTTTAATGATTTTATTTATATTCAAAAGATAGTTTATGAAACAAAACAAATTCAAATCAACCTGAAACAAGACATATGTAAATTAGAAAAAGAAATAAAAGGATTTGGATTTGCTGCGATGAATAGATGGGAACTTGAGACAGAAGAAAAACGGAATGAACTGCAGAAACAGAAAGATAAAATTGAGGATGATTTAAGGCATTTACACGTCTCACAACAATTGGTGCAATATGCTTATAATTTACACGATGGAGAATCATGTCCTTTATGTGGTTCTACTAATCATCCGAATTTATTAGAGGGAGAAGATATTACAAAAACAATAGAAAAATTGTCTGTTGAACAGGCAGAATTAAATAGAATTTGGGAGAATTTGTTTCAAAAGGAACAGTTGATGCGAATTGCTTTAGAAAAAAAATATTTACTGGAAACAGAATGGAATAAAGCAAACAATAAATACAATTTGCAAAAAGAACAACTAGAACAGCATCGTTCGGAATTTATGTGGAGTGATATTGAAATGGGGAATATTGAGCAATTTTATCAATTGAAAGAAAAGGCAATCGCAGCTAGTAAAATAGTAGAAGAATTAGAAGAATCATATATTCAAGAGCAGAAGGAGGCTGAGCAAATTAAGACGAATGTAGAGAAGTATAGAGAGGCGTTGAGAAAGATAGAAATAGAATATGCTAAGCTTGAATCTGAAGTTTACACCAAAAAGAGTCAGATTAGATTTTTAGATATTGATGATTTAACCCTCATAAGTTTAGAAGAGGTTGAATTAAAAATAAAAAATACAGAAAAGCACATAGAAAATATAGAAATAGAATATAAAAAGTTTCAGCAATTATATCAGGAACTTTCCTTAAAACTAACCGCATTCCAAACAGAGAAAAAAACTATATCGGTTGAGATAAGCGAATTAAAACAGAATATTGATAATATAGAAAAAGAATTGACGCCCTTAATGGAAAAATTCCACCTCAATTTTAAAGACGAAATTTTCAATATTTTATCGAAAAAAATTAATGTGGAAGAAGCAAGAAAGACTATTCAGGCATTTGTTGTCAGTCACGAAGTAATTAAAAACAATGTTGCTACATTAACCGATAAATTAAAGCTTGTAGATTTTGATGAAAATAAGTATAAAGAAAAAGAAAAAGAGGTAGCTGAGTTAGAGCAAAAAGCAGATGAACAAGCTATATTTACCACAAAGCTAAGTGGAGAACTAGAGCGTTTGGAACGTGATTTAAAAGAAAAAGGAAACTTACTTTTAAAATTTGAAGAGATTGATAAACGTCTGAAAAATATAGCTGTTTTAGAAAATATGTTTAAAGGAGCAGGTTTTGTTAACTATGTATCTGCTGTTTATCTCAAAAATTTATGTAATTTGGCTAATCATCGTTTTCATCGCTTGACAAACAATCAATTGAGCTTACAGTTAAATGATAATAATGAATTTGAAATTATAGATTATTTAAACGGAGGCAAATCAAGAAGCGTAAAAACGTTGTCAGGTGGACAAAGCTTTCAAGTTTCTTTATCACTTGCTTTAGCTTTGGCAGAAAACGTGCAAAGTTCGTCAAAAGCGGATAAGAGTTTCTTTTTTATTGATGAAGGCTTTGGAACACAAGATAAAGATTCAGTTAATATTGTTTTTGAAACATTAAATAGCCTGTATAAAGAAAATAAAATTGTAGGGATTATCTCTCATGTTGATGAGTTAAAAGAAAAAATACCGGTTTCTATTTCAGTAGTTAAAGATAAAGACCAAGGGAGTCTAGTTTTATATTAATATAAAGAAATAGAGATATAGTATGTTTGCATGATTTATTAATGATGGATTCATATATGAAGTGAATTCTTGATTTTAAAAGATTATATTTGCTTTTTTTAAGATAAAATCAATTATGAAAACAGAAATGCAGTTAAAAGAAAGAAGTGGAAATAAATGCGAGTTATGCGAAGTAACCGGAAACTTAAATATTTATGAGGTACCTCCGGTTTCGAGTAATGAGGCAGATAGAGAAATTTATATATGTAATACATGTTTGGCTCAAATTGATAAAAAGGAGGAATTAGACTCTAATCATTGGCAGTGTCTGTCTTCATCAATGTGGAGTGAAGTGGCAATGGTTAAAGTGGTAGCTTGGAGAATGTTGAATAGATTTAGAAATGAGAGTTGGGCAGCAGATAATTTAGATATGATGTATTTGGAAGAGGAATTGTTGGAGTTAGCCAAAGCAACGGGAGATCATATCAGTGATGGTTCAGTAGAATTGCACAAAGACTGTAACGGAAATATTTTGTCAGGAGGAGATACGGTTACCCTTATTAAAGATCTGGATGTAAAAGGATCTTCGATTAATGCAAAAATAGGAACTGCTGTTAGGAATATTCGTTTGGTTCATGATAATGTGGAGCAGATCGAAGGAAAAATAGATGGGCAAATGATTGTTATATTAACTAAATTCGTTAAGAAACAGTAGTTGTTGATAGGGTGTCAAAAATGGTACTGTCTCTTAAGGTGTTTAAGTTCAAAAATAAAGTTTGGGTTAGGTTTTCAACTAAAGTCTAACCCTTTCTTTATATAGGATTAAGAATTGATTAATAATAATCTCTTAGTTTCTGGCTAGTATTGACCTTTTTTAATTTATTCTATCGCAGTTAAATATAAGGATTTCGTTACAGTCTGATCTGTTAGGAAGGATAACTCCTTCCTAGTGTGTATTTCCTAATTTTATCGTTTAGGTGTTAAATTAAAATGGCGATACTTATGATTTCTCTATTATCTATTGGCAATTCAAAGGGTAAAGTAGGGTGATTCCCAAATCGAAAAGCCACCATCAAATTCTAATAAAAAATGATGAAGCCGTCTCGTTTACAAAATCGGGACGGTTTTTTTTATGATTCAAAAATTGAGGTCAAAGATCCAAATAGATTTAACAACTGTGAAAAAGAATTGTTATCCTTCTTGTTTAAGCGCTCATCTTTTTGAGATTATGAGCTAAAGCATGCAATCCGAATTCTATTTCCACTTTTTCAAGTCCTTTTAAGGTAAATCTTTTGAAGTTCCGGTTGTGTTTGAGTTGTGCAAATGTGGGTTCTACATCTGCTTTCCT
>NZ_SOAG01000041.1 GCF_004364575.1 Myroides indicus | reverse complement strand
TTAAAGCAAGACTTATCAATTCCAAATCCTTCAATTTTGGTGTTCGTCTTTGGTAGGGCAATAAATTTTCATTTGATATTTTTCGTAAAACTTCCGAAATTCTTTCGTAATTTGCACCTAAGTTGTTCATTGTAAATGTTTTGTTATTAATTCAATTTACTGATTTTAAATCAAATGAACAACTTTTCTCTTCTTTAATTCATAATGCACAACGGGTAAGTGATAATTATTCAGTTACAAATATAGACATTAGAGTGAATTAACCTAAGACGCAAAACGGAATAGTAAATGACGCAATTAGCAATTAAGTTTTAATCCCTTATACAAAATCGTAGTATTTACTCAGGATTTTCTCTTGCTGTTATAACTAAAAGGACACATTGTTAAAAACAGTTCTTCCTCTTAATTCTGTGATATTAAGTAAAACTCAATAAAAAAATCTACACTGACGAGATGCGAAATAATAAAGACGAGACAAGTAATACTTGCGATTATCGTGGTTCTAATTCTAATTCTATCAATTAGTTTTGCCTATACAAGCTTTATAAAAACAATCGTAAAGAGCTTAACCAGAAAAAATGTAAAATCATAAACCACTTCTTAATGACTAAACTAATCACTAGAAAAACCTTTAGAGATATTATAAGCAAAAAACAAAATCTCTTTATTCTCTTAGGAGTTTGGCTAATATGTATCCTAAGTTGTTTTATCAATTACATTCAATTTACTACCCATGCTGCCTCAGTTGAATCTCATCGAACTGAAGTAAGAGAAAAATGGGAAAATAGACCTGATAAACATCCACATAGAATGGCTCATTATGGTTATCTTGTTTTTAGACTAGCTCATCCAATGAGTATATTGGACAAAGGATTAGACGACTATCTAGGAAATGTGATATTTTTAGAAGCTCATAAACAAAATACGGCAAATATTTCAGAAGCTAATAGCTCAGGTGTGATTGTGCGGTTTGGCGTATTTACCCCTGCTTTTATCTTACAAGTTTTGCTCCCTCTTATTATTTTCTTTGTTGGTTTTAATCTAATAACCAAAGAAAAAGAGAACAATACGTTAAAATTGTTAAGTATTCAAGGAGCCTCAAAAAAGGCTATTATTTTCGGTAAAGTAAAGGGATTGTGGCATTACGCTCTTCTACTTTCTCTACCTGTATTTCCAATACTAATTGGACTGATAAGCTACAGTTATTTAAGTACTTTTTCCGATATTCTGTTTCGAAGTTTACTGATTCTGTTTTCTTATGCTTTATTTTACTTTTTGCTAAGTTCAATTGTTGTAGGAATCTCAACACTAAGTAAAAACTCATCCTCAGCATTAATTAACCTAATTACCATCTGGCTTTTGATGTCAATTATTCTACCTAAAGCAGTACAATATACCGCTCAAATTAGTTATCCAATTGAATCAAGGATTGCCTTCGAAACCAAACTTGAAAAAGAAATTCTAAAAGTTGGAGATAGTCACAATCCCAATGACCCCTACTTTTCTCACATAAAAGACTCACTACTTAATCATTACAATGTTGACAATGTCAATAAACTTCCCTTTAACTATGGCGGTTTTATAATGAAACAAGGCGAAAAAATCAGTACGGATATTTACAATAAAAAAATTAAAAAACTGGAAGATACATTTGAAAAACAATATAGTATAACACAATACTCCGGTTATTTTAATCCAATGACAGCTATTAAAAGTTTTTCAATAATGGTTTGTGCAACAGATTATTACTCTTATAAAATATTTCAAAACCAAGCAGAAGAGTATCGCTACAAACTAGCTCAATACATGAATGATCTACAAATAGAACATATCAGCAATGATAAATCTAAAAATGAAATCATAAGCCAAGAAAACTGGAAAAACCTTCCTGACTTTAAATATCAATATACAGGACTATTAACTAGTTTACAAACTCAATTAACCACTTGTTCTGCCCTAGTCTTTTGGTTTGCAATAAGTCTTTTAATCATACTCCTAAGTATCAAAAAACTCAAATTCAATTAAGATGAATAAGTACTTATATAAACAATTTTTTCAAAATAAAGTGTATGTATTTTCACTCATACTACTATTCCTTCTTGGAATAGTATCCATACATACTGGAGTTACATTCCTTGAAAAAAACAATCAGTTAATGCAAGATGCTACTGAATATCAAGAGCAAAGCATTCAAAAAAACACAGCGCACGAAACACATATTGGATCTACTCTTTACTATATAAAATTCCATTTATTTAACGAACCTAATAAATTAACAGCACTTAATATTGGTATGAGAGATTTTACACCAAGTTTAAAAGGAGTAACTATCCGAAATTTAGAAGAACAGAAATACAATACAGATTTCTATAACCCTACAAGCGCACTAGCTGGAAATTTCGATTTTAGCTTTGTACTTATCTTTCTTTTTCCACTTATTATAATTGCTATTAATTTTAATATTCTATCACAAGAAAAAGAAAGTGGTACATTAAAACTATTGTCTTTACAAAGTGGAAATATAAAAAGAATAATAGATACAAAGCTCTTAATAAGATTCTTGGCTATTATTTCAATTTATTTTTTATTGCTCTTAACTGCCAAACTATGGATTGGTATTGCCTTGGATAGTACCTTTAGTTTATTCATTTTACTTGGTTTTTTATACATTTTGTTTTGGTTTGTCTTATGCCGTTTTATAATAGCAAGCAATAAGAATACCTCATATAATGCACTTTCTCTAATTATTATTTGGATAGGAATTAACTTTATTGTTCCAATGATAAGCTTTGTTCTAATTCAAAAAATGTATCCTATAGAAGAAGCACTACAAACTGTTATAGAACAAAGAGATGGTTATCACAATAAATGGGACGAACCTCAAAAAAACACAATAGATAAATTTCATAATATATATCCTCAATTTAAAACTAATGATACCATTTTTAATAATGATTTCAATTGGAAATGGTATTATGCGATGCAACATCTAGCTGATGTAGAATCAATGAAATCTTCTATTGCTTATCAGAGCAAAATAAAGGCAAGAAATAATGCTGCTAAGCTAATAGGTTATTTTCTTCCAAGTATGCACACCCTAATACTTTCAAGTGAACTAGCCTTATCTGATCAAAATAATATTCTTGCTTATGAAAACAAACTAAAGGATTTTCATAAAGAAAAACGTTTGCATTTTTATCCCTTAATTTTCTCTAATCAAGACAGTACTGTAGAGAATTGGAACAATCACAAACTAGAAAAATTCAAAGCACAATCAAACGTTTCAATTCTCGAACTATTATTGCCCCTATTTCTTATCATTACTATTTTATTAATTATCTCACATAAAAAATTAAGAAAACTATGCTAAAAGCAACCAACCTACATAAAAAATATGACAATAACACAGCGTTATATGGCTTAAATATAGAACTCAAAAAAGGAGAAGTCTATGCTTTACTTGGTCAAAATGGAGCAGGAAAAAGCACAACTATTAATATATTTTTAGGTTTTATAAAACCAACATCTGGAGAAGCTTTTATAAATGGGATATCTGTTATAGAGAATCCACAATTAATAAAAAAAGACATTGCCTATATACCCGAAACAGTTATGTTATACCCCGAACTAACTGGAATTGAGAATCTGGATTTCTTTAGTAAAATTGCTGGTTTTTCTTACACTCACAAAGAACTCATCGATTTTTTAATACTAACGGGACTACAAGAATCTGCACATCATAGAAAACTTAAAGAGTATTCAAAGGGAATGAGACAGAAGGTAGGAATTGCCATTGCAGTTGCTAAAAACGCCAAAGTGCTGTTTTTAGATGAACCAACAAGCGGACTTGATCCAATTGCTACAAATGAATTTAATGAACTCATCTGTAAATTAGGTCGTGAAGGTAAAACAATTTTTATGGCTACACATGATATATTCAATGCGACTAAAGTCTCAACCAAAATAGGAATAATGAAGCAAGGAAAACTGATACAACAATTAGATTCTAAAGATTTTACACCTGACGAATTACAGGAATTATACATAAAAACTATATAAATTAGTTAGGTAAAAAACGGGTTATAATAAGTTATAATTCGTTTTTTTTTATCTTCATTTATTTTACTTAAATTTAGTCTCAATAAATTATAATATAAAATCATGGGTTATTCTTCTTATAAAAAAATTGGAGTTTTACTCTTTTTCCTAATTCAATTACTTCCATACGCATTATTCGCTCAAACAAATACAGAATATTTTGCAATTGAAAATACTCCACTATACCAAATTAAAACTAGTGATGTCAACTTAGCGATACGCTATAAGAAAGGACACGATATTCCCATTGTTTTTATACACGGATCATGGGATGATCATAATTCTTGGCTACCTGTGGCAGAAGAGTTAAATAAAACAGTTACTAATTCTATAATTTTATATGATAGAAGAGGACATAGTGCTTCTTCTCCAGATAAAAAACAAGGTACAATATCAATAGATGTTAAAGATGTTTTATCCCTACTTGATGCTCTAGAAATTAAAAAGGCTCACTTTATTGGGCACTCTTATGGAGCAAATATAACTATAGAGTTAGCCAATAATCATCCTGATAGAGTTGAGAGTATTGTCCTATATGAACCTCCTATTTTTGGAATGCTTAAAGGACAATCTGAATACAAACAAATTCTATCAGAAGTACAGTCTGAAATGCAAAAAAGTAAAACCTTGCTTGAACAAGGGTACATTGAACAAGGCACATTTAATTTTATTGAAAAAGTAGCCTTTGGAGAAGGTAGTTGGTATTCTATTTTTGATGAAAGGGCACGAAATACCATGACAGCTAGTTATGCTACTTGGCTTGATCAGGCAAACGATCCCGAACGTTTAAATATTAAACCTGAAAATCTAAACCAATTTAAAGGCAGAATCACCTTGATTACAGGAAGTAATTCTATTTTAGTATATCCAGCAGTTGCAAAAGAAATAAAACAAAAAGTTAATTCAATAGAATTAAATACTATTCAAGGAGCAGGTCATGGAGGACTTATTTCTCATCCCAAGCAAACTGCTAATATCATCATTGCACATCTTTCCCCAGAGAAGAATACAGAATCAACGCAATAGAATTTTCAAAATAATTTATATTCGTTGTGTTTAATTATAATTTCTCATAATATATTCAAAATAATAAATCATTTTCATATAGTTTTCAATGCTTATATATTCATTTGTACTATGTATACTTTGTTGTTCGGAGTTGTTAATTTTCAAAGGAATAAATCTATAAATATTATTGCTAACAATTTGATATTTATAAGCATCCGTACCTCCAAGCGTAAGATAAGGTACTGTTAAAACATTCGGATATATATTTTTAATTCCTGTCTCTATCATTTTGTATGCTTTACTGTCGTTAGGCGATATAGCAGAAGCTTCCCTGGTATTATCTATTTCTTCTATTTCTACATCAAAACCTCTTGTTGCTTTATCAATATGTTCTTTTACATCTTCAATCGTATTTCCTGGAAGCAACCTGAAATTAACAACAAACTCTACTTCCGGAGAAAGAACATTCGTTCCATCACTGCCCTTCATCATTGTTAATGCAGTAGTTGTACGAATTAATGCATTCGTAGAATTATTTTTTGTCAGTTGAGAAAACAGAAGAGGTTTTAAAAGCCATCTGTTTGCAATTGCCAATTTTGAAGGAAACGACATGGCATCTCCAATATCGTCAAAAAAATTTTGAATCAAAGGCGTAATAGTAGGTTTCATCTGATTTTCTTCTAAACGTTGCATAATAACCGCAGCCTTACCAATGGCACTTTCTAAAGGTGGTGTAGAAGAGTGCCCTCCCAATCCTCTAACCTTTATTTTAGCAGATAGAAATCCTTTTTCTGCACAGCCGATTAAAGCAACATCTGAATTTACACCTGGGACACTTCCTTTTTCCAATATTACACCACCTTCATCATAGACAGCATCAAATCTAAGCCCTTTTTGTTTAAAATTTTCAGCGATTTTAACTGCTCCTCTTCTACCTCCTACCTCCTCATCAAAACCAAAAGCCAGATAAATATCACGTTGGGGTATAAAATCTTCCTTGATTAAATTGGTCATGGACTCTAACAAAGAAAAAAGCATTCCTTTCATATCTAGCGCCCCTCTACCATAAATCCGTCCATTTGCAACAGCTCCTGAAAAAGGTCCGTAATCCCATTCCTTAGCTATTTCCTCAACAGAAGACATGGGTATATCATCAGGTCTAAAAATATGTTCATCACTGTTTTTTACCTGAGCATTGCCTGAAGGTACAACGTCCATATGAGACAAAAATAAAATTGGTTCTAATGTAGGATTACTGCCTTTTAATATAAAAACCAAGCCATACCCATTAACCAAGTAATTCTCTGTACGCTCAAAAATTAATGGATATGTCTGTTTTAAATAATCTTTGAACGCATCAAAATTAGCATAATCAAACTCACCTAATTCTCCGGTAGAAACAGTCGGTATTTTTATTCCACCCGAAAGCCTAAAAATAGCAGAATCGTTTCTTGGAATTGTAAAGTCTGAACTTGATGAGTCTATTACATTCTTTTTAAAAGGATACATAAAAGTTCTAATTAAAAGAAAACTTATAAAAAGAACCGAAATGATAAGCAAATAAAACACAAGTTTTTTCATATTAAAATCAATAAAGTTTAATCTCAAAAAACAGAAATTTATAAGTTAAAGTAACACCTGTTTATTTATATTACAAAAAATTAGTTTTAACTCATTATTTCTATTGATAAAATTACAACTTTTTCTGTTTTATAGACTAATTTTTAAAAATAATTAATATTTTATTATAAGAAAATAAAATATTTAAAGAGTTAGAAAAGAATATAGTAATTTCTACTTTCTCTGTTACAAATCATAACAAGCTAACCTTTTTCGTTTCTTCGTAGATTTCCTGATCAATTAAAAAATACTCTTCAGATAAACCATAATCTAACTATTTAGTTATTTACTAATAAATCTGGTATCACTCAAAGTTTTCATAAATTGAATTAATGCTTCCTTTTCTTCTTCGCTTAATACAATACGATTACTATTATTTTTAAATATAGTATCCAAATTATCAGAATATAAAACTCCTGCATCAAAATAATCTAATACTTCCTTTAGAGAAGTAAACTGTCCAAAACTTCCATACGGCGCAGTATATTCAATATTTCGAAGCGAAGGCACTCTAAAGCTCATATAATCTTTTGAATCACCTGTTATTCTGGCTCTCCCTGCTTCATTGCTATTATGATTGACAGGAAAACCGATATTTCTAAAACTCTGATCAGTAAATAGTGCTCCACTGTGGCAACCTGCGCATTTTTGAGTAAATATGCTATAGCCATAAGTTTCTTGAGAAGTAAATTTTTCTTTATTATTCATTACGCGATCATATTTGCTGTCGGCAGAAATCAAAGTATACTCATACTGAGCAATGCTTTTGTATATTCGTTCAGGCGTAATGCTTTCATCACCGAATGCTTTTTGGAAAAGTACTCTGTACGAAATATCGTTTTTAATTTTTTGGATGACTTCCAGAATAGAAGAATCCATTTCTTCATGGGTAATAATGGGAACGATCGGTTGGTTTTCCAAACTCAGTTTACTGCCATCCCAATTATAGAATTTCATAAAAAGAAGGTTTTGAATAGGTGGAGTATTTCTCAGTCCTGCTCTTTGTTGAATTCCGATAGCCTGTGTATTATCATCTGCATAAGCATAAGCTCTTATATGACAACTAGAACACGATATGGTATTGTCTTTACTCAGCCTTTTATCAGTAAAAAGTTTCTCTCCTAATTGAACACCATATTTAGTTGGCTTGTTATTTAAGGCAGCCGGATTCCACTGAGGAAAATAACTTGGAACCACTAATTCTATTTCAAAATTGTCAAGAACAATATCTTCATAATCATCACTGCTGCAAGATATAAGCAACATTACAGCTATAAAAATAATTTTTCTCTTGATTACTTCCATTTATAACAATAATTAAAAACTAAAAATAAATTAAGAGCCATTATAGTAATAACGGCTCTCAATTATTAAACAACTATTTTATTTTACACTCACAACAGAGAACATTCCACTTATATCACTTGTTCCGTTTCCTCCTAAATTATCTACAAATTTTACCATCTGTACCGCTGTATGGATATTTGGCGTAGCGTTATCATCCGATCCGGTACCTGTACTTAACTTGATGGTATTTGATTTTCCACTTAACAACTTATCAAAATCTGCTTTTATAACAATCTTAGGCGATAAACTCCCCACTACAGCATTTTCTGGTAAATTTAAAGTTACATCTCTATAAGCATCAACCCCTTGTTTTTGTTTTCCGTCATCCCCATCTTCTATAGTACTCCCTGTATGAATAGACATTTCTTTATTATCTGACTCATAAAAACCTTCAATTTTAGTAAAACGATAACCTGTTCCCCATTCCCACATCATCTCTGTATCATTTGCTCCTGCAGCTGCATAAAAAACCGGAAATCTTACTTCATCTAATGTATTCAGATCACTTCTTACTCCTAAACCAAATTTGATTTGCTTATACTCCCCTTTTGGAATATTATTGAGTACATAATTAAGCGTTTCTGGTTTAGCCTGATTAATCACCGTGGCTCCTTTATCTAAATCATTTGCATTATACGGAATTTCATTACCGTCATTTTTAACCAAACGAATATTACTGATTACATATTTTAATTCAGAGAAATGATGTGTTTGCCCTTCAGCAGACACATTTACTGTAGCAGATGTAGAAGTTGCTCCTCCTAACACAATAGTTTTTTCTTTAAACGTATTCGCAAATTCTAAAGTTACGTTATTAGCAGCCGAGCTACCGTCATCATTTGAGCACGAAACAATTGCTAATGAAATAGCAGATAATAAAAGGTACTTTTTTAAATTTTTCATTTGTTTTTATTTATTAAGTTTATTTTTAAAAATTGATTTTTAGAGAAGTAAAAATATTACGTCCCATTCTTGGTATATTGCCCCAGTCTGCATATGTACTATAGTACTCGTTGAGTATATTTTCCGCCCCTACTTGAGCTACTGCTCTAACATTTTTTACATAAAAAGTATAATCAAACGAAGCATTCCAAACAGCATAAGAAGGTGTTAAACTTTCTCCATATTCCGGACTAAAATTACGTTGTCTGGCATCTCCGCTTACAGAAGTTTGTATACTGAAATCCTTAAACAAGTAATGTAGCGAGGTCTGATAACTAAAAGGTCTGATAAAAGGTAAATTTCCATTGTCATCATCTTTTCCTCTGGCATAGGTAGCACTTCCCTTCCAATGAAGATTGTCCAAAATTTGATAGTCTGCAACAAATGCAATATTAAACAAAGTTGCATAGTTTAAAGAAGTATATCCTTTTACTCCAACGGACTGGTAGTTCATGGGACTTCCTAAACTCAAAATTCTGCCGATAATGTAGTTTTTAATATAAAAATAATTCACCTTAGTCTGTAAAGAGAAGCGCTGATCTTTATATCCCATACTGGCATTTATCTCATTGGAAATTTCATCCTTCAGATCTGGATTTCCAATATAATCATATCGATCATAGCTATTGTAAATATAGTATCCATAAGCCTCTGATACAGAAGGCGCTCTATGTCCATATCCTATTCCTAATGAGAAATTAAATCTATCGACATCTATTTCATAATTAGCCTGTAAACCAGGTAAAAGTCTCGTTTTCTCTTGAGCAGCTCCTGGATGAAAAATCCAGTTAAATTCTACATATTTTGAATAATTGTAATTTATACCAACAGATCCGCCGAAGTTTAGCCTTTGATAATCAGAAAATTCTAAGGTATTATTTAATGATACCCCAGCATACGTCGTTGTTACCCAAGGCCAGCTATATGCAAACATTGTACGCTCAGATCTATTCTGTGGGTACATACGCATCTCAGCAATAGATAAATTATTATAGGCGTTTAATTGAAGTTCAGAATAATAATTACCTTGTTTAAAATTAGCCTTAGACAGTAAACCATAGGTTGTACTCCATCCGGGCATATCCATATGCACTAAGTTTTCCGGACGAGTTGTATCGTCCATATAGTGTTCTACAGCGTTAAAATAAACTTTAGTATCCCACACACGCAAAAAACGGTCTTCAAATAACTGTTTGTAAGATACTGATGTAATAATAGCACGTGACAACCACAAATCCATTGGTAAAGCAGGAAATCCCACATTCTTTGCAACATCAAAAATTGCATCTGCTTTCAAAGAAGATAACGCACTCGTTTTATAAGCTATTCCCAAAGACGTATTGAATTTTTTGTATTGTGAGTGCTTTATTTCATTTTTATTTCCATCTTTATAATTGTTGGCCTCTCTATATCCTATACTGACATCTCCTGCCCATTTTTTACTTGAAAAAGAGATATTCCCAAGGTTAAAGAATTGCCTGTTATTAAATTCGTATCCACTTTGATACGCACCCGACCATCGATTAACAAGTCCAAAAGCAGTACTTTTTTTCTTTAAATCAATGCTTCCGCCAATCGTAGCTCCATGCATACCTCCTTCCTGTCCGGATTTAATATCTATTGTTGAAAGATTATTACTTTCAACATAAGAGGTAATAGGATCCATCTTATCCGTACAAGCACCAAAAATATGCATACCGTCTATAGTTAATGTAGATCGCTCTGAACTCATATTGTTCAACATCGGTTCCCACGCATACGCACCCCGTTTAATAAAACTTATTTGCTCCGAGGATGCCAAAAATTCATCCACCGAAACAGCCATCTTCATATCTGTTTCTATTTTTTTTCCGGCACTAACAAGCATAGAAATTTCATCCAACATGGCGGATAAACTATCTTGTTTTATTGTAGTTTCTTGTGCTATAACAACTGTAGTGAATCCTACAAATAATAAAGTCGCTAAAAATCTCATAATGCTTAAAATAAGATATCAATATGTAATTCACTCTTTACTCCTTCTACGCCTGGCGTAAAATCAAGAGGAACCTTTGTTCCTTTTAAAATACGTCCGTGTTGGTTTAGCAAAATAAAATTCAGCGTCCAATTTCCAGTCATCGTGTAGTTCACTACACCATAATATAGCTTATCCTCTTTCTGAACTAGATCTTTATTATTAGGCGATGAATGATTTCCCATAGACGGCTCAGGCATCCTGGGATCAAGTACTAAAGTGTAATCATCTGCACTTGTATAAGCATCTATCAACACATCATTATCACTAGCGGTATTTAATTTATAAATTCCGGCAACGAGCTCATTTTCGGACACCTTTGGTTTTATAGGAGCCACTAAAGCTATAATGTAGCTTACATCATCATTTCCAACAAAAGAAGTCATGTTCAAATTTTTATTGGACTGCTTCTCTACAACAACTGGAAAACTTATTGCTATGGTGTCATTATCAACAACAAAAGTGGTATCTAATCTCCAGTCTCCGGAAGTACTTTCGGTTGTAAATACAGAAAATCCTTTATATATTTTTTCTTTTGTATCAAAAGTCATATCGTACTGATGAGGACAGGATTGTTGTTTCCCTTGTGTAGCAGTAAAAACAGGCAAAAAAGTTACTTTAGTGTTTTCAATTGTCTCTTGTTTTTTTATGTCCATTATTTTCAATCTGATCTCATTATATCCTTTATACAAATGACCATTTAAAGCTTCTATACTAATAGAATAGTTATCTTTAGCAATTGAAGCAACTTCTTTAAATTCATTGTTATCAGGAACAACAATATCAGTTTCAGACTCATAGTCTGTTTTTTCAATAGTACAAGCTGTAGCAAACAATAAAATTGCTGCTATCCACGTAAAAATTTTCATTTTAAAAAAAGTTGCACCCGATATTATAAATCACAAATTAATAAGGCAAGACCATTTATTTTATACTATGAGAATGATAGTACAATTTAAATAGTTTCATAGACCACAGAATTGTAATACAAAACAATATCGCAATACAGAATTGGAGGTATTAAAAAATTTCATTCAATACCCGGATTAAAAATAAGTTTATTGATTATGATAAATTATCGAGACAAACACACTTTATTTCACCCTTGCAAGCAAAGCCAAAAACAGTTTGAGAACGGTAAAAAATCACGATTAAAAACTAAAGTACCGGAGGTCTGAACAAAAAATTAGTAAATGTGAAGGAATATCTACTTTCAAAATTTAAAAATGATTTGGAAGTATAGTTGATGAAATTCATCAAAGCAGTTTCAGGTAGTAAATCTTGAAAAAAAACAAGTTGAATTTCGGCAGAGGCAAAATGATTTTTACTCTTATCTTTTCCTGAATCAGAGGCGTTTGCCATTTCCTTTTTTAAATGGCATTTTCCATTACATTGAAGTTCTGGCTTGTCTTTATTTATACAAAGTTCATTTTTAATATAATCATATAGCACTACATATTCAACTACCGGAAGTACGGGTTTGAATAACATAAATAACGATAATATGACCGTTGCTATTTTCATACTGCAAAATTCATGTTTATTTTTTCAATAGCAAAATTTAGTATTGTTTATATAAATTAATAGCCCGAAAAAATAAATACTCTATATGTAATAAATAAAAAGTTTCAAAATGATATCATTTACTCTGGGTAAATTAACTCCCTGCACAACCTCACTTGAGAATAATATATTCAATTCAAGTCTGTTATATAACTATTCCTGTTGACTTTTCCGATATTGTTCCGGAGTCTGATTTGTCATTTTCCTGAAGAATGTAACAAAATAAGAAGTGTGCTCAAACCCTAATTCGTTTGCAATCTCTTTTATAGTATTTGTAGTATAACTTAACAACCTTTGTGCTTCTAAAATTACTTGTCTATGTATTAGACTCCCCGCAGTTTGCCCTAGTAGATTTTTACAAATTTTATTTAAATAATTAGTACTTATGTTAAGTATCTCTGCATAATCCGAAGGCTTCTTATGAGTTTTAAAATTCTCCTCAATTAATTTTTGATATTTTTGAACTTTGTCTTTTATAGGATTATGAAAATTAACCGTTTTTAGCGGTATATATATTCTATCAAGCTCTATTAAAAGGATATTTAAATAAGATCTTAGAACTTTTTTTGAGGCTTTTTTCCTGATCGTAAATTCTTCTAACATATTAGATATAAGAGATATAAAATCGCTTAATTGATCAGATGATACTTTGATAGCTATCCCAAATTCCTCATTAAAAAAAGGAAATTGGTTTAGGACATTATTATTATATCTCAGAGAGAAGAAATTTTCAGTAAAACATATTATCCCCCCCTTTGCATCAGCGTTCAGGTATATTTTGTTAATGCAATTTGGCTTTAAAATAATTATCTGTGAACTATCAATACGCAATTTATCATGGTCAAAAGTTATTTTGCCACTAGCTTTTTCTAGTATTAAAATTGTATAAAAAGTATTTATATGGGCAGACTCTAATGCAGGATATTTTTTTAATACCCCTTCAATAGAATCAATCCAAAAATCACTCGAATTATTAAACAAACCAATATTGCAAACTGGTAATTTGTTAGTTTGCATAATTTTTGTTTTCCATTTATAATGAATTAAATAAACACGCCTCTAATCTCTTAAAATTAAAGCAAAAGAGACTGTGACAATATCATCCTAATCAAACTCAGGAGGTTGGAAAACTGAAAAAATTAAATTTGATATTGAAAATTCAGAAAAATATTCCGGATAAATTAAGTTCAATAATTCAGAAAAAATATGATCCGCATCATACAAGATTTTTTGATAAAATAAAGGCTGAATCTCTTTTATTTTTATATTAGGAAAATCTTGTTTCTTATCTGAGTCAGCAGATAATTCATTTTGAAGATAACACTTTCCATTACAAACCGGAATCTTGTCAAATCTATTGATGCATATATTTTTCGCGATATATTCCTGATTAAAATAAAATGAAGTTAGTATCCAAAAACTCGAAGTACTTTGGTATAAGAAAGATAGCAACACTATAAATAAAATACTTTTCTTCAATTATTCTAACTTTTCATTTAGCAAAATAGCTATCTCTTTAATTAATCTATTAACATCATCTGAATCTGTACCATCGTAAACGCCTCGAATATGTTTGCGTTTATCTACTAAAATAAATCCGCCACTATGTGCATATCCTCCGGGAACATTCTGATCTTGATATGCTTGAGAAAAATATCCGTTTTCTGCTAGATTGTGCATATATTCTCTTTCACCGTGTAAAAAATACCACTTCTTGG
The DNA here is from genome assembly GCF_004364575.1 of Myroides indicus. Classification (GTDB taxonomy): domain Bacteria; phylum Bacteroidota; class Bacteroidia; order Flavobacteriales; family Flavobacteriaceae; genus Flavobacterium; species Flavobacterium indicum_A. The sequence goes on along the minus strand of NZ_SOAG01000041.1, from coordinate 773 downwards.
AATCTATTCCCAATTGATTGCTATATGCTTTTAACAAAGTAATAGAATCGTTTTCCGGATCTATCGTATGAGACGCAAAAAGAACCTCACTACTGTTTTTATAAATATCATACACCCTTTTTAACTCTATATTCATTTTAGGGCAAATTGTAGGACATTTTAAAAATATAAAATCTGCTATATAAATTTTATTGTCAAAAGTCTGATTAGTGATAAGAATACTATCTTGGTTTATTAACTGAAAATCAGGAATTTTAAAATATTTTTGCTCTCTATTCCCTACTTCAAGCTCTTTCTTCGTGTGATTACCTAAATAGGGTAATTGTTCTGTCGTTTGTTTACAAGACAAAATAATAAAGAATAGAAAAAACAAAGCTATTTTCTTAAAACTATCTTGATTATATATATTAAAGACACCTCTTAACATGACGATTTATTTAAGTCACATATATTATCCAAAGGTAAAAAAACTTCAACTATAACTGTTTAGAAAAAACAACTAAATATTATGATTTTTAGTCTTTCATTTCTATTTTACAAAAATTATTATAGCAAACCCGTTGTGCATTATGAATTAAAGAAGAGAAAAGTTGTTCATTTGATTTAAAATCAGTAAATTGAATTAACTACAAAACCATTTACAATGAACAACTTAGGTGCAAATTACGAAAGAATTTTGGAAGTTTTACGAAAAATATCAAATGAAAATTTATTACCCTACCAAAGACGAACACCAAAATTGAAGGATTTGGAATTGATAAGTCTTGCTTTAA
>NZ_SOAG01000040.1 GCF_004364575.1 Myroides indicus | reverse complement strand
AGTTTCACTATCGCTTACGAGGACTGTCCTATTCCAAGAGGGATCTCTCCGAATAACGACGGATTGAATGATGTATTTGATTTGAGTCCTCACGGGGTAGAGAGCATCAAGATATACAATCGCTGGGGAACGGAGGTGTATTCACATGGAGCAGGTTATACAACGCAGTGGTATGGACAAAGCAAAAGCGGAAAACAGTTACCTGACGGCACGTATTATTACGTGATTCACGCGCATGGTAAAGTGCGTACAGGTTGGGTACAGGTAAATAAGTAGTTTATTAGTTTTTTGGTTAGATTTGGTTATCCCCGCAGAGGTATTTGTAATTTATCTTTGACGGGGATTAACTTTTATAAAGGGTAATAGCTATAAGTAAGATATAGTTTTTTTAAAATGTGCAATAAATAACAAAATGTTAAAATAAACTCAGAGAAGATAACATATTGTAATCTTTATTTTACTTTAATACATATAAAAATTTTTACAGGTTAGTCTATTAATACAATTGCTTTTAATAAAATTAAAATATTCATTCTTAAGTTGTAGATTAGAGCTCTTTAAATATAAAATAATAGTTTTCATAACATGAAGATCAGAAAACATTTACTTACTATTATTATTCTTAGTACTATAATAGCATTTTTATTAATTGTAATTTTAAATATATTATATTTTTCAAACTTAAACTTACGTTCAAAGCCATCTACCAAAGTAGAGAATTTGCAATTTACCGTTATAGATTCACTTTTATTAATTAAGAAGTTTGATGAAGCAGAAGCTAAGATAAATAATTTATATAATGACAAAAACACACAAAATCCCGGTCAATTAGCTAATATTTATTATTATAAATTCGCTATAGGTATCTATAGAAATAAATTAGATAATATTCTATTTTTTCAAAACAAGAGTTTAGACTATGCCAATTTAGCTAAAGATGATTTTACTAAAGCTCGTATTGGATTTTTAACAGGAAGATATTATCTTTTTTTGAGTGATTATGTAAAAAGTTTAGAAAATTATCTCAACGCACTAGTTTATTTTGAAAGTCATAAGGAAGAAAATTCTTATTATTTGTGGTTGATATATAATGATTTAGGTGTTTTTAATAATGAAATAGGAGACCAGGATAAAGCACTTGAATATTTGGAGAAATCTCGCCATATAAAAAATGATTACACTAAAGGGGAGGATGCAATATATTATGGAAATCTTGGAAATATATATAGAGACTCAGAAAAGAGCTTGGAAAAAGCCAGGGATAATCATCTTTTGTCTTTGAAATTATTTGAAGAATTAGGAGAAAGAGTTAATATTATTAAAGCTCTAAATAATATGGCTTTGGTTGAATCTAGCTTAGAAAATTTTTCTAGTGCTGAGATGTATTTAAACCAAGCAGAAAAACTTATAGTGAATTCAGAATTTAGCCTTCTTTCAATGACAACGATAAACAGGGCTAATATGTATTTAAAGATGAGTCAATATGAAAAGTCTAGAGAAGTTTATTTGAGAGGTTACGAAATAGCAAAAGAAAATAATATTATAAAGCATAAATTAGATGCTTTAGCAGGTTTGTATTTGGTATTTAGTCAGTTAAAAGAAAGGGATGAAGAATATTTTTACATAAAAGAATATTATGAATTAAAAGATACGATAAATGGATCTAAAGTTAATCAACGGTTGGAAGCAGTTCGTTGGAATAATATAGTTAAAGAACAAAAGTTGCAATATGAAATTAATCAGCAGAAGCAGAAAAATATTCTTAAGTCTTATATAATTGCAGTGGTTTCTTCTTTGTTAGTTGTAACTTTTTTTTGGTTTTTATATAGAAATAAAGTTAAGTCATTGCGTATTAGTAGGCTGGAAAATAATAGGTTGGAAGAAAAGATGAAAGCCGAGCAAGAACTACAAAAAGCACAAAATGAGCAATATGAATTTAAAGTAAGAACAAGGAATGAATTGCAAGTACTCAAAAATAAACAGCATGAGATTGAGATAGAGTCCAAAAATAAAGAAATGATTGCAATAAATGTTAAATTACTTGCCAAAAATAAGATGTTAACTGAAATAGAAGACATTTTAAGTAATAGAACACTAGGCACAGAAAAAATATTTAGAGAATTAGAAAAAACAATTCGTAGAAATAAAAGTCAAGAAAAAGATTGGGAACAATTTAAGATTATTTTTGACAAAATACACCCTTTCTTTTTTAAGAATCTTTTAGAATCTTATCCGCACCTTTCAAAAACAGAATTAAGGGTATGTGCATATATAAAAATTAATATGACTAATAATGAAATGGCAAGCTTATTAAATATAAGTCATCAAAGTCTTACTATAAGCAGGCATAGAATAAGAAAAAAGCTAAATCTAAATCGTTCAGATAATTTAGATCAAATAATACAGTCTTTTTGATAAAAACTTAATTTTTTATTTTGCATTTTTTTATCCTTTAATAAAAAAGTTAAGTAGTTAAAGTTAAATGCTTTTTATTTATAACTATATGTTCTTTAGAGCATTATTTTTTAATATCCTTTTTTTGTATAGTTATTGTTTATTATTTATAAAGTCGCTAGTTAGTATGCATTAGTGAAAATTTATATAAGTTAGCATTCTTTTCAAAATTAAAAGATTAATCAAAAGCTAAATATTATGAGAAAATGTCTAATTTATTTTGTCCTAGCCTTGTTGTGTTTATTTACAGCATATGGTTTTCAGCATTTATTTGTGTTGAAAGATATAGAAGTATCCAAAATGAACATGGAGAATTCATTTGAGTATACGGACTCGAATTGTCCTATTCCTACGAATGTAAAATTAAAAAACCGTAAGGATAATGAATTAACTATTAGTTGGGATGCTTCAGGTACTTCTACTTGGGAATACTATATTTTCCCTCTTGGAGGAGTATTTCCTACAGGAGTACCTACTCCTGCAAATGTTACTGAGGTTATAATTATAACTGATAGTAATGGTAATGCACTTACTGCAGATACTGAATACGAATTTTACATAAGAACGGTTTGTGGAAACGAATATAGTGATTGGGAGGTATCATTTGATTTTAAGACATTATGTACTGGATATTCAGCTCCTTTTACTGAAAGTTTTAATTCTTTATCCCTAGATTGTTGGATTACGATTGATAACAACAATGATGGAAACCCGGCTAATAGTAATAATGTTTTTGGAAGTAGTATGTGGGAATTAAGTAATGCGAGTCCCTTTGAAGGTAGCCATTCTATGTTGTTTCATGGTTTCTCTCCCTCACATGATGATTGGTTAATTTCTCCAACAATCAAAATGGACGGTGCAAGTATATATGCACTAACGTATTATTGTAAGAAAGGATCTAAGAAAGCTAGTGAATTTGAAGTGTTATTATCTTCTCAAGGAATTGGCTTAGATAAATTTACAACAACTTTGCAATCTCCGGAGTCTTTAAAAAATATAGAATATGAAAGAAGAGTTATTTACATACAGGGAGTTTCTGGAGATGTTAATATTGCTTGGCATGTGACTTCATTAGGTTGGACACAAATTTTTCTAGATTTAGTTTCTATTCAAAAAGTAGATTGTATAGGAGTTGATATTGAAGATATACAAATGAAAAGTTTAACGAAAGATACTGTGGCTTTTGAATGGAAAGATATAAATAACAGTAATTGGGAGTATTATATTCAACCGAAAGGAGGGGGATTTCCTGTAGGTAGTGGAAATATTGTGAATAACCCTGCCATCACTGTTTATAATGTGAGTGGCGGCGGCGGAGTTTTGCAACCTGATACAGAATATGAGTTTTATCTAAGATCTACTTGTGGAATCGCAAAAATGAGTGAGTGGGTTGGTCCAATTGTATTTAAAACTCCTTGTAATGAAGTTTCTGTTCCTTTTTTTGAAGGTTTTAATAGTAATTCATCAACTATAGATTGCTGGTCTATTTTGGATATAAATGGTGACCAAAATGTATGGAGAGTTGCTTCGGGCTCATACGCATATGAAGGAGATGGGTGGATGTTATTTGGTGTCGGTTCCTCTAACTCTGTTGATGATTGGTTAATTTCACCGACTATTGGTTCTCTTGATGCCAGTAAAATATATAGATTAAGTTATTATTATCAGACAGAAAACAATATAGAAAATAAATTTGAAGTACTTCTTTCTAATAATAATGTTGCTCTGTCTGGTTTTACTACCGAATTAGTGGCTAATAAAACCTATCAAAATAACCATTGGGTAAAGGAAACTGCTTTTATCACAGGTATTGGAGGTAATATTAATATTGCTTGGCATGCTTTATCAAGCAATACAAGTCAAACTATTTATTTAGATAGTATTTTATTGGAAGAAGCCACGGGTTGTCTGGAACCTATTGGTTTAGGTGTGGAGGATGTGGAATTTGATAGTGTCACTTTAGTTTGGCAAGACGATTTTGGTTCGGAATGGGAATATGTAGTACAATATCCTGACCTTGGAACTCCAAAAGGAGCTGGAATATCTGTAAATAAACAAGAATTAGTGGTAGATAAAGATATCGACGGCAATAAACTTGAGAATAATACTACCTACGAGTTTTATGTAAGAAACAAATGCAATGCAGGAAGTTACAGTAGTTGGTCTGGTCCTTATAAGTTTACTACGGCTTGTGGTATTCTTCAGCTGCCTTTTCGAGAAAACTTTGAGGAAGGATCCTCTACTATCAGATGTTGGGAGGTTGTTGATGAGAAAGGAAATTATTCACCATTTGTTGTGCAAAACACTTCGTACGAAAATTATTGGTTTGGTATAACATATGGTGGATATACAGGCGCAGCTGCTAATATAACAGCATATAAAGTAGATTCAGGTTCGGGTTGGCTAATTTCTCCTGCTTTTCATCTTAGTTCAGGAAAGGTATACAGATTGCAATATCAATATAGGGTAGGAGGTGTTGATTCAAACAAGTTTGAAGTATTAATGTCTGAAACAGGAACCGATACATTAAGTTTTACCAAAACTATAGTTTCGTCAAAAGATTATTTTAATAATAGTTATATTCGGGAAACTGTTTTTATAAAGGGAAATAATACAGATATAAATTTAACTTGGCGTGTATTTGACGGACTAAAAAATATATATATTGACGATGTTTATTTAGAAGAAGTAAAAGGATGTCCGGAGCCTGTAAGCTTATCGGTTAAGGAAATTAAACCGGATGAGGCAACCCTTTTGTGGGAGGATAATGAAGGAGGCACCTCCTGGGAGTATTATGTACATGAGCAAGGATTAGGGCTCCCTAAAAAAAATGGTGTTCCAACCAGTAAAAAAGAAAATACTATAAAAGAGGATAGTGAAGGAAATTCTTTAAAAAACAATACAAATTACGAGTACTATGTGCGTACAGTTTGTGGTAATGGAGAATATAGTATATGGTCGGGACCTTTTGAGTTTAGTACGGAGTGTGGAGTGTTTGAAATTCCCTTTTGGGAAGGGTTTAATACAAATTCTAGAAATATTAATTGCTGGACTATTATAAATAATTCAGGACAGTGGTTTGCATCATCTACTTCTTTTTACGAAGGGGATCAGAGTATGCTTTTAAATGATTTTTCATCTAATCAAAAAGACAGCTGGTTAATATCCCCAACTTTTAACCTTGACGGAGGAATGTATATAGTAAAGTTTCATTACAGAGCTCCGGAACAGTATTGGAGCATGTTTTTAGAAAATAAATTTGAAGTATTGCTATCTTCAAAAGGAATTACTCCGGATGATTTTACCACAGTTCTTTTAGCTCCTGATACCTATAAAGCTGATAACTGGCAAGAAAAAGTTGTGTTTATAAACGGAGTTACTGGAGAAGTTAATATTGCATGGCATGCCTTATCTGAAAAAATGACACAGATATCCATAGATAATATTATTGTTCAAAAAGTTAATAATTGTCCAGAACCCTATTATGTCACAGCTATAAATCAAACTTCTACTAGCTTTGATTTAGAATGGGAGCAAGATGGAGGAGTTACCTCATGGGAGGTCATAGTTGTAGAATACGGTCAGGATGAAACCACAGCACCTGTTCAGAAGAAAACAGTAACAGGATCGCCAACAACAACTATAACAGGACTGGATGAAGGTAAAGCGTATTCTATATTTGTAAGAGCAAATTGTACAGATAATAAATCTATTAGTAATTGGTCCACGGCAGGGACAGGAATAACTAATGTGGGAAGTAATGATGATTGTAACGGGGCTATTAAAATTCCGGTTAATACTGATTTAGATTGTGTCAAATTTGTTTCAGGTACATTTTTAGGAGCGAATTTGTCTTCTAATCCTCTCTCAAATTGTACACCTGCTATTAAAAATGATATTTGGTTTGAATTTACAGCTATATCTGAAACACATCTAATATCTTTAAAAAACATATTTAGCCTATCTGGTATGCATGAGTCTATTACTATTCCTTATTCTTTGCAGGCTAGTCTTTATGAGAATCCATGTAGTGCTATTACCTCTAACGCATTAGAATGTTTTAATTTTTCAAAGGATGCAACAAGTAAACTGCTAAATAATTTAAAGATTGGGCAGAAATACTTTCTCCGTTTGGAAACAATGTTAGACAATCCGGATTTTATATTTAATTTGTGTATTACTTCCTTGTCATTTTTAGAAGTAAGTGCAGCAGGAGAAAAGTATACTACGGAGGAACTAATAAAAGATGTTTTAATCAGTTCTAATTGTGATTTAGTATCTAATGTTAGGTATCAGAATGGAAGGGGTAACGTCGAAGCTCAACAATTAATCACTGTAGGGTATTTTGATCAGAATAAATCTTTTTTTCCTTTTGAAAGTGGTATTGTATTATCGACTAATGAAGTGGAATATATACCGGGACCTTATAAAGGATATATAGCACCAAGAGGAGATAATGATTATAGATGGACAGGAGATAAAGATATCAATGACGCTATTAATGATGCGGGCGGAGGACCAAGTCAAGATAAAAGAGTAACTCAATTGGAATTTGATTTTATTCCAGTAAAAGATTCAATTCACTTTGAGTATTTGTTTACGTCAAATAGTTATCATCATTCTTGTGGACAAGCCTGTAATGTAGGTGCTTTGTTTGCTGCATGGTTAATTGATACAACTACCGGAGAAGGACAAAACTTAGCTAAAATTAGCGGAACAGATATACCAATATCTTTGAACACGATTAGAGATTCAAAAAAATCAGGAGTAAGTTGTACTAGTTCTAATCCAAATTTATATTGGAAACATTATGATAATAATCAAGATAATCCGCTAGAAGCTCCTATTGATTTTGTGGGTTTTACAAAACCGATGAAATCAGAAACGGTTATCGTAATTCCAGGAAGAAAATATCATATAAAGTTGGCGGTAATGGATTTTTGTACTACTATCGAGCATTCTTCAGCAGTATTTTTCAAAGCTGGGAGTTTTGACTTAGGAAGCTTAGATTTAGGACCTGATTGGTTAGTTGAAGCAGGAACAGCCTTGTGTGGAGGAGAATCAAGAATATTGCGATCAGGTATTGGAGAATCGGAAGAGTTTAAAACAGAAATAGAATGGTATAGAAACGGAGAATTATTAAACGGAGAAAATAAACCGGATATTGAAATCAAAGAAAGTGGTAATTATGAACTTAAAATTAAGTTTGTGGAATTAGGATGTGAATCCGTAGGTTCTATTAACATTGAGATGTACCCTGCAATATCTGAGGTAGTTCATCAATCAGAAAGTATTGTGGTTTGCCAATATTCCTTACAAGAAACCTTGATTGATTTAACTACTGTGGAAAGTATAATGTTTAAAGATGTTGAAAGAAGCGATTATACTACAGAATATTATAAGACAATCGAAGAAGCCGAAGCGTCGGAGAATGCAATATCTAATGTAGAAAATTATGCATTGGGCAAAGAACCACAAGCTCAAACAGTATACATCCGTGTTGAGAGTATGATAACGGGTTGTCAGGAGATATTTGAATTACACATCCAGCCGGAACAAGGTGCTATTCCGGATAAACCATCTGATGTTTCGATATGTGCAGAATATGTGTTTCCACAAGTGAATGGTGATCAGTATTACTATATCGAACCGAGTGGTCAGGGTCAAGAATATAAAACTGGAGATGTTTTAACAGAACCGGGAGAACATACCATTTATGTGTTACAAATAAACAATGAGGAAGGTTGTTATGAAGAAATAAGTTATAAAGTAAACATAACAGCTCCGGTAACAGCGGATATATTTGAAGATAAAACGCTGAGCTGCGAATATTACCAGTTAAAACCTCTGTCTGAGCACAATCAATATTTTACAGAACCGGGAGGAAATGGCGACAAACTATATCCAGGCAGGCAGATTCTTCAAGGACAGACCATTTATGTCTATGCCAGTTCTAAAGATAGCTTATGCAGTGATGAAAGCAGCTTCACTATTGATTATGAAGATTGCCCTATTCCAAGGGGGATCTCTCCAAATGGTGATAATCTGAACGACGTCTTTGATCTGACACCCCACGGCGTGGAAAACATAAAAATTTACAACCGATGGGGTACAGAGGTTTATTCCCATGGAGGAGGTTATACTACCCAGTGGCACGGACAGAATAAAAATGGCAAACAACTTCCGGACGGAACGTATTACTACGTAATACAGGCGCATGGTAAAACCCGAACCGGATGGGTACAGATAAACAAGTAAAATGCTTAATGATTAATTTAAGGAGTTATTCTGAATAGAAAACTCCTTATTTTTTTTGTAGTGTTTTTGTCTACATAACCCTAGATAAATAAGTTAAGAAGATGGTAAAATATGTAGATAAAGAATGAAAAAAGTTCTTTTTCAATTCTTAAATCGATTAGCTTTCTAATGTTTATAAATAGTGGATGATTAGGAAAATATTAACTTATATTTGTTATAAATACAATTTGCGGTGAAAAATAGAAAAAATAAAATAATTAGTATAGTATTTTTAGTGTTATTGATTCTTTCAATAATAACTTTGCTGATAACTAATAGCACCTTTTTAAATTCATTATATAAAACTCCTGAAAATTTCTCTAAAAAAGAGGAAATAGTATACATGGATTCATTATTGAATTATAATTTAAGCGAAGCTGAGACAAATACAGCTGAACTTTTTAAAAAAGCTCTTAATTCTAAAAACAAATATGAACTTATGTATGGCTATTATTATAAAATGGCAGTAGATATTAGAAAAAATAGATTAGATAGTATTTTATATTATGCAGATCAAGTATTTTCTTATGTAGATAACAATAAATATATAGAAGCAAAAACAAATCATTTATTAGGTAGGTATTATACAATCATCAGTGCTTATCCTAAAAGTTTAGAAGCTTTTTTAAAAGCAAAAAACTTTTTTGAAAAAGAGAAGGACAATAAGCAACTTATGGCAATATATAATGATTTAGGAGGACTTTATTTATATCTATATGAAGATGAAAAGGCTTATTATTTTTTGAATAAAGCCTATGAATTAGCCAAAGAAGAAAATGATTTGCGTTATAAGGGAATTTACTATGCAAATATGAGTAATTTTTATAAAGAAGAGGAAGAATATGAAAAAGCAATCGAGGCTCTGGAAGAAGTTCTCTCTACTTTTAATATTCTACATGATACGGTCACTATTGTAAGAGCTTATAAACAGTTGGGCGAAACTCATTTTGCTATGCAACAATTAGAAAAGGCTGAAGAATATTATGATAAAGCATACAGGCTTTCTTTGGATACGGATGATAAGTTTCTGCAAGTACCTATATTATTAAATTATGGACGTATTTATGAAAAAAAAGGAGATAGGAACAGAGCGGTTAAGTTTTATAAAGATGCTTTAGATTTGGCAGATGAAGAAGGTTTTTTTAGAGAGGAATTAAGTGTATTATTAGCATTAACGACGTTTTATGAAAATCAAAATGATTATAAACTTGGAAATATGTATCTCAAGCAATACTATCAAGTTAAAGATAGTATTAACGGAGTTAAAGTTAGCCAAAGACTTGACGAATTGCGTTGGAGCAATGTGTTAAAAGAGAAAGATCTAGAACAAGAAATAGCACAACAAAGACATAAAAATCAAAATTATCTTTACAGTATTACCATAATGTCTACTCTGTTTGTAGTAGTTTTTATTTTGTTCCTATATCGAAATAAAAATAAATCATTATATATCTCAAAAATAGAAAACAAGAGATTGGAAGAAAAAGTATTAGCAGAACAAGAGGTGTATAAGTTACAAGCAGAGAGACATGAACAGGAATTAAAAGCTAAAAATGAATTACAGGTAATTAAAGCCAAACAATATGAATTTGAGTTAAAATCTAATAAAGAGCTTCAAGAGTTGCGATCTCAACAATACGAATTAGAAATGGAAGCTAAAAATAGAGAATTGACAACTATTAATGTTCAATTATTGGCAAAAAACAGATTGCTAGATGAAATAGAAAGTATTTTTAAAGATATACCTAAAGACAAACTGACCCTATTTGACAGCTTATCTCAAGTCATTCGTTCTAATAGAGATCAAGAAAAAGATTGGCAATCTTTTAAAGAGATATTTCGGAAAATCCACCCGGATTTTTTTAAAATGCTCAGATTCAGATATCCTGATTTGACGAAAACAGAGATAAGAATTTGTACTTATATCAAGATGAAGATGGAAAATAATGAAATCGCAGGCTTATTAAATATAAGTTACCAAAGCTTAATAACGACTCGTTACAGAATAAGAAAAAAAATGAAATTAGAACGTACGGATGACTTAGATGAATTTATTCAATATATGTAAATCACTAAGTTTTATAAACAACTATAGTTTTACATTAACGATTTTGAATTAGAATTATAAAAGATAAATTCTATGTTTTTTATTTGTATGTGATTTGTTTTTTATTTATAAGTTTCTTATTTATAGGTTTTTGTGATTGTTTGTTAATAAGAATAGTTCATTTGAAGCTTATTAATAGTCTATTGTTAAAATTTGCTTAATATGTAAGTGTTGCTATACATTTGGTAAAACTCTATGAAGTAACTATCTATGGTTTTATAGAGCCAACCAATAATGACAATAATCAATTAGCAAACTTATGAAAAAACTTATTTATTTGATATGTGGATTGTTTTGTCTTGCAATAGCTTATGGAATTCAGCACTTGCAAGTAGAAAATAATAATATATTGGAATCGGGCAGTATTATCTTAAATACTTTAGAAAAATATTCTCAAACTTGTTCTTCTCCTACTGCTTATGGTAGTAAGAATATGAAAGTGGATCAAGTTACTATTTACTGGAAAGACACTGTAAATTCTTCATGGGAGTATTATGTGGTTCCAGCAGGAGATCCCATGCCTACAGGAGGGGGAACGCCTACTTCTGCAAGAGAAAATACCATTACGCAGGATAGCAATGGAAATCCGTTACAACCCGATACAGAGTATGAGTATTATGTGCGAACTGTTTGTGGAGCAGTATATGGCAACTGGGAAGGATATTTTGAATTTAGAACACTTTGCATAGCTCTACCTATTCCGTTTACTGAAAATTTTGAAGCTAATTCAAACAGTAAAGAATGTTGGACGATTATTAATGATAAGGGAGAGATTAATACTAATCAAAACTGGAAAGTCGAAACAGGGACGAGTACAGCCTACGAGGGGACGTTTAGTATGAATTTTAACGGCGCAGATACAGTTCATGATGACTGGTTAATATCACCTACTTTTCAATTAGACAGTTTGTTAACTTATCAACTTACTTATTATTATAGGACTACTTTAGAAGCTGTTGATTTTGAAGTGTTGTTTTCTAATAAGGATAGAATTAATAAAGATGATTTTAATCTAGTTCTGCTATCAGAAGAGAATTATGAGAATACAATATATTTAAAAAAGACAATCTATATAGAAGGCGTTGAGGGAGCATCTAAAATTGCTTGGCATGTAAAAAATCATACTAAAGGTTTTGTTTTTTTAGATTTAATATCTTTAGATTTAGTAAGTTGTAAAGGAATCAAAGCGGAAGATGTGGTTGTAAAAGAAGTGAAGAGTGATCAAGCTACTTTTTTTTGGGAAGATGATTATAATACACAATGGGAATATCACGTACAGGGAGTAGGAGGTGGTAAGCCGGTTGGAAGTGGAGTTTTAACAACTAATAGAGAAGTGACTATAACAAAAACTTCAGGAACAGGTGGAGGTTCTTTGCAGCCAAATACGGAGTATGAGTTTTATGTCCGTTCTATTTGTGGTGCTGGAGGAGCTAATTCTTGGGTAGGACCTTTTGTGTTTAAAACCCCGTGCTTAGCTGTAGCTTTACCTTTTTGGGATGGTTTTAATACAAGTTCTACTACTGATACTGATTGTTGGACCATCATTGATAATAATAGGGATAAGTTTGATTATTGGGGATCGATTTATAATGCTTGGAGTCCACAATTTGTTGATAAATATGAAGGCGATCGATCTATGCAAATAGTAAGGGGATTTGGTTTAGAGGTTAATGACGATTGGTTAATTTCTCCCACATTTAATCTATCAGATAGTAAGTACTATAGATTGAAGTATCATCAAAAGTCTAAATATGGAAATATAAAGTATAGTCTTTTACTATCAGAAAACGGAAATAATCCGGAGTACTTTACTAATATACTCATGCCAGAAAAAATATATAGTCATACAAATTGGGAAGAAGTTGTGATGTTTATTACCGGATATTCCGGTGATGTACATATTGGTTGGCATGATGTATCTTCTAATGGTGTGAATTATATTGATAACGTATTTTTTGAAGAGGTTGTAGGATGTCCTGAACCTTTAGCTTTAGGTGTAAGAGAAATTGAGACTGACAGTGCTACTATATTTTGGTCGGATGATTTTGGAACAAATTGGGAATATGTGATTAGAAAAACTGACTACGGAACTACTTTACCGATAAAGGGTAAAATAATAAATACAAAAGAAATTATAGTAGATAAGGATTTGCTAGGTAATGCTTTAAAGCCTAATACAGAGTATGAGTTTTATGTTCGAACAAGTTGTGATGATGGCAAGTTTAGTGTATGGTCTGGTCCGGTTAGTTTTAGAACGAGCTGTGAGGCTATAGATCTTCCTTTTTGGGAAGGATTTAATATAGATTCTGAAACGATCTATTGCTGGAGTATTATAGACGTAAATGAAGATGCATATGAGGGGAGTTACCAATATAAATGGAATGTACTACCAGGCAAGCTTGAAGTGTCAGGACAAGTATCTCCTCCGTGTTTGGAGGGAACAAGACAAATGGTTTTTATGGGGTATAATAATAAATATCATGATGATTGGTTAGTTTCACCTAAATTTTGGTTCGATCAAACTAAAAGGTATCGATTAACTTTTCAATATTTAATAGGTAATCCGTATAAGGAAACCTATATGCAGGTATTAAGTTCAGATTCGGGAAGTGAGCCTAAAGATTTTGATAAAGAATTACTAAGATTAGATGAAGGAAGTGGGAAAAAAACCCTGTTTCTGAAAGATTTAGATGGTTATAATAGATTTGCTTGGCACATTTCAACAGATACAATATTGAATCGTGGTGCTTCTGCGAATTATATTATCGACGATGTGCATATAGAAGAAATCATAGGATGTGCCGAGCCTATAGATTTAAATGTTGAAGATATAGCAGGGGATCAAGTAACCATCTCATGGAAAGATAATGAAGGAGGAGCTTCTTGGGAATATTATATACAGGAAAAAGGAAAGGGTGACCCTATTGGTAATGGAACAGTAACAAATCATAAAGAAAATAAGGTAACAAAAGATCAAACTGGCAATGTATTAAAAATTAATTCAAGTTACGAGTTTTATGTGCGCACAGTATGTGGCAATGGAGAATATAGTATATGGTCAGGACCTATTGAATTTAATACCTCCTGTGAAGGGGCATTTTTTCTCCCTTTTAGAGAAGGATTTAATTCTGATTCAAGATCTAAGGACTGTTGGACAACAGTAAATAATATTTTTTGGGATTTACCTGAGCGTTACCCAATAATAAATACTTTTGAGGGAGATGGAATGGTTCAATATGTTTCTTTTAGATTTGCGGAGGATGAAGAAGATGATCAGTGGCTGATTACTCCTCCATTAAAAATGGAAGCTAAAAAATATGTGTTAAAATATCGCTATCAAGATGAGCCTTGGTCTATATTCCACCAAAGAACAAATGAGATGGAAATACTACTTTCTGATTCAGGAATAGCACCTGATAAATTTACACGAACAATTTCATCACGTAAAATGTATAATAGAACGGATAGTGATTTTGTTGAGGAGGTAATTTTCTTTGATGGAGTATTAGGAGAGGTTAATATTGGATTTCATTTTGTATCTACCGGAATAGATTTAGTAAGTGATTTAAAATTAGACGATATTTTGATAAAGGAGGTTCAAACTTGTCCCGAACCAATTAGTTTAAAAGTAATATCTCAAAATGCGACAACAATTGAATTGGAGTGGACTCAGGTAGATGGCATTAAAGAATGGGAGGTAATAGTGGTAAAAGATGGGGATAACGAAACAGGTGTGCCTATAAAAAATATCAATGTCAAGGGCAGTCCTAATGTTACCCTATCTGGTTTGGATCCACATACAGGATATACTGTCTATGTGAGAGCTAAATGCCCTGACGGAACATCTACAAGTGATTGGAGTACTCCGATTCGTACAGGAACTAAAATCACTAATGATGATTGTGATCAAGCAATTAATATACCGGTAAATGAAGGTTATGAATGTAGCAAAGTGGCATTTGGAGCATTTTACGGAGCTACAAAATCAAAAATTGTAGAAACTCAGTGTTCAAGTCAAATGAAAAAAGATATATGGTTTGAGTTTACAGCTACTTCCAATACTCACATGCTAAGTATAATAGATCTTTATCAGGATAAACTAAATGATGGGACTTCTAACCCTCAGTTAATAATAACTCTTTATGATGTTAATTGCAATAATATTGCAGACAATGAAGTCAGCTGTATATCTCTGAAGAAAGGCCTCCAGCCTTATTTAATATATAATGATTTAATACCGGGTAAGAAGTATTACTTAAGATTAGGTACAGTTATAGATAATCCTAAATTTAATTTTAGTTTGTGTATAAGGACTCCGCTTTATCCGAATATGGAAATTAGTGAAAGCGGAGATAAATATACTGTTGAAGAATTGGTAAGCGATGTTTTAATCAATTCAGGTTGTGACCTTACTTCTAATGTGAAATATAAGGCAGGAGACGGTAATAATACAATCAACCCTTTTGGATATTTTAATAAAGGGGAGTCCGATTTTCCTCTTAATGAAGGAATTGTTTTAGCCACGCATGATGTTAATGAGAATTTGGCAGGAGCATATGATTTTAATAAAGCTACAAGGAATAAAATACCAATGTCTTCCGGGGATGAAGATCTCAATAAAATTATTGAAGAATTTTGGATTGGAGATTACGCAAGCAATCAGCATACAGCTGTTTTAGAATTTGATTTTATTCCAATTAAGGATTCACTCTATTTTGAATATGTGCTGGCTTCAGATTTTTACTTACCACACGTAGGCAAGTGTGACGTATTAGCTCTATTTGGATTATGGATTATAGATGAGGAAACAGGTGAAAGAAAGAATTTGGCTTTTGTTCCCGGTACAAAGGATCCAGTTTCAGTCGCCACAATAAAAGATGTAGTAAAATCTAGAGAAAATTGTAATAGCATAAATCCAGAGTTTTATTGGAAGAGTTTTCATGGATATGGAGATTTACTAGGAGATTTAAAACATAGTAACCCTCTTGAAACACCAGTAAATTATCCTGGAGTAACATATCCGATGAGGTCGGAGGTAGCTTATGTAACCCCTGGGAAAAAATATAGAATTAAAGCAGCAATTACTGATTCTTATGCGTCTACAACAAATATGGGATCGGCTGTCTTTTTTGGAATTGGAACCAAAGTAGGTCAAATTGATTTTGGACCTGATAGGCTTGTTGCAACAAAAAATGCTATATGTGTGGGAGAAAGCGTATTGTTAGATACCGGTATGGGAACTATGGGAGAAATTGATGCTAAATTTGTTTGGTATAGAGATGGAGAACCTATACAGGGAGCCGATCGTGAAACATTATTAGTAGAATCAGAAGGAGAATATTCAGTATGGGTGAAATATACGAATCAGCAAGGGTTGGATTGTGAGGTGGAAGGAAAAATAAAAATAGAAACCTATCCATTAATTTCTGAAGTACTAAACAAACCTGACACTATATCTGTTTGTCGAAACTCTTTGGAAGATCTAAAAGTAAATTTAAAACAAATAGAGTCAGGAATGTTCGGCCAATCAAATCAAGAAGTTTATACAACAGTATATTTTGAAGCCAAAGAAGAAGCAGAGCACAATGAAAACCCTATACAAAATCCAATAGAGTATAATCTAGGTAGAGAATTACAGCTTCAATTATTATATATTCGGGTAGACGATATAGAAACAGGTTGTCATGATGTTTTCGAATTGTCCATCATACCACAAATAGGCGAAATACCTGATGTGCCTGCAGAGGTAACGGTTTGTGCAGAATATACATTCCCTGCATTAGAAAATGATCAATACTATTATTCAGAACCCGGAGGCAAAGGGAAAGAGTTTAAAGAAGGGGAATTATTAGATATTTCGGGTAAACATACTGTTTATATATTGCAACGTAACGGAGTAGGAGGCTGTTATGAAGAAAATTCTTATATAGTTAATATTACTGCTCAGGTAGTAGCCGATATATTTGAAAATGCAGAAATAGAGTGTGAAGTGTATCAATTACAGCCTTTATCAGAGTATAGTCGTTATTTTACAGAACCCAATGGGAAAGGTATGGAGCTGCAGCCGGGTACAGAAATACCATTTAGGCAAACTATTTACGTGTATGCAGAGTCTGAGGATGGATTATGTACAGATGAAAGTAGTTTTAGTATTAGATATAATGATTGTCCAATACCAAGAGGAATTTCACCCAACGGAGATGGTTTAAACGATACTTTTGATTTGAGTAAGCATGGAGTGGAGAGCATTAAGATTTACAATCGTTGGGGCACGGAAGTTTATTCATATGGTTCGGGCTATACTAATCAATGGA
Organism: Myroides indicus; assembly: GCF_004364575.1. GTDB lineage: Bacteria > Bacteroidota > Bacteroidia > Flavobacteriales > Flavobacteriaceae > Flavobacterium > Flavobacterium indicum_A. The sequence continues at coordinate 1,753 of NZ_SOAG01000040.1, read as the reverse complement.
ATGGGCAGAGTAAGAGTGGTAAAAAGCTACCAGACGGTACATATTATTATGTGATTATTGCACATGAGAAAGTTAGAACTGGATGGGTGCAGATTAATAAATAAATTTTTTTTTCATCAATCTTTATTTGGTTAGTTAATTGATGTAAGAAGGGAGTCATGTATTTAAAATGACTCCTTTCCTTATACATTCAGAAAAAGATTTAAACTCATAACTCATGAAGACTTTCCAATATTTATATATCTACTTAATGATATCGACTTTATTCTTTTCCCAGAATAAAATACCTCATGTTTTAAGTACTTTAAAAATTAATAATTTAGAGCAGAAAGAAGAGAATAAAGCTTTGATACTCTTTACAGAGCCATCTAATACAGACTGTAATGGAGCCATTAGTTTGCCAATAAATTATAGTTGGGAATGTAATCAGGTAATTACTGGTACATTTAAAGATGTAACCAAAAGTTCTGTTCCAGAACCAAGTTGTAATACAGTTTCTAAACGAGATGTTTGGTATGAATTTACTGCAACCTCTAACGATCACCAATTGCGAATTTTAAATGTCAGTGAAGTTAATTGGGTGATAGAGGGAAGTCTTTATGATAAAACATGTGGTGTAATTAGTACAGTAGCATTAGAATGTTTCACCTTAAATAATTCTAATTCCGGTAAAATTTTTTCAGGATTAGTGTTGGGTAGGGTATATCGGGTTCGATTGGGAACAACAGATCCCGCAGCAGAATATAATTTTGATGTTTGTTTAACTACACCTCCGCCAGCTCTAAGAGTTAGTCCTAGTGGAAATCTATATAGTGTAGATGAGCTTGTAAAAGATGTGTTGGTAAAAGATGGAAATTGTATAGTTTCTAATATTAAATATCAAGTGGGAGATGGAAGCGCAGCTACAAAAACTGTAAATACATTTGGTTATTTTAATAAAAATGGATCCCTTTTTCCTTTTGAAGAAGGAGTTGTACTTTCTACAGGAGAGGTACAGTATGTTCCAGGACCTTATGGTGGTCAGTTTGGAAATAATCCTCATCGCTGGATAGGCGATAAGGAAATTAATGATGCTATTGATGATGCAGGAGGCGGTCCTACACCAGACAAACGAGTAACTCAAGTATCTTTTGATTTTTTTCCGGTAAATGATAAGATACAATTTGAATATTTATTTGCATCAAACAGTTATTATGGTTGTTTTATGTGTCAAAATATGGCTCTTTTTGCAACTTGGTTAATAGATACCACTACAGGAGAAGGAATAAATTTAGCTAAAATTCCGGGAACTACTGTTCCTATTGCTTTACATAGGGTTATTGATAGAGCTAAGGACGGAGCTACTTGTGGAAATATAACTTATCCGGAATATTTTTGGATGTTATTTGCTAATAACAATGAAGAACCCTTGATAGCTCCGATTAACTTTGTTGGAATGACAGTTCCAATGAAATCTGAAGAAGTAACTGTAGTTCCCGGTCGTAAATACCACATCAAACTGGCAGTAATGGATTTCTGTACAGCTCCAGCTCACACCTCCGCCGTTTTTTTCAACGCACGCAGTTTTGACGTAGGTACCCCCGAGATCGGTGAGGACATGAGCATCGAGGGCGGCAATGCGCTTTGTCCTGGGGATACAATTGAGCTCGGTCAGAATCTGGAGGCGAAGGACTATTTAATCCAGTGGACCAAAAACGGCAAAGATCTTATCGGAGAAAACGGTGAGACTTTAAAAGTAAACGAGCCTGGTTTG
>NZ_SOAG01000039.1 GCF_004364575.1 Myroides indicus | reverse complement strand
GTATTCATATACTTTAGTTTCTGCAGCCAAATGTATACATTACCTTACTTTTTTAAACAAAAAAAGTCGGAAGATTAATCTTCCGACCATGACTACTCATCGAGCAGCTTTTTTATATTTAAAGAGGGTCATTATTACAAATTAGACCTGTTGTATATCTATTTTATTATATTTCATAAATTCTATAAAAACCTTAATTTTCTTTATTTCAAACAACAAAAACCCGCAAAACTCATAAAGACTCCTTTTGTTTTGGACTCAAAGAGAAGAAATAAGAAAATACTTTTAAAAACAAAAAAGTAGAAATTGAATCATGTGCTCATTTCAAAACACAACATCAATCCCTACTTATTTTAAAAATTAATAATGTTACTCTATGCAAGGAGTATCGCAAATTCCTTCTGAAATTTTATAGAGTGATTAAAATTATTTTCTGTTAAACATCATTAATATCCAGTTCACTAAAAACCAAAATAAGAGAAATAACGGATATACATATAACTCTGGACTGTGAAACCAACTCATAATCAAAGTAATTACACAGACAACCACATAATAATACAATCCCAAAAATGCTCCCGCAATCCCAAGATAATTCTTGTGGTGAAGCAATACATTACTCAAACAAACAGGCAACAAACAAGCTAGACCAAACATAATAATGAATATCGCCAAAAGAAGTATAATTATAAACAATACCGACGAAGGCTCCAAAAAAGTAACAGCAAAGAAGAAAATAAAAATACCTACAAAAAAAACAAAATTGCCCGTAGTCAAAATTTTATAGTTTGATATCTTTTTGTTCATACTTTTACAAAATCGAGCTCCTGAAAAACTTGCCAAAGCCACTACAAAACCGATATAGCCGTACTCAACAATAGAAAAACGGAGCATCTCTATAAAAATAAATGGTGCTTCTCCATAATAAGAAAAAATAACCCCGTTCACCACTCCAATGATTCCTCCGTAAATCCAAAATAATCTGTCTTTAAGAATATTCTGTCCAATTACATGAAAATTATAATTTATCTTTGTTTTAACGTTCAAGGTTTCTTTTAAACCGAATAATGACCATATAAATGCAATAGAACCGATAATCATCAACAATCTAAAAACCATTGATACATTCCAAATCGATGCAACGATACTTCCGAGCATCGGTCCGATTGCAGGAGAAAAAGCTAAAACAGCAGAAATTGTACTAAAAACCCCTACTCTCTCTTTTTCATTATAAACATCACGTAAAATAGTTTGGCTAACATTAGAACCAACAGCAGCACCGACAGCCTGAATAAATCGTGCAAGAAGAAAAAAGTGAAATTCAGTTGACCGAAGACATAAAAATGAACCAAGCAGATAAATCGCAATTCCTATCAGCATTGATCGTTTGCGTCCTATAAAATCTGAAAGAATACCCCATAAAAACACTCCGATAGCAAAACCTGCAAAATAGATACTTAACGTTTTTTGTATGTCGTTAGCACTTACGTTGAGAAGATGCGCTAGATCATTAAGTGATGGTGTGTAAATAGTTTCACTTATTTGCGGAAACCCGACAAGAAATATAATTAGCCAAATAAATGACTTAGTTTGTTGTTTCATTTAGATTAAAATTTAGGTAATAAAAAGCCTTTGAAAGTATAGTCACACTTTCAACAATTTAAAATTGATCCCATTAAGAGATAAAATTTTTACTAACTAATTTTTAAATAGAAAAACATTACAATATCATTTTGAAGTGCAAATTTACAAAATGTTATTAATATTAAATATAAACCCAATATAAAGCCTCTCTTTAAAAACACAAACTACACCTAATAAAAAACACTATTTTATAAAAACCGTCAAATAAGGCACAGCAAAATCATTCATCTTCCGTAAATTTGTAACTACCGCAGTTTTCAGTTATTAATTCTTTATACAGCCTGAAACCTGCGAAGCATCGTATTTTATCTGGAAGTCATGGAAGAGTGAGAACAGCTGTTTAAAAAGTACAAGGAAAACGGACAGGTTTATTTTAAATACGACACATTGCTTTACATCGGAAAATACAACAATTATGATTTTACCTTTTGAACCCTACAATCCCCAATGGAAAATGCAGTTTTCGGCTATTGAAGACGAATTAAAATCAGTGCTTAAAACTGTAGAAGCGCAGATCGATCACATCGGCAGTACTTCCGTTGAGGGGCTTTCCGCTAAACCCATCATCGATATTCTGGTCGGGCTGGAAAATGAAGCAGACCTGGACAAAATACCTGTCTTACTGCAGGGAAAAAACTATGTCTATTACGAAAAATACAACGAGGACATGCCCTACCGACGTTTCTTTGTAGCGCTTACGGGGGCGCCTGAGCAACTGGGCGTACCGGCATACATCGGACAACAGGACGAAATATCGGAGCGCATGCATGATTATAGTCTGCGGATAGCACATATCCACGCCATACCGAAACAATCGGAGCACTGGCTGCGACACATCGCTTTCCGTGATTACCTGCGCACCCATCCTCAGGTAAAAAACGAATATCAGGTGCTGAAAGAGCAGTTGGTACAACGGGAATGGGAAGACGGCAACGATTACAACGCCGGAAAGGATGCGTTTTTAAAGGAATATGAACGAAAAGCAGTGGAGTGGTATATAAATCGAACATCTGCTAAAAAAAATGGATAGGAACGGAGAACCTTTATAGAACAGGATGAAATACAGAGACGAAACCTTAAAAAAGATCATTGACTGGTCGCACACCAACGACGATATACGAGCGGTATTGCTAACCAGTTCTCTTGTGAATCCCTTGGCTCCGGTAGATGATTTGAGCGATCTGGATATAGAACTGATTTTCAGAGACAATGCATCCTACATAACAAACAAGGAATGGTTGCACCTGTTTGGCACTCCCATCGCAATGATTGAAGAGGACGAGTCCTGCTTTGAATATAAACACGCCATGAAGATGGTTTTGTACGATGACGGCGTAAAAGTTGATTTCAAATTGTTTAGCGCATCCAAATTTTTGGGAGAGGTCCATCAAAAAGAATTGCCCGAAGATTGGGATATCGGTTATCAGGTTTTGGCAGATAAAGACGGAATAACACAAGAAATGCAGAAGCCCACGTATCAGGTTTCCATCATTAAAAAACCGTCAGAAGAACGGTTCAAAAGCCTATTGAACGACTTTTGGTGGGATACCACCTATGTCGCCAAGTGCCTTAAAAGGGAAGATCTGTTTTATGCAAAATTTATGTCAGGAAATATCCGGACAGATTATCTGATTCCATTGATCGAATGGTATATTGCCAGTGCGCACGAGTGGAGCATCACGACCAATAAATACGGCAGGCTCTTTAAACAATACCTGTCGCCCGAAATGTGGAAAAAGGCAGAACAAACGTTTTCAGGAAGCGATTTAAACGACAACTGGAACGCACTGTTTGCGATGGCAGATCTGGTCGCGGAAACTGGCAATAAGCTGTCCGAAAAATTAAGGTATCCCTATCCACTGCAACTTGAAACCGATATACGAAAGTACCTGAATACATTAAGAGTGAACGAACAATGACACAAGAAACGATACAGATACACGACCAAGTCTATACACTATACACCCATTACCAGCATCAGGAAAAGCTCCGTCTGGAATTTAACCGGATGACGCAGGAATTCTGGGCGTTTGATTTTGAAAACTACTACCAATCCGGCTTTTGGGACGACGATACGTGCATTTTGTATTCCCTGTTTGTCGGGGACAGCATTGCATCACATGCCACCGTGAGTTTGTTTGAATACGAAGGTAAAACGCTGATTCAGCTGGGCACGGTAATGACCGGTCTTCCCTACCGAAACAAAGGATTGAGCCGGTTTTTGATGGAGAGAATCCTGCGTGATTTTGAAGGAAAACACGCGGGCATCTTTTTGTTTGCAAACGAAACAGTGCTCGACTTTTATCCGAAATTTGGGTTGCTTCCCGTACCCGAATCCGAACATTTTTTCAACGTGGAAACTACGGACAGTGTTCCAAAACTGACCAGACGCCAATTGAATTTAGATCATCCGGACGATTTGAAATTGTTTGAAAACCGGGTAGAAAATGCAGTATCTAACAGTCGTTTTACACCCCGCAACAAAGGGCTCACTTTCTTTTACTGTTACGCCTATCCCGAAATGGGATTTAAAAATTCCGTTTATTTTGTAGAAGCGTTCAACAGTGTAGTCATTGCTCAAATTGAAGAGGATGTTTTATATATAACAGCTATTTTTACACCGGAAGAAATGAATGTAAAACAACTGACAGGAGCGTTTACAGATTTTTCGTTTAAAGAAGTTGTTTTGGGGTTCACGCCAAAAGAAACAGCAAAAGCACATGCCAGAGGTTACAAAGAAGATGATTTACAGCTGTTTGTATCGCCAGAACTGCACGCTCTGTTTGCAAACAACCCGTTGAGAGTTCCCCTATTATCACACACTTAATTACCTGTGTACAACACATTCAATCCGTAAGAACATCATGCATACACCACATATTCCAAAAGAAACCGAGGACGTTGTCCGTATTATAAAAGAAATAACCGGGCAGCCGGTTGCAGGAATTTACCTGTACGGTTCTGCCATTTGCGGAGGGCTCCGACAAGACAGCGATATCGATATTTTGGTTATCGTTGAAGGAAAACTCACCCCTCGCAATAAATTACAACTGATAAAGCACTTCATGCAGGTATCTGGAGCCATCGGCAACCAGCAGTTGATCCGCCCGCTTGAAATCACGATGGTCAACAAAGAAGAGCTTTCCCCGTGGCAGCATCCGGTCAGCAGCGAATTGCAATACGGAGAATGGCTTCGCGACGATTTTTTAAAAGGACAACTACCCGACTCCACACCCGATCCCGACCTCACCATCTTGCTACGACAGGTACGGCAAAACAGCGTTACACTGGTCGGAACCAACGCTCAGGAACTCATTCCGGACATACCGGATAAAGACGTAAAACAAGCCATTTCAGACGCTCTTCCCACACTTCTTAAATCCATCGAAGGCGACGAAAGAAACACCTTGCTTACCTTAGCCCGAATGTATTTTACAGTCGTTACCGGTAAAATTGAAACAAAGGATAAAGCGGCAGATTGGCTGCTTTCCGAAATCCCCATGCCTTTCAAACACTTGTTGGAAATGGCAAAGTGTGCCTACCTTGGAACGTGTCAAGACAACTGGCAGGGAAGAACAGAAGAGCTGAGTCAATGTGTCGATTATCTGGTTAAACAGATTGAACAAAAGGGATCGGAAAAAGAACTGTAAATTCTGAAAAACAACAAAACAGAAAGAAAATGAACCTGAAAGAAAGAGCCTTCCAACTGGCAAAACCAAATGTATTAAACGCTTATATTGCCTGCGGAGATGTTGCCGCTGCAATTGAAACCGCAGACGGCAACGTGTATACGGGCATTAGTATTGATACTGCCTGCTCGTTGGGGCATTGTGCCGAACACGGAGCGGTTTCGGAAATGCTGAAACACGGAGAATACCGCATCAAGGCAGTAGTTGCTGTGGACAGCAGTGGTAATGCTGTGCCGCCCTGCGGAAGGTGTCGCGAACTCATGAGTCAGCTTTCTCCTGACAATCGGCAAGCCATCGTGGAAGTTCGCAACGGAATTTTCAAAACACTGGAAGAATTAATGCCCTTTGACTGGAAAACAGAGCCCGGTAAGCAATAATGATCGGAATTTAATGAAGTTAATTGTGCATTAAAAAATGCTTTTCTGTACCTTTATCATTCATCATAAACAACAAAAACATGCAAGAACGAATTGATATTTCCGTCGCAGCAGCCGGAGCCTATAAACGCGTATTGGCGCTGGAGAATTTTATTCAGGATTCAAAACTTTCAAAAACACACCTCGAATTAATCAAAATCCGCGCTTCACAAATCAACGGGTGTGCGTTCTGTATCAATATGCATACGCAGGATGCTTTAAAGCAGGGAGAAACGGCACAGCGCATTTTCCTGTTAGATGCCTGGAGGGAAACTGAATTGTATACAGAGGAAGAACGCATCATTCTGGCAATGACAGAAGAAATTACACACATCAGCCAACACGGTCTGAGCGACAGCACTTACGAAGCGGCATCAAAACTGTTTGACGAAGAATACATTGCGTTAATCATTATGACCATCGTAACCATCAATGCGTGGAACAGAATTGCCGTGAGTACGAATAAAACCGTAAAATAATACCGTCAAAAGAGCAGAAAACAACCCTATAAAATGAAAACAGGTTATCAAAAAATCAACATAGAGGAATGGAAGCGAAAAGAACATTTTACCGCTTACAGAGGTGCTGTAAAATGTGGGTTCAGCCTGACGGTGAAGCTGGATATTTCGCAGGTCATTCCCTTTATCAAAGAACAGAACTATAAATTTTATCCCGTGATGATTTATCTGCTTTCAAAAGCGGTAAACAGGCATTCCGAATTTAAAATGGCAATGAACACAGACGAATTAATTGTCTGGGATCGGGTTGATCCTGTTTACACCGTCCTTCATCCGGAAACAGAAACCTTTTCGGCGCTCTCCGTTCAACATACCGAACAGCTTTCGGACTTTGTCAAGGCGTACGAAACAACCGGCAATCGCTATCAAAACAGCCGTCATTTTTTTCCGGAAAAACCCCCCGAAAATCATTTTAATGTTTCGGCAATTCCCTGGGTTCACTTCGACAGCTTTAACCTCAACATTGCGGATTTTACCGATTACTTCGCTCCCAGTTTTACCATCGGAAAATACCAAACGGAAAACAACCGCATTCTGCTGCCATTAGCAATACAAGTCCATCATGCGGTATGCGACGGAATCCATGTAGGCAAACTGATTGATACCTTGCAGGAATACTGCACGACTATTCAAACCTTTAAGCACATTTAAAAATTAACGATGCAGATACGTCAATTAACAGAACAGGATATTCCCGATTTATTAAAAGCGATTAACGGTTCTTTTGCCGATTATATCGTGCCTTTTCAACTCAATGCAGAACAGTTGCAATTTAAAATGCAGTCTGAAACTATTGTACCCAAATGGTCAATTGGTGTTTTTGAAGATAAAAAAATGATTGCCTTTATCATGCACGGCGTGCGAACCATAGACGGAAAAACTGTAGTCTATAATGCAGGAACAGGTGTGCTGCCCGATTACCGCGGGCAAGGACTGGTGGGTAAAATGTACAACTACTTACAGCCTTTTTTAAAAGACTATCAGGTGAGTCAGCTCGTTTTGGAAGTCATCGAGAGCAATCGGTCTGCCATTCGCGCTTATGAGAAAAACGGATTTGTTATCCACCGCAAATTGCTGTGTTTTGGCGGAACACTCCAAACAACACCGCGTCTAAACACCGCTTCCGTCCAACCTTTAGAAAAGTTTTTGTGGAAGGATTTTCAATCGTTCTGGGACATTTTGCCCAGCTGGCAAAGTGCAGTACCAAGCATGGATACTGCACAACCGGCTGCACTGGGTGCTTTTGTTGATGCGGAACTGGCAGGATACGTCCTTTTTAACCCGGCAAATAAACGCATGTATCAGATAGCGGTGGCACCTCAGCACCGACGAACAGGGATAGGCACGCAGCTGCTTGCTGAAGTACAACAACAACTTTCCAACGAAAAAGTACAAATCAACAACGTGGACGAAGCTGCAGAAAATCTGAAATTATTTTTAGAAAAGCAAGGTTTAACCAACGACATCAATCAATTTGAGATGACCAAGAAGTTGTAAATTATGGTAACAATTACAGCCTATCAACCCGATTACTTTGACGCGCTTACAGCTTACCGGTTAAGTGAAGAACAATCGCAATTTTCCAGAATTCCAGCGCAGGTATTAACCGATTCGGAAATTATGAGCAATACCAAACGTTTTCATTACTGCATTGTGTTTGATGAACAACCCGTTGGATTTTTTTCGCTGGATTTTTCAGATGATCGTTTGACATACACTTCCAACACTGAAGCTGTTTTACTCCGCTCGTTTTCTGTAAACCCCGCCTTTCAGGGAAAAGGAATTGCAAAAACAGCATTGCTGCAGCTTCCCGTTTTTGTCAAACAGCACTTTCCCGCAACTACAGAGATTGTATTTGGCGTCAACGCCCGGAATACAAGCGCTTATCAATTGTACCTCAAAACCGGTTATTCAGATTCCGGCAGCATCTATGAAGGCATAAAAGGACCGCAATATGTAATGTTTAAAAAATTGGAAGAAACTTAAAAAATAACAGATATGATCCGAAAAGCAGAACCGGCAGATTTGCCCACGATAAAAACACTTTATTTTCGGCTGTTTGAGCAAATGGCGCACTATGAACCCGATTACATGCAGGCAGCCCATCAGGATGAAGCTTTTCTGCACAAAGTCCTTGCGGGTGAAGATCATTTTACCGCCTTTGTTTACCAGTCAGCCGGAGAAATAAAAGGCATGGCTATTACACAATTACAGGAAAGTCCGCCTTACAATTGCTTTGTACCATTAAAATGCATGTATTTAATGGATCTGATAGTGGCTGCTGATGCGCGAGGACACGGAATTGGAACAGCCTTAATGGATCGCGTTAAAATGTGGGCAAAGGAAAAAAGAGCCGATTACCTGGAGCTAAGCGTCTTGTCTAAAAACAGCCTGGCAGAAGCGCTGTATCTGCGCGAAGGTTTTGAAGCATACAGTACTTCCATGCGCATGAAAATAAATTAGCTGATTAGTTAACAATGAACAACAACAGTACCACATGATGAATTTTGACACTTTTCCGGACATTACCACAGAGCGTTTACAGTTGCGCCAGATACAGACTTCGGATGCCGAAGCTTTGTTTTCTTATTTTTCAAAAGACGAAGTCACCCAATTCTTTGATCTGCCCACTTTTAAAACCATACAGGAAGCACATGATCTGATAAAAAGCTGGCACGAACGTTATTCCAGAAACGACAGCATCCGTTGGGCGATTTGTTTGAAAAATCAGCCTGAAAAATTAATCGGCACGTGCGGTTTTCACAATTTTTCTCCCGAAAACTTCCGTGCTGAAATGGGATATGAACTGCATCCGGATCATTGGAGAAAGGGCATGATGACAGAAGCTATAAGAGCAATTATTCCGTTTGGGTTCAACACATTTCGCCTGAACCGCATCGAAGCCTTTATTGACCCGGACAACGTATCGTCCAGAAAGCTATTGGAAAAAGTAAACTTTGATTCTGAAGGCGTTTTACACGATTATTTTTTTGAAAAAGGAACGTTTGTGGATGCTGAAATTTTTGCTTTGCTCCGAAAAAACCAGTACCGTCTTTCAGCGGCTCGTTAAAAAACCGGGCAACGGGGTTACAATCCCATGTGCAAAACCGGATAGGCTTTGCCCTGTCCGTCTTGTTCTGATCGTTTGAGAACGCGAAATCCCATGTGTTTATAAAATCCGATTCCCTGGAGATTTTGTTCGTTCACGTCTACTTTTGCAATGTTAAATTGGGTGATACCATACACAAGCAGTTTTTTACCAATTCCTCTACCGCGTACACGGTTATCAATGAATAACATTTCAAGATTTTCAGCAGAAATCCCCATGAATCCAACCAACCTTCCCTCTTCTTCATAGCCTAACAAATTAACGTGTTCAAAATACACGGGAAGCTGTTCTTTGTAGTAATTGAAATCCTCTTCTTTTAAAAAATCGTGTGTATTCACTACAGCACTTTCCCATATTTGCACCAAATCCGGATATTCCTCCGTTGCAACTTTTCTAATCATCTTCTTATGTTTATAGAGGCAAAGGTCTTCATTTCTGAACAAGCTGCACTGAACCTGGGTTAAAAAATCCGCTTGCGTATTCTACTTAACGCCTGAGGGGTAATTCCTAAGTAAGAGGCAACATCTTTTAGCGGGATATAGTTAAACAAACTTCCGTACTCCTCCATCATGAGCAAATAATACTGTTCAGGCGAATATTTAATCAAGTCGATGTTTCTTTTTAACAGCCGATTCAACAGTATAACCGTTAAATTATCAAGAACAGCTTTTAAACGGGGAATTGCTTGATAGAGTTGAGCCAACTGCTTCCTATCAATTCGATAAATAATGCTGTCCGCAAGTATTTGTACATTAAATTCTGACTTTTTTCAAGTATAAAGGCTATATTTGACATGGAAAATGTTCCTTCTTTGCAAAACCAGAACGTTTGTTCTTCTCCTTTCGGATTCAACGTCCAACAACACGCCATTCCTTCGTAAATGAAATAGCTGTATTTTTCCACTTCTCCTTCCCGGACGAGAAATTTGTTTCGCTGAACAGTTATGCTTTCAAAGTAGGAATCAAATAATTCGGATTCCTCTAAAGTCAATGCATTGATATCTGCATCGAATTCCTTCAACAGTTTTTCTAAAATCATTGTACAATCATCTAAACTCGTGAAATTTAATACTTATTTTCTCATGAACAAAAAACACAAAGAGCCAACATACACGCATTTCGATAGGGAAATGAATCATTTTTTTGTATTAACCGGCGGTCCTGGAACAGGAAAAACCAGCCTGATTGAGGTACTGAAACAACACGGTTTTCAAACAGTTCCCGAAGATGCCCGCAGAATCATTCAAGAGCAAGTGGCAATGAAAGGAGACGGATTGCCGTGGGCAAACAAAATGCACTACGCCAACCTGATGTTTGAAGCTGCTCTGAAAAGCTATGCCGTTCAAAAAAGCAATGGCAGCACGGAACCAGTTTTTTTTGACAGAGGCCATCTGGACAGCATCTGTTATATGAAAATGGAACAGCTGCCTCTTTCCAAACAGGTTCTGGAACAGGCACGAAAATATCCTTACAACAAATGTGTTTTTATACTTCCGCCGTGGAAAGAAATCTATATAACCGATGCGGAACGGAAGCAAAGCTGGGAGGAGGTTCTCTTTACTCATGAACAAATGAAAGAAACGTATGCGGAATTTAACTACACGGTCATTGAACTACCTAAAACAAGCCTTAAAAACAGGCTCAGGTTTGTAATGGATTTTCTGAATTTGTAGTTGTTTGTAATTATTATTTTTTTAATAAGTATATGTTATTTTATTCTGATAGCTAGCACTATCTTTTACAATTTTTGCTAAGGAAATTCTTTTCATACACCTGAAAAAATCACGTTTTTTTAGTTTACCTTACTTAGAGTCCATATAATACCCTTATCTTTTGTTGCTCTAAAAATTGTATGGTGTTCTTCGTTTGGTTCATCCGAATAGAACCATTTTACATTTGATAAGTTTTCGACTTCGAAAATGTGTGCTGCTTCCTGTGTATGCGGGGAAATATCTGCTGCATTTGAACCGGCAAACCACACGCGTTTTTCACTTGTTGGAAATTTCATCAAATGTTCTTTTGCCGTTTTTATCAAATAATGGTCATTCCACCACAAGGAAGGATCAAAAGCGATGTAGTTGTCGAACATATCCGGTGACATAAAGAAAGTTTCCATTACAAAGAGTCCTGATAAAGATTCTCCTATAATACTTTTTTCGTTTGTTGTTCTGTATCTTTTGTCAATTTCAGAAAACAGTTCATCTTTGATAAATGCTCTGAATTTTTCGGAACCTCCTACCACTGGTGCTATCTCCTTATCTTCTGCTACTTCAGTAAATCCTGTCAGATCTCTTCTTCTTTCGGTATTTTCAATACCAACAAGAATGAGTGGTTCAATTTTCCTCTCCTCAATAAGCTTTTCCAGTGTATTTGCAATATGCGGAAAGTCTTCTTCTATTCCACCATCTGCCATATACATCACAGGTAAATCGTCTGAACTTGTTTTGTATTCTGCCGGGGTCCAGACATTAATGGTTCGTTTTTCGCCAATCTGTTTGGATTGAATTGTAAAAGTATCGTGCTCGGGAATAGGATCGTTTGTTTGCGAAACGTTGGAACAGCTGGAAAAGAATATAATTCCTGTTATTATCAGGTAGTAAATCGATTTCATATTCATTTTTTTGATATTAGGTAAAACTTATAATCTTTAAATGTACAAAATTAATTGCTTATACATCTATTGAGCTATACTCTATTTATGGACATTTATGCAGTTTGATTAAGTGATTTTCAATATTTCTTCTTTAAATCATACGATTGTCTTTCAGTGGGTCGGATATTTTAAAAAAGTACTTTTTTCACACACAAGAATATGCTTCTAGTCGATAAATTAAAGAGTGAACACACTACAGGCTGATTACTTCATTATACAACTGAAGCTCCATGTGCTTTTTTACTTCTGCTGGTTTGCGGAATGGAATAACTACATCATCATCCAACATTTTAATAGCCCTCAAAAATTTAATGTAGAATAGTCAATTTTTTAAATCAGACTAAACCCAAAAAAGTTGGACTGATTTTTACAAGAAATATTTACCTTTAGATAAAAGCAAAATTACAGTTTTAAAACTTCCATTAATTCTTTAACTGCAGCTCTTCCTGCTCGGTTAGCACCTATTGTTGATGCGGAGGGTCCATAACCTGTCAAATGTATACGCGGATCTTTCGCAACTTGTGTAGCTAATTTTCCCGTCATTTCAATACCTCCCTTCTCGTTTGTCAACTTTAAGGATTTAAGGTGGTCCAGAGAATGTCGAAATCCTGTATTCCAAAAAATAACATCTGCTTTAAGAGTAGTTCCGTCTGCCCACCGAACTCCTGTTTCTATTATTTCATCAAACATAGGTTTTCTTTCTAAAATACCTTTATCCAACATTTCCTTAATAGCAGGAGTTATAGGTAAGCCTGTTACAGAAACAACTGAATTTGGAGGCAAACCTTCTCTTACTCTTTTATCTACCATGGCGACAGCTTCACGTCCTAATTCCGGTGTAAATTCATAGTCTCTAAAATCCGGCTGACGACGGGTAACCCAAGTTGTTTCAGTAACTGTAGATATCTCTCCTAACAGTTGTACTGCTGAAATTCCTCCTCCTACAACAATGACATGTTTCCCTATAAATTCTTCTGCATTTTTATATTCTCCGGTATGCAGCTGTCTTCCTTTAAATTTTTCCCAACCAGAATATCGGGGACAATGGGGCGTTTTCCAGGTTCCGGTAGCATTAATCACTCCTCGAGCACTAAATTGAATCCCGTTGGTTCTAATCAAAAATCGATTCTTTCGTTCTGTTACTTCTATTACCCTAATAGGACGGATTATCGGTAAATTAAATTTTTTTTCGTAATATTCATAATATTTTGGAACTGCTATATTTGCCTGTAATTCTAAATCTTCTGTCTGCATCACATCCGAAAAGTGCATACCCGGCAAATCGTTGATCCCGTTTACAGTACTTAATGTCAAAGAATCCCAACGGTGCTGCCACGCTCCGCCAGATTCAAATTCATCATCCAACACTACAAAACCTTTTCCTGATTTCAATCCTTGTTTTTGCAAATGATATGCGGCTGACAATCCTGCCTGTCCTGCACCGATTACGACAATATCTACTTTGTAAAATATCTCGGGCTGATTCTTTTCTTCTTTTAAAAGATTTACAGATGTTGTTGACTTATCAAGGTTCATACGTGCAGGTATTATATAAAGTTTTCATTTTTGTAAAATCTATTTGCTCTACAATTTACTATATTTATTCATGTAAACAGCCTTTTCTAAGGCGAATTGTCTTTCGTTTCAATTCTATTTTAATAGAAAAGAGTAATTTAAAACTCTTAATTTACCTTGAATTTAACTAAAATTGATCGATTTACCATATTTTAAAAATAGAAAAAGTTATCCGTACTCTTAAAAAACTTACTCTTTTGAGGCAGATATTTCTTATTTCGTATGTCTGTAGATATAATCCGTTTTACAGTCATTTTTTAATTCAAAAAAAATTCTTATATTTGAAATAACAAATATTCATAATATAAAATTTAGAGTTAAATTAGAGAAGGATAGTGATAATCACTATCCTTCTTGATTTTGTATTTAGCAGTCATATATTTGTTTAAATTCCGCCCATAAGACATACCAAAAAAACAATAAATTTATCCTTATAGAATTACATATCTCAAACTAATATTTAAATATCAATCCTATTTTTTATAATCTGCTTCCTTTTACATTTCAAATTATCAGAGTAATAAATCATATAATACCAGATTAAAATAATTGAATAAAAGGTTACTTTCTTATGCCGATACTAACGATGTAACCCAAGCTGAAGGCAGCAATACTATTATACCGAAATATAAAGATAGAGACATCCAAAGCGCATTATTAAGTACCCAGAGCTTTCTTAACTTTCAAAAGCAACGAGAAAAAATTTGATTTCTGAACCTATAATCAGCGTTTTGAACTTTACAGGAAGCTCAAGAGAAATATTGTAAATTATTTACAGCGATGTAATGCAAATAAAGAACAGTATTAAATCGCTGTATAATACTTTTTACTTTTCGGGTATATTCCTATCAACCCAAACGGCAAAAGCTTTCATAAAACCCTTTAAAAATCTCTGAGTAGATTCGTTGGTAAGGTTATTATTTACATCAAACAACGAAGCAACATTTCCTATATAGGCTTCGGGTTGCGCCATAGCAGGAATATTCAAAAAAACAAGCGATTGCCTCAAATGGTGATTTGCTCCAAACGCGCTTAAACGTCCGGGAGAAACACTAATAATGGCTCCTGGTTTTCCTTCCCAACAACTTTTGCCATACGGTCGTGATCCTACATCTATTGCATTTTTCAACACGGCAGGAACAGATCTGTTATATTCTGGAGTTATAAAAAGTACTCCGTCAAACGATGCCAAATGTTTTCGGAACATTGTCCATTCTTGCGGAGGCGAAGTTTCCAGATCTTCATTGTAAAATGGAAGTTTGCCAATATTGATTGTTTCCAAAACCAATGTATCTGGAGCAAACTCAGGCAACACATCTGCCATCTTCTTATTCCATGATTCTTTGCGCAGACTGCCGACTAAAACAGCTATTTTAAACTTTTTCATATTTTCTTTTTTTGTTATAATCTTTTTTAAATTTCACTGATTAATCATTGGTATAAAAAATATTGTCTTTTTTTATGCTTTCTTTTTTTGTTGAAATTAACGCCAACCCAATTCAGGAGCAACGTATTCCATAATAGCCGATAATACGTGTACATTATAATCAACCCCCAGTGTATTAGGGACAGTTAAAAGAAGTGTATCTGCTTCCTGTATTGCCTCATCCTTGGCAAGTTCTTTAACAAGCTTATCGGGCTCTGCTGCATAACTTCTGCCAAAAATAGTCCGCTTATCATTTTCTATTACACCTATCTGGTCTTTTCGTTCTGCTTCTTGTCCAAAATAATAATGATCTAATTCGTTTACTAAAGCAAAAATAGACCGGCTTACCGAAACTCGCGGTTCTCTTTTATGACCTGCATTCTTCCATGCTTCTTTATACAATCTGATTTGTTCAGCCTGTTGTACGTGAAATGGCTTTCCGCTTTCATCTTCTTTTAAAGTAGAGCTTTGTAAAAACATACCATTTTCTGCCGCCCACACAGCTGTTGCATTAGAACCCGCTCCCCACCAGATACGCTCGCGAAGTCCCTTAGAATAAGGTTCTAAACGCAATAGTCCCGGTGGATTTGGGAACATCGGATACGGATTAGGTGTAGCAAACCCTATCCCTTCTAATTTTTCTAAAAATTCAAGTGCCTTACGGCGTCCCATCTCCGCATCATCCTCTCCTTGTTGTGGTTCATAACCAAAATAACGCCAGCCATCAATAACTTGTTCGGGCGAACCTCTGCTAATACCCAATTGTAAACGTCCGCCTGAAATGAGGTCGGCAGCACCGGCATCTTCAATCATATAAAGTGGATTTTCATAGCGCATATCAATAACTCCTGTCCCGATTTCTATTGTATTGGTTTTAGCACCAATTGCCGAAAGCAGAGGAAACGGCGATGCCAATTGAGCAGCAAAGTGATGTACCCGAAAATAAGCGCCGTCAATACCAATAGATTCTGCTGCCACAGCCAAATCAATAGACTGGAGTAGAGTATCACTGGCTGATTGCGTTTTGTAAGAAGGGTGATTGCCCCAATGTCCAAAAGATAAAAAACCTATTTTCTTCATATTGCTTTAATATTCTTAATGTATTACTACAAATATAATCATTTAACTGCCGGCTTCCATTAACCTATATTAAGTTATCGACTAAGAGCTAAATATTTATAAATATAAATATTATTGGTATTAATGAATTCACCGAAAAAACGAATTGTTATCTCCAAGCTAAAGAAAATCAAGTGGAACATAGAAGTGTCTTAGCATATAAGAAATTTGTTCTTTCCGAATAAAATCACATAGTTCCAACCGGATTATTCAATATAATTAATTTTTATTTTATTCTTTATTCTAAATTGATTGGGCGACATTCCGGTTTCTTTTTTAAAAAATTTCGAAAAATAACTCGGAGAAGGAAAATGCAATTCAAAAGCTATTTCCGAAATATCGCTTTTTGTATTTAACAATAAAACTTTAGCATATTCTACATTGACTTCATTAATAAACTGCTTTGCGGACCGACCGATTACATTTTTAATGCACCTGTTTAAATAATTTTCTGATAAACACAGTTCTCCAGCGTAATAACTTACTGATTTCTCTCTTATATGTGAATCCATAACCAATTGCTTGAATTTATAAGCTATTTCTAATTCTCTGGAATTAAAATCGTAATTGGCTGTGTAATAATTTAATCTTGACAAAATAGAATAAAAAATCGGAATATAAACTTCGGGTCTGTTTTCAATAAAACTTAGTTCTCCGTACAATAACAATAAACTAGCGGCTATAGACTGCCCGTCATAGTAATCAAGATTATAATACGGAACATACTTTAATTCCTCCTTTTGATTATACATCAATAAGTACTGAGTAAAAATATCCGATTCGTAAAAAACAATAAACCCTTTAACGTCTTCAGACAAATATTGGGTTGCAGTCCATACTCCCTGCTTTACATGGAGGCATTCGCCTGCCGAGATACGATAATTTTCAAAATTAATTAATTGCTCAAATGCACCTTGAATCAAAAAAACAATAAAGCTAAAAGTAGTTCGGTAAGGACTTACGGGCTTAACAATTCCTGTCAGATATTCTTCAATTTTATAAACCTGAAGTGAATTCGTATTGCTTAAAACCTTATAGTCAAGATAAGGCAGGTACATTTTTTTATAATCGTAACTAGATAAAATCTGAGAAACTTTTTTCATAAAAAGCACAGTAAAAAAACATGTCTAAAGTTATGGAAAAACGACAATACCGGAAAAGCATGAAAAAGGATATTTTAAGCATATTATGGATATTTACTTCTGTTTTATAAGTATATACTTTTGTTCAAAACTTTAAAGACTATGTATTTAACGCATCAAGAAAAAGAAAAAATGCTGCTTTTATTTGCAGCTATAATTGCAAAAAACAGGAAAGAAAAAGGCTTAAAGCTTAGTTATCCGGAGTCCGTAGCTTACTTATCGGGGCATATTATAGAAGGTGCAAGAGAAGGCAAGACTGTACAAAAACTAATTGAAGAATGTTCTCACTTGCTTAGCGGGGAAAATGTAATGGACGGAGTTCCGGAACTACTTGAACAATTACAGGTTGAAGCCATGTTTGTGGACGGCACTAAATTGGTTTCTCTAAATAATCCAATTCGCCATAAAACTTCCGCTGTAATTCCGGGTGAATACGCTTATGCACCCGATGATATTAGCTTATCATCAGATAGGAAAAGAATCACAATAAAAGTGATTAATACAGCTGACAGACCCATACAAGTGGGATCGCACTTCCATTTTTATGAAGCAAATCCAGCTTTGGATTTTGACAGAGAGCAAACCAAAGGATATCATTTAGACATAGCGTCTGGTTTATCCGTCCGATTTATGCCGGGTGTAGAGGAAATGATTGAGTTGGTGGAATATGGCGGAGATAAAATTATATATGGTTTTGCAGGAAAAATAAACGGAAACCTTTAATTTAATATTGTAATAGAAAATGAAAAAAATATCACGTAAAGAATATGCAAGCTATTTTGGTCCGACAGCAGGAGACAAAATACGCTTAGCTGATACAGACCTTGGGGTTCAAATTGAAAAAGATTATACTACCTACGGCGATGAGTTGATCTTTGGCGGCGGAAAAGTAGTAAGAGACGGGATGGGTCAGCATCCGCTAGCAACCAAAGATCAGGTACTGGATACAGTAATATCCAATGTTGTTATCCTTGATCACTGGGGTATTGTAAAAGCAGATATAGGAATTAAAAACGGAATTATTGTCGGCATTGGAAAAGCGGGAAACCCTTTAACGATGGATGGCGTTTCCCCTAATATGATTGTAGGTGTCGGTACTGAATACATTGCAGGAGAAAACCTGATTGTTACCGCAGGAACAATTGATACGCACGTACATTACATTTGTCCGCAACAATTTGACGTTGCTCTGCAATCGGGTACAACAACCGTTGTTGGAGGAGGTACAGGACCAGCTGCTGGCACTTTAGCAACCAACTGTACCTCGGGAGCATGGCATTTACAGCGCATGGCTTTAGCAACGGATAAAATTCCGGTTAACTTCATCTTTTTAGCCAAAGGAAACAGTTCCAGTACTGAGGCGCTAAACGAAATTGTAACTGCGGGTGCCGGAGGAATGAAAATTCACGAGGATTGGGGAAGTACACCTTATGTGCTAAACAAATGCTTAGAAGTAGCAGACGAAGCGGATATTCAGGTTTGTATTCATACCGATACGCTAAATGAGGCGGGATTTGTTGAGGACTCACTAAATTCGTTCAACGGCAGATCTATTCATACTTATCACACAGAAGGTGCCGGCGGCGGACACGCACCCGATTTACTGAAAGTGGTAGAATACGATAACATCTTGCCTTCTTCTACCACACCTACCAATCCCTTTACCATCAACACCATTGACGAACATTTGGATATGATGATGATTTGTCATCACTTAGATAAAAATATCCCGGAAGATATTGCTTTTGCCAAATCGCGAATTAGAGAACAAACTATTGCTGCGGAAGGAATTTTACATGACATGGGCGCTATTTCTATGATGAGTTCTGACTCTCAAGCAATGGGACGCATCGGCGAAGTTGTAACGCGTACCTGGCAAATTGCCGATAAAATGAAAAAAGATTTTGGTGCATTACATCCGGACACTGTAAATGACAACTTTAGAGCCAAGCGCTATGTAGCCAAATATACAATCAACCCTGCTATTACACACGGTATTTCAGAATATGTAGGCTCCATCGAAATTGGAAAAATGGCTGATTTAGTTTTCTACAGACCCTGTGCTTTTGGTATTAAGCCGGAAATGGTGTTAAAAGGCGGTATTATTGCTTATGCAGGTATGGGAGACCCAAATGCCTCAATTTCTACACCTCAACCATATATGTATCGTCCAATGTGGGGTACACATGGCAAACTAGTCGGGGAAATTGCCGCTCTTTTTGTTGCTCAACAAGCCATTGATCACGGAGGTTTAAAAGAGTTAGGCGTTGAAAAAGCACTAAAAGCGGTAAAAAACACGCGTAATGTTAAGAAGTCGCATTTAATTCACAATGCGAGTCAGCCTCATATTGAATTGAATCATCAAACCTATGAAATTCATATCGACAATCGTCCTGTTTCTATTAAACCGTCAAGCTCACTCCCTTTGAGTCAACTATATCATATTTAATTTTTTTCAGAATGGCTGCTTGTAAGCAGTCATTCTTCACTTAGTTTTTTTCTTCCATCGCAAGTAACACGCAACTTATCAGTTAAAAATTGCAATTCTTTATTCTATACGCACAAATTCAAACGGAATTTTTAAATTTTCTCCCGAAACTAACGCATTCATTTTTCCAGCGATTTTCCAATATTCAATACGATTTGGAAACTCTATAGAATCATTTATGCATACAAATCTATCCCTTGCAATTTCCGATACCTGAAATACGGTTGGATTTTGCTCGTCAGGCATTTTTACCAAAAATCTCCATTCTCCGTTTTGTTCCAGAATACGCATGTGTTCTTGACTTATGGTGTCTCCGTTTTGTATTGTAAAACCAATCCCGTAATATTCGGATTCATTTAACTTTTCCCAATTCTCATAGGTTTCTTTTCCTTCTTTCTCATTACTCCGCTTCCATTCCCCAAGCAACCAATCAAAATCTTGAGTTTTGAATTCAATTTCTGTTTTCAGCTGATCAGCACCGGATTCTCCTTTTTGTTTACACGATAAAAGAAGTACTCCAACGATTGCTAAAGTTATAATCTTGTTCATATTATTAAAATTAGAGTTATCAAAAGCTCAACAATAATTACAGATTTTAATAATTAAAACCCGTTGTGCATTATGAATTAAAGAAGAGAAAAGTTGTTCATTTGATTTAAAATCAGTAAATTGAATTAACTACAAAACCATTTACAATGAACAACTTAGGTGCAAATTACGAAAGAATTTTGGAAGTTTTACGAAAAATATCAAATGAAAATTTATTACCCTACCAAAGACGAACACCAAAATTGAAGGATTTGGAATTGATAAGTCTTGCTTTAA
>NZ_SOAG01000038.1 GCF_004364575.1 Myroides indicus | reverse complement strand
TTTGAAGAATCGGGAGGTAATGGTAGAGAATTACAGGCAGGAACGCTAATTTCTGCGGCACAAACCATTTATGTTTATGCGAGTTCAGACAACGGCTTGTGTACGGATGAAAGCAGTTTTACGATAGATTATGAAGATTGTCCTATTCCAAGAGGAATCTCTCCCAATAACGATGGTTTAAATGATGTTTTTGATCTGACACCCCACGGTGTTGAAAGCATGAAAATTTATAACCGATGGGGTACAGAGGTTTATTCGCATGGAGCTGGATATACAACCCAGTGGCACGGACAAAATAAAAGCGGAAAACAACTTCCGGACGGAACGTATTACTATGTAATTCAGGCGCATGGCAAAACCCGAACCGGATGGGTACAGATTAATAAATAATTATTAGTTTTTTTGGTTAGATTTGGTTAAGAAAGAGAGGTTATTATGATAACCTCTTTTTTGTTTTTTTAGATGGTTGAAAAGAATTTTTAGATAGCGTTTTTGTGCTAAACAAATAATTTTTATTAGACGTTAAATCAGAAGTATTTAAATATGGTATCTTTGCAGCTTATAAATAGAAGAAATAAAATGTCATTAAATCAGATTTTAACTCCATATATTGAAGAAGCTATTCAGCATATTTATGGCGTAACTGTTGAAAAAGTTGAGTATCAGGCAACCCGAAAAGAATTTGAAGGAGATATTACAGTGGTTATTTTTCCGTTTTTGAAGCAGATAAAAGGAAATCCGGTTGAAATAGGAAACCAGATTGGACTTTATCTTAAAGATAAGACTGAATTTATAAGTCAGTTTAATGTGGTAAAAGGTTTTCTAAACCTTGTGGTTTCAGATGATTATTACATTGATTTTTTTAATGAAATTAGAAAAAAAGAGCAATATGGCTATGCTGAGGAAGAAATAGGAGATAAATCTGTTTTGGTTGAATATTCATCCCCTAATACAAATAAACCCTTGCATTTAGGACATGTCAGAAATAATTTATTGGGATATTCTGTTGCTGAAATTCTAAAGGCATCAGGAAAAAAAGTATATAAAACTCAAATTATCAATGATAGAGGAATACACATTTGTAAATCGATGCTTGCTTGGCAAAAATTCGGAAATGGAGAAACACCTCAATCCACAGGATTAAAAGGAGATAAACTGGTTGGAAATTACTATGTGAAATTTGATGTCGAATACAAAAAGCAGATTGGAGAATTAGTTGCTAAAGGAATGACGGAAGAAGATGCTAAGCAAAATGCCCCAATTATGCTGGAAACTAAACAGATGCTTTTAGATTGGGAAGCTGGAAAACCAGAAGTAATTGATTTGTGGAAAACAATGAATCAATGGGTGTATGACGGATTTGCAATAACCTATAAAAACTTAGGAGTTGATTTTGATAAAAATTATTATGAAAGCGACACCTATTTACTTGGAAAAGACATTGTAGAAAAAGGAATAGAAAAAGGCGTTTTTTATAAAAAAGAAGATAATTCTGTATGGATTGATTTGTCAGAAGAAGGATTGGACGAAAAGTTAGTACTTAGAGGTGATGGGACATCGGTTTACATTACGCAAGACATAGGAACAGCCGTACAGCGAGTTAAAGATTTTTCCAATGTGGGAGGTATGGTTTATACCGTTGGAAATGAACAGGATTATCACTTTAAAGTTTTGTTTTTGATTCTGAAGAGATTAGGTTTTGATTGGGCAGAAAGTCTATATCATCTGTCATACGGAATGGTTGATCTGCCTTCCGGAAAAATGAAAAGCCGCGAAGGAACTGTGGTTGATGCAGATGATTTGATGAATGAAATGACTGATACAGCCCGATCTATTTCGGAAGAATTGGGAAAACTGGATGGATATTCTGAACAAGAAAAAGAAAGTTTGTACCGAATTATCGGTATGGGAGCACTTAAATACTATATTTTAAAGGTAGATCCTAAAAAGCGAATCTTATTTAATCCGGAAGAATCAGTTGATTTTGCTGGAAATACTGGACCTTTTATCCAATATACGTATGCTCGTATTCAATCGATTTTGAGAAAGTCTGATTTTGATTATTCGCAATCTGTTTCGGATATCGTTCTTGATGCAAAAGAAAAAGAGCTGTTAAAGTTATTGGAACTGTTCCCAGAAGTAATTCAGAATGCATCGCGTATGCACAGTCCTGCATTAATTGCAAATTATGTGTACGATTTAGTAAAAGAATACAATTCCTTTTATCAGGCAGTTCCTATTTTAGGAGAAGAAAATATGGTATTAAAAACCTTCAGAGTGCAGTTGTCGGAAAAAGTAGGATTAGTTATTAAAGATGCTTTTATGTTATTAGGAATAGAAGTACCTGAACGCATGTAAAGGAAATATTTATACGTGAAAAAAGAAAAGAGCTACATATTTCAGTCATTTGCCATCATAGTTATGGCAAGTGGCTTTTTTTTATTTTTTAAAAATAATTTGCCTCAAAGGATTTTTTCAGAGGATCAGTTACCAACTAAAAATGTGGTAGTAGACAGCCTATTGCTTCAGGCTTTTGAAGAGGAAGAACAAAAGAAAACGGAATCAGAAACGGATAACAGTACTGAAAAGAAAGATGAAGAGATTTCGGAAGAACAATTAATTTCAAATGAAGCACTTGAATCATTTAGCGGAATGCTATATCTTGAGCCATTCTTTGCTCAACTATATAAGTTAGAACAACTGCAACAAGGAAATGTAAGAATTGCTTATTACGGTGATTCTATGACAGATGGAGATATGATTGTACAGGATTTGCGGAAAAATTATCAGGATAAATATGGCGGTGGCGGAGTAGGATATGTATCGATTACTTCCGAATCAGCTCAATCCAGAGCATCAGTTATTCATCAATATTCCAATAACTGGAAAGTACAATCTTATTTAAATGTAAAAAAACCAACAAGTCCTTTTGGTATCAGCGGTCATGTTTTTTTTACAAACGATACTGTAAATCCATCTTGGGTAAGTTATAAAGCAGGAGGAATCAGGCATTTGACCAATCTTGAAAAGCCGATTTTATATTACGGAAAATCAGATAATATGAATGGAAAAGTAGCCGTTGTTGTAGACAATGATACGATAATCAATCCATTATCTCCTGTAACAGAACTTAATAAATTGAAGCTGACAGATAAAACTGCATTGAAACAGATAAAACTGCTATTTTCAGAAGCTGATTCAATTCCTGTATACGGTGTTGACTTTAGTACTGCTAAGGGAGTTCAGATTGATAACTTTTCAAGTCGAGGAAACTCGGGACTACCTTTGTCACTGTTTAATACCGGATTAATGCAGAAGTATCAGAAAGATTTGAATTATAATCTGATCGTTTTGCATTATGGAACTAATGTGCTTAATTATGGATCATTAAATTATTCGTGGTACACCCGACAAATGACAAGAGTAGTTAATCATCTGAAACAGTGTTTCCCAAAGGCAGCTATTCTGGTTATTTCAACGGCGGACAAGGCTACTAAATATGATTTGGAGATGAAAACAGATTCTGCAGTAGTTCCGCTTGTAAAAGCGCAGCGCAAATATGCTGTTGAAGCACATACTGGCTTTTTTAATCTTTACGAAGCAATGGGGGGAGAAGGTTCAATGATAGAGTGGACAGAGGATTCGCCGACAAAGGCGAATAAAGACTATACGCATTTTAATTATAGAGGAGCGCAGGAAGTTGCCGGAATGATGTTTAAACATTTAGAAAAGGGATATGAGGTGTATAAGAAACAGAGAGTGGAAAAAGAAAAAGAAGCTAAGCTAAAAGCAGACTCTATCAAACAGAAAAAGATGGAACAGCTTCAAAAAATGAAAAACGATAGTATTATAAAGCAAAATGAGGAAAGATAAAATAACAACTATATTACTTGTTTTTTTCAATTGTCTGTGCATTTACGCGCAAAACGATACTATTAAAAGTAATGAAGAAATTTTAACTAAAAATACCGTTGCTCAAGATTCAGCTATGCTTGAAAATAAAATTTATTATCCTGAACAATTGGATACATTTTTTAAAAAACTAGAACATTTAGAGAAGGAAAAAGAAGGAAAAATCAATATTGTTCATATTGGAGATTCTCATATTCAAGCAGGTTTTTTTAGCGGAAAAGTACGAACTCTGCTACAAGAAAAATTCGGTAATGGTGGACTGGGATTTGCTTTTCCGTATAATTTAGCAAAAACAAATGGAAACCCTGTTGTTCGATATGCTTCTAACGTGGAATGGAATAGTTATCGCAATATTTTTCCTGTTAATGGCGCGCAGGTAGGGTTGAGCGGAATAGCACTATCTACAACCCAAAAAAATCTAGTAATTGAATTAAGTGTAAAAAATCTAGAGTATGGATTTTCAAAAATGAAAGTTTTTACCCCTGACAATGATCAGTTATACCATATAGGAATAACCGATAAAGAGGTAAAAATGGAATCTTCTATTACTAAAAAAATCACTCATAAAATTAAAGGTGGAGAAACATTGTCTGGAATAGCAAATAAGTATAATACTACTGTAGTTGATATAAAAAAGTTGAACAAACTAAAAAATAATCTTATTCAAACGGGAAAAACGCTTTTGATTCCAACTGCACAGCGGGAACCTGCAAAAATTCCTCAAAGTCTCTTTACCAGTATTGACGGAAAAAAGACAGAAGATTTTTATGAATTTGATTTTGAAAGAGAACTGGATAAAATTTACTTTTATGCTGGAAAAGAAGTTGATTTATATGATCTGAACGGTATTGTTCTGGAAAATGACAAGTCAGGAATTGTATACCACTCTATAGGTGTAAATGGAGCTCGCTTTTCTGATTATAATAAATATCCTTTGTTTTTTAAACAGTTAAAGGGATTAAAACCGGATTTACTTGTTGTTTCTTTAGGAACCAATGAAGCTTTTGACAGAATGTCTGCAGATGAATTTCAAACACAGGTAAATATTTTTGTTAAAAATGTCAAAGCCAATAATCCGGATGTGGATATTCTGTTGACCACTCCGCCACCGTCTTATTTTTCCAAAGGAAAGCCAAATACAGTTGCCAGCGAGTTAACCAATGAATTAATCATTAATGGAATAGACGGAAAATATGCTATTTGGGATATGTATTATTATTTAGGAGCCACACTTGGACTTCAATATTTACAGGATGAAAAAATGCTGGCTAAAGATTTGGTGCATTATACCGTAAAAGGATATGAATATACCGGAGATCTGTTTTTCGAATCTGTTATGCAAACTTACTCCAAATTTAATCAAACAGAAAAACAAGGCGATCAATGAACCTGCTGAATATAGAAATATCTGATTTTTCAATGGAAGATGTAATCCGTTGGTTTACCTTTAACCCAAAAGAACCGTTACTTTTTAATTCGGGACTTTTTTTGGGGATGTTTATCGTTTTTTACCTTATTTACATTTTGATGAGGAAAACGTTTCACATCAGATTGTTGTATGTTGTGCTGTTTTCTTTATTCTTTTATTACAAATCCAGCGGAATGTATTTCATCATTCTGATAGGCTCTTCATTAATGGATTATTATTTTGCCCAAATTATTAACCATACTCATAATGAAGTAAAAAAACGAGTACTATTGGTTTTGAGCATCGTGGTAAACCTTGGTTTGCTCGGGTATTTTAAATATACCAACTTCTTTTTGGACGGCGTTAATCTTTTGACTGAATCTCAATTTCATATCAATAATATTATTTTACCGGTAGGAATTTCATTTTTTACTTTCCAATCCATAAGTTATATCATTGAGATTTACAGGAAAGAAATAGAGCCAGCCAAAAGCTTTTTGGATTATTTATTTTTCATTTCATTTTTTCCTCAGTTAGTTGCTGGTCCTATTGTACGTGCTAAAGATTTTATTCCGCAAATTTATACTTCTGTAAGAGTAACCAGAGATAATATTAACGAAGCATTGCTGTTGATTATTGGAGGGGTACTTAAAAAAGCGGTTATTTCCGATTATATTTCAGTTAATTTTGTAGATCGTGTATTTGATTCGCCTAACAGTTATACAGCATTTGAAAACTTGATGGCAACATACGGTTATGCCATTCAGATTTACTGTGATTTTTCAGGATATTCCGATATGGCAATTGGAATAGCTTTATTGTTAGGGTATCGTTTGCCTATCAATTTTAACGTTCCTTATCAGTCTGTGTCTATCACAGAATTTTGGCGAAGATGGCATATTTCTCTTTCCACTTGGCTGAAAGACTTTTTGTATATTTCAGTAGGAGGTAATCGAAGAGGGAGTTTCGGTGGGTATTTTTTTCCTTCTTTATTCTTTGTGGGAATTTTAATCTGGGGGATTTATTTTTATCGCGAAAGTATAATCCCTTTGTTACTTGCGACTTCTTCCATATTGGTTTTCGGACTTACTATTTTTCTGGCAAAAGATAGGCATAAAAGCTGGTTTACCAATTTTAATTTATTGACAACTATGCTATTGGGTGGTTTATGGCACGGAGCAAGTTTGCGTTTTATAGTTTGGGGCGCTTTGCATGGAATAGCTTTAGCCGTTCACAAAGTAATTATGGAACTTTTTCCTAGAGTCAAAGGAGCCAAAGTAAATGTCTTTTGGAAAGTATGTTCCGTTTTGCTAACGTTTCATTTTGTATCATTCTGCTGGATATTTTTTAGGGCAGATTCTTTTGATACAGCTTTAGAAGTAATTAATAATATTGGCAAATTACAATTTGACTGGAATTCGTGGCGTATTGTTATTCAAGGATATAAGAATGTATTTATCCTTATTTTAATTGGCTTTGTCTGGCATTTTATTCCTAAGAGCTGGATGGCAATTCCTAATCAAATGTTTAGTGTAGCCCCGATGTTTGTAAAAGCATTAATTTTAGGCTTTGTTTTTTGGATTGTGTATGCTACAGCTGCGGCAGGTTCTCAGCCGTTTATTTATTTTCAGTTTTAGGAGTGCTGTTTTTAGAAATAGAATTATTTAACATTTAAGCTCCTTTTTTTAGAGTAAAAATTCTTACCTTCCGTAGAAAAATAAATTCATATGAGAAGATTATTGTTAATAGGTGGGATTTTATTTACGTTAAATGTAAATGCCCAACAAGAAAACACTAAAGACAAAGCTGAATTAGGCGGGCGTGGTATTTCTGAATTGCTAGAAAAGAAAGATTATTACGGATTGTCAGAAGAACAAGTCGAAAAAATTAAACAAACAAAGGAAAGGCTAGCCAAAGAATTTAGAGCAATAGGGCAGGATAATAGTTTGAGTGGAAAGGAAAAAGGTTTAAAGAAAAAAACTTTGGCTCAAAATTTCAAAAATGATATTAATAAAATTTTGAGTCAAGAGCAACAAACACTTTGGATGTCAGAACAAATGAATAGAAAGATTAATAAATCAGCTCAAAAAGGCATTGATTATAAACTTGAATTATTGGAATTAGAACACGAAAGTAATTTAAAATATCTTGAAAAGAATTCTAAGGATAAAGAAACTTTAAAGTCAAAAAAAGAAGAACTCAACGCTAAATATAAATCAGAAAAAGAAGATTTGGAGAAACAAAAGAGTTTATTATAATCAAAAGATTTCCTCGAGGCTCTGCCTCGTGGCAGAAGAGTAAAGATTAGTATATTTGTTTGATGAGCGAACATATTTTGAAACGACATAATAAAAGCTCGCTACTTTATCATTTGGTTTGTCCTATAAAATATCGAAGAAATGTTTTATCAGAGGACGTTGAAATTAGTTTGGTTGAAGTTTGTAACCAGATTTCAGAACGTTATGAAATACATTTTGTTGAAATCGGAGCAGATGAAAATCATGTACATTTTTTGATTCAAAGTGTACCAAAGGTTTCTGTAGAGATAATTTGTTAGGACAGTGAAAAGTGTTACTGCAAAAGAGATTTTTCGATTGCATCCAGAAGTAAAAAACCAGTTATGGGGAGGTAATTTTTGGACAAGCGGATATTATGTAAATACAGTTGGTCAATATTGTAATGAGGATGTAATTAAGAAATACATTCAAAATCAAGGAGAAGAAAATACTATATATAAGTCGTTCAACAAAAATCAGTTACTACTATCTTTTGAGTAACGCGATACCTCGAGGCTCTGCCTCGGGGTAGTTCATTAATCTTTTTTGCTGTCTATTATGCATAATGCATATGGCTCCGACGATGATTTATTTCATGATTGGGTTGATAGTTATACGTCTATACGTTGCCCTCTTAAGAATCGCTATTTACTTATAGTAAGTATCTGCTCCAGACTTCAATAGAAGCTCTTTTCTCTTTTTTAAATGATAGGTGTATTACTCCATACACATACCTTTCATTTTAATTAATATTTATCTCTAGACAAGTTAAACAACTTGTTTATCAATATTTTTAAACCTCATTTGTGGCAAGTTACGGCTGTACTCAATTTACAAAATTTAACTTCTTTGACTAAACTGTCTTTGAGCATAAAAGTATAATCGTGTTTAGTGTGCTTGACATGATTTGTACTTTCTTTTATAATGAGATTTTTTGAGTATCGTTATTTCAGGACTAGACAATTAAATATTATAAAGAATTATGTGAATGTAAATTTGATTGTCTATTTTTTCTGTATAAAAGAAATATTGTAGACTAAAAGGTTATATTTGTTAGTATTTTGTTAATTAGTATATTGAGATTTTAATTCTTTAGTGACGTATTTTTATCATGGATAAGACAAATAAATATAGAGTCTTAGTAGCTTTTTTAAGTGTTATTATATTGGTTTTATTGTATTTATTTCTTTCTGAGAAAAAGTATATCAACTTATCCTTGAAAAGTATGCCACCAATACTGACAGAAAACTATTCTACTTATAAAGATGAGTTGGATTCTTTATTACAAGCTAATGTTGAAGAAGCAAAAAATAGAATCAATATTTATTATGCAGAAGCTCATGATAAAGAGGATACTTTGCAGTTGTCTTATTTGTATTATTACAAAGCAATTGTAAAAAGAAAATGGGGAATACAGTCTGATAGTGCTGAGTTTTTCCTTAAAAGATCTATTATATATTCAGAAAAATGGAATAATTTAGAACTAGCTTCTAAAGCTAGATATAGACTTGGTGTGCATTTTATGGAGAAGCACAACTATCCTGTTAGTTTAAACTACTTTTTAGAAGCGAAAGATTATTTTAAGAAAACGGATTCTACTAATTTAATGCTCGCTAATATATATAATATGCTGGGGAGTACTTATACTCTTTTAGGTGAGTTAGAGAAAGGTTTATATTACCACAAAAAAGCATATCCACTTTTTCAGAGAAAAAGAGACTCTTTAGGGTTAGCGGCTCATTATTCAAATATAAGCAAAGTCTATCAGTCTAATGGAGATCTTCCAAAAGCAATAGATTATTTAAAATCTTCTGTTAGGATATACAAAAATAATAAAGACACTATTAATTGGACAAATTGTTTAGTTGATTTATCTAATACAGCTTTAGGATTAAAAAAGTATGAAGAAGCAAAATATTATATAAATCAGGCTTATAACTTGGCATCTTTGGCAAAGGATACTATTTCCAGGGGGCATATTATGATTCATTACGGAAATATTTATAGAGCAGAAGGCAATCAAAAGAAAGCCTTAGAATATTATACACAAGGACTACAGCTAGCTAAAAGTGCCTATATAGAACAAATTGATTTATATGTTTTAAAAAATATAGCAGATATATATATTGAATCAAAACAATATGAGAGAGCCTATCCCTATATAAATCGATATTATGTTCTCAAGGACAGTATTAGTGGAGCAGGAGTACGAGACAAAATAAATGTTTTGCAATATGACAATGAGCTCCAGCAAAAACAGACGGAGAATGAGATTGAAAGACAAAAATATAGAAATGTAGTTTTAATATATACTATTGTAGTACTGTTTTTTTGCTTGATATTATTGTCTTTTTGGTTTATGTATAGAAATAAGGTTAAGTCATTGCGGATCTCTAAATTAAAAAACATCAGACTCGAAGAAAAAGTAAAAGCAGAACAAGAGTTTTTAAAACTTCAGAGTCAGCAGCATGAGCGGGAAATAGAAGCTAAAGCTCAATTGCAAAAGGTGCAACAACTGCAATACGAATTTGAGTTACAATCAAAAAAGGAATTAGAAAATTTAAAAATAAAACAATTTGAAATAGAGATGGAAGCTAAGAACAGAGAGCTTGTGGGGATAAATTTGCAGCTTCTTTCCAAAAATAAATTAATGGACGAAATAGAAGAAATCGTAAATAAAAAACCCAGTAATATTGAAAATTCTTTTTTTGAACTTAAAAAAACAATACGTTTAAACAGAAATCAAGAAGAAGATTGGATTCAATTTAAAAAGGTTTTTGAAAAGATACATCCTAATTTTTTTGAAATATTATCTGAAAAATATTCTGCATTAACTAAAACAGAAATTCGAATTTGCACATATATAAAAATTAAAATGGCTATAGATCAAATTTCAGATTTATTAAATGTTAGTCATCAAAGTGTTTTAACTAGTCGATACCGAATCCGAAAAAAGTTTCAGTTGAAGAGAGAGGAAGATCTAGATGAGTTTATCCGTAATATTTAATAGCTATCTTGTATTTATGTAACTAAAATTTAGGATAGTATATTTAGTAGTATTAACTGTTTTCTTTAGCCATAAATAAACCTTAGACTTAAAGAAAGAGCTAATATCATTTTGTTTTTGGATAATTAAAATTATTTGAATCGTATATAGATTTAATATAAAACTGCTTTTTATTTTCCTTGTTTTTATAGAGAATAAATAAAATGTGATTTGATAAAAATTCACTATTCATTGATAATTAAACTTGTATATCGTATTTAGGCTTTTGTTAGACTATTGAATGAGTATTATTAGTCTATTGTTAATAATTGTATAAATTAACTATTGTGAGGTATGTTTGTTGTTCATATAATTGATTGCTTACGACTTCCGATTTGAAAAAATATAATTAACCACAATATACTATGAGAAAAAAGATTATTTACATTCTAATTTTACTGTGCGCAGGAATCTATGGGTCAGCAAAAGCCATATTAGAAATTAGTGATCAAAACACTGGTTTTAAAATAGATTCCTATTTGTTGCCAGCATATGAGATATCTGATCCTTGCATTTCCCCAACAGCTTATGGATTTAAGAAGGTTAAAGATAATCAGGTAACTCTTTATTGGACAGATAATACCAATACTGCTTGGGAATACTATGTTATGCCCGCAGGAGGACCAATGCCTGCAGGAACGGGTATATCTACCACTACTGACGAGAATATTGTTACACATGATAATAGCGGAAATCCATTACAGCCATTGACAGAGTATGAATACTATGTTCGCTCAGTATGTGAAAACGGAAGCGTTGGGGTATGGGAAGGACCTATAAACTTTGAAACCCTGTGTTCCATGGCAAGTTTGCCTTTTACAGAAACCTTTAACACTTCATCTGCTACTTTTAACTGCTGGACTATAATAGATGTCAATAATGACGCAGATATATCTGCTGGTGAAAAAATATGGAAAAGTGATAAAAATACGTATGAGGGCAATGGAGCCATGTTTTTTGATAGTGGGGTGAACTTCGATCATGATGATTGGTTAATTTCTCCCACCTTGCGGTTTAATAGCGGCAAAATGTATGCATTAACTTTCTATTATAAAACTTCATTTTTAGATCCTAGCTTAGCTTCCTTTCACGAAAATCAGTTTGAAGTAGTTTTATCTACTCAGGGTATAGATTTAGATAGCTTTACTACTCAATTATTACCTATGCAGATATATACCAATACTACTTATCAAAAAAGATTAATAATTATTGATGATATTGACGGAGAAGTTAATATAGCCTGGCACATTAAATCCGAGCTATTAACGCAAGTTTACGTTGACTTTATAACGGTGGAAGAAATTGACTGTATTCCGCCGGATGATAATGTAAATTTAGATAATATCACAGAGAATAGTGCTTCTTTTAATTGGGAAGATAGCAATAACACCAGTTGGGAATATTATGTACAGCCATTTAACGGAGGAACCCCTGCAGGATCCGGTACAATGTCCAATGTAAAAGAGGTAACGGTTACTAAAACTTCCGGTACAGGTGGTGCAAATTTACAGCCCAACACAGATTATGAGTTTTATGTGAGGGCAAATTGTGGAACAAATAAATTTAGTCCTTGGGTTGGACCTATCTATTTTAAAACCAGATGTGTTGTTCAGCCTTTGCCTTTTTGGGAAGGGTTTAATACAGACTCTACTACTTTTGAGTGCTGGACTATTAGGGATCTTGATAAAAAGCCTGTTTATATGAGGGGAATCTTTACTACTAATATATGGAGTCTTATTAAAAGTGTCTTTGTATTATTTCCTACAAATCCGATAGAATATGAAGGAGATCAGGCAATTTGCTTTGCCCCTGATGAAGGAACGCATGATGATTGGCTTATTTCACCAACCTTTAATTTAGATCCGGCAAAACATTATAGGTTAAAATACAATACTAAAGTGTTTTTAACTGCCGGAACAGGAATAAAGTATAGCGTTCTGCTTTCTAAAGGGGGAATTTCTTCTGATGATTTTGATCATTTAATACATAGTCGCACACTGACTTCTACATTGTGGATAGAAGAGTCGGCTATTGTTACCGGAATTGGCGGAGACGTGAGTTTAGCTTGGCATATAGAGTCAGATAAGGGATTAAATAACATGATTTTAGATAATGTTTTTTTCGAAGAAGTTAGTTGTCCTGAACCTTTTAATATTGAAGTTAAAGAAGTTGGAGAGCATGCAGCTACTTTATTTTGGGACGATGAAGTGGGAACAAAATGGGAGTACGCCGTTCAGAAAAAAGGAACTTATGGAGTGCCAAAATCCGGTAATGTCATTCTCCAAAAAGAAGTAAACCTAACGGCGGATAAAAATGGAAATCAATTGGAGCCAAATACTGAATATGTGTTTTATATACGCAGTAATTGTTCAAATGGAGAAAACAGCGATTGGGTAGAATACCGATTTCGAACAGCTTGTGGTGTTTTTACCACTCCTTTTTGGGAAGGTTTTAACAGCTATTCTGATACCTTTTCCTGCTGGACTGTGTTAGATGTTAATGGAGATGCCAGTAGTTATCCGGGAACATTTGCATGGGGTAGATATGAATTAGGAGGATATGAGGGCGATAGAGGAATGCGATTTTTTAATATGAATAATCCTGCAAAAAATGATGATTGGTTAATCAGTCCACCTATAAAATTTGATAAGGATAAAGTTTACCGTTTAAAGTTTCATTACGTAGGAGCTGCAGGACTGCCTGATAATTCTCTGGAGGTTTTGGCTTCCAACAGTGGAACCTTGCCCAGCGATTTTACTTTCAAAGTATTGCAAAGTGAAGTGTACGACGGAGGAAATTATCGCCAGAAGAAAGTATTTATTGATAAACTGATAGGAGAGGTATATTTGGCTTGGCATATAGGGGATGGACAGCGAAACTTACATATAGATAATGTTTTTGTAGAAGAAGTATTAGGGTGCCCGGAACCGTTAGAGGTTACACTGGATGATATTGGGACCGATCAGGTAACTGTTTCCTGGACCGATGAAATGGGAGCAAACCAATGGGAATATTTTATTAAAAAGGAGGACGGCAGCAAACCTGCGGGGACAGGCATAAAAACAACAAAAAAAGATAATACGATTAAACAAGAAACAAACGGAAGTAGTTTAATTCCTAATACTGCTTATGGGTTTTATGTTCGGACAGATTGCGGTAACGGAGAATATAGTATTTGGGAGGGACCTTATAGTTTTACAACTGAGTGTGACAGCTATACGCCTCCTTTTTGGGAAGGCTTTAATACCGATTCCGAAACTATAAACTGTTGGACCGGTGAAGATGGAAAAACATGGGATATTAA
Organism: Myroides indicus; assembly: GCF_004364575.1. GTDB lineage: Bacteria > Bacteroidota > Bacteroidia > Flavobacteriales > Flavobacteriaceae > Flavobacterium > Flavobacterium indicum_A. The sequence goes on along the minus strand of NZ_SOAG01000038.1, from coordinate 10,718 downwards.
AGATTTGAGCTATGGTGCTATATTTGAAGGAAACCAGAGTATGTTTAGTGGGATAAATACATGGTTAATTTCGCCAGCTTTTAAATTGGACGGCAGTAAGTATATATTGAAATACCATTACAGAACTTCTAATTGGGGAATGGGGGTTGAAACTCTTTTGTCAACAACTGGTAATAGCAGCATTGATAATTTTACTATGAATTTAAAACCAATGACACTTTATGATACTGGTGGATATTATGAAGAAGAAGTGTTATTTATAGACGGGATAAACGCTGAGGTTAATATAGCCTGGCATGCAAATGGTTTTGGAGTAAGTTTAGATAACGTTATTTTAAAGAAAATAGAAACCTGTCCGGAACCCTATAATGTAAAGATAGATAATCCTACTACAACTAGTTTAGAAGTATCTTGGGATTATGTAGCAGGCGAAAGCACCCAATGGGAGGTATTGGTGGTTTATTTTGGAGAAGATGAAACTGCCTCCCCCGTTAAAAAGGTAACTGTAACAGGAATTTCTTCAACTACTGTAACAGGTTTGCCAACAGGAAATATGTATACTGTATATGTTAGGTCTAAATGCATGGATGGTGCAACTTGGAGTGATTACTCTACTCCGGCAAACGGAGGAACAAAAGTAACTAACGACGAGTGCAGCAGTGCAATTACAATTCCGGTAAATTTAGGAACAGAGTGCTTGCAGACCGTGCCTTTTACTTTAACTGGGGCTACTGTCTCAAGCCAGCCCGAACCGTTTTGTAATCAAGGGGGGTATTTGGCGAAGGACGTTTGGTTTGAATTTACGGCAACTACAGCAGAAAAACATATGCTAAAGTTTTTAGATAGAAATTATAACGGTCAGATATATGGAGCATTATACGATGTTGACTGCAGTTTGATTACAGGAGCTGCATTAGAGTGTTTTGAACCGACGAATTATATGGGAGGAGCAATTAAAAATTTCATTGTTTTTGAAAATTTAATTCCGGGCAAAAAATATTATATCAGACTAGGAGTTTGGGATAATCCTAATTTACAGCAAGATTTTTATTACAGGTTGTGTATTACAATCCCCCAACCTATCAAAGTAAGCGCTTTAGACGATGAGTACACCTTAGATGAATTGGTAAAGGATGTATTTGTAAAATCAAATTGTGATTTGGTATCTAATGTGCGTTATCAAAATGGAGATGGTAAACCGGTTAGTCAGGCTGTAAATACAATCGGCTATTTCAATAAAGGAACCTCTGCCTTTCCTTTTGAGGAAGGAATCGTATTATCGTCATCTGAAATAGATTATTTGCCCGGACCATATAATGGGTATTATGTTTATAGGGGTAATACGGCAAAAAGATGGCAAGGAGATAAAGAAATTAATGATGCAATAGATAATATCGGAGGAGGACCTTTTCAGGATAAGCTGGTTACTCAGTTGGAGTTTGATTTTACTCCGGTCAAAGACTCTTTGCAATTTGAGTACCTGTTTGCTTCTAATAATTATTACCCGGGAAGTGCTTTGAACTGTGAAGCGGCTTCCTTATTTGTAGTGCTATTGACAGATCAGATTACGGGCGAGCAACAAAACATAGCCATGATACCGGATACGGATACCCCAATAGGCACAAATACTATCCGAGATGCTGAAAAATCGAGGGTTTCCTGTAACAGTATTAATCCCGAATACTATTGGAAGCATTATGATTTTATATTAAGAGAACCTCTGGATGATGCCACAGAATCACCCATAGATATTGTGGGGTATACGGTGCCTATGAAATCTCGGAAAACTTATGTAAAGCCCGGACGAAAATACCGTATAAAAATGGCACTTGTCGAGTTTAGTTTGTTTTCCGATAGAATTAATTCAGCCGTGTTTTTTAATGCGGGGAGTTTTGATTTGGGGTCGCTTGATCTGGGTGCAGATTTGTTGATAGAAAACAATACAGCTTTATGTCAGGGAGATGACATTACTTTAAAATCTGGATTTGTTTTTTCGGATGAATTACAATCAGAAGTAACTTGGTATAAGGATGGCGTAGTTATAGCAGGAGCCAACTCTCCAGATTTAGAAGTTACTGAAAGCGGAGAATATAAAGTAGAAGTAAATTTTGTGGAGTTGAACTGCGGATACAGTGATTCTGTAAAAGTAGAGTTTTATCCCCTTATTTCGGAAGCGGTGTCAAATCCTGAAACTATTTATGTTTGCAGATCGTCTTTACAGGACATTTTGGTTAATTTAACTTTGATAGAAGCTGATATGTTTAGTAATATAGATACAAAAATCTATACAACAGCTTATTTTAAAACTGAAGAAGATGCTGAATCAGTTAAAAATGCATTAGCTGATGCAACCAATTATTCATTGGGCAAAGAAATACAAAACCAGAATTTGTATATCCGGGTTGAAAATACAGAAACCGGTTGTTACGAAGTGTTTGAATTACATATTCAGTCGCAACAAGGAGCAGTTCCCGATCAACCGGAAAACGTGAGCGTTTGTGCAGAATACATTTTCCCTGAAACAGCAGGCGATCAGTATTATTATGCTGAGCCGAACGGACAGGGCGAGGAGTACAAGGTCGGAGATGTTTTGGCAGAACCGGGTGAACACTCCATTTACCTGTTGCAGGTTAACAGTGAACAGGGCTGTTATGAAGAAACCGTTTATCAGGTGAACATTACAGCTCCGGTAAGGGCAGATATTTTTGAAAACAAAACGCTAAGTTGTGAATACTATATGCTGAAACCTTTGTCTGAATACAATCATTATTTTACTGAACCGGAAAGGCAAGGCAATGAGTTATATGCAGGTATGCAGATTCTGCAAGGACAGACTGTTTACGTGTATGCCAGATCAGAGGATGGTTTGTGTACAGACGAAAGCAGTTTCACTATCGATTATGAAGACTGTCCCATTCCAAGAGGAATCTCTCCGAATAACGATGGATTAAATGATGTTTTTGATTTGAGTCCTCACGGAGTAGAGAGCATCAAGATATACAATCGCTGGGGAACGGAGGTGTATTCGCATGGAAAAGGTTATACAACGCAGTGGCATGGGCAAAACAAAAGCGGAAAACAGCTTCCGGACGGCACGTATTATTACGTGATTCATGCTCACGGTAAAGTGCGTACAGGTTGGGTACAGGTAAATAAGTAGTTTATTAGTTTTTTGGTTAGATTTGGTTATCCCCGGATAAGTGTTTTGTAATTTATTGCTTTCCGGGGAATACCTTTTACAACAGAAAATAGTATATAAAAGACTACCAAGGAATTTTATTTCTATGTGTTTAGCTTGTTAAAAGTTGGTTGTAACAAAATAAACTACTTAATTTATATAAAGATCACTTTTGATAAATAATTATTTTTTGCTCCTTATCATAATGTTTTTTTGAAAAAAAATTAAATAATGATATTATCTGTTATTTTTTTTATTGTAAAAGTTATTGTTTAAGTTTAATTATTAATTAGTTTGTTTATTTGTTATTAATTTTTTTTAATTTTTTGTTACAATAGGTTAAAAAAAACATATCTTTACTAGATTAACCAAAATTAGTTAAGATGAAAAAAATTACAAAAAATTTTACAATTGTGTTATTCTTTATTTGTAGCGTTTTACTATACGCTATAAATAAGGAATATGACATTTTAAGTAGAAACGTAGCTCCGCCAAATGCACCGACAGTTATAGCTCAATCGTTTTGTAGTTCTGCAAAAGTATCTGATTTGGCAGTTTCTGGGGATTCGGGGGCTGTTTTTAATTGGTATGATTCGGCTACGAGTACAGTTCCCTTGAATAGTAGCGATGATTTGTTAAGTGGAACATATTATGTGTCTCAAACGATAGCAGGAGAAGAATCTGTACGTACGAGCGTTGTTGTTAACGTTATTGTAGAAACAACTGTAGGGACTGGAACAGGTATTCAGGTATACCCACTAGGTAATTATTATGGGTATGAAAGATCTGCTGCTTTATACACAGCTGCGGAAGTAGGAAGCGCTGGCATGAGTATTACTTCATTGGCATGGGACGCTAGAAAAGAAGGGGGAGGAAGACCTCTTAAGATTTATTTAAAAGAAACTACCGATACAACTTTGAGTACTGCTACATGGGCAAACACAATTAACAATGCCACTTTAGTGTATGATGGGACTATAGAGCTTGTTTCGGGGTGGAATGTATTTAGATTAAGTACTGCTTTTGATTTTTCGGGAACTGATAATTTATTGGTATTAGTAGAGGCAAATTATGGAGGTAGCGGTAATGGTGTAGGGGACAGTGGTAATGAAGTTAAATATTCTTCATCTGCTTCAAAGCATATGTGGTGGAGGGAGGATAATAATCCTCCGACAGATAAGGGTACAGTCAATGCAAATAGACCTAATATTAAATTTGTAGATAATAGTACTACTTGTATTGCTCCAAAAGATTTAAAGATAACTGCTAATTTAGCAGATCAAATTAGTGTTAGTTGGACTGATCCCGGAAATGTAGTATCCAATACATATGGGTTAATAATATCTACTTCAGCCACAGCTCCTGGTTTTTGTGATTCTTACACGATTACTTCCGCTGCAAATAGTTATACATTTGATAATTTGACTGCAAATACTCAATATTATATTTGGGTTAGAACAGATTGTGGAGATACTATAGGGAAAAGTGATTGGGTTAATATTTCTGCTGTCACTCCTTGTGTATCTTTTCCTGTTCCTTTTTGGGAAGGATTTAACACAGATTCACCATCTTTGGATTGTTGGACTATCATAGATAACAATAGTGATGGGACAACATATAGTAATATCTGGGAAACAGACACTTATAGTCCTTATGAAGGGGATCAGATGATGTATTTTTATGGTTCTCAAAGTAGTGCGTCAAAACTCCCACACGATGATTACTTGATTTCCCCTGCACTAACTTTAGATGCCTCTAAGTTATACAAGCTGACTTACTTTTATAAGACAACAACCAGCTACAGCAATGACTTTGAGGTTTTACTTTCCCAAAGCGGAACGGCTTTGAGTAATTTTACAACTACGCTTTTGACTAAAAAAGGACACAGCAGCAGTACATGGGAGGAAGAGTCTTTATTTATAGGCGGAATCTCAGGAGACGTTAATCTGGCTTGGCGTGTAACTTCCAAAGGGACAGGTACATATTTGTATTTGGATACTGTTACTCTTGTTGAGGTAGATTGTGCCGATCCGGTAAATTTAGGCGTAAAAGATATTGAAACCAATAAGGCAGCTATTTTCTGGGGTGATGATTTTAATGCGAGCTGGGAATATGTTGTACAGGCAGAAGGAGACGGCTACCCAAGCGGAACAGGAACCGCTGTAACCACAAAAGAAGTGACTGTAACCAAAGACCGTGGGGGAGCTAATCTAAAAGATAATACGGAGTATGAGTTTTATGTTCGTGCCAAGTGCTCGGATGGAAGTTTTGGTGATTGGTCGGGACCTTTCGTATTTAGAACCAGCTGTAAGGTTTTGAATTGGCCGTTTACAGAAAATTTTGAAACTACTTCTCAAACTTTGGCTTGCTGGACTATTATTGACAGCAATAAAGACGGTTCTCCATCTTCAAGCAATATGTGGCGTCTTTATAACAGTTCTTCTAATGCTTATGAGGGCAGTTACAGTATGTATTTTAGCGGTTCTTCGGGGACTACGCATGACGACTGGGTTATTTCTCCGGCGATAAACATGAATAGTACAGATACTTATCAGTTGACTTATTACTATAAAACCTCTTCTTCCTATGACAATGAGTTTGAAGTAAAGTGGTCTAATAATGGGACAGATCCCAGTCAGTTTACAACTGATGTTGTGCCTAAGAGTACTTATAAAAATGGTTCTTACGTTAAAAAGACAGCGTATATTACCGGAGCAAGCGGGGAGGTTCATATTGGCTGGCATGTGGTTTCAACCGGTACCACATATGTTTATCTGGATATGATTACCCTTGAGAAAGTGGACTGTATTGGACCGGAGGATGATATTACAATCAGTGATTTAGAAAAAGACAAAGCTAAATTTAACTGGACGGACACTACAAATTCACAGTGGGAAACCTATGTTCAGGCAGCCGGTGGTTCCAAGCCTACAGGCAGCGGTACCATTACCAACAGCAAGCCTGTAACGGTAACGCGAACAAATGGCACAGGCAGTGCAAACTTACAATCTAATACCGAATATGAATTTTGGGTTCGTTCTGTATGCGGACCGGGCAAAAACAGCGGTTGGATCGGACCGTTTAAATTCAGAACACCGTGTGATGTTCAGACACTGCCTTTCTGGGAAGGATTTAATACTACTTCTCCAACCTTGAGTTGTTGGTCTATAGTAGATAATAATGCGGATTCTACTTCCCCTACTGGAAGCAATATTTGGAGAGTATATAATTATAGTCAATATGAGGGAGATCAGACAATGTATTTTTATGGCTCTCAAAGCAACGTTGCATTTCAACCTCATGATGATTATTTAATTTCTCCTATCTTTAATTTGGATGCAACGAAGTATTACAAATTGAGATATCATTACAAAACTACTACTTCATATAAAAATGATTTTGAGGTAGTGCTTTCTGATAAAGGAACCAGCCCTTCTGATTTTACTAAAGTATTGCAGACTAAAAAAGGAGAGAGTGATAGTAATTGGAAGGAAGAAAAGGTTATTATTGGAGGTGTTGGAGGCAATATAAATATAGCCTGGCATGTTACTTCTTCTGTTCCATATACTTATGTTTATATAGATAATGTATTTTTAGAGGAGATTACTTGCCCTGAGCCACTGAGCTTAGGGGTTAAGGATATCGATATAGATAAGGCGACTATATTGTGGCAGGATGATTTTGGCAAAGATTGGGAATACGTAGTTCAGCAATCAGGCGGGAATGTTCCTTCGTCGGGTACAGCAACTAAAGCCAAGGAGATTTTAATCACGACCGATAAAAACGGAGATGTATTGGAAGCCAATACGGAGTATGAATTTTACGTTCGTACCAGCTGTGGAAGCGGAAAAGAAGGAGAATGGTCCGGACCGTATAAGTTTAGGACAGCTTGTACTGTATTTACAACTCCTTTCTGGGAAGGATTTAACAGTAAATCAGAAGGTATTTATTGTTGGACAATCCTTGATATGAATGGGGATGGAACATCAAGCTCTGCAATGTGGCGTCAATATAATTATAGCCAGTATGAAGGAACTCACTGTATGTATTTTTACAATTATGATTATAGCGAGGTAATAGAGTCAGATGACTGGTTAATCTCTCCCACATTTACATTGGATTCGGGTAAAATTTACCGTTTAAAGTATCATTATAGAGGGTACTCATATAATGATACGAGTAATTTTGAAGTTTTGGTATCCAATAGTGGAATTAAACCTGCTAATTTTACGACAGAACTTGTTAAAGATAAAGTTTATAAAAATGACAACTATTTAGAAGAAAAAGTATTTATCTCCGGGTTAAGTGGAAGTGTTAACATAGCTTGGCATATAAGTGGAACAGGTACTAAGTACACTTATATTGACAATGTGTTTGTGGAAGAAGTAGTAGGGTGTCCCGAACCCTTAAATTTGGATGCAAAAAATATAGAAACTAAAAAAGCAACTATTTCTTGGTCCGATGATTTTGGCGCCTCGAAATGGGAGTACGTAGTTCAGAAAGCAGGAGAAGGTTCTCCGACAGGATCGGGTACAGTTACTACTCAAAAAGAAAATGCGGTTACAGCAGATGCTTCGGGCACTTTGTTGGAACCCAATACAGACTATGAATATTATGTGCGTACAGATTGCGGCAATGGAGAATACAGTATTTGGGCAGGACCTTTTGTATTTGTAACGCTTTGTGATATTTATACAGCGCCATTTTGGGAAGGGTTTAATTCTGACTCTAAAACCGCCAGATGCTGGGAGATAATTGATGCTGATGACGATGGCTATGCAGTGTGGGAACTTTATAATTATGGTATGTATGAAGGAGATGGAGTGATGTCGTTCAGCGGCTCAGGATCCCCAAGTGATGATTGGTTAATATCTCCGACAACTACATTAGACGGCGGGATGTACGTCCTAAAATATCACTATCAGGCATATAATTATTATGATAATAAATTTGAAGTATTAGCCTCAATTAATGGTACGGATACAGCAGACTTCACTAAAGTTATAAAACCAAGTCAGACATACAAAAATGATAAATACAAAGAGGAGGTTATCTTTTTTAGTGGTGTTACCGGGGATGCTAATATTGCATGGAGAGTAACTACTTCTGGATATTCAAGTATTTATTTGGATAATGTGCATTTGAAAAAAGTAGAAACTTGTCCGGAGCCTTATTACATAAAAATAAGTAATCAAACTTCCTCTGGAATGGATGTTGAATGGCAGCAAGATGGAGGAGTAACTTCTTGGGAAGTGTTGGTTGTTGAATATGGAGAAGATGAAACTGCTACACCAGTTCAGACGACAACGATAGCAGGAACGCCAAAAGCTACTCTAACAGGCTTGCCTTCAGGAAAAGGATATTCTGTGTATGTACGAGCAAAATGTACAGATGGAAAATCTTATAGTGATTGGTCAACTCCTGGAATAGGAATAACTAAAGTAGGAGCTAATGATGATTGCGTTGGAGCGATTAACATTCCGGTAAATGATACGATGGAGTGTGTGGAATCTGTTTCAGGAACTTTATACGGATCTACAGTGTCTTCTACAGCTATGGCTTCGTGTATGTATAGTGTAACAGGTGATGTTTGGTTTGAGTTCACCGCAACAGCTTCATTACATCAATTAAGCGTATCAGACATAGTTGCTCTTACTGATTCATATACCCCTACGATGTCTATCGCAGTGTACGATCAGCCTTGTGGGTCGATAACTAATACAAGTATATTCTGCAGATCTATTTATCAAGATACTGATGTAGCGCTAAACAATCTGACGCCGGGACAAAAGTACTATGTGAGAATTGGTGTGTCGTATACTGATTATACGGATGTTATTTTTAAACTATGTATAGGTACTCCTGAGGATACTCCTTTGGTAGTAAGCCCGAGTGGAGATGAATATACAGTAGAAGAATTGGTGAAAGATGTATTAATTAACTCTAACTGTGATTTGGTATCCAACATAAGTTATCAGATAGGAGATGGTAGTCCTGCAACACAGGCCTATAATGCAATAGGATATTTTAATAAAGACAATTCTACTTTTCCATTTGAGGAAGGGATAGTTTTAGCAACAAACGAAGTAGGGTATGTTGCCGGACCGTTTATGGATACTCAAGGAACTAACAGAAACAGATGGGTTGGTGATAAAGATATCAACGATGCTATTAATGATGCTGGAGGAAAACCATCAGGGGTAACAGATATGCTTGTAACTCAGTTAGAATTTGATTTTATACCAGTTAAGGATTCCATTAAATTTGATTATTTGTTTGCTTCTAATAGTTATATTAACGGATGCACATATAGTTGTGCAAATGGTTCTCTGTTTGCAGCATGGTTAGTTGATCTTACAACGGGAGAAGGACAGAACTTAGCTAAAATAAAAGGAACGAACACACCTATTTCTTTGTACACAATTTGGGATAATGAAAAGATTACAGGTACTTCGTGTTCATCTTATCCGGAACTTTTCTGGGCAAACTACACAAGTGGTATTAGTAAACCTATTGAGGCACCAATTAACTTTGCAGGTTCTACTGTGGCTATGAGTTCTGAAACAGTACATGTAGTTGCAGGTAGAAAATACCATATCAAGTTAGCAATAATGGATTTCTGTCCGAATCACTCCTCCGCAGTATTTTTTAATGCAGGAAGTTTTGATTTAGGTAATTTAGATTTAGGGGCCAATTTGTTGGTAGAAACAGGTAATGCTCTTTGTGGAGGAGAGTGTGTAACGATTAATTCAGGATTAACTTCTGAAGATGTTCAAATCCAGTGGTATAAAGATGGAGAAATAATTCCTGGAGCTACTGAGCAGGAATATGAAGCATGTGAATCAGGCACCTACAAAGTGATTGGAAGATATCCTGCAATTAATTGTGAAGTACAAGGAGAAAAAGTAATTGAGATTTATCCTGCCATTTCTAAGGTAGTTCATAAACCTATAGAGTTTGAAACTTGTAGATATTCACTCAATGAAAGAATAGTAGATTTATCAAGTGTAGAAGCAGAGATGTTTGCAGATGTAAACAGTGAAGATTATACTGTAGCCTACTATTTGACAGAAGAAGATGCTTTAGTAGGAAATGAAAATAAGATTGAAGGAGTTTCTTATAAGATAGAGGGAACAAATAGTATTAATCTTTACATCCGTATAGAAGATATTCGTACGGGATGTCATGAGGTGTTTATTTTGAAGATTAAAGTAGAAGAAGGAACTGTTCCTTCCAAACCTGAAAACGTTGCAGTATGTGCAGAATATGTATTCCCACAAGTCAACGGCGATCAGTATTACTATACCGAAGCGGGTGGTCAGGGCAAAGAATACAAGGTTGGCGATGTTTTGGCAGAACCGGGTGAACACGTGATATATTTGTTGCAATTAAACAGTGATGAGGGGTGTTATGAAGAAACAGCTTATAAAGTAAACATTACAGCGCCTGTAGTGGCAGATATATTTGAAAATGCAACACCAAGTTGTGAATTGTATCAACTGAAACCACTTTCAGAACATAATAAATATTTTGAAGAACC
>NZ_SOAG01000037.1 GCF_004364575.1 Myroides indicus | reverse complement strand
TTAAAGCAAGACTTATCAATTCCAAATCCTTCAATTTTGGTGTTCGTCTTTGGTAGGGCAATAAATTTTCATTTGATATTTTTCGTAAAACTTCCAAAATTCTTTCGTAATTTGAACCTAAGTTGTTCATTGTAAATGGTTTTGTAGTTAATTCAATTTACTGATTTTAAATCAAATGAACAACTTTTCTCTTCTTTAATTCATAATGCACAACGGGTTAAAATATTTACTGATTTATATCCTTAACTATAATCAAGTGATTAAAGTTTCTTTATAACTAATAATACTCAACTTCGAAATCACAAGAATAAAAAATATGCTTATAGATTTAAAATCTAATAAATTCTTTAATCTGTTATTTACTAAGAGTAGTACAACACATACCTAGCGAAATATATTTTTGATATAATCAATCTGTGAAGTTCATAAAAAACTTAAGGATTTGCTTAATAGTAAAACTGATCTATGGATATTCTAAAAAAAATTATACCAGATGATAGTTTTTTTAAATTTAATTTTCCTTTTAGACTTATTTGTCATTTCTTACTTTTTTTAGCTTTTTTATTTTAAGACCATATTGGGTTAGTTTTTTCTTTTTTCATTGTAAATTTGCTTGCATTTTAAAAATAAGATGCTTTAGCTATGATAATTTTTAATTACGAAACGGATTTTAAACTTCAAAAAGAAGATAGTTATACGGACTGGATTAATCAGGTTATAGTGTCAGAAGGATTTATGTGTGGTGATATCAACTATATTTTTTGCAATGATGATTATCTGCACGAAATAAATGTGAAGTATTTAAATCACGACACACTTACTGATATTATCAGTTTTGATTATACCGAAGGTAGAATAATTAGTGGAGATATTTTTTTATCTGTTGAAAGAGTTAAAGATAATGCATTGGATTTCGATGTATCTTTTAATTTAGAATTGCTTCGTGTAATGGTACATGGGGTTTTGCATTATTGTGGGTACGAAGACAAATCAGAAGAAGATGAAAAACTGATGAGGGCTAAAGAAAATGAAAAAATTAGAATGTTCCACGTGGAACAATAGTTTTTTCTGCTAGAAATTAATATATAAACATTAAATGTTTCACGTGGAACAATGAGTATTTTTCAAGAACAATATGACGTTATCGTTGTCGGAGGAGGACATGCAGGATCCGAAGCTGCAGCTGCAGCTGCAAATATGGGATCTAGAACTCTTTTGATAACTATGAGTTTACAAAACATTGCACAAATGTCTTGTAATCCTGCTATGGGTGGAATTGCAAAGGGACAAATTGTGCGTGAGATAGATGCTTTGGGTGGTTATTCAGGTATAGTTTCGGATAAGACGGCTATCCAGTTTAGAATGCTCAATAAATCAAAAGGACCAGCAATGTGGTCGCCAAGAGTACAGTCAGATCGTATGCGCTTTTCAGAAACGTGGCGTTTGATGTTAGAAGCTACTCCTAATCTGGATTTTTATCAGGATATGGTAAAATCGCTGTTAATTAAAAATGGAAAAGTAGAAGGAGTTGTAACTAATTTAGGTGTAGAAATTAAATCTAAAACGGTGGTGTTAACCAACGGTACTTTTTTAAACGGGTTAATCCATATCGGAGAAAAACAATTTGGAGGAGGAAGAGCAGGAGAAAGTGCTGCATACGGAATAACAGAAGATTTGGTAAGAGCAGGTTTTACTTCCGGGCGAATGAAAACAGGAACACCCCCAAGAGTGGATGGTCGAAGTTTGGATTATTCTAAAATGGAAGAACAACCTGGCGATGATAATCCTTCTAAATTTTCATATTTAGATACTACACAGCCTTTAAAAGAGCAACGTTCATGTTTTATGACTTATACGTCGCTTGAAGTTCACGATGTTTTACGAGAGGGTTTTGATCGCTCTCCTATGTTTACCGGACGGATTAAAAGTATAGGACCTCGTTATTGTCCGTCAATTGAAGATAAAATAAACCGTTTTGCTGATAAGGAAAGGCATCAGATTTTTGTAGAACCGGAAGGGTGGAATACCTGTGAGATTTATGTAAATGGTTTTTCTACTTCATTGCCGCAAGAGATTCAGGCAAAAGCTTTGCGTATGGTTTCTGGTTTTGAAAATGCAAAAATATTCAGACCTGGATATGCTATAGAGTATGATTATTTCCCACCAACGCAATTAAAACATACTTTGGAAACAAAATTGGTAGAAGGATTGTTTTTTGCCGGACAAATAAACGGAACTACAGGCTATGAAGAGGCGGCTTCACAAGGACTGATTGCGGGAATGAATGCTCATTTAAAAATAAATGAAAAAGAACCGTTTATTTTGCGTAGAGATCAAGCTTATATTGGTGTTTTAATTGATGATTTAATTACAAAAGGAACAGAAGAACCTTACAGAATGTTTACTTCAAGAGCTGAATACAGAACTTTATTGAGGCAAGACAATGCTGATTTTAGACTTACGCCTTTATCCTATAATTTAGGTTTGGCTACCGAAGAGAGATTGAAAAGAATGGAGTATAAGTTGAAAGAATCTGAAAGTTTTGTACAGTTTTTTAAAGAAACAAGTTTAAAAACAGAAGAAGCTAATCCTATTTTAGAGATAAAAGGTTCGTCATTAATGACTCAACCAGATAAAATGTTTAAGGTTTTTTCTCGTCCTCAAATAGATTTGGAAGATATTTTAAAATTCGATAAAGTACAGGAATATATTAAAGAACATGATTTGGATGAAGAAGTAATTGAACAGGCAGAAATTCAGGTTAAGTATTCCGGTTATATAGAAAAAGAAAAGAATAATGCAGATAAGCTAAACAGACTAGAAGATGTCAAAATTCCCGAAAATTTTGATTACGATAAAATAGTTTCTATTTCGATAGAATCAAGAGAAAAATTAAAGAAAATTAAACCAGTTACTATTTCCCAAGCATCCCGAATTAGTGGTGTTACACCTACAGATATTTCAATATTACTAGTTCATATGGGAAGATAGTTTCTGATATAAATACAAAATATTTAAAAATGAGAGTAGATATTCATCTATTCTCATTTTTTGTTCCACGTGGAACAAAAAATAAATTTGATATATAGTAATTGTTTGTAATTCTTATTTAATTTTGTAAAATTAGATATAAAAATAATGGATATAAATCCCACTAAAAAATACATAGAAGTTGAAGATTATTCTGTTTCAAAAGAAAAATTCAATCTATTTTTAGATGAAGATTTACAACTTCTTAAAACAGTTCCACAACCTGCTTCAGACAAAATAGCAGATTATTATAAAAGTGAAGATTATATTTCACACACCGATGGAAAACGGAACTTATTTGAAAAGATATATCAAACAGTAAAAAAGAAAGCTATCCAAAATAAGCTCAGTTTGCTGCAAAATATTTTACCTCAAAAAGGAAAATTATTGGATATAGGATGTGGAACAGGAGATTTTTTAGCTGAAGCCCAAATAAAAGGATGGATTTGTATGGGAGCAGAACCTAATTCAAAAGCAAAAAAATTAGCGCAGTTAAAAAATATAGATGTAATTGAAGATACAGAAAATCTAAAAGAAAAGACTTTTGATATCATTACTATGTGGCACGTTTTAGAACATGTTCCGGATTTGGAAAAACAAATTAAAGAGCTATACAGACTTTTAAAAACAAACGGAACACTTATTTTGGCATTACCTAACTACAAGTCTTACGATGCCCAACATTATAAAAAATATTGGGCAGCTTATGATGTACCCCGTCACTTATGGCATTTTTCTCAGGATAGTATTGAACCTTTATTTTTACCTTTTGGCTTTAGACTCATCGAAAAATATCCTATGTTATTTGACAGTTTTTATGTTTCTCTTTTATCAGAAAAATATAAAACAGGAAAAAAGAACTGGATAAGAGCAATAAGCATAGGATTAAAATCAAATATAGAAGCAAGACAAACTATGGAGTATTCTTCTCTTATATATTGCTTAAAAAAAGAATAAACAGTTAAATACAACCATTTTTAAATCTAAAAATTAAAATAAGCCGTTTTAAGCTTATTTTGAATCAATCGGTATATTGTTTTGTATTCTTTTTTAAAAAGTGGCTTAAATCAAAGGTAAATTAATCTATTTTAATAAAGAAAATTTATTTGAAATATAATTAGAATAATTATTATTTATGTGTAAAAAGATTTTAAAAAGATTGAAAACTTTTACTACTTTTACTCCGTTTAAAAAAATAAAAATGAAGAAAAGTATTTTAGCATTAGGATTAGTTGCAATGTTTTTTTCTTGTAACAAAAGTGCAGATTCTGCTGTAGAATTTAAAGCAGCTTATGTAGATTCTTCAAAATTAATGAAGGATTATGAAGAGGTAAAACAGATAGATTCTAAATATAAAATAAAATCAGAAGAAGAGGGGAAATCTTTGGAAGGAGAAATTACCAAATTTCAAAAAGAAGTTCAAACTTTTCAGGAAAATGCTCGCTTAAAAGGACAAGCATGGGCTGAACAAAGAGCAGGTGAATTACAGAAAAAAGAACAAGAACTGCAATATAAACAACAATTATTGGTTCAGTCTTTACAAACAGAAAGTGGAAAAGAAATGGATTCTGTAATTCAAAAAGTAAAAAAATACATTGCAGACTACGCTAAAAAGAATAATTTAGACTTTGTATTCAATACAGAAGATGCTTCTACAGTTATTTACGGAAAAGAACAATATGACATTACAGATAAAATTCTTTCCGAACTAAATGCAAAATATAAAGGAGATACAGCCGCTTCTAAAGTAGATGAAGTAAAAGAAGAAAAAAAATAATCGTTTTTAAGAATTAATAAAAGCCTCTGAAGATACAGAGGCTTTTATTGTTTTTATAACTCTTTATTTAGTTGTATTTTGCAATAAAATTTGAAGAAAATGCAACATTCCGATGAAGCAAAGTATGTACTGCAATTTATAAATCAAACCAATAAATCTGTTTTTTTGACCGGAAAGGCAGGAACTGGAAAAACTACTTTGCTCAAAGAAATTATTGCTACTACCCACAAAAATGCAGTTATTGTTGCTCCAACCGGTATTGCCGCTTTAAATGCAGGAGGAGTAACCATTCACTCTTTTTTTCTACTGCCATTTGCCGCTTTTATCCCCGATGTAAAAAATCCTCCGGTTTTCACCGAAAATTTAAAATTTGAAAACAGAGTTTCTTTAAAGCGGCATTTGCGAATAAATAAAGCAAGAAAAACATTGTTTTTAAATCTTGAATTATTGATTATAGATGAAGTCAGTATGCTGAGAGCAGATGTTTTAGATGCAATGGATTTTATGCTTCAGACTATTCGCAGAAACAGTGAACCTTTTGGAGGCATTCAGGTTCTGTTTATCGGTGATTTGTTTCAGCTGCCACCTGTTATCAAAGCAGAGGAGTGGAATATCCTGAAAAATTATTACAAAGGAGGTTATTTTTTTCATTCTCATGCGATTCAAAATTCTCCCCCGGTTTATATCGAGCTTGATAAAATTTTTCGGCAAAGCGAAAATCAATTTATAGAGATATTAAATAACCTGAGAAATAATTGCATCAGTAAAAGCGATATCAAAGTTTTAAACCAATTTGTAAATTCTCAGTTTGATATTAGAAAAAATCCCGGATACATTACACTAACCACACACAATGCACTTGCTAATAAAATCAATACAGAAGCATTAGAAGCTATATCTAAAAAAGCTTACGGATATAAGGCTGAAATTATAGGAGATTTTCCGGATAAAATTTTTCCGATTGATGAAATCATAAATTTAAAAGTAGGTGCACAGGTTATTTTTATTAAAAATGATATGTCATTCGAAAAAAACTATTACAACGGGAAAATGGGTTTTATATCAAAATTATCTGAAAATGAAATATTTGTCACGTTTCCGGATGAAAATAAAATGATAGAAGTAGAGCGATACGAATGGCAAAATATAAAATATACCGTTAATGCCAATACCAAAGAAATTGAAGAAGAAATATTGGGAACTTTTACGCATTATCCTATTAAATTGGCGTGGGCAATTACGGTTCACAAAAGTCAGGGATTAACGTTTGACAAAGCAGTTTTAGATGTTTCAAAAGTATTTTTACCCGGACAAGCTTATGTTGCTTTATCTCGTTTGCGTTCTTTAGATGGGTTGATTTTACTGGCTCCTATCCGAATGAACGGACTTGAAAATGATTTTGACGTATTGAATTATACTGAAAACAAAGCTGAAAAAGAACAGCTTGCCAATCAGTTGCAGTTGCAGACTAAAGAGTTTTTAAAAGAATATCTCATAAAAACTTATTCTTGGTATGGTTTGGCAATGAGTTGGCGCAGTCATGTAAACAGTTATGCTATTGAAAGCGAGAGAAGCAGTAAATCAAAGTATAAAGTATGGGCAGAAAAGAATTTACAAAATATAGAAGAAATACTGGTGTATTCCGAAAAATTTATCAGTCAGTTAAATAAATTGTTTGATGAAGAACCCTATCGGTTTGAGTTTATTAAGGAAAGGGTTAATAAAGCCTATCAATATTTTTTTCCAAAAATGGATTACTTGGTTTTTGAACTGCTGTTTACCATGGCACAAATTAAAAAGCAACGCAAAATGAAGGCTTTTTGGGAAGAATTAGCAGAATTGGAAGAAGGGATTATAAAAGCGGTTTTACAAATGAAAAAATCGCAGAAAATGATAGATGCTATAGCACGAGAAGAAGATCTTTCCAAAGAAAATTTAAAGTTGCAGGAAATAAGCGAATACAAAATTAATCACTTGGTTCAAATTGCCAATTTACTCCGTGCAAGTCGTTTAGGTTTGGAAGAAGAACAAGATGATATTTTTGAGGAAGTTTCTGATTCTAAAAAAGAAAAAAAATTAAAAAAAGCAACAACAGAAATTACGCTCGAATTTTGGAAACAACAAAAAAGTATAGGAGAAATTGCAGAAATAAGAAAGCTGACTCAAGTTACAATTTATTCCCATCTGGGAAAATTGGCAGCGCAAGGTGCAATTAAATTGTCAGAAATACTTCCAAAAGATAAAATAGAGGCTTTAGACAAACTTTTTAAAGAATTTGAAAATAAACCACTTAGCGAGATAAAAGCTCACGTTGGCGAGCTTTATTCGTGGGATGAACTAAAACTGTATCAGCGAGCTCAACCGAAAGTGGATTGATAAGGTATGTTTTTGGTTATCAGTCATATTTTTTATAATTTTAGAAATAATTAACTAAAAAAACACCTTTATGAAATCGATTCTAATTAAATCCAGTTTGGCTGCGGTTATTTTATTTATACTTAGTTGTAGCAGCACTATTGATGATTCTGAGATTATCTCCAAAGATATTTTGTTATCACATCAAAAATCTATCGATTATTATCCGGAGTTACTTTTATCCGGCAACTACAAAATATCTCCGACAGAAGCTTTGGAAGAAGCGAATAGTTTTTTATCCTTTTGGAGCAGGCAAAGTTCAACAGAGCGAAGCATTAAAGAATTAAAACCTGTTTTAGTTGAAAACAGAGAACTCTTACAAGATTACTTAGACGAAAATATTACTGTATCTGACACCATTGCTTATATCTGTAACTTTAAAAACGAAAAAGGTTTTTTATTGCTTTCTGCTGACAAAAGGTTGCAGGAACCTATTTTTACACTTGTAGAAAGTGGGAATCTGAATGACAGTATATCTAATCCCGGAATGGATCTTTTTTTCAGTAATTTGGAAGGCTATATTGTTAGCAAAATACGTGATTTTGAAGAAAAAAAGCCGGAACTTATTGTATCTCAGCTTAAAGAAATAGTATCTAATTTGCCTCCCAAAGACCAGATTATAATGGAAGGTTTACACGATTTTGAATATGCCGATGGGTTTTCAGCAAATTATTATTCCACACAAGAAGTAACTTTTAAGGATTGGCACGCTACCAGCCAGGTAATGCCGTTATCTCCGGTAGAATGGGGACAAGGGGATGTATATAATAATTATACACCGGAAAATGGATGTAGTAATGGCAATAGAACTAAGACTGGTTGTGTCGCCACTGCCACTGCTCAGTTGATGACGTATTGGAAATATCCTCAAAGTTTTGACAATCATACCTATGATTGGAATCAAATGCAGAATTATACAGATGAATATTCTTTTGGAACAAGGAATGGGTTATATAAATATTGGACAGGGTATATTAATGATAGTATTATGCCATTTGCGGTGAAAGATGATATTGCCCGACTGATGGAGCGCATTGGTTATTATGTGGATATGGATTATGGATGTGATGAAAGCTCTACCAGTACTGGAAAATCTGTCACTTTTTTAAACAATCTGGGGTATAAAGGAGGAAATGCACAGTCTTATGATTATAACACGACCGTTCAGTCTCTTAATCAAAGAAGTATTGTGTTAAGTTCAGGAAAATCTACCAAAAGAGCGCATTGTTTTTTAGGTATAAAGATTTACTATACTTACCACAATGGACATGCTTGGTTGATTGACGGTTATTTAAAACTAAAACACGAAACCACTGTGGTAACCAAAACGTATTCCAGATTTACTAATCAGTTAATCAGTTCATACTCTCAAACTCATACTTTAAAAAGAGATTATATCCATAACAATTGGGGCTGGGGAGGATGGGATAATGGTTATTTTTTTAGCAATTCATTTAATAGCAACAATGTAAATCTACCTTCTAATTCTTTTATGGCTCTAGCTGCAAATAGTGGAGAACCCGGAAACTATCAATACCAAAACAAAATTTATCCTTTTATTAAAAAACCACAATAATTATGAAAACAATAGTTCAATATATTTTAGGTGTTAGTGTATTAATCCTTTTTCAAAATTGTAAAACAAGTGATGATAATTGCTGTGGAGAACCCTATGCAAAAAATCATTATATACAATTTTTTATGTCTGATTTAAAAGAAGATGGTATTTTTATAGAAAAATATCTTAAAGCTAATTTGATAATTGATGAAGAACAAAAAACAATTAATATTGAGAAAGAAAATGATTCTATGCAAAATCATTATATGTCTGTTGTTCTTCGTTTTCAAAATATATATAGTAGGGGTTCTGTTCAAGGGCAAGTTAACAGATATGAGGAATATGCGGAATTAATAAATGACAATCATTATCCTTTAAGTATTTATAATTCATGGCTCTATGCTTTTCCAACGGCAATAGTTGATACTTTTCAGTCTGTTAAAATATTTACTGATGAAGATTATATAGCTGATTTTCCCGCAGGGAGCGATGTCAGCAGTTTGTTTAATATCTATTTTGAAGATCCTTTGCTTACCATTCAAAACAATTATCAATCAGTAACCGCAGCAGATACTTATCAAGATAAAAGAATGGGCAGTTTTCCGCATACGATAACCGGCAACGTATTGAGTGAAATTGATTTTTCTCAAAAGAATTTTATTGGTGGTCAATGGCTTTTAATGCCTAATCAAAAGCCTGATATTTTAGGAGAATACACTTTTACAATAGAAATTACAACAAATAACGGAAGAGTAATTACAAAAATAACAGAACCATTTATGATTAATTGAAAAAAACATCAATAATTATGAAAACAATAGTCAAATATATTTTAGCTGTAAGTGTGTTAATCCTCTTTCAAAATTGCAAAAAAAGTGATGATAATGCTTGTTGTGGGCAACCCTATGTGAAAAATCATTATATACAATTTTTTATGTCTGATTTAAAAGAAGATGGTATCTTTATTAGTGCTATACCTAATTTGGTAGTTAATGAGGAACAGAAAACAATTGATATTACAAATCACAATAATTCTACACAATGTAATTACTTATTAATTCGTCTTTCTTTCAAAAATATTTATAGCAGGAGTTCTGTTCAAGGACAAGTTAACAGATATGAGGAATATGCAGAGTTAATAGGGGATAATCACTATCCTTTAAATCTTCTCCGTTCATGGCATTTTAATTATCCTGATGCCATAGTTGACAAATTTGAGTCTGTTAAAATATTTACTGATGAAGATTATACAGCTGATTTTCCCGCAGGGAGCGATGTTAGCAGTTTGTTTAATATCTATTTTGAAGATCCTTTGCGTACCATTCAAAACAATTATCAATCGGTAACAGCAGAAGACGCTTATCAAAATAAAGAATATGTGTCTAATGAATATTGGAAAGCTTTTCCGCACACGATAACCGGTAATACATTGAGTGAAATTGATTTTTCTCAAAAGAATTTTATAGGTTCAAAATGGTTTTTAATGCCTAACCAAAAACCGGATATTTTAGGAGAATACACTTTTACAATAGAAATTACGACAAATGACGGAAGAGTAATTACAAAGAAAACACCGTTTACGATTAATTGATATATTATTTTTATTCTAATCGATTTTAAAAATAATAACCAGTGAATTAATAATATACTGAATACCTATTGCCATCACCAAAAAGCCGACGATGCGCGAAATAGCAACAATTCCCGAAGCACCTAATAGCCTTGAAATGTAATTGCTGCTTCTTAATACTGCAAAAATAACAATACACGAAACCAGAATTGCTGAAATAATAATAATCTTGTCTAAATAACCAGGATAATCCTGATACATAGCGATTAGTAAAGACATGGCTCCCGGACCTGCCATCATTGGAATTGCCAGCGGAGTTAAGGCAATATCGGAACGATGTTGGGCATCATCCGTTACTTTTTTGCTTACGCCGCGCTGTTTCCCCGAAGCACCCATTAATAAGCCGTAGGCAGACATACAGATAACCAACCCTCCGGCAATTCGGAGAACATCAATTGAAATACCAAAAAAGTTAAGAATATACTTACCGGCAAAAAAAGAGATGATTAAAATAATAAAAACATTTATGGATGTCCAAAGCGCGGTTTTATTCTTGCTCCGCTTGCTATCGTTTTGAGTTAAGCTTAAAAAAATAGGCACGGATCCCACAGGATTCATTACCGAAAATAAAGCACCAAAAGTAAAAATGAACAAATCCATAAATAAAATTATATTGTATTGCTAAATTATGAAATGCATAGAAGAAGCTAAAAGCTATTTACCAAATTTTTACAATTCGTTATTTTTTGTGAATCAGTCTGGTAAGCTTAATAGATAAATCCGTAAAAATCATTTTTCCGTTTCCGTTTCTTTCAATGTGATAAATAGCCTCTGAAAGCTCATTAAAAATCTCATTTATATTAGAGCCATTTACAAAAGGAGCAAAATTTTCTAACTTAAATTTGTCTGTAGTCGTTTGATAATAAACTAAGTCAGGAGTTTTATAATTTAGTAAAAGTGCCTGACGGAAAATTTCGATACAAAATTCCAAAAACTGTTTTTGCTGTTCGCGTCCCAGTGCTGCTAATGTTTCGCTCCATTCGATCAATTCCTGAATAACGGCTGCGTTTCCCTTCGCTCTAAAAGCTGCCCGAACCCATTGTACAAACCACTTTTCAAAAGGCAAATCGTTTTCTTTGTTTTGTAAAAGCTGTAAAGCTTTATTATAATTTCCCTGAGATTGTCGTGCAATTAGCGTTGCTTCGTGTCTGGGAGTATTATATTTAGCAACCAATGCTTCCTGAATTTCGTTTTGGTTTAACGGATTGAATTTTAATACCTGACAGCGTGATAAAATAGTTTGCAAAATGTTTTTTTCATTTTCTGCAATCAAAATAAAAACTGTTTTTGAAGGAGGTTCTTCCAGTAGTTTCAGCAATTTGTTAGAGGCTTCCGTATTCATTTTATCTGCCATCCAGATAATCATAATCTTATAACCACCTTCAAAAGATTTTAGAGATAGTTTTTTAACGATTTCCGAGGCCTCGTCAACACCTATTTGACCTTGTTTATTTTGAATGTTGATATGTGTATACCAATCAAATAAATTGCCGTATAAATTTTGTTTTAAAAATGTTCGCCACGTATCAGCAAATTTATCACTGGTGGGATGTTTTGATACTTCGGCAGTGGTGGCAACAGGATAAACAAAGTGAAGATCGGGATGTGCCAGATTCTTGAATTTTAAATTACAGGATTCACTGCCACCTGTATTTTCTTCACCTGTGTTTTTACAAAGCAGATACTGTGCATAAGCAATAGCCATAGGCAACGTTCCGGAGCCGTCAGATCCTATAAATAGCTGTGCATGAGGAACACGCCCGGAAGATGCGCTTTGGATTAAATGGTTTTTGAGGTGGTTTTGACCTATAATTTCTGAAAACAACATGGTGCAAAGATATAGCAAATCTAAAATTGTCAAAAAATATTGGCTTGAATTGATATTGCCAATTTAAAACTATTTGTAAAAGTCATATACCAAAATTTGTTTCATTTGTTTTTTGACGTAAGATTTGGGTAAGTTTCTGAATATAAAATTGCGGATACGGCATAAAACAGGGTTTTCCAGCTGCGCTATTTTTCCAATAACAGAGGAAGTATTGGTTATATACTGCGTTCTGTTAATCCGCTTTTTTTCAAAGTTTAGAAAAGCAGTTTCTATATCGTCCGTTTTTTGTAATTCGGAAGTCAAAACAGCAATATCTTCAACCGCCATACAGGCACCTTGCCCCATATTTGGAGTGGTAGCATGAGCAGCATCGCCAACCAGCAAAATACGACCAAAGGCAAATTCAGATAGTGGTTTTATATCTACAATATCATTTTGTATGAGTTGCTCATCAGTAGTATTCTTAATTATTTCGCCAATCGGATGCAGGTAATTTTTAAAACGCTCAAAAAGCGCTTCCGTTTTCATCTGTCGTATAAAAGTATCTTTAGGAGCAGCGTTGATACAGCAATACCAGTATATTTTGTTGTCAATTAAAGAAACAAAGCCAAATCTGCCCTGTTTACCCCAGACTTCGGTATTTTCTTTAATTTTTAAACCTGGATTGTCGATAACCGCTCTCCAACAGGTATATCCTGAATATCGTGGTTTGCTATTGGGAATAAGCAGCTGTCTTACAGTAGAACCTACTCCGTCCGCACAGATAAGGTAATCGCAGGTATCTTGTGTATTATCTTTAAAAAAGAGCTTTACTTCGGTTTTGTTATGTTCCAGATTAATTATTTGTTTATGAGTAAAAACAGAATTCTCAGGAAGCTGATTCAGTAAATAGTAGTGAAGGTCCTTTCTGTGAATGGCTAAACTGGGATGTTTTAAATTATTGACTAATGAAGTATCGGCAACTGAAATTATCTTTCCCATAGAATCACATATTCTCGACTCATTAAGCAGCGTACCAAGCGGTATTATTCCTTTTTCAAGTTTTAAATCTGAAAAAGCTCTCATAGCGTTAGATGCCAGTCCAAAACCCGCGCCAATTCCTTTAATTTCAGGACTGCTTTCGTAAAGTACAACCTGATAACCTAATCTTTTTAATGAAATAGCAGCTGTTAATCCAGCTATTCCCGCCCCTACGATTCCGATTTTTTTATTCATATGTATTTTGAAGTAAAAATATCATTAAAGATAAGGTTTATAAAATTTCTAAAATAAAATAATTAATATACAGATTTGTTACATTTGTGTTGTAAATGAATGCTATGAATATAATTTTACAAGCTGATTGCAATGATTGTGAAATACTTACCACAATAACAAAAAAATCTAAAGCTTATTGGGGATATGATAAAAAAGATTTAGAAAGTTGGGACAGCGAATTGACAATTACTAAACAATATATAGAAGAAAAAAGTGTGTACAAACTGGTTGTAAACAATAAGATAGCGGGATATTATGCCTTTATTTGTGAAAGTATATCATGTGTCAGATTGGATTATTTTTTTGTTTCTCCTGAATTTATCGGTCGGGGATATGGAAGTATTCTTTTAAAAGATTTCCTTCAAAAAATGGAAAATTATAGAATAAAAGATATACTCTTGGATGCAGATCCTAATGCACAACGCTTTTATGAAAAATTTGGTTTTAAAAAAGTGAGTGAAATACCATCTTCCATTCAGGGAAGGATTTTACCAGTAATGCACAAATCCCTATAAATAACATTTTTCTTTATTAACTCTATCTATAAATATTTATTTGTAAGTAAATTTACTAAGGATTACTTTTACTTGTTATAAAAAGAAAATTCAAAAAATGAAAAAGCTAAAATTCATCTTATTTTTTGTTGTTTTAACGGCAATTTATTTTGCGGGAACGACAAGCGGCTATTCGCAGAATAGCAGTGATTCTGAAAACCGTCCTTTAGTTGTAGTAAACGGATATTTTTTGCGGTATGGCGATCTTGCTAAAATAAAAGAAAATTTGATTGAATCCAGAGTAGAATTAAATGCAGATGAATCGTCCAATGTTTTTGGGAGTCGTGGAGAAAACGGAGCAATTGTTATTATTTTAAAAAATAAACAAATGTCTGCCGGAGGAAATAAGGTAAGTGAATCCGATTTGCAAAAGCTGGAAGAAATTGCAGAGGCAAAAAGAAAGCAAAAAGAAAACCGCGAAAAAGAGCGAATCGAATATCAGGAAAAAATACAGGAAATAGAAGAAAGTAAAAAAAATGAAAAACAGGAATCGGTAAAAATTACTCCGCCTCCCTTAACTATCGAACAGCGCGAAAAATCAGCTGAAGAATCATTCAAAAAAGATTTTCCGGAAGAGATCAGGAATATGTTGCAAAACGAGTATATCAAATCGGTTAATGATCCGGCAATTAAAAAAATAATTGTTGACGGCAAAGAAGTATCAAAAACAGAAGCTTTAAAAATAAGTGTTTTTGATATCGATACTTCAACCAGTATTTACAATAAAGAAAAAACAGAAGGGACACTGGAAATCAGAATGATTAAAAAATAGTCTTTCTTCTTTCTTTTAAACGTTTTTACAGATTTTAATACTCTGTTTGAACTCGATAAATGTATTTTAACTTTATTCCTGTCAGCTATCAGTTTTTGTAATTCTAAAAAACTTTATATTTGTAAAATTTCAAAATTTTCAACCCAATTTTTTCAGAATGAAAACGATAGACAATTTTAATTTCAACCAAAAAACCGTTCTTATAAGAGTTGATTTCAACGTGCCGTTAAATGCTGATTTTCAAGTTACGGACACTAATCGTATTGAAGCAGCAAAACCGACTGTTTTAAAAGTTATTAAAGAAGGAGGTAAAGCCGTTTTGATGTCTCATTTAGGAAGACCGAAAGGAGAAAAGAATTCGGCATATTCATTAAAGCACATTGTTGCCTCAGCTGAAAAAATATTGGGGGTACCGGTTGTTTTTATAGAAGATTGCATAGGAAATCAGGTTAAACATACTATTGATTCTGCAGCGGCAGGAAGTGTAATTCTTTTGGAAAATCTACGTTTTTATGCCGAAGAGGAAAAAGGAGACGAAAATTTTGCTGAAAAATTAGCTGAGCTCGGTGATTTTTATATTAACGATGCTTTTGGAACAGCTCACAGAGCACACGCTTCTACTACCATTATTGCTAAATTTTTTCCTCAGGCAAAGTGTTTCGGTTATTTATTAGCTAAAGAAATTGAGAGTTTAGACAAGGTTTTAAACAGCACGGAAAAACCGGTTACAGCTGTTTTAGGGGGATCAAAAGTTTCTTCTAAGATTACTATTATCGAAAATATTTTAGATAAAATAGATCATATGATTATTGGTGGAGGGATGACGTTTACCTTTATCAAAGCTTTAGGCGGAAAAATAGGAAATTCTATTTGTGAAGACGATAAGCTGGATTTAGCTTTGGAAATTCTGCAAAAAGCAAAAGAAAAAAACGTTACGGTTCACCTGCCTTTGGATATTGTAGTTGCTGATGCTTTTTCTCCCGATGCCAATACCAAAATTGTGGAAGCTAAAAACATTGAAGATGGCTGGCAGGGATTAGATGTCGGATCTAAAACACTAGAAGATTTGAAGCCGGTTATTATGCAGTCTAAAATTATTTTGTGGAATGGACCTTTAGGTGTTTTTGAAATGGAAAAATTTGCTAACGGAACCATAGAATTAGGAAATTTTATAGCTGAAGCAACTGAAAAAGGAGCTTTTTCTCTTGTGGGAGGAGGAGATTCTGTAGCTGCAGTAAAACAATTCGGATTAGCTCCAAAAATGAGTTATGTATCTACCGGCGGTGGTGCGATGCTGGAAATGTTAGAAGGTAAAATTTTACCCGGTGTACGGGCAATACAAGAATAAACAATCATAATACGCATTCTTTCTTTGTTGGAATGTTTAGGAAAATTAAAAATAATGAATTACAAAGTATTTACCACTTTGATTTTAGGTCTGTGTTCTTGCACAATTGGAGCACAAACCAACTCAATAGCGAGTGAAACGGAGATTAATGCGGATATTGATCCGCAAGTATATTTGGATTCTATCAAAAACTCTTTTGTCAATCATGCTGCTGGCGCTCGAATTGAAAAACGCTGGTTAAACGAATTGACAAATCAGGATTTGTTTGAGGAAATGGAGCAGGATATAACAGAGGCAAGTTATGATAATGATGAAGGAGAAATAGATGGATTAACAACGGATTTACTTAAAAAACGCTTGGCTTTACTCAATGAAAAAACGCCTTTTAAAGTAGAGTATAATTCTGCTTTAGAGCGTGTTATAAAAACTTTTCTGAAAAAGAGAAAGCGATCTTTTGAAAGGTTGATCGGTCTATCGGAATATTATTTTCCGGTGTTTGAGGAACAGCTGTCTAAATATAACGTTCCTTTAGAAGTAAAATATTTAACTATTGTAGAATCTGCACTTAATCCTACAGCAAGATCAAGAATGGGCGCAACCGGACTTTGGCAGTTTATGTATGCAACCGGAAAACAGTATAATTTAGATGTAAATTCTTTTGTTGACGATCGCATAGATCCTTTAAAATCATCGGAAGCGGCAGCTAAGTTTTTAAGCGATCTGTACGGTGTTTTTGACGATTGGGATTTGGTTTTAGCTTCGTATAATGCTGGGCCTGGAAATGTTTCTAAAGCAATCCGCCGTTCCAACGGACAAAAAAACTATTGGAATATAAGACCTAATTTACCTAAAGAAACACAAAATTATTTGCCTGCCTTTTATGCTACGATGTATATTTTTGAATACGCAAAAGAGCATGGTATAAAATCAGAATCTTCTCCTTTTCAATTGGTAGAAACAGATACGATAGGAGTAAAGAAAACTATTTCATTTGAGCAGATTTCTAAATTGCTAGACATATCTGAAGAGGAAATAGAATTTTTAAATCCGACTTATAAACTCAAGCAGATTCCTCATGTAAGCGGAAAGAACTACTGTTTGAGACTGCCGATAGATAAAATAGGATTGATGGCTTCTAATGAAGATAAAATATATGCTTTTGTAGATTATGAAGAAGCTAAAAAAGAAAAACCACATTTTTCAACCGAAACCATGCTCGCAGAATCTACCAACGTAAAGGCTAGGTATCATACGATTAAAAGAGGAGAAAGCGTGGGGCTTATTGCTCAAAAATATGGTCTTACAGCTGCTCAGCTCAAAAGTATGAACAATCTGAAAGGCAATTTGATTTATCCCGGAAAAAAACTGCTTGTAGGTAAATCTGTAGTTGCCCAGGCAAGCGGTAAAGGAGGATATTATACTGTACAAAAAGGAGATTCACTATACTCGATTAGTAAAAAAGTACCGGGCGTAACTATTGCAAAACTTCGCTCGTTAAACAATATGAATGAAGGAGATCCTCTTATGCCGGGGATGAAATTAAGATTAAACTAATTCAAATCAATTTCTAACTGTTGAACTACGATGTATCTTCAGTTTTAAAAACTATCTTAAAATAACCGAAAGGCAAAATGCTATTTCGGTTATTTTATTCTTACTAAGTTTAAGTCTTCGATAGGATTAATAATCATTGGAAAACGTTCAATGGTAACCGAACTACTGTCTAGACCAAAAGCTTTGTCTTCGCTTAAAGCAAGCTTTTTAAGCCATTCATACAAGTTTAAGATAACTTTTTCACTAGCCGGAAGATCGTTGTCGTAAGAAAGTTCTTTCTCAATTAAAACATATTCAAAATCACCTGTAATATTGTTTTTGTGCAATGATTCGTATCTGCTGGTAATATCTATTTCTCCTGTCTGTACAAGTTCAGTTACCACCTGTCTCATCAGTACGTTGATGCGCGGCTCGTTTCTGAATCCCAGATGAAAATCAATTCGCAGAATATTGTTTTCTTCACTTAATTTATGGACTTTATATTCAAGTTTATACGGTTCATCAATTACATTTACATGTACAAACCAATAATTATCTGCGCGTTTAGGTCTTCTGTGAATAATAGAATGCATTGCTTTGTATTCTATTTTATTGGGACTGTAACTATTGGTCAAATAAACCAGATTGGTAGCGTATTTAGGTATTGCCTGATCTTTGCTTAAATCTTCCAATACATTTTTGTAGTCTGAAATGCTGACAAAATTGGTATAGTTTCTTCGTATTTTTTTGGCGAGATAATTAATAGTCATTGTTCCGGCGAGTAAACCTGCAATAAAAACAGTGACATATCCTCCATGTGAAAACTTCTGAATATTAGAAATAAAGAAAGAAACTTCAATACTCAGATAAATGATTTCTATTAGGATGATATAGACAATATTTACTCTTTTAAGAATCATATAATAACCCAACAAAATGGTTGTCATAATCATACACATAGTAATTGCCAGACCGTAGGCGGCTTCCATATTTCCGGATTCTTTAAAATGCAGTACTACAAATACACAGCCGGCAAATAACAGCCAGTTAATAGACGGAATATATAACTGTCCTTTAATATTGGTTGGAAATTTTACTCTTACTTTTGGCCATAGATTTAAACGAATGGCTTCGTTAATCAACGTAAAGGAACCGCTAATTAATGCCTGTGAAGCTATCACAGCAGCTATTGTGGCAATGCCGATACCAAAAGGCAAAAACCAATCGGGCATAACCAAATAAAATGGATTTGCCGGATTATCTGGATGCGGAGATAAATTTGCAAGCGTTTTACCTGTATGTTCAATCAGATATGCTCCTTGTCCGAAATAGCTTAAAACCAGCATCGTCTTAACAAACGACCAGCTAATACGTATATTTCTTATTCCGCAGTGTCCCAAATCACTGTATAAAGCTTCAGCCCCCGTTGTACACAAAAAAACAAACCCTAAAACAAAATAGCCTTCAGAGTGGATAGACAGTAAATGGAAAGCATAATAAGGATTAATTGCTTTTAAAACAGTCCAGTTTTGAAATAAGTGACTAATTCCTATTGTGCCCAGCATTAAAAACCAAATTAACATCAGGGGACCAAAAAATTTTCCTATGGCTTTTGTTCCAAACTGCTGAATCGTAAAAAGACCTATTAAGATACCAATGACGATGGGAATGGTCTGGAGTTCGGGTTCATAAATTTTTAGACCTTCTACAGCAGATGAAATAGAAATAGGGGGCGTGATGATTCCATCAGCAAGCAGGGCACTTCCTCCGATAATTGCAGGAACGATGAGCCAGGGTTTATTTAGTTTTTTGACAAGAGTATATAAAGAAAATATTCCTCCTTCGCCTTTGTTGTCTGCTTTTAGCGTTAAAATGACGTATTTAACGGTAGTTTGTAGTGTAAGTGTCCAAAATACACAGGAAATAGCACCTAAAACAATTTCTTCCCGAATCATTTCTTTCCCCATGATGGCTTTCATTACATAGAGAGGCGAGGTCCCAATATCTCCATATATAATTCCTAGGGTTACTAGTAATGTACCAACAGATACTTTGCTTAAATGGTCAGCTTTTATTTGCGAAATCACTTCTTACAAGTTAAGAATTAATATTATTTAGCTTTCTATAAAAGAAAGTGTAAAGGTAAAATTTAATTTTTTCTTGAATTTTAAATGAGTGAAATAATTTTATTTTTATCTCATTTAGAGACTGATATTAATGAAATCTTTATTATTCAATTTTAAAATAACGCAAAAGATTATAGAGAATAATTTTCAACAGCAAATTTTTTAAAAAGCTCAACCATTTTGTCATTAATTTCAACAAAGCTCAATCTGTCTTTTGTCTGATAAAAAATCATAATCGCATGAGGTTCAGAAATAGTATCGATTAGCAGATGTTTATTTATGCGATAAGATTCCCTGAGAAGCCTTTTAAAATAATTTCTGTCCACAGCGCGTTTAAAATATCGTTTTGAAACAGAAACTCCGGTTTTTAAAGGTACATTTTCTTTATTGGAGACAGGCAGATATACCATTCTCAAAGGGTATTTACTTACTGATTTTCCCGAATTAAACATTTGACCGATAATTATTTTGCTCTTTAGTTTTTCGGTTTTCGGGTATTTAATATTTTTCTGTTCCATAGACCAAGCAAATTTAGTAAAAGGGAATGGAATTTTAGAAAAATAAAAAAACCGCCTCAAAACTTGATTTTGAGACGGTTTTCGCGATTACTGCGTGTAGACATTATTTTCCTGATTTATATCTGCCATAAATTGACTGGGATCGATCATTATGGATTTAATAGAACTTTTAGGGTTGGGTATGATGAATTTATATTCCGGCTGTGCCCAACTCCAGCTGTTTAGAACTGTTCGTTCGTATTCAATAAACGGATTGGGCTTAATCCAATGCATAGAAGTGTACGGAATATAAAAAGTTTCCATATTGCCGTCTTCATAAGTTACCAGAATGTCAAGTGGCATTCCTGCTCTTCCTATTCGCTTTAAAGTTACGAGAGTCTGGTCTTGTTTGACTTCTTCCACAAATTGAACGGCATAATCAACTGTATTGTTGGTCTGTGTCCAATCGGACATGTACCAATCTAAAACGGCACCTGTTACACGTTCTGCGGTGCGTTTGAAATCATTTGGAGTGGGATGTGTAAATTTAAAGTCAGAATAAAATTTTTGAAGTGTTTTCATTGTGTTATCCCAACCGATAATATACGCTAATTGAGTTAAAAAAATTGCTCCCCGGCTATAGGAAGAAACAGAATACGTCCTGTTGGTAAGGTAGTGATCTGAATGTGTAGTTAAAGGTTCTAGCATATTATTGGTAACCAGACCGTAATAACCTTTGTAATTGGAAGCAAAAGGATCAGTATCTTGCTGTTGTTCCCTAGGCAATATTTTTAACATTGCCAAGTCTGAAATGAATGTGGTAAAACCTTCATCCATCCAGGCGTGTTTGGTTTCATTTGTAGCCAAAGTATGCTGAAACCAGCTATGCGCCAATTCATGAGCTGTTACTCCTACAAGGCTTGGAAAATTCCTTCCACCTGTAATTAATGTGCACATAGAGTATTCCATGCCTCCGTCTCCTCCTTGAATAACAGAATACTGATCATAAGGATAAGGTCCGACATTTTCGTTAAAAAACTCCATAAGTTTCGCAGTAACTGGTTGAAGTTTTTTCCAGTTTTCTGCAATTTCCGGGTCATTTTTGTATAAAAAATGAAGTTTTACATTATTGGGACCGTTATAAATATCGTGAATGAAATCAGGATCGGCAGCCCAGGTAAAGTCCAAAACGTTTTTTGCTTTAAAATGCCAGGTAAGTGTTTTTTCTTTCTGAGGTTTAGGTGCTTCTGTCAAATTATCCTGATAACCATAACCAATATCATTGGCATTTACTAATTTTCCGGTTCCTCCTAAAATATAGTTTTTATCTAAGGTGATTTTGACATCAAAATCACTCCAAACGCTATGAAATTCTCTTCCTAAATATTGTTCTGCATGCCATCCTTCAAAATCAAATTCAGCTATTTTAGGAAACCATTGTGCCATAGAAAGAGCAACTCCCTCTTTAGAGTTTCTGCCTGCTCTGCGAATCATTTCAGGGATTTGCCCTTCAAAATTAAGCGTAAAAGTTGTTGTACTGTTAGGTGACAGAGGTATTTTTAACGGGACTTCTAAAATTGTGCCTTGTACTTTACTGTCAAGCGGAGTTCCGTCTTGTTTGATATTAGTAACTTTTAAATAACCAATTTCATTTTCTTTCAAAAGACTAATTTTGCTTTCGTATATTCTTCTACCTCTTATGTTTTTAGTATTAACCATTCTTGGATCCGGATCTGGAATTGTTTGGAGCAAAGCATCCATATCGCTGCCAGGTTGAAAGGCATTAAAATATAAATGAAGGTATACTTTTTTTAAGGTATCGTTTGAATTGTTGGTATAAGTAAGGAGCTGTGCACCTGTATATTTAAATTTTTTTACATCTACACTTACCTCCATTTTATAGTCAGCGTGTTGTTGCCAATATCCTGGATTAGGATTGTTTTGGGCTGTAGCAGCTGATAAAATTGCAAGGTTAAAAACAAGAGATAAAAGTAATTTTTTCATGCTGGGATTGAAATTAAAACTCCACAATTGTTTAGTTTAGATTACAATTGTGGAGTTAATAGTTCTATAGTTTATGCGTAATTACTTTGCAGTTTTTGAAAGTTCTTCTGCTAGTAAAAGAGCGTTGTAAGCATTTACGAATTTTCCGGAAGTGGAGATTGAATCAAATTTTCTTGTTTCTCTTTTCTCTCCTACTACAACTTCAATATTTACAGCAACTCCTGAATCCATAATTATTTTTTTAACCTGAGCAGCTGTAAGTTTAGGATAGTATGCTCTGATTAATGCAGCAACACCGGCTGTGTTAGGTGATGCCATGGATGTTCCTTGTAAATATTCGTATGTATTATTTGGTACGGTAGCATAAATTTTTACTCCCGGTGCAAATACGTCTACGTCGTAATGTCCGTAATTTGAAAATACGGCTACCATATTTTTGCCAAATTCAGGGTTTAGTGCTCCTACCACCAAAAAATTGTCCGAAATTTCCGCACCCATTTTTACATTGTCGTTAGGGTAGCGGTCAACTCCTTTTCCTGCATTGAGGTCAAGTGCATCGTTTCCTGCGGCAACTACAATCAATACATCTTTTTCAGCAGCATATTGGATGGCGTCACGTACCCATTGGCTGTTTTCTTCATAATATTTGCCAAAACTTCCATTGATTACTTTAGCTCCGTTATCGGCAGCATATCGGATTGCTAAAGCAATATCTTTATCGTATTCGTCGCCGTCCGGCACTGCACGAATTGCCATTATTTCTGTCACGTCCGAAGCTACTCCGTCACCGCCTAATTGGTTATGTCTGGACTGGGCGATGATTCCGGCAACGTGTGTTCCGTGTTTAGCTTCATCTCTGTCAGGTCCTAAAACGTTATTATCTCCATATTGTGTATCGTTGATATTGCTGTGATCATCTCCTACCAATTCGCGTCCGTTAAATTCCGGGTTGAGGTGATATTGAATTTTGGAGTTAACGTAATTCTTATAAGTATCAAGCCAAGATAAATCTCTTCCACCAGCTAAAATGTTGTACATCATGTTTTTGGAGTGAATTATATCTTCAGGAGCGTTTTCGTCGATCCCATTTAAGTCCTCCATAGTGTAATCTTTTTTTGACAGATATTCTGCCAGTTTTTCATTGGCATTTAAAAGAGATTCGATGCGTTTTTGAGAAACTTCATTTTCTTTTTTTTCTTTTTCGAACTCTTTCAGTGCTCTTTTGTATTGCTCAGAGCCGTCGTCTCCACGTTTGATTACGCGAATAAATTCCATGTTTTCGTGTACGGATTTCCCTAAAAAGTTCCATCCGTGAATATCGTCTACATAGCCGTTGTTATCATCGTCAATATTGTTTCCTGCTATTTCACCAGAATTAATCCATATTTGCGATTTCAAATCATCATGATCTATTTCAATTCCTGAATCAATAACCCCTACAATTACTTTTTTGGGAAGCTTTTTTCCCTTTAAAAGTTCTTCGTAAGCACGGTCAACAGACATTCCAGGAACAGTATCTTTAAGTATATCCAAATGACTCCATCTTTTAAGTTGGTCGTCGGTTAAAGAAGTGGTTCTTTTTGGAAGATGATCTACACCGCTGATAGGAGTGTGGTTAATCATTTTTGTACCTCCGCAGCTTACCAACGTTAGGGCTAAAGCAGCAGAAAGATAAAGAGGTTTAATCAATCGCATTATAGTCTGTATTTTTTGTTATATGTTTTTATTGGCATTAAAAATATTAATTTGTTACAAATGAACGATATACTTAACATTAAATTAATATATCGCTTGCACGGTAAACTTCATTTAAACGAACTCCTTTTTCGGTATGTTTGACTGTAATGATTTCGTTATGTGCGTCGTGCTCTAAAAATAAATACCAGTTTTCATCTGTGGCACGGGTTAAAAATTTTTCTTTTTCACTCAGAGTTAAAAGAGGTCTAGTATCGTATCCCATAACATAAGGAAGGGGTATATGACCTGCAGTTGGAAGTAAATCTGCCATAAAGGCAATTTTTTTACCGTTGAAATTGATAATGGGAATCATTTGTTTTTCGGTATGTCCGTCAGCAAAGAAAATATCAAAGCCTAATTCACAATTAGACAAGTAATCCCCTTCGGGGCGCTTTATATAGTTAAGCGCTCCGCTTTCCTGAATAGGAATAATGTTTTCGGTTAAAAAAGATGCTTTTTCTCGGGCATTTGGTTTTACCGCCCATTCCCAGTGCTTGTCGTTAGTCCAATATTGAGCATTTTTAAAAGCATTAATGTAACCTGTTTTGTCTTTGTTCCAGTTAACGGCTCCTCCAACGTGATCAAAGTGAAGGTGAGTCAGAAAAACATCCGTAATATCATCGGGGTGAAAGTTGTGTTTTGAAAGAGATCTTTCGATGCTGTCATCGCCCCAAAGGGAATAATACCCAAAGAACTTATCAGATTGCTTATTTCCCATTCCTGTGTCAATCAGAATAAGTTTGTTGCCTTCTTCGATCAATAAAAGTCTTGCCCCGATGTCAATCAGGTTATTTTGATCTGCCGGATTGGTTTTGTTCCAGATTACTTTGGGAACAACGCCAAACATAGCCCCTCCGTCTAATTTAAAATTACCGCTTTCAATGGCATATAGCTTCATAAATGTATGTTTATCAATTGTAGGTGCAAATTACACAATTAATGCAAAAGCGGCAATCCATAGAAGGTTTTTCTTTGAACTCCTTTTTCTGTCTTAGAAATGTAAATAACTGAAAATAAATATTGAAAAGAAACCCGTTGTGCATTTTAAATAATACACACTTTTAAGTTATTGATATTCCTATTGAAATATTCTTTGTTGATGAATTGTACAACTGTTAACGCCGTTATTTTAGCTAATAATCTGGTTTTGAAACCTTCAAATGTCTTGGCGTAATTACGTCTCATCATAAATTGGTCGCACAATTGCGAGAACAAGGTTTCAATTCTCTTTCGTTGTTTTTTGAACAAATAAAATTGTGGTTTATAATCCTTTTGATT
>NZ_SOAG01000036.1 GCF_004364575.1 Myroides indicus | reverse complement strand
TTAGGAAATTCTTTAGTCATATGTTTTTGAACATAATAAATATAAAAATGCTTAAAACAACGAAAACCACTTAAATGAAATAGAAGATAAATGGTCATTACTTCAGATTTAGACATTCTAGGTGGGCGTTTTGAAGAGCTCCCTAAAAGAAATGATTTAGTAGAATTTTTAAAATCTTTGCAGAACTCATCTACAATACAAAAAATATCAGTAATTTTATCGAAACAAATCATAGATAAAAATCTTTTATAGATTTAAATTTCAGATACTTAAATATACGGATTTTTACCTTTTTTTATGCATTAATATTAATCGAACTCAGGTTAAATGAATATTTAGAGCATCACCGCAAACCAAATGATAATGAAGGTAACTTTTTATACTTGAGTAAGTTTCTCCACCCAGGCAGACTTTAGTCTGCTTTAACAAACTATGGACTGAAAGTCCATAGTGGTTTATTTATTTTATCTGCTGAGCTTAGAACTTTTTTGACAGAATATCTTTGAGCATTTTATTGTCTAAACTAACATCAGCATACATCTGTTTGAGCTTGAGATTTTCTTCTTCAAGTTCTTTTAAACGCTTCAACTCTTGTTTTTCCATTCCACCATACTTCTTTTTCCAATAGTAAAACGTACTCTTATCGATACCTAATTCTCGAGAGATTTCACTTACCGATCTTCCCTGCTCATTTTTTTTGAGAGCTTTAATTATTTGGCTCTCGCTAAAATTACTTGTTTTCATAATTGACAGTTTTGTT
This sequence comes from Myroides indicus, assembly GCF_004364575.1. Classification (GTDB taxonomy): domain Bacteria; phylum Bacteroidota; class Bacteroidia; order Flavobacteriales; family Flavobacteriaceae; genus Flavobacterium; species Flavobacterium indicum_A. The sequence goes on along the minus strand of NZ_SOAG01000036.1, from coordinate 25,350 downwards.
TAAAGTTAATAATTTCGAATCAAAAACTGTCCGATTTTTAGGGAAGTCTACAATTGATTTAACTGGAGAAGACCCTAGCAAAATACCTATTATATAAAAAAAGAGTGGTCAGAATTTCTTCCGACCACTCCTAGCCATATGGCTAGCTTTTTTAGTGTTTATTTAGAAAGTAATTCTTTAATTTTATTTTCTAGCTTTTTTCCTCTTAGGTTTTTAGCAACTACAATACCGTTTTCATCTAAGATAAAAGTAGCAGGAATAGCGCGTACTTCATATTCCTGAGCAATTGGATCTTGCCAAAACATTAAGTTAGAAACATGATTCCATGTGAGCTGATCTTTTTCAATAGCTTCTTTCCATTTAGCATCTTCTTTATCTAATGAAACCCCAATGATGTTTAGTCCTTTATCATGATATTGATTATATAAGGCCACTACTTTTGGATTTTCTTTACGACAAGGACCACACCATGAAGCCCAAAAATCAATAATAGTTACTTTTCCTAAAGACTCATTTAAAGACAAGTCTGTTCCTGTAGGAGTTTTTGCTGAAAAATCAGGAGCTTTATCTCCTACTTTTATTTTGGCATCCGGAATTTGGTCTAAAGTTGTTTTTAGAGCCATTCCAATTTTAGACTGTTTAAGGTGCTCGTCAAAATTGTTATAATATTCTAGAGCTTCTTCTTTAGAAATTCCTCCATTAGGAGCTTGTTGTGTCACAATGAAAAGAGTTGTAAAAGATTTAGGGTTTTTTTCTAAGTATTCTTCTACGAAGCTGTCCTTTTTATCGTATAAAGCATACAGTTTATCCATAATTTCATCTAGTTTTGCCTCATCATTCTCTTCTTTTGCTTTCATATAGATTTCTTGGTTTTCTTCTTGGAAAGCCATGATCTTTTTATCTATTTCAGTTGATTTTTCTGAAAAAGAAACGAATTCATCATTGTTAGCTGTACCTGTAGCTTTGTTGTTTTCAGTATTTTCTTTATCAAAAACAACTTTAATATTACCATTTTCTACAATAACAGGAACTCTGCCTTCACCGTCTGCAAAATGAATTAAATTTAAGTCCGGGTGTTGTGCGTCTCCTTTAAAAGTAAAAGAATTGTTCTTTACATCGGTAGAGTCAACTGCATTTGGTTGTCCTGTTGTAGGATCAATTTGCTCAATATAAACTTTTGAGCCATCAGCAATTCCTTTCGTTTCACCTTTAATTGTGAATCCTTTTGGGGTATTGTTACAAGAAGCTAATAAAGTAACAGCTCCTATAACTGTGAAAATTTTTTTCATTGAATTTAAATTTCTGTTTAATTTTTTGAGCTTTTAACAACTCAAGTTAATAATCAAATATATTAAAAAATATTAGGATACAGTTTTATTTCACAAAAAAATAAAAATTACAGCGTCATAAAGTAATAGGCAAGCATACACCAACCGGCTACCAGACAAAGCCCTCCTATAGGAGTAATGGGACCTAATACTTTTATTTTTTTACTGAACGTGGCGCTTAAAGTAAGTCCATAAATGCTGAAGGAGAATAAGAATACTCCAATACTTATAAGATTTGCAACGTTGGTTAATTTATTGTTTTGTGGCATAAGACCCAAAGTAACCAATAATAAAGCATGATACATTTGATATTTTACTCCGGTTTCAAAACTAGCAAGTAAAGAAGGTTTCATCTTCTTTTTAAGAGCATGTGCTGCAAATGCACCTAAAATAACGGATATAGCTCCATATATACTTCCTATAATTAAAGGAGTTGTATTTATATTATTCATAGATTTTTAATTTAGTGTTAATTGTCCCAATATTTCTTCTGACATAAACGGTCCGCCGGGGTACCGGGCAGTATAGTCTAAGTTTAGCCAGATTTGCCCTCTTTCATCAATGTGATAATTGATTTCCTTGCCTTGACTTTCTTCTTTGAATAAAACTTCCTTAATCAAATAAATTACTTGTTCAAGATTAGCTTTATTGTCGATCAGCATTTCCGGGTACATGTGTTCTTTAGTATGAATAAAGCGAGGAGTACCGCCAATGGCTCTTATGCAGGCTGCCATAAGAACGGAATAATCATCACAATCTCCTGAAAAATGAAGCAATGATTCTGAAGCAGTAGCGATATATTCTCTTCCTTTGGGATCATTTACATAGTTCCACCGACTTCGTATTTCTTTAAAAATAGCTAAGGATTGTATAATCTGTCTGTATTCGTGATAACCTTTTATTTTTGTGAAATGTTTGGTGGTGGCTAATAAAGCAAAATTTCTAACCGCAGGATTATCATATTCGGAGGCCTTTATTATTTTTGATTTATTTGGAAACGGTAGTAATTTAGCAATAATAATGTCTTGAGGAGCAGGGTTTTCTGCCATACTATATACCATTGCCCTGTAATCTTCATAAATTGCCTGATAACCATATCCTCCAAAAATACTCCCCCAAACTAGAAATCCCAAATAAATGAAAATTGTAATCAGAAGGATTGTTTTCATTTTTTGAAGAATATATTGCAATATTCCTATAATCCCAATGAATAAAAGAATCCTGTCTAAGTGATAAGGCCAGTTGGGGTCGTTGATGTTTTGGTGAGCAATGATAAATATAGGAATAGTAATCAAAATATTTAATATCAAAATAATAATATTATCCCAAGGATTGGGAATCCTTAGATAATGGTACCATTTTTTTATTTTATTATTTGAACTAATCTCGTTATTTACCATTGTTTTTGATCATCACATCTTAAAAATAGCTTGACTGTAATCTAACGTTTTTTCTATGAGATTAAGTTCTGCCAGTTGATTTTGAACGGCGGAAAAAGCATCTGGAGACAATTGTTTTTGTGACCAGCTGGTCAATTTAAGCCATTCTTTGATATCTTCTGCTTTCTGGTTATACCTTTCAGATAGTGTACGGTCTATACTCGGTATCAATTTAAATTCTAAAGTAGTTCGGTTTATGATTTCCAATACATTTTCGACTAAAGCTTTGTTTTCTTGCAGAAATTTTTGACGACCTGCAATAACAAATGAAGGCCATGGAGTAGGACACTCTCCAATTCGTCTGAATATTTTTTGATCAACCAAAGGCTTGGTCATAAAGCGCTCCCACATAAAATAATCAGCTTTCTCATTGGTCAAAGCTTCTACAGCATGGTCTATTGTATTTACTTCTATAAAATTTAACGTATCAGTATCCCATCCCATTTTTTTGGCATGTACAATAGCCATTAAGTGCGATCCTGAGCCGTATCTGCTAATTGCAATTCGCTTGTTTTCTAAATCTGTAATATTTTGAAAAGGAGAACTTTCTGCCACGTGGATTCCCCAAAGTAAAGGAGTAGAAACGTACTGTTGGATAAGGCTTGACGGATTACCTTTGGCAATGTCTTTAATAATACCTTCTGTCAATATAATAGCTAAATCAGTTTCATTATTCCGCAACATTTGACACATTTTTCCTGTTCCTTCAGGAATATCTATCCATTGAAGATCAACTCCAATCTCGTTAAATTCATTATTTTCAATACACAAGTGCCAAGGCAGGTTAAAATGTTCGGGCACGCCGACAACAGTTATTTTTTTCATTTTTAATCTTCTTCATTTTTACGCTAAGATAACAAAATGAAAATTGCTTTAATGCGAATAAAATGGTAAAATAAATAAAAAACTCCTCGTAGTAATAGAGGAGTTTGATTGTGGCGATTATTTTGTTTTCATAGTGCCCGTTTCTTTAAAACGAATATGGAACTTAAAGGCTTCTTCTAAAAGGTGCGGAGTATGACCTCCTTGTTTTTTGGCTCTTTCAAAGTAATCTTTCAATTCTTCTTTGTAATCGGGGTGGACGCAGTTGTTAATAATAACTTCGGCTCTTTCTCTAGGCGATAGTCCTCTTAAATCCGCTAATCCTTGATCTGTTACAAGAATATCTACATCGTGTTCTGTATGATCAACATGAGAAACCATTGGTAAAACATGAGAAATTGCATTATTATTTTTTGAAGCGGCTTGAGTTACAAAAATACTCAGATAAGCATTTCTAGCAAAATCACCGGAACCGCCTATTCCGTTCATCATCTTGTTGCCTCCGATATGCGTGGAGTTAACGTTGCCATAAATGTCAAATTCAATAGCTGTATTAATGGCTATGATACCCAACCGACGTATTACTTCAGGAGCGTTGCTGATATTTTGGGGTCTGAGTATTAATTTATCTTTGTATTGATCTATATTTTGAAGAAGGCGACTATAGCATTCTTGCGTAACTGTAATTGATGATCCTGATGCAAATGTCATTTTTCCTGAGTCTATCAGTTCAAAAGTACTGTCCTGAAGAACTTCGGAATACATTGTTAAGTTTTCAAAAGGTCCGTGTAGGAAACCAGTTAAAACTGCATTGGCAACTTTTCCAATTCCTGCCTGAAGAGGGAGTAAAGAATAAGTAAGTTTTCCTTTTTTTACTTCTTGTTCAAAAAAGTGGAGCAGATGCTTGGATATTGCTATTGTTTTTTCATCTGGTTCCGAGAGTTGAGCGGGTGTATCTTCAATATTTGATAGCACAACCGCTATAACGTTTTCCGGATTAAGACGAATAAACGACTCACCTATTTTGTCTTTTACGTTATGAATTGGAATGGCTGCTCTTCTAGGCTGTTCCAAAGGGACGCAGTTGTCGTGAATGCCACAGATAGAAATTGGAATAGCATTGTTTACTTCAATAATAATTTTTGGAGCAACAGTGGCAAAATAAGCTGAATTTCCGATGGAAGTAGTAGGTATAATATAACCGTTTTGGTCAATATACGTTGCCTCAATAATAGCAATATCTACCTGAGGAATATGTCCTTCTTGCAGTTGTTCAATCGTTTCGCTGAGGTGTTGGTCTACATATTTAACCTTTCCTTCATTAATGCTTTTTCTGAGTATAGAGTCAGCTTGAAAAGGCATTCTCTTTATAAGCGCATTGTTATTGGCTAAATCAGCATCGGTGGTTTGTCCTAATGATGCTCCGGTAATTAATGTAATGGCTACATTTTCCTTAGCTGCACGCTCCGCAAATGCTGGTAAAACCGATTTGCTGTCCCCAGCTTTTGTAAATCCGCTTGCCCCAACGACGGCCTGATCTGGAATGAGTAAAGCAGCTTCAGCTGCTGAAATGATTTTATCCTTATATGGATTAAATTTTATTCTCTCTAGGTGCGAGTCTTCTTTCGTCATTTTAAATAAAAATTAAACTCCATAAAAATAAGAATATTTATTATTATTAAAAATAAAAAGAATAATGAATTAAAAATGTTTAATATATTTTATTTATTAGTTAAATTAAGTAGCTTTTGTTTGGTTTGTTAAGAAATAAAATTTGAATTGGTTTTTATTTCCTTTAAAGATTACCTAATCTTGAAAGAGAAATATATTATCGGGTATATATTACTTGTAAATAAGATTTGCTCTATTGTTTGATGAATCTACTTGCAATTTAATATTAGTTTTGGCTAAGTTTATTCAGGGTATATAGAATTAAAGCATCTACTGCCTCATATGGATTATCAGAAAAAGTTCCATTAGCTCTATTGGCTATTATTGTGTTCATAGAAACCGCATGATGTCCGAGTAATTTACACAATCCATAAATAGCAGAGGTTTCCATTTCAAGATTTGTTACCCTTTGTTTGTTAAATTTAAAAGTGTCAATTTTGTGGTTTAAATTCGTATCTTGAATAGGCAATCGCAGAATCCTGCCTTGAGGACCATAAAATCCCGCTGCCGTAGCAGTTATTCCGGTAAATATTGTATCGCTTATTAGCTTTTTTTCTAAAACAGAGCTGTTTTTTATAAAATAAGGACGTCCTTTTTTTAAATCCCACTGCGTATGCTGGATAAAAGCTTCTTCCATTTCAGAATTAGTAATGGAATCAATAATATATGAACGCATCATATTATCTAAACCCAAACCGTATTTTGAAAGAACAAAGCTGTTAACCGGGATATCGGAATGCAGAGAACCAGAGGTGCCAATGCGAACTATGTTTACAGTAGTAAGTTTTTCTTTGATGGTTCTAGTCTTAAAATCGATATTAAATAAAGCATCAATTTCGTTGACAACAATATCTATATTATCAGGACCGATGCCGGTTGAGATAACTGAGAATCTTGTTCCTTTATAGTTTCCTGTATGCGTTTTGAATTCTCTTTTTTGAGTTTCAAATTCAATTTTATCAAAGTGTTTTGAAATGCGCTCTACTCTATATTGGTCTCCAACAAAAATGATATTTGGAGCTATATTTTCAGGTTTCAAATTTAAATGATATACGCTTCCGTCTGGATTTAAAATTAATTCGGATGATTTTATTTGCATAGTCTTCTGGTTTTTATCCGCCTACACGTTTCACTTTGTAGCCTTCTTTTTTTAAAAAATCCATTATTTTATCTCTAAAATTTCCTTGAATTATAATTTCGCCATTTTTAACACTTCCTCCAACACCACATAAAGTTTTCAGCGATTTTGCCAATATTTTTAAATCATGGTCTGTTCCTTCAAATCCGGTGATGAGAGTAGCTATTTTTCCGCCTCGGTTTTTTTTGTCTAAATGAGCTTCTAGTTTTTGCTGATGCGGCGGTAAGGTTGTTACTCCTTCTTCTTGTTCAAATGAAAAATCCTTATTTGTAGAAAAAACAAATCCGCCAAGATCTTCAAAACTGCTTATTTTTTTACTCATGAAAAAGTACTTTGAATATATTCAAAGATAATGTTTTGAAATGTCTTTATAAAGAAAAAATAAAATATAAAGCTAAATAATAGTCTAAAACGAGGGTATTTAAACCCTCGTTTTAGTAGTTCTAATACTATTTGATTAATCCGAGTTCTATTAGACGCTGATGGAGAAATTCTCCTGCAGTAATATTTTCGTAAAGTTTGGGATGATTATCATCAATACAGTTTTCTAAACAATCCAATGGCATATCACTAACAGGGTGCATAAAAAATGGAATAGAATACCGGGAGGTATGCCACAATTCTTTAGGAGGATTTACAACCTGATGAATTGTAGATTTTAATCTGTTGTTAGAGTGTCTTGACAACATATCTCCAACGTTTATTACTAATTCGTCATCTGCTGCAATTGCATCAATCCACTCTCCGTCGTGATTTTGAACCTGAAGTCCTTTTCCCTGAGCCCCCATTAATAGGGTAATGAGATTAATGTCTCCATGCGCAGCAGCTCTAACCGCTTTTTTAGGTTCCGACATAATAGGAGGGTAGTGAATAGGTCGTAAAATGCTATTTCCGTTTTTAATGTATTTATCAAAATAAAACTCATCTAAATTGAGGAATAAAGACAAGGCTCTTAAAACGTATATTCCTGTTTTCTCCAACATTTTATACGTTTCTTTTCCAATAACATTAAACTCAGGCAACTCTTTTACCTCTACATTTTTAGGATAAGATGTTTCTAGTTCGTAATTGTCTTCTACATATTGCCCAAAATGCCAAAACTCTTTTAAATCTCCTTCTGTTCTGCCTTTAGCATGCTCTTTTCCAAAAGAAACATACCCGCGTTGTCCGCCTATTCCCGGTATTTCGTACTGTTCTTTTACTTCGAGAGGAAGATTGAAAAAATTGCGGACTTCTCTGTATAAATCACCTACTAATTGATCGTTTAGAAAGTGTCCTTTTAACGCTACGAATCCGATGTCTTCGTATGCTTTTCCGATTTCATTTACAAAATTTTGTTTACGTACCGGGTCGTCCGATAGGAAATCACGTAAGTCAACACTAGGAATGTTTTGCATTATCTAATTGTTTTTATGCTTACTAAAAATACAATAAACAAAAATAAAACATTTTGAACAAAATTACCTCTGATTATTTTACAAATGAATCTATTAGATAATGGGATAAAATCTGTATATGTTTTGAATAATGGGTAATAGAGTTTAATTCAATATATTTTTAGCAGAAATTGTTTTAAATAATTATTTTTTTATAATTTAGAGCTGATAATATTAATTACACAAAAGTATGAAATTACCAATAGAATTAAAATCCAATGAATTTGTGGTTTTAGTATCCATTGATGTGGATCCAAGTTATTCAATAAGCGATAAAAATATGGATGCGTTTTACCTTTCGTTGCCTAAAAGCTTTAAACCAATTTTTAAAAAAATAGTTAATTCTACTATAAGAGTGTATTGCGTATGTAATAATGAAGATGATTTTATGTTTTGTCTGAGACAGACAGGATATAAAACAACATTATTGTAGGTGAAATTTGTTTTTCTGCTTAATATTTGCTAAAATCAATAAAGCTATTTATAAAAAATATTTATGCCGAATTTTATTTGTGATTTTTTATAGATGGCAATCTTTTTATGCTGTTAAATAACTTGAAAATTCTTTTCTTCTATTAATTAAGAATTAAATTCTTAGCTATAGTTAATATAAATTTAATATAATAAATAATAAAAATATCATTTTTTTTGTATCTTTGAATTAATAAAAAAAGTGTTGAAAATTGCGTTTAAAGGTTAAAGTAATACTAAATAAAAAGACTAATTTTATTTGCTGTATTGTTGATTTTATCTTTGCGCACTAATAAAAGAAAGAGAATATGATTTTGGCGTTAACAATTTCTTTGTTTCCTTCATGCGGTATGGATAATTCCGGAAATAAAAATGTAAAAGAAGGCAGCAATAAACAAATGGATCTGTTTAATAAGAGCGATTTAGAAGGTACTTTTTTTAAAGCCTTGGCTCAAGATTCCCTGCAAATGATTTCTATCAGTAAAAAGGGAATCGTGTATTCGAGTATGAAACCTAATAACAAAATTGTTTTTCCGTATGTAGAACCTTTGATAGAAGGAGAGAGTAGAGTTTACCGTACTTCAACTAAAAAAGAGGAAATAGAGATTGTTATATATGAGGATGAAACGGCAAAAGATTTTATGGATGGACGATTTGATCATTCTGTAGCTGTTCGTTTTATCAAAAAACACGAAATGGAAGACGATGTTTCTGATTTTGCATGCTTTGGACATTATATTTATAATGATAATTTGTCCGGAAATTGGATTTTTCAGACGTATGATGGGAAAAGAATAGAAGAGTTGGGAATTAATCAAATCCCGATGATTTGTATGGATATCAATACAAGAAGTTTTTCCGGAAGCGGAGGTAATCACATGGTATATGGAGACTTGCGATGTGAAGGAGACGCTGTTTTTTTTAAAATTGTTTTGGCTCCGGAATATATAACCGAATCATATCAGCAAGAAAAGGAATTGCTAGCTGTGTTGGAAGCTTGCGACAAATTTGTTTTGGATGAAGACGAATTGTTTTTATATCAGGAAGGTAAACTTAAGCTTTCCTTTATGAGAGATACTTATAATTTACAATAAGCTTTTAAAGATAAGAAAGAAAAGGCTGAAAATTATTTTTCAACCTTTTCTTTTTTTATGTCTTCAATAGATACTTGGTCAGGTCTGTCTTCAGTGGTTTTATAGGCATCAACTATTTTTTTAACTAATCGGTGTCTTACAATATCTTTGTCATCTAAGTATAGCATACCAATTCCTTCAATATTTTTCAGGATATACAGTGCTTCTTTTAATCCGGATGTTACTTTCCGTGGTAAGTCAATTTGACCAGGGTCGCCCGTGATAATAAATTTTGCATTTTTCCCCATTCTTGTTAAGAACATTTTCATTTGCGAATGGGTAGTATTTTGTGCTTCATCCAAAATAACGAATGCATTGTCAAGAGTTCTCCCGCGCATAAAAGCCAATGGAGCAATTTGTATAACTCCTTTTGTCAGGTAATCTTCGAGCGTTTGAGGTGGAATCATATCGCGTAAGGCATCATAGAGCGGCTGCATATAGGGATCGAGTTTTTCTTTCATATCTCCGGGTAAAAAGCCAAGATTTTCGCCAGCTTCAACGGCAGGACGCGTAAGAATAATTCTTTTTACTTCCTTGTTTTTTAGTGCTCTTACAGCTAATGCTACTCCTGTATAGGTTTTTCCCGTTCCAGCGGGTCCGATAGCAAAAACCATATCATTTTTTTCTACCTGTTTAACCAAGTTTTGCTGGTTAGGTGTTAGGGCTTTAATGAGCTTGCCCGAAACACCGTGTACTAAAATTTGATCGTTTTGGAGTTGAGAATGAGGTTGGCCGCTGTCCATCACAATTCTTTCAATTGTATTTTCGTCCATACGGTTGTATTTAGAAAAAAACTTGAGCAATCTTTCAAATTTTTTCTCAAATTCATCGAGAATTTCTTCTTCCCCATATGCTTTTAACAATGCCCCTCGAGATATAATTTTTAGTTTAGGAAAAAGCTTTTTTAGCAATTCTAAATGGATATCTTGCGGTCCCCAGAAATCCTTAGGACTTATTTCTGAAATTTCAATTATTCTTTCGTTCAATAGCTATAATAATTAATTAAAAAAATAAACTAATTTTGTATATTCAAATCTACTATAAAAAATCCATTTTCTTAAAGATATATTGAAAAAAAACAATGCAGAAAATAATTACGCTAACGACTGATTTTGGATATACCGATTATTATACAGCAGTTTTAAAAGGGAAAATATACTCTAAAATTGGAGAATGCAATTTAGTGGATATATCACATAATATTAGAGATTATCACATTGAAGAAGCAGGTTTTGTGTTGTCAGCTGCTTATCCTCACTTTCCGAAAGAAACAATTCATATTGTTTCTGTAAAGGCTGAAATAACTCCTTTTAGCCCTGCTATTTGTGTGAAATATGATGGACATTATTTTATTGCAACAGATAATGGGGTTTTGAGTATTATTTTAGGAAATAATGAATTTGAGGAGGCAATATACCTGGAGAATGACGAAAATGAATGCAGTAGTACTGTTTTTGCAGATTGTGCTCGTCATCTGGTTTCAGGATATGGTTTAGCTGAGTTAGGCAATCCAGTTGAATCGCTGTATAAATTAAATCGTTGGGCAGATAATCTGAACTTAGAAAGAAATAAAATTACAGGAAAAGTCGTATATGAGGATTCTTTCGGAAATCTTATTACTAATATTACTAAAGAAAGTTTTGAAAGAATAGGTAAAGGCAGAAAATTTTCTATTCGCATCAAAGATCGTTCGATAAACAAAATAAATAAGTATTTTGCAGACTTTAAAGTGACGAGTGAAAATGCTTTATTAGAACGAGCTGGTGAATTATTGGCTACATTTAATGATTTAGATTTATTGCTTGTAACTTTGCTATATTCGAAGAAAAAAGACCCAGGAGGTTCGCCTAAGTCGCTAATGAATATACAGCTGAATGATAATATTGTGGTAGAATTTGAAGATGAATTTAACTATTAAAACTAACTAAATGTTTATTAGAATTGTAAAACTGACGTTTAAAAAAGATAAAATTGAAGATTTTAAAAGCTATTTTCAGACTATAAAATACGATATCAGAAATTTTCCCGGATGCAGTTTTTTAGAAGTTTATCAAGATAAAAAAGAATCTAATATATTTTTCACTTATAGTTTTTGGGAAAATGAAAATGACTTAGAAAAATACAGGTATTCTGAAGTATTTGCTGAGGTTTGGCCTTATGTGAAAACGCTTTTTGCTCAAAAAGCGGAAGCATGGAGTGTAGATAAGTACGAATCATTAAAATAAGTAAGTCAAACAGAATTATGAAAGCAATTTGCATCAGAGAAATCAAGTCTTTTTTTGGCTCTTTAATAGGATACTTGGTAATAGCTGTTTTTTTATCAATAAACGGACTTTTGTTATGGATTTTTGATGGAGTATATAACATTCCCCAAAGTAGTTTTGCCGATTTGTCTCCTTTCTTTTCGATTGCTCCATGGATACTTATCTTTTTAGTTCCTGCGGTTACAATGAAGAGTTTTTCAGAAGAAATTAAACAAGGAACTATCGAGTTGTTGTTGACAAAGTCACTTTCGGTATGGGAAATTGTTTTAGGCAAGTTTTTGGGAGTTATAATATTAATACTTATTGCCATATTGCCTACTTTTATATATGTTTTAGTATTAAAGGAATTTACCCTTTCCGGACAATCTTTTGATTTTGGAAGTATAGCAGGATCTTATTTCGGACTGTTTTTTTTAGTAGCAGCTTATGCATCCCTTGGTGTTTTCTCTTCTTCGTTAACGGATAATCAAATTGTTTCCTTTATTGTTGCGGTTTTATTATGTGTGTTTTTTTCACTAGGTATTGCTGAATTGGCAGAGGTTTTTGCCAGCGGAGGAAATTGGATTGAAAAAATTGGATTACAATATCATTTCAGAAGCATATCCAGAGGAGTTATAGATACAAGAGATTTATTGTTTTTTGTGTCGTTTGCTGTCGCATTTTTAGGTTTAACAGTGTTTAAAATTAAAACAATTCGAAAGTAATGAAAAAAAATCACCAACAGAATATACTAGCTTTGGTAAAGCTCATTATTGTGCTGACAGCAATCAATATTGTCGGAAATTTTTTCTACAAAAGATTTGATTTAACGCAAGATCGCCGATATACTTTATCTGCCATAACCAATGAGATTGTTGATAGAGTTAAAGAACCTGTGATTATAGATGTTTTTTTGGAAGGAAAATTTCCTCAGGAATTCAGACGTTTACAGAATGAAACCAAACAATTGCTGGAGGAATTTGAAACTCAAAACTCAAATATCAAGTTTCAGTTTATAAATCCATTGGAGGAAGGGGCAACCCAAGAAGAAGTAATGCAAGAACTTTTTGAATATGGATTAAAGCCGGTTACGGTAACTGTAAATGACAAAGGAACACAAACACAGCAAGTAGTTTATCCCTGGGCTATTGTTTCTCAAGGTGAAAAAGCTTCCAAAGTACAGCTTCTAAAGAATATGATTGGTGCTAATACAGAAGAAAAAGTTATAACTTCTGTTCAGCATTTGGAATATGCTTTTGCTGAAGCAATTGATAAAATAACGACAGAAAAGCAAAAAAGTATAGCAATTTTAAAAGGAAATGGACAATTAGATGATTCCTATATTGCTGATTTTTTATTGACTGTTAGAGAAAATTATCACATTGCACCTTTTACATTGGATTCTGTGGCAGCAAATCCTCAAAAAACATTGGAAGAGTTAAAGAATTTTGATTTGATAGTTGTTGCCAAACCAAATAAAGAGTTTTCAGAGAAACAAATAGAAGTTTTGGATCAATTTATAATGAATGGAGGTAAATCTTTATGGTTGTTGGATCAGGTACAGGCAGATTTTGACAGTTTGAGAACCAATGGCTCTATGTTGGCATACGCAAAAGACCAAAGCTTGGGAGAAATGCTGTTTAAATATGGAGTGAGAATTAATCCTGTTTTGGTAAAAGACGAAATTTCTACACCGATTAAAATTGCGATTGGAAAACAGGGAAGCGAGACGCAATACGGTCAATTTATATGGAAATTTGCACCTTTTGTTTATCCGGAAATTAACCATCCCATTGTTAAAAACATAGAAGGCGTAAAGTTTGATTTTGCATCTCCCATGGATACGCTGAAAAATGGTATAAAAAAAACAGTTTTGCTACAATCTTCTAAATATTCAATGTTGGTAGGTACTCCGACAGAAATTGATCTGAATATTTTAAATGAGGAAAGTACCCCTGAAATGTTTGAAAATAAAGGCAGCTATATCTTGGGCGTTTTATTGGAAGGTCAATTTAAATCAGTATTTCAAAACAGAATCTTACCTTTTAAAGTAAATAAACCGCTGTATGAAAGTGAAGAAAATAAGATGATTATAATTTCGGATGGCGATATTATTAAAAATCAGTTGGATCAGAACTACGAGCCATTGGAATTAGGATATGATAAATGGATTAACAAACTTTATGGGAATAAAGAATTGATAATGAATTCTGTAAATTATCTTATGGACGATAAGGGGTTGATTAATTTAAGAACCAAAGAAGTGAAAATTCCAATGTTAGATAAAGTAAAAGTATATAAAGATTACAATTACATACAAATGATTGCGTTTGGGGTACCGGTTCTTTTCATTGTTGTTTTTGGTCTTATATTCACCTTTTTTAGAAGACGTTCTTTTGTTAAAAAGTAATTTAAAAAAGCTTTTATAATTAGTAATTATCTGATATATTTGTGACTGTAAAGATATTTTTTACGAAATAAAGAAATAGAATATGAAATTTATAGTATCGAGTTCCTACTTGCTAAAACAATTGCAAATTTTAGGTAGTGTTATCAATAGCAGTAATACTTTGCATATATTGGATAATTTCTTGTTTGAGTTAGATAATAATGTATTGAAGGTTTCTGCATCAGATTTGGAAACCACTATGTCTGCCAGTTTAGAAATTGAATCTACAAGTCAGGGAAGTATTGCTGTGCCGGCAAAATTATTGCTTGAAACTTTAAAAACTTTCCCGGAGCAGCCCTTAACTTTCTCAATAAAGGAAAATAATACCATAGAAATAAGTTCTGATGTTGGAAAGTATGTATTGGCTTATGCTCAGGGCGATGAGTTTCCTAAAGCAGAATCTTTAGAAGATCCGGCAAAAACAGAAGTACCGGCGGGTGTTTTGGCAACAGCTATTAGTAAAACTATTTTTGCGGCAGGGAATGACGATTTAAGACCGGTAATGTCTGGAGTATACTTTAATTTCTCGCCATCGGGTTTGATTTTTGTTGCTACCGATGCTCATAAGCTGGTAAAGTATTCCAGAACAGATATTACTTCTTCTAATGAAGCAAGTTTTATTATGCCTAAAAAACCATTAAATATCTTAAAGAATATTTTAATGGCTTCGGGAGCCGATGTTGTTATTGAATTTAATGATTCAAATGCACAGTTTACATTTGATAATTACTCACTTACTTGTCGTTTGATAGATGGAAAATACCCTAATTATGAGGCTGTAATTCCGAAAGAAAATCCTAACAAATTACTATTAAACAGAGTTCAGTTTTTAAGTTCAGTTCGTCGTGTTGCAATATATTCCAATAAAACAACACACCAGATAAGACTAAAATTAGCTGGAACGGAATTAAATATTTCAGCCGAAGATATTGATTATTCGAACAAGGCAGATGAAAGATTAACTTGTGATTATAAAGGAGATGATATGCAGATAGGATTCAATTCTCGTTTTTTGCTTGAAATGTTGAATAATTTGCAATCGGATGATATTTTATTGGAAATGTCTTTGCCAAACCGGGCAGGTATTCTAACTCCTGTAGACGGATTGGAAGATGGGGAGTCGGTAACTATGTTGGTTATGCCTGTTATGCTTAATAACTAAACAAAACTAATTGTTTTAATAAAAATAATAAAATAAAAGGCTACTTTACCAGCTAGATAAAGTGGCTTTTGTATTTAACAGTGTTTTTAAATTTAGAGATCCGTAGATAGTTTCTTTAAGAGAATAGTGCCTCCCAATTTTATATATTTTAATTGGGAGGTATTTGTGTTTTTTTATTAATAATAAGTATAACGTCGTACTTGTGCAATGTGTTTTGCCAAACGGATAACTTGATGACTATACCCGTATTCATTGTCATACCACACATACATTACAATATTTTTTCCATCTGCAGAAACGATAGTTGCTTTACTGTCAAAAATAGAAGGAGCAGAAGTACCTACAATATCTGAAGACACTAATTCATTATTCATAGAGTATTTGATTTGTTCTACTAACTCTCCGTTTAAGGCAGCATTACGCATAATGTTATTCAGTTCTTCAACAGAAGTCGGTTTTTCTACTTCTAAATTTAATACTACCAATGAACCATTTGGAACGGGCACACGAATGGCGTTTGAAGTCAGCTTTCCTGCTAAAGAAGGTAAAGCCTTGGCTACTGCACTACCTGCTCCTGTTTCAGTGATAACCATGTTTAAGGCGGCAGCTCTACCGCGACGATATTTTTTGTGCATGTTGTCAACCAAATTTTGGTCATTTGTATAAGCGTGAATGGTTTCAAGGTGGCCTTTTACTACTCCCAAATTATCTTCTATTACTTTTAAAATAGGGGTAATAGCATTGGTGGTACATGAAGCGGCAGACCAGATATCAACTGTTTCTGGGTTATATTCTTTGTGATTTACGCCATGTACAATGTTTGGTATACCTTTTCCGGGCGCAGTCAACAATACTTTTGAAGCTCCCTTAGAAGTTAAGTGGCGTTTTAAATCCTCATCGGTTTTAAAAGCACCAGTATTGTCTATAATTAAAGCATTGTGAATACCGAATTGAGTATAGTCTATTTCTTCTGGAGTATTTGCAGAAATCATATGAACAGTTGTTCCGTTGATGATTAAAGCATTGTTGTCAGGATCAGTGTTTACAACACCTTCAAAATCTCCGTGAACTGAATCGTACTTTAATAATGATGCGCGTTTTTCTAATAAAGTAGCATCATTCTTATCACGGGTAACAATTGCGCGAAGACGCATTTGTTGTCCTTTTCCGACTTTATTCATCAATTCGCGAGCCAGTAAACGACCAATACGTCCAAACCCATATAAAACAACGTCTTTAGGTATAATTTCTTCTGTGTTTTTTGCATCTTTTAGTTTGCTTACAACAAAACTTAAAGCACTGTTATGCTGGTCGTCTTCTAAGTGATATTCGTAAGTTAAACGACCAATATCAATCCGTGAAGGTGGCAAATCTGCTTGTTGAATTGCTCTTGCTATTTCAACGGAATCAAAAATATTGATAGGTTTTTCTACAAATTTAGCAGAATATTCATGTAGATTGATGATATCATTTACACTGCGATCAACAAGCTGGTTGCGGAACATTAATAACTCAATAGATTTATCATACCATAAGTCACTAACAATTTTAATAAATTCTACGCAAGCTTTTCTTCTGTCTGCCTGAAAAGCTAATTCTTTTTCGTACAAATTCGTATCTTTCATTATATTTAGATTGTGTTGTATAAAACTAGTGCAAAAGTCTGCTTTTTTTATGAATTAATCAAATGTTAAAATTTAGAACGAATTAGTAGTGAATATATTGTTTATTAGATTAGTAAGCGAATATATTCGCCTGCTGAATTGAGGATTTCCATTTTGGTACGCTGTTGATTGCTTTGAGAAGATAATAGCTGACGAGCTTCATCAACAGAGTTGATTTTTACATTATTGACGGATAGTAGAAAAGCACCTTCTAATTCATCTCTGTATGCTAAATATTTTTCATTGGTTACTTTTGTTATTTTTACACCATACTTGATTTTGTAATTAGCTCTTTGTTCAGGAGTGATGTTTTCAAATTCGAACCCATTATAAAAGAGAGTATTATTTTCTGCATTAATCAAGGCGACTTCCATTGTTTTTTCAGTCTCATCTCTTAACAGTTTTACGGTAACTACATCATTAGGACGTTTAGTATTTAAAATATTTTTAATGTCCACGAACGAAGATATGCTTTTTCCATTTATAGCAGAAATGATATCTCCTGCTTGAATTCCTGATTTTTGCGCTCCGGAGTTTTTAATAACACTTTGCACATAAAATCCACGAGAAGCTTTTGTATTTAGCTGTTTGGCAGTCATATTGTTGATTTCAAATCCGCTAACGCCTAAAACACCGTTTTGTACATTGCCGTATTCTAATAAATCTTCTACAATTTTTTTAACTATATTTGACGGAACAGCAAAGGAATATCCGACATATGAACCGGTATTGGAAGAAATTAAAGTATTAATGCCTATTAGTTCTCCTGAGGCATTTACTAATGCACCTCCGCTATTTCCCGGATTAACTACAGCATCTGTTTGAATAAAAGACTGAATTCCGGTCTTGGATAAGCTTCTTGCTTTAGCAGAAATAATGCCCGCGGTAACTGTAGAAGTCAGATTATATGGATTACCAACTGCTAAAACCCATTCACCTAATTTTATTTGATCAGAATTTCCGAAAATTAAATGGGGCAGTTTTTCTTTAGGTTCTATTTTTAGCAGGGCAATATCCATTTGCTTATCTGTTCCGATTAATTTGGCTTTGTAACTCTGATTGTCATTAAGCGTCACTTCCAGCTCTGAAGCATTGGCAATAACATGGTTGTTGGTTACGATATATCCGTCCTCAGCTATAATAACTCCCGATCCGGTCCCTATTTGCGCTTGTGTACCGCCTTTATAACCATAAAAGAATTCTAAAAGCGGATTAGAATGAGTAGTTACATAACTAAGATTTTTAACGTGGACAACAGCATTGACGGTAGATTCTGCGGCTCCTGTAAAGTCAGCTTGGTAGTTCGATATGGAATGATTTTGGTTTTGTGGAACAAATTGGGAGGTTGTCGTTTGCTCTTCAAATAAAGGAGAATAAGGTTTTTCTATAAGATATTTATATCCTATTAATGTAATAGCTCCACTAAATAAACAAATCAAAATAGTGCCAAGTATTTTTTTCATAATGGAATGTGTTATATTGTGTTCTGTTGAGTAAAGTTATAAAAGTAATTTTTTATCTGTCTGGATTTAACCTCTGATTAACAGTGTAATTATTAAGACATAATATTTTATAACTTTGCTGTAAAATAAGTAAACAGATATTTTGTATGTTAGAATTTTATAAGTTTCAGGGAACAGGTAATGATTTTGTAATGATCGATAATAGAGGAAGTATATTTGACAAAAAAAACAGTGATTTAGTGTCTTTTTTGTGTGATCGAAAATTCGGGATAGGAGGTGATGGATTAATTTTGCTTGAAACGGATAATACCTTTGATTTTAAGATGGTTTATTACAATTCTGATGGGAAAGAAAGTTCGATGTGCGGAAACGGAGGAAGGTGCATTGTTGCTTTTGCGAGCCTCTTGGGAATAATACAAAAACAATGTCGTTTTATAGCCGTTGATGGAGAGCATCGGGCATTAATTAATGAGGATGGTGATATTTCATTACAGATGATAGATGTTGAAAATATCAATAAAAGTGATGACTTTATCTTTTTAAATACTGGTTCTCCTCATCATATACAAGTAGTTCAGGATATTGAATACTATGATGTATTTAATAATGGTAAAAAAATAAGAGAAAGCGAATTTTACATGCCTTCTGGAACCAATGTTAATTTTGTTGAACAAAAGGGAGATAATTATTTTAAGATAAGAACTTTTGAAAGAGGAGTAGAAAATGAAACACTTTCCTGTGGAACGGGGGCGACAGCAGCAGCAATCGCTATGTTTGATTTGGGAAAGGCAAATGCTAGGGAAATAAAAATAGATGTGGAAGGTGGGAGTTTAAAAGTTTCATTCGATTACTCTGATCAAAAATACAGCAATGTTTTTTTAACGGGACCCGCTGAATTTGTTTTTCGGGGAAAAATTGCTATTTAAAATGATACGGAGACTAGAAGCAGAAAGCATTTATCTACGAGCTTTAGAGCCTGAAGATTTGGAGTTTGTTTATCAAATTGAGAATGATTTAAAACTTTGGGAAGTCAGTAATACACAAACCCCTTACAGTCGTTTTTTGATTCGACAATATTTAGAAAATGCTCATCAGGATATTTATGAAGCTAAACAGTTGAGACTAGTTATATGCGATAAAAAAACGGATGAAGTATATGGTTTGATAGATATTTTTGATTACGATCCTAAAAACGCAAGAGCAGGGATAGGAATCGTAATTCAGCGGGATACCAATAGAATGAAAGGTATAGGCAGTCAAGCATTAAAAATAGTTATAGATTATGCATACCAGCATTTATTGCTTCAACAGATTTATGCAAATATTGCCGCAGATAATACATCCAGCAAAAAGCTTTTTCATAAATTTGGCTTCGCAGAAGTTGGTGTAAAAAAAAAATGGAATAGGGTAGGAGATACCTATAAAGACGAAGTAATGTATCAGTTAATATTTTAAAAACATGAAAGTAAACAAAATACTTATGATTCTGACAGCTATAGTTGCATTTGGACTGTTGGGATATGTGTATATATGGTATAACAAGGCTTTTTCAGATAATTTAGAAAATTGGAATGAAGATTACTTTTATGTAAAAAGTGAATCTTCTTTTCAGGATATTAAAAATCATCTTGCACCGTATTTAAAGAATGTCGAAAACTTTGAATCTATAGCAGAGCAACGCAATTATACTACAAATGTAATAGCTGGGCGGTTTAAGTTGCGCAATGGTATGACTAATTATGATATTATTCAGTCGTTAAGAGCAAACGTTCCTGTAAGAGTAACTTTTAACAATATGGAACGCATTGAAAATCTTGCAGCGCGAATTGCAGAGCAATTAGAACAAGATAGTTTATCCATGATGGAAATTTTTTTAGATGAGGAGTTTTTGAAAGATAATGAACTTACAAAAGAAACTGCGTTAACATGTTATTTGCCAGAAACATATGAGTTTTATTGGAATGTGTCTCCTTTGCGAATAAGAAATACACTGCATAAAGAGTATATCAGATTTTGGAATGAGGAAAGAAGAAAAAAGGCAGAATCATTAAATTTAACACCGGCAGAAGTAACTATTTTAGCATCAATTGTCCAAAAAGAAACTGCTAAAAACGATGAGAGGGCTCGTGTAGCGGGAGTGTATCTAAATCGACTAAAAATTGGTATGCCGCTACAGGCAGATCCAACAGTGGTATACGCTAAAAAAATGTATACAGATGATTTTGACCAAGTGATTAATAGAGTGTACCGAAAAGACACTGAAATACTTTCACCATATAACACCTATATCAATATTGGATTGCCTCCGGGTCCAATTTTTATGCCAGATAAAACCACTATAGATGCAGTTCTAGATGCTGAGAATCATGATTATATTTATTTTTGTGCAAGTGTAGACAGAGTTGGCTATCATGAATTTGCAAGATCATTAGAACAACACAATCAGAATAGTTTAAAGTACAGACGATGGTTGGATCAGAATGGAATAAAATAAAAGTAAAAACCTCCGGAAATTTTTCGGAGGTTTTTTAATACCTAATTAAAGCCTTTATATCTCAACAATGCTTGGATAGAAGGATCTTTTCCTCTGAAGTTTTTATACAATACATCTAAAGGTTCTGAATTTCCTTTTGAAAAAACCCTATCTCTTAAAATTTGTCCGTTTTTGCGCGTCATCCCTCCATTTTCTTCCAACCATTCATAAGCATCAAAATCCAGCATTTCCGACCATTTGTAAGAATAATATCCAGCAGCATAGCCTCCGCCAAAAATATGGCTGAAGTAAGAAGAACGATATCTGCTCGGAACCATTGGTAGATCTAAGCCATATTTTTGTAAAGCTGCTTGTTCAAATTTTGCAACATCTTCAATTGCAATATCAGGATTAATAGTGTGCCATTCCATATCAATTAAAGAAGCAGCAAGTAATTCGGCTGTATCATATCCAATGTTAAAATTGGATGCTTTTTCTATTTTTTCCAGTAATTCATCAGGGATAACTTCTCCTGTTTGATAATGTTTAGCATAGTTTTTTAATACAGAAGGCTCAAAAACAAAATGCTCGTGGAATTGTGATGGAAACTCAACAAAATCTCTGGCAACGTTTGTTCCTGAAAGAGTGGGGTAGGTTTGATTAGCAAAGAAACCATGTAAAGCGTGTCCAAATTCATGAAAAACAGTTACCACATTGTCTAAGGAAAGCAAAGCAGGTTGATCTTGAGCTGGCTTTGGAAAGTTCCCTACATTGTAAATAACAGGCAACTGATCGAATAGTTTAGATTGTTTTACAATATTGCTCATCCAGGCACCGCCTCTTTTGGAATCTCTCTGAAAATAATCTGCATAAAATAACCCAAGAGGACTGCTGTCTTCATTGAAAATTTCATAAACTTTTACATCTTCTTGCCAAACTGGAATATCTGTACGCTCTTTAAATGACAAACCATATAGCTTTTGTGCCATGAAAAATACGCCATTTTCTAAAACAGCGGTCAATTCAAAGTAAGGTTTAAGCTCACTTTGATTTAGAGCATATTTTTCTTCTCTGATTTTTTCAGCGTAGTAATTCCAGTCAGCAGCAGTAAGAGTAAAAGGATCACCCGATTTATTGATTAATTCTTGGATATCTTTAGCTTCTTTTTTTGCGGTTGAAACTGCATAAGGACTCAATTCTTTTAAGATTTGGATAGCATTTTCGGGAGTTTTAGCCATTGTTTCCTGTAAACTCCATTCGGCATAATTACCAAAGCCCATTAACTTTGCTTTTTCCGCTCTTTTCTTTGCCAGTTTTATCAATGTTTCTCTGGTATCATTTGTATCACCTTTTTCCGCTCTTATCCAAGCTTCTTTAAACAATTTTTCTCTAGTAGCTCTGTTTTCTAAAATAGACAAATCAGGCTGTTGGGTAGTATTGCTCAACGGTATAAGATAACTTCCGTTGGTTTGTTTAATAGAGTTAAGCTCTTCAGTACTTAATCCTTTTAACTCTTCTTCAGAGAAAGAAACTCCTCCTGTTTTTGTTGCAGCTAATAATTGATCGCCAAACTTGGTACTTAATGAGGCAATCTCTTGATTAAGCATTTTTAAGTTTTCTTTGTTGTCAGCGTTTAAATTAGCTCCGGCTTGTTCAAATTTTTGATAATAAACATCTAAAAGTCGTTCTTGTTCTGGATTGAGATTTAAAGAAGTCTTATTAGCATGTAATTTTTTGATGCGTTCAAACAGTTGGTCATTTAAATAAATAGCATCGCTATGTGCGGCAAACTTAGGAGAAAGCTCATTATTTATGCTTTTTAATTCATCATTGGTATGTGCGCCAATTAAAAGATTAAAAACAGATCGTACCCGATCTAAGAGCGCCCCGGATCGCTCTAACTCTACCAGCGTATTATCAAAAGTAGGTTCTTCTGGATTAGTAATGATATTGTTGATTGCTTCCATTTGTCTGCGCATTCCTTCTAAGAGTGCAGGTTTAAAATCTTTATTTTTTATTTTGTCAAAGTCAGCAGTTTGGTAAGGGAGTGTACTTTCTATAAAAAAAGCATTTTCACTATTCCAGTCAGGAATTGCATCTTCTTTTGCTTTATTACAGGAGGTAGAAAAAGCTAAAACTCCTACAACAATGCCTAGGGACGATCTTTTTAAATTCATAGTTAAAATTATTTTGATGTTGTCCAAATATATAGAAATTTTATAGAAGAACATGTAATTTACGGCTTTGGAAGAGTTAGTTGGATTAAAAAATTAGTTCTTTAAGTATGTATTGTAAAAAAATGTTGAAATTTACAACACCATAAAATAAAGATTATGAGACAAAAAGAACTCTTCTATATATTTACATTCGCTTTGTTTATAGGAACTGTAGCTCAGGCGCAAGATAAAGCGGTAAGAAACGCTCTGATAAGTAAATATGATAAATCAGCAAGCGGACAGTTGTTCGATAAAATAAAAACGGAAACAAAAATAGATCGTCAAAAGGTTCTGGAATATAGCAAACTGTATGGAGTAGAGTTAAAAAAAGCGAGTAAGGGTGGACGATTGTTAGAATTAAAGCAAATCGATGATTTTGGAACTCCGATTTACTATACAACCTTTAACGAAGGAGCAAGAATAACAAGTCAGGTAGATGCTTTACAAGAAAAAAAAGAATTAGGGGTTGAATTGTTCGGACAAAATATGATAGTTGCAATAATAGATGGACAGACTGCGTTTTTAAATCATCAGGAGTTTTTAGGGGAAGTGGGGAGTAAAATCAGAGTTTTTGATCCTATGCCCAGTTTAGAAAAAATGGATGACAAAGAGTTAGAAGGATTTCAAAATAGTAAATTACATGCAACTCATGTAGCAGGAACAGTAGGTGCTTTAGGAATAAACTCCAAAGCAAGAGGCGTTGCTTCACAGGCAAATATATGGTCTTATAACTGGGATGATGATATTCTTAAATTGACTGAAATAGGTAATCAGGGGATCTTAGTCTCTAATCATTCCTATGGTATATCTGCAATTGACAATAATAAAACCCCCTTATTGCCTGAGTATTATTTTGGAGCATACACTAAAGATGCACAAAATTTTGATGAAGTAGCTTTTGTGTTTCCCTTTTTGCAGCCAGTTGTGGCAGCAGGCAATGACAGGCAGGATTATGGTATTATAAATCCTCAAAAATCAGGAAATGATCTTTTGCTTGGCGCAGCAAATGCAAAAAATGCCATAGTTGTAGGAGCTGTAAAAGAAGTGGTAAAGTATGAAGGAGTAAATAGTGTAGTTATGAGCGATTTTAGCAGCTTTGGACCAACAAATGATTTTCGTATTAAGCCGGATATTGTAGCAAAAGGTGTAGATGTGTTTTCTTCTATTTATATGAATCCTCAACCTTTAAATTCGAGTTCTGTCAATAATTATTATGGAGTTTTAAGTGGAACATCTATGGCTACACCAGTTGTTTCGGGAATTATTTTGCTTTGGCAACAGTGGGCGATAGAAAATAAAAAGATGCCATACAAAGCATCTACAATAAAAGCAATAGCAATACATACAGCAGATAAAGCAGGGAATGTAAAAGGACCAGATCATAAATTTGGATGGGGATTAATTAATGCAAAAAACGGAGTAGTATTGATGAAGAGTACTGAAAATAAAAATGCTTTTATAGAGGAAAATACTTTGTTGGAAGGTGAGGTTTTTGTGCAAAAAATAGAAATAAATGAAGAAAAAGAAAAAGTAATGTTTACTTTGGCGTGGACAGATCCGGCGGGAGATTACTCTGTGAATAACTTTGAAGAAGAAGTTGGTGCACATAATTTGATAAATGATCTGGATATAAAAGTTATAAAAGATGGAACGGAATATTTGCCTTGGAAATTGAATAAAGATTTTTTAAATCCTTACCCTTTAAAAGGAAATAACGATTCAGATAATGTAGAGAAAATCGAGATAGAAAATGCTGGAAAAGGAGTTTATATAGTAGAAATATCTCACAAACATAACTTAAAATATAAACATCAGGATTTTTCATTAATTATAAGCGATCAAAAATTTGGAGGAATTTCTATTTTGAATAAGAATGAGGTAATAAAAAATCAAATAGAAATTTGGCCTAATCCGGTTTCAGAATATATTAACGTACAAATACCTTCTGAATACGCCTTAAAAGACTTGACCGTAGCTATTTTCGATATTAATGGAAAGTTAGTTAAAAAAAATAATAAAATTAAAACAACAACAGTGATTATTTTAACTATTGATTTGGATTCGGGAATTTATATAGTAAAGATAAATGGAGGCGGATTAGATGCTACACGAAAAATAATAAAAAAATAACATACTGGTTGTTAGATTTTTGCGAAATAAAATAAAAAAAGGTTTGCAAAAGCTTTCACAAAGGCAAAAAAGGGATTAGTTTTGCCCACGCAAATGAGAAAACGTTCTTTGT
>NZ_SOAG01000035.1 GCF_004364575.1 Myroides indicus | reverse complement strand
TGAAAAGAGATTAGCATTTAACAAAACAACAAATCAAGCCCCGAAAAAAAACGGGGCTTTTATTTTGTATTCTTGTACCAAAAAAGAACAAAAAGGTAGCAAAGGTAAGGCGGACACCCATCGCACCACCCAACCAAAAGACTACGGCATAATGGCAGGGCAAAAAGGAGGCTTCGCCGAGTTGTTTGTGTTGCCCTGCCACCCTTCGGGACTTATTCCGTTTCCTTTTGGTTTTTCAGCCTGTCCGCCTTGATTGAACGGCTTTCTTTTTTTTCTGTTTTTTTGTTTTGGAAAATAATTTTAAGAGGGAGGAACGAACCACCACCTGACATCGCACCACTATCAAAATAACGGCTTGTGCTTCTCGTTATAGATTTCCTTAATCAACTCCCCGAACTCCTGAAAATGGTATTCGATAATGTTATCCAGATACGCATAAATCGTCAGCTTGTCAATGCCCATAATGTTGGTAAGCCTGTTGAACGTTTCGTGGTGTTCCTGCCGTACATAGACCGATTTGCCTTTGCTTGCCGTAGTGTTCGGGATTTTAAAGAACTGTCCGTAATAATCCTCTTTGGTCAGCTTCTTTGACTTTGAGGTCGTTCTTTTGGTATTACTTGCAGTCGGTTTTGTATCTTCCGTTTCTACGGATCTTTCGTCTGCGGTAAAGTCGTCCCAATGTGTTACGGCTTGCTGTTCCTGTTGGGTATTTTTCTTGTCGTTACCGACAATCATTTCCATAAAATCCTGTTCTTCGGTTTGCTGTTTTTTGTTTTCTTCGTGTATCATATCTATCGTTTTTAATATTATATCAGATTAGCTGTCGGGTTAGCTGAACAGTCAGTTGTATATGCTATTATATCTATACACCTGTATGTTTTCAATTAGCTGTTTCGTTAGCTAAAAAGCCAACGGATTACAAGCAATTTATTTAGCCCGTTGACTAACTCCGTAGTCAATCAGCCAACTAACCACAACAAAGGAAATAAAAGCAACGCCAATCCAAATAAACGTGGCACTTTATGGCACTATTTGGCGTTCAAAGTCACGTTTATAAATAGCTGTATTTCAAATAGTCTTAACGAAATTTGTAAATGGAAGCGGTTGGTTTTTTCAGGTAACTCCAATCCGTTTGCAAAACGGATTTTTCTGAACTCCTGTTCAGAGCAAGTTATCTTTTGAGGTACTCGAAATAAATTTCCGTACCTCAAAAGCACTTGCCCTTGCAGGGGCTAAAAACCGCTTCGAAGTCGCAGTTTTGTTTAACATTAGAAATGGATTTATTATGGAAGAAAAGAACAGTAAACAGGTTAGGAAAACAGGGAGAAAACCGAAGAACGACCCTGCGGTCAATCGGTATTCCATTAACCTGAATGCAGAGGACAACGCCAGGTTCCTTGCCCTCTTTGACCAATCGGGAATGAACGTAAAGGCACATTTCATTACGGCCTGTATCTTTCAGAAGACGGTAAAGACCGTAAAAATTGATATGAATGCGGTAGAATACCACACAGGATTGACCAAATTTTTCGGTCAGTTTCGGGGAATAGCAACCAATTACAATCAGATTGTTAGATTATTGAACGCCAATTTTTCGGAGAAAAAAGCATCTGCATACCTCTATAAATTGGAAAAACAGACCGCAGAAATGAAAGAATTGTTGCTAAAGGTTTTAATTATTACCGATGAATTTGAAAAGAAATATCTGAATAAAGAGTGAGATTATGATTGCAAAAATCGGAAAGGGAAGCAATATGTACGGAGCGATTTTGTACAATCAGCAGAAAGTGGACAGGGAAAACGGAGCGGTTCTGTTGCTGAACAAGATACCCGACACAATGAACGGCAGGTATTCCGTAGCGTATTTCAATAAGTGCTTTAAGCCGTATCTGTCGGCAAACATCAAAACGGAAAAGACGGTACGGCATATTTCATTGAACCCCGACCCGAAAGACGAGGTAAGCGATGAACAGTTTACGGAAATGGCACAGGAATATATGGAGCGTATGGGCTACGGCAATCAGCCTTATATTGTTTTTAAACATACAGATATAGACCGAACGCATATCCATATTGTTTCAACCTGTGTAGGCATTGACGGAAAGAAAATCCCCGATGATTACGACCACCCACGTTCAATGGCTATCTGTCGGGATTTGGAACAGAAATACAACCTGCACAAAGCAACCGAGCAGGAACAGAAACAAGCCAATAAGGTTTTCAAACCTGTTGATTATCGGCGTGGCGATATAAAGAGCCAAATCGCTTCGGTAGTCCGTCATTTACCAAAGTATTACAGCTTTCCGACTATGGGAAGTTATAATGCTTTGCTGTCGCTATTAAACATCACAGCGGAAGAAGTCAAAGGCGAACGGAACGGTCAGACCGTAAACGGATTGGTCTATGTGGCATTGGACAAGAACGGCAACAAGGCAGGCCATCCGTTCAAAGCATCGCTATTCGGAAAAGATGCAGGGGTTGCACAACTGCAAAAACATTTTGAGCAGTCCAAAGAAAAAATGAAAACCAACCCTGTAAGGTCTGTTCTGAAAAATACGGTTGAGCTTGCCATACATACCACAAGCAACGAAAGTGAATTTAAAAAGCAGTTGACCGAGCAGGGTATCAATACGGTTGTTCGCAGAAACGACAACGGACGGGTTTACGGTATAACTTTTATCGACCACGAGAGCCGTACCGTTTGGAACGGTTCACAGTTAGACAGAAACCTATCAGCTAATGTATTCAACGATTGCTGGAACAACGGCAAGAAGCCCAAACTGAAAGTACAGGACAATCCTGTTTCCAATACGAATACATTGGATGATTTACCAACGAAAAACCTTTTTGAGTTTATCACACAGGAACATTCCCACAGTTCAGATTTGGGGCTGTTCAGCCTGTTACCCGATGCACAAAACGAGGGTTATGAAGAAGAACAATTTGCTAACCGGATGAAGAAAAAGAAGAAAGGGAGGAGGTTATAAGATATATTCGAATACCGTATTTGAATTAATGAAGCAACTCTTCTCATTTCAGTTTAAACTCAGTAGGTCTCATATTGGTTAATTGATGAAAATTGTTACTAAACGCAGATATATTCGAATACCCTATTTCATAAGCTATCTCCGTCATATTCAAATCTGTATCTTTGATCAATTCCATCGCTCTGATAATACGAAGCATTTTTAAGTATTGAACAAAAGTGATGTGTAGTTTGGTTTGGAATAATCTGGTTAAACTTCTCACACTCATTCCTGATTGCCGAGCAATAATATCTAAACTTAGATTTTCATTTAGCCGATTTCTAAAGCTGTCTATTATTGCATTAAGTCGTTGATCGTCCGTTGTAGGAAGTTGAATAGAGAATTT
The DNA here is from genome assembly GCF_004364575.1 of Myroides indicus. Taxonomy (GTDB): domain Bacteria; phylum Bacteroidota; class Bacteroidia; order Flavobacteriales; family Flavobacteriaceae; genus Flavobacterium; species Flavobacterium indicum_A. The sequence goes on along the minus strand of NZ_SOAG01000035.1, from coordinate 23,006 downwards.
TTTGAGATTTTCCTTTGATAATACTCCTTTAAGCGTTAATAAAAATTCAAATTCCCATGAACCTTTGTAATAATCACCTTGCCATTTCTCGCTAAATGAGAGCATTTCTGCCAGAAGCTTACTAACAGGATAAATACCCAGTTCATCATAAAAACTATCTGCTTTTTCATCTGGAAAATAAATATTTATTATGTATAAATCCTGTGTATTAAACATCAGATTGTGAGGGTAGTTTTTGGGTATCCATATATAATGATTAGACGGAATATAGAAATCTTTTGTGTCTGTTTGTAAATAAGCAATTCCCCCATAAACCAATAATAACTGAGCCTTATCGTGCTGATGAGCAGGTAAACGCTGCTCAGTTTGTTGTCGCATCACTAGAATTGACTCAGGATTTTGATCCACAATATTTATTAATTGGCTAAGAATTTCCATATGGCCAAATATAGCAAATATTAGGCTAATTATATAAAAAAATAGCTTGGTATGTTGAATAATTTTGTTGTGTTAATAATAGTAGAATCATTATGAAACATAAAATCATAAAACCCGACAAAGATTCTGAGCTTGAAATACAAGCTCAAAAATCTGAACATAAATTAATTCGTACAGATGAAGAAATAGATAAAGCCAGCATCTACTGGCTGGCTTGTGCCTATTCCAGTCCCTTTATGCCAATGGTCGATTTAAGCTTTGCTTTTGATGAGTTGAAAAAGCTTATAAAACAATGGTTAGAAAAGAGAAAGAAACCAATCATTTATAAAAACAAAACTAATGAAACAATATAAAACAGTTCCGATCCTGGGTGTACTGATGCTGTTATTTGCACCCCATATTTATGCTCAGCATACAGAAAAAGTCCAACCTTTAAGTTTGGAAGAAATATGGAAAGTTGCAGAAATGAATAATCGACAACTGAAACTATCTGATCTAAATCTTCAGCAAAGTAAAATAGAAATATTGGAAGCCAAAGACCGTTTGTTGCCCGAACTTTCAGTAGGTGGAGACGTAAAACTCAATTCCAAATTTCTGATTTACGACAATGGATTATTCTCTTCTCCACAGGATGTGCCTGTAAAAGGGTATGGGTACGGAGTAGGATACAACTTAAACTATAACCTCTACAACGGTGGTAAGGACAAGAGGAACATCGCCATGAAAAAGGAAGAGGATACACGAAAACAATATGAAGTGGATCTGCAAAAGCATAGTGTAAAATATAATGTCGCAGTTGCTTATTTTGATTTGTATAAGTTTCTTCATTTCTATGATTTTCTTAATGCAGAGATTGAAGCAGAAAAAAAGCAATTGAGATTGATAGAAAGTCTGCATAAAAACGGTACTGTACTAAAGAGTGATGTGCTGAGAACCTCCGTGAAATTGTCTCAACTGGAACTTAATCTTTCCGATGTTGCGAAGAAAATTGAAATAGCTAAACAACGGCTCAATATACTGATGGGGCGTGAGAATGATACAAAATTAGCAATAAAACACGAAGATATAATTGAATTAAACGCTATTACAGACGGTGACTACAACGATTATATAGACATCGCTTTTGACAAATCTCCAGAGTACAAAATAGTAAATAGTGACATCAAATGGAGCGAACTGAATGTAAAACAAGTGAAAGCTACGCTATTGCCCAAAGTTTCTTTGTACTCTAACTATAATTACAACTATCCACAGATTTCCTTTTATCCGTATTCAAACGATTTGTGGGGATTTGGTCAGACAGGAATTAAAGTACAGTATTCTATTGATAATTTGTACAAAAGCAAGCATAACATTGCTCGTGCCCAAGTTGTCAGCAATCAGGCTAAAGAAAAAGCAGAAATGAAGAAGGATGAAATCTCTCTTCAGGTAAAAGAAGCTTATTTACAGCAACAGCAGGCTTTGGAGAGTGTGGAAACGGCAGAACAAAATATTATTAAAACCACCGAAACCGTCCGTGTTATCAGAAGTAGCTATTTAAATCAGGAATCACTACTAACCGACCTTTTGGAAGCAGAAAACGCTTTATTGGAAGCAAAATTCAATCTGACAACAGCACAAACAAACGCAAAACTAAGCCATATCAGACTATTGGCAATCGTAGGAATTCTTTAATACAAATATAATGAACAAAAATAAAACAGATAAAATTGTTGTAGGCCTAACCAAATGGTTGGGAATTGCCTTATTCGTAGGAATTATTATTTGGGGAGCTACCTATTTCTTAAAAGGATATCGCTATGAACAGACCAATGATGCACAGGTGGATGCTTATCTCTCACCGATAAATGCAAAAGTGGGTGGCTATATCAGCAAAATATATTACAAGGACAATCAGCTGGTTAAAAAGGGTGATACACTTGTTGTCATTGAATTGGATGAGTATGGACTGAAAAAAGATGCCGCATCAGCAGAACTCCTGAGCGCACAAGCCAAGTTACCGATTTTGACGGCGAACGAAGAAACGCAACGTAAAAGTATTGAGGTTATAAAGGCACAATTGGCAGGAGCTAAAGCGAGATTGAACCAACAGCAGAAAGAATTTGACCGTTATAAAAATCTACTGGCGGATGAATCTACCACACAACAAAAATTCGATAACATCAGTGCTTCTTTATCCATTGCACAGTCAGATTATGATCAGGCTAAAGCTTCTTTACAAGTAGCAGAATCTAAACTTAATGATTTTAGAGCTCAACATAATGCTATACAGGCAGAGATAAAAATTAAAGAAACACTTGTTCAAAGACAGGAATTAGACATTCGATACACGGTTATCAGTGCACCTTTTGATGGACAAATTGGTAAAAAGACTATTCAGGAAGGTCAACTGATACAAGCTGGGCAGACATTGGCTTTTTTGGTGAACAAAGCCGAGGAAAAATGGGTGATGGCAAATTTTAAAGAAACACAGATTGGCAACTTCAAGATCGGACAAGCGGTATCCATAGAAGTTGATGCTTTTCCGAATGAAAAATTCAATGGTACCATCGAATCACTTTCACCAACCACAGGTTCACGGTATTCATTGCTTCCGCCAGATAATGCTACAGGCAATTTTGTCAAAATCATCCAACGGATTCCTGTAAGAATTAAACTAACCGATACGCCTGAAAAATTAGGAAAACTCTCTGCCGGAATGAATGCCAATGTTTATGTTTTAAAAGATTAATGATGCAAGCACATAAAATACCTGTTTTCAAATCCTGGGTATCTGAATGGGTGGCGAGATCCGTCATATTTGCCATTCTGATGACTTGTTTATTTAGCTTCGCTTTTTACAGCAGTCCGATTGCAACGATGGGATTTTACGGTATACAACCTACCGATGTACAATATGGCATGGTCGTTATTTACGGCTCTACCGTAGCTTTCTTGGCACTTGATTTTCGAATCGTAAAATATTTTGCGCCTAGGAAATATTTACTGATTGCCCTTGCCGTAAATGCCATATGTTCTGTTATCTGTTTTCATTTCAAAGATTGGACATTGTTTGTTATTTGCCAGTTTTTTCAAGGAATTACCTGTGCATTGATGTCTGGAATTGTGTTACAACTCATTTTTCCACGGTTACAGTCTGTACGCGCCCGTGTGATTGCTTTTAGCCTACTGTATGGTAGCATACAGATTGCCGTTCCTTTTTATTCGATTTTTACCAGCGTGGTTATTCATTTCTTTGATTTTAACTGGATATTCTATGGATTTGTTATCATACTTATCATTCTAACAATTACCGTATTGCTTACGATGAACAGTAAAGCTCGATTTACCAAAAAGATTCCACTTTATCAGGTGGATTGGATAGGCTATCTGTTTTATGTGTCTTTTATCTTAATCTTGGGATACATCCTTGTATATGGGCGACAATTGGGATGGTTTGGTAGTTCATTAATCACTACGCTTAGTGTAATCAATGTACTTATTCTTTCGCTTTTCATCATTAGAGAATTGAAGCTTAAACGACCACTAATCAACTTACAGATTTTTAAGACCAAGAATTTTGTCATTGGTCTATTCCTACTTTTTACATTTTATATTTTTAAAGGAAGTACAGGACTTGCTTACGGCTATCTTGAAATAATTTTAGGAAATGACCCACTGAGCACCATTCCGATATGGACGTCTGTAATTTTTGGAACTACAGCGAGTATGTTCATTACCTCCAGATTTGTCTTGACGGGTTACAACCTGATCAGGATGATTATTGTTGGCTTTGGAATTATGGCGATTTATTATGCTTATATGATACTATTTGTTTCTGTACAGGGCGAAACAATTGATTTCATTTTACCGATGTTTATTTATGGTGTGTCAACAGGAGTCTTATTTGTCCCTATTGTTTCGTTTACAGCTTCATCAGCACCGCCAGCAATTGCTATCAATGCATCGCTTGTTGGCATATTGGCTAGGTTCACTGGTTTTACAGCAAGTCTGGCACTGAATAACGAACTTCAATTATTTGCAAAATCAGGAGTTCGCGAAAAGATTCGGGAAGCAGTTACAGAAACGAACCCACATTTACCAGCTACCTTACTGGATATTCAAAATCAATATGCAAATGCCGGTAGCGATATCTATACTTCAAAAGCAGTATCCACAGGCTATTTCAATCAAATGGTGGGTCATCAAATATTGGCTCGTGCTACCAGAGATTATTATGATTGGATGTTAACAGGTGTGATTATAGTAATTGTTGTTTTGCTCCTCTTACCACAAATCCAACATGTTGTTTTGAGATTAAGAAAAGGTAATATACCTTATTAATTTTATTAAAGCAGATAAAATCATATGGCAGTATAATTCATGTGACAATCGTAAACTGTAAATTTTAGGCTAATCGAATGCATCGACATTCCAATGAGATTGGGAAAGAAGGAAATTAAATAAACTAACAAAATGACATCTTCATTAAATCAGATCATCTCAGAGATACAACGAAAGGAAAATGCTATTTCGTTGTCTGCACCTAATGCAATTGATGAAGCATATCAAATGACAATATACCTAAAAGAATACTTATGGTCAATAAGAGAGGATATTACAAAGCAAGGTTTTAAAAACCAATGGGAGGAAATCAATTTCTTTCGCAACATTAAGCCATATATCCTCTCCAAACTCATTTACCACAATAAGATATTTCGCATACAGACAGCTTGCCCTGTTGATGGAGGAAAAATGTATGCAAATTATTTTTCAGAACAATTACAGGAATTAAAACAGGAATACAGGGAACACATCTATAATTCGGACTTTTACCGATATTACCGTTCAGGAAGAACCGACCGTGATGAAACCTATTTTAGGTTAGGCAACATTAATTTCCACGACGGTTTGAACAGTTTTGTCTTTGAAATTGACCCACTGTTTTCAACTTATTATGATAACAAAGTGGCTCGGATAATAGCCAACGAGTTACTCTATACCTACATACTCCAAAAAATTAATGATGATGAAATAACAAGTTCCCTTTCTGCGAGGGATATTTCATCCGATGATATCCAGTGGACGGACACCAAAAATGCTCTAATAGAATTGATTTATGCGTTGTATGCAAATGGTTCACTTTCATACGGTAAAATAGGAATTCGAAAAGTCAGTTTTGTTCTGGAAAAACTGTTTCAGATTACCTTAGGGGATTTGCACAATTCTTTCCATCGAATGAAATACCGTGCAGGTTCACGAACCGCATTTTTAGACCAACTGAAATCTTCTTTGGAAGAATATATGGATAAGGATTTATAGAAGTGTCAAAAACAAACAAAAAGGGAAGCAAAAATAACGGATAACGATAACCGCACACACATAATGGCTTCGCCCCCCTTCGGGACTTATAGTGCTTCATTATCCTATATCCATTGGTAAAATGACTTTCTTTTTTTCTTTTGGAATGAATTTTAGTTTTTAATATTCCATAGCAGTAACTTCCGCACTTAGGGAGGTTAGCCTTTCTAAATCCTCAAGAAAATGTTTCGAGATTTGTTCGGTTTCGGCTACTAGACAGGACAATTGAAATTTATTTTCGGTTGTCCTGTTCTTTTTTTAGAAGTAAAGTAGTCCGTCATTTATCTAATAAATATGTTAGAAGAGCTTCAATCCATTGTTGTTATAATTGCCTCCATCACACTCTTTGTTTATGGTTTGCAAAGTTTTAGTAAAGAGATAGAACATTTAGGAACTGAACGACTATCAAAATGGATAAAAAAAGTAACTGCTTTACCTTTAGGTGGCTTTTTGTTAGAAGGAATTTTCACCTCTATTATTCAATCAAGTACATTAGTTTCTTCTCTCACTGTCTCCTTAGTGAATACAGGAGTAATAACTTTCAGAGATAGTATTTTAATTTTATTAGGAACGAATGTAGGAACAACTTCTACGGCTTGGATTGTATTCTTGGAATCTCTCTTTATCGACCTTTCTTTATTGTTTTAGGAACGTTAATCAGTATGATTCCAACTAAAATATCCGTTATAGGAAAATCTATCTTTTATTTTGGATTTATTTTCTTTTCATTAAGCTATATTAGTCAGGCAATGGAACCTCTTAAAAATTATCCGATGCTTGTTGAAATATTATCAAAAGCCTTTTCTCCTCTACTAGGGATTATATATGGAATCCTCATAACAGTTGTCATCCAATCAAGTTCCGTCGTTGTAGGGCTAGTGATTGTCCTCCTTTCTCACGGAACAATAACAATTGATGCTGCTATTCCTATTGTAATCGGAGCTAATATAGGTACAACCTCCACAGCTTTACTTATTAGCTTAAAACTGTCTTCAAATACTAAGCTGGTTGCTTTATCCACTTCAGTATTTAATAAATGAACTACCCCGAGGCAGAGCCTCGAGGTATCACGCTACTCAAAAGATAGTAATAGTTGATTTTTGTTGAATGATTTGTAAACAGTCTTTTCTTCTCCTTGATTTTGAATGTATTTCTTAATTACATCCTCATTTCCGTATTGTCCAACCGTATTTACATAATATCCACTCGTCCAAAAACTACCTCCACATAATTGGTTTTTCACTTCTGGATGTAATCGGAAAATCTCTTTAGCTGTGATACTCTTCACTGCTCTAACAATAGTCTCAACTGAAATCTTTGGTACACTTTGAATTAAAAAATGTACATGATTTTCATCTGCTCCAATTTCAACAAAGTGAATTTCATAACGTTCTGAAATCTGGTTACAAACTTCAACCAAACTAATTTCAACATCCTCTGATAAAACATTTCTACGATATTTTATAGGACAAAACAAATGGTAAAGCAACAAGCTTTTATTATGCCGTTTGAAAATATGTTCACTCATCAAACAAATATACTAATCTTTACTCTTTGACACCGAGGCAGAGCCTAGAGGAAATCTTTTGATTATAGGTGTGCTCATTATGCTGCCCTTTTTTAATTTATTGGGAAAAACAGCTCTTTCTTTTAGTAGTGAGCTTTCTTTACAAGTTGCGATTGCATTTACAATAAGTAACATCGTTACCTCCTGTTTCTTTTTATTGTTTATAAACCCAACAATCAGAATTCTAAAAAAACATCCCTAGTACAAGGATCAAGTGAAAATATCCACTAAAATTAAAAAATCTATATAAGCCTAATTTACAAACACAATCCTCTAAGAATAAAGAGAGTCCATCTATATTTCTTTTTTCTTATTATTAATTAAAAAAATAAAACCTCTATATATTTTGTTAGTAAATATATTCCCTTTAAATTTGTACCACAATATCGCGGGATAGAGCAGTAGGCAGCTCGTCGGGCTCATAACCCGAAGGTCACTGGTTCGAGTCCAGTTCCCGCTACTATAAAAAGATGTTCTGAAATCAGAACATCTTTTTTTATACATTGACATTTGACTACAACAATTATCCTTTTAGAAGTTCATCGCTTCTTTTTTTCTTAAAAGCTACTGGCAGAAAAGAGACATTTAACTTATTGAACAATCAGTTTACAAAAAAATTAAGGCAATATACCTGCTTCATGGATTAAAAGCTTGATATTTTCATATGAATTCTCCATCGCTTGCTTTATTTGTTTTTTGTCCATCCAAACTACTTGTTCAATACCTTCTTCAACTTGTCCATTTAACTCTCCTTCAAAATTCGTCGACATTTCGAACCAGGTTGTAATCTTCAATCTATACTTTCCATTTCTTTTAAAGATATGATATGTTTTAGGTAGTTTTCTATTGATTTTCAATTTATTTACACCCGTTTCTTCTTCTACTTCACGCATGGCTGTAGATTCCATGTTCTCATTTTTTTCTGTCCCTCCTTTAGGCAAATCCCACTTACCATTGCGCAAAATAAACAGAATCTTCCCCTCATTGTTGTAAACTACGCCTCCACCCGCTTTTTGAACTGGTATCTTTTCTTTTATTTTTTTTAAAATTTCTTTTTCATCAGGATGATATAAAATTGCCTTATCTATTTTATTTTGAAAATATTTAATGATAATTTTGTCAATATCGACACTGTCTAATAAAAACAATTTAAAATCAGTTTCTTTCTGAATTTTATTAGTTAAAAACAGCGGTTTGTCGTTTACAAAAACTTTATACATTTGTACTATGATTTTTAATAAAGAAACAGCACAAAAGACGGCCGAATCACTTTTGCAAATTAACGCAATTAAATTAAATCCTAAAAATCCTTTTACTTGGGCATCAGGATGGAAGTCACCTATTTATTGCGATAACAGAATAACTCTTTCTTATCCTGAAATAAGAAAGTTCCTGCAACAGCAATTTGCTAAAAACATTGTTGCAAAATACGGAAAACCTGATGTAATTGCCGGAGTTGCAACAGGTGCAATCGGCATTGGATTATTAGTAGCCGAAGCCTTAGAATTGCCTTTTGTATATGTACGCCCTGAGCCTAAAAAACACGGACGACAAAACCAAATTGAAGGACAGTTAGAAGTGGGTAAAAATGTAGTAGTTATTGAAGACCTGATCAGTACTGGAAAAAGTAGTCTTCAAGCTGTTGAAGCTTTAAAAGCAGACGGAGCTAATATATTGGGAATGGCAGCAATATTTACTTATGAATTTCAAATATCTGCTGATAATTTTAAAAAAGCTGATATAGAATTAGCTACGCTAAGCAATTACTCTGCTTTACTAGATGCGGCTGTACAACAAAACTACATATCTAATAGCGATTTGGAAACTTTAAAAAAGTGGAGAGAAAATCCATCTGAATGGAATTAACAACGAAAATAAAAATTGCCAATTATGAATTTACAAAGCCCTAAAGTCAGTATTCCGAAATCTGCCGAATATATTTTCAATGCTTTAACCAATGTCAAAAACTTTGAGAAATTAATGCCTGATTCAATTGCTAAATTTGAAGTTATAGGAGAAGATTCTTTTATTTTTGCTTTAAAAGGCATGCCCGAAATTACGCTAAAAAAGAAAGAAGAAACCCCAAATTCTAAAATAATATTAGGGGCTGCCAGTGACAAACTGCCCTTTACTTTAACTGGAGATATAAAACAACTAGATGCGGACAATTGTGAAGTTCAACTTCATTTTGAAGGAAATTTTAACCCAATGATGACAATGATGGTAAAAGGTCCCATCGGTAAGTTTATTGAAGCTTTAGCAGGTAATATGGGTAAGTTATAAAAAAGTACAAGGTGCTCTTTTGGGAGCACCTTGTACTTTTTTATATATTTCTGACAATTTTTAAAAATCAAATTTAATTCCTTGTGCTAAAGGAAGATCTTTTCCGTAATTGATGGTATTGGTTTGTCTTCTCATATAAGCCTTCCAAGCATCGGAACCAGATTCTCTACCTCCTCCTGTTTCTTTTTCACCACCAAATGCTCCTCCGATTTCTGCTCCGGATGTACCGATATTTACATTGGCAATTCCGCAATCTGATCCAGCGTGAGATAGAAATAATTCCATTTCTCGCATATTAGTTGTAAAGATTGAAGAAGACAATCCTTGCGGAACGCCATTTTGCATAGCAATAGCTTCTTCTATGCTGCTGTATTTCATTACATACAAAATAGGAGCAAAAGTCTCTGCCTGAATAATTTCAAATTCATTTTTACCTTCAATAATACAAGGTTTTACGTAGCAGCCGCTTTCGTATCCTTTACCTTCCAGAACTCCACCTTCTACAATAATTTTACCACCTTCTTGTTTTGCTTTTTCAATGGCGCTCAAATAATCTTGTACAGCAGCTTTGTCAATCAATGGACCAACGTGGTTCGAAGCATCTAAAGGATTTCCAATTTTTAATTGAGCATAAGCGCTTTGTAGTACTTGGATTGTTTTGTCGTAAACACTTTCGTGAATAATTAAACGTCTAGTAGTAGTACAGCGTTGTCCGGCAGTACCAACAGCTCCAAAAACAGCTCCTACTAACACCATATTGATATCCGCATGTTCAGAAACAATAATAGCGTTATTTCCTCCTAGTTCTAAAATAGTATTTCCAAATCGTTCAGCAACTGTTTTAGAAACATGTCGCCCAATTCTGGTTGAACCAGTAAATGAAACTAATGGTATTCTGTGGTCGTTGTTAATTAAATCTCCGCATTCATTCCCGATTACTAAGTTGCATACTCCTTCAGGAATATTATTTGCTTTAAAAACTTTAGAAACAATATTTTGACAAGCAACTCCGCATAAAGGGGTTTTTGAACTCGGCTTCCAGATACAAACATCTCCGCACACCCATGCAATCATCGTATTCCAGCTCCATACGGCTACCGGAAAGTTAAACGCAGATATAATCCCAACAATCCCTATAGGATGCCATTGCTCATACATTCGGTGCATTGGTCTTTCTGAGTGCATTGTCAAACCGTATAGCTGACGGGAAAGACCTACTGCAAAATCGCAAATATCAATCATTTCCTGTACTTCACCAAGTCCTTCCTGCAGGCTTTTTCCCATTTCATAAGAAACAAGTTTTCCTAAAGACTCTTTATTTTTTCGAAGCTCTTCTCCAATCTGACGAACAATTTCTCCTCGTTTCGGAGCAGGTACTAATCTCCAGGTTTTATAAGCTTCTTCAGCAGTTTGCATTACTTTTTGGTAATCTTCGGCAGTTGAAGATTTTACTTTTCCTATTAGCTCTCCGTTTACCGGAGAATATGATTCTATAACTTTTCCGTTTGAAAAAGAGTTTGAACCTGTAGACGATCCGTTGTTTATTTCTTGAAGATCTAAATTGTTCAGGGCTTCTAAAATTCCAAATTGATCATTTGTATTTGTCATTTTTATTCTATTTTCAGTTTTACTATGATTTGCAGAAGCTAAGATAAAGAAAATAATCTGAGCAGATGGTTTTTGCTATAATAAAAAGCTGTTGTAATTTATTTTGTAAACTTTGGATCGCTCTCCATAACTGTTTGGCAATGTGCGCACGTTCGAAGTTTTTCTGATGAATAAAAATGTTTAAAATGAGGAAGAAAATCAGTTTCAATATTCGTCAGTTCAAAATATACTTCATATAGCTTGTGGTTGCAGTTTTCGCAATACCAGATTAGCCCGTCTTTTGTATTGGTTTCCTTGCGTTTTTTTTCGATAACTAACCCAACAGAGTTCTCCGTCCTGATAGGCTGATGAGGTACTTTTGGAGGGAGCAGATATATATCTCCGGGATTCAGCGTGATTCTCTCTCGTTTACCATTCTCCTGTATATCAATATAAATAGTCCCTTCCAGTTGAAAAAAGAATTCTTCACCTTCGTTATAGTGAAAATCTTTTCGAGCATTCGGACCTCCTACAACCATTACTATGTAATCACTGGATTCAGGGTATATGTTTTTATTGCTTACAGGAGGTCGCAACAAATGCTTATTTTCTGATACCCATTGGAGCAAATTAAATGATTTGGTTGTTTCCATAATTTAAAAATTAGGTTTTAGTTACTCCTGCTAAGCCACAATTGTGGATTATTAATGTCCGTATTATGGGAAAGCAAAAATTTTAAGACGGTTTTTCCTGTGCTGTTAGCAGCTATTGTTCCAATGCTTTGTTTTAACGCTACAGCATCTCCTTTTTTGACGTAAACTTCACTCAGGTTTTGATAAACCGTGATATAGTCTCCATGTTGAATTAATACTGCTTTATTTCCTCCAGGCATCACCTGTACCTGTAAAACCTCTCCTTGAAAAACACTGCGGGCTTTAGAACCACCTTCAGTTGTAATTTCAACGCCACTATTGTGTATAGTTAAATGAGTTTGTACGGGATGAGGCTGATCTCCATAAGGCAGCGAAATATATCCTTTTTCTACTGGCCAAGGTAGTTTTCCCATATTTGCTTTAAAGCTGTTGGCTACAATTTTTCCTTCCGGGGTTAATTCAAAAGTAGCGTTTTTGCCTGAACCAACTGATTTAGTGGTTTCTTTTCCGGCTTTAGCTGCAGCTTCTCTTGCTTTGCGGTTTGCTTCTTCAATCGCCTCTCGAATTAGTTGCTGTATTTTGCGATCAATGGCTTTGGTTTCGTCTTGTTTCTTCTTGATTTGGTCGTTGTATTTTTTCTGATCCTTTTGAACGATTGCCATCAATCCTTTTTGTTGATCTAAATCTTTTTGCAGGTTTTTTTCATTTTGCTGTTGTTCTGCTAATAACTTTTTTTGGGATTCTCTTTGTTCTTCAAGCCGTACTAGCGCTTTACTTAGCTCTTCTGATTTTGCTTTTACTTCTTGCCCTTGTTCTTTTCTAAAATCAGCGTATTGTTTTAGATACTGAATGCGTTTGTATGCCTGTAAAAAGTTGTCTGAGGAAAGAATAAACATAATCCGGCTTTGATTAGACCTGCTTTTGTAGGTTTTTAAAATTGTTGCTGCATAATCTTCTTTAAGCTTGTAAAGTTCAGCCTGCAGTTCATCTGCTTCTTTCTGATTTTTTTTGATGCTGGCATTGGTAATTGTAATTTGCTGCTGAACGTTTTTGATTAACTGTCTGCTTAGATTTATTTTACGATTCTGTTCTTCTATTTCTGCAAGAATATTTCGCTCCTTTGTGCGTTCATTTTGCAGAAGCTGCTGAACAGACTTTATTTCTATTAAAATTTGCTGCTTTCTGCGTTCCAGCTGTTCCTGAGTTTCTTTTTGCTGCCCCCATAACAGGACAGTAAAAAGAGAGAGAAGCATTGTTGAATATATTTTTTTCATCGCAGCATTTTGTTTCCTACGTTTTACTTTAAGTTTATTCTTTTATATCCTTCAGGTACTTTGTAATGGATGTTTAAATCTGTATCAAAAGTAACTTTATTGTATTGAAGGTTCAAATTTATACTTTTTTCTTGTTCTGCCTTAATATTTATTTCGGTAGGAACTACATATTTTCCTATTTTTTGGTAATTAGGATAACTGATAGTAACGCTTCTATTTGTACTTTTTTGTGAGATTTCTTCTTTTTTTAATAAGGCGCTCTTGTCTTCAAAATAATAGCTGGATTGTAGATCTTCTTCAGAAGCATTTATCAGTTTGTGTAACCCTTCTTCCAAACTTGCTTCCATATTTTGGTTGGTTGAACTATCCAAAACCTGTCCCATCAATAAGTTTTGAAATCTGTTGAAATCAATATCTGTGCCTAAGAGATTACTCAAAATTGAAAAATCCCCGTCAAAATAAACGCCCTTTACGTCGTAGTACTGCACACTGTCGGGCATAATTAACGCCTTTGCTACGGGAAAACCTAAATATCTTATATTTATCAATATTTTTTCATCCTTTTGAATCATGATATCCATAGATGCTTTTAGGTTATCTTTATCAGTTTCATAAGTAACATTCCCTCTAATGATTGACGTTTCAAAGGGTTGAACATTCTTAACATGCTCATTAAGAATAATCAATGCTGTTTTGTTTTCAGTAGCTGACGCCTCACCTAATAAAAAGCCTTCTTTATTTTTTTTACAGCCGATTAGTATTAATGCACAGCTCAAGATTAACAATATTTTTTTCATAACAACACATACATCTTTATATATTCTTTCCCGAATATAAGTAAAAAAAATCCGTTTCAAATTAGTTTTAAAACGGATTTATAAAAACTTTAGCTCAAAATTGAATAATCTCCAATACTTATATTGACGTGATTTCCATCATAAGTTGCAAAATTTCCAATCATAGCATTGTCTAATTCGGCATTGCGAATAGTTGCATGAGTTTGAATCAAACTATTTTTAATTTTAGCATTTTCCACTTTTGAATGCTCTCCTAAAGAAACATTAGGACCAATCACAGCATTTTTCAGAATAACGTTATTTCCGATATAACACGGCTTAATGATTGTGCTGTTTTCAATTACAATATTATCAGCAATATAGTTTTGATTTTCGCTTTCCAAAAAGTTCAGCATTCTGGTATTAGTGTCAACTGTCACATCTTTATTTCCACAATCCATCCATTCATCAACTTTACCCGGAACAAATCGCAATCCTTTTTGTTTCATGTTTTCCAACGCATCCGTCAATTGGTATTCTCCTCCTTTTATAATATTATTATCTAATAAAAACTGAAGTTCGCTTTTTAAATTTTCTCCGCTTTTGAAATAGTAAATTCCAATAATTGCTAAATCTGAAACAAAACTTTTTGGTTTTTCGACAAAATCGGTAATTTCATTTTTTTCGTTTAGCTGAACAACGCCAAAAGCACTTGGGTCATCAACCTGTTTTACCCAAATGACGCTGTCTGCATTTTTTTCTAAATTAAAATCTGCCCGGAACAGCGTGTCAGCATATGCTACAACTATCGGTCCCTTCATGCTTTCTTGGGCACATAAAATGGCATGTGCTGTTCCCAGGGCTTCGTTTTGATAATAAATAGTAGCTTTCGAACCTAATTTTCCAGCAATGGCGATTAAGTTTTCTTCTACTTCTTTTCCAAAGCTCTCATGAATGATAAAAGCAATTTCTTCTATCTTATCGTTTAAAACTTTAGCTATATCTTCTACCAAGCGATGAACAATTGGTTTTCCGGCTATCGGAATTAGCGGTTTGGGAATGGTTAATGTATGCGGACGTAATCTGGAACCACGACCCGCCATTGGTACGATTATTCTCATTTTTTCATTTTTATTATTTAACTCCAGTACTGCCAAATCCTCCGGAACCTCTTTCTGTCTCTGAAAGTACTTCAGCAGGTTGCCATTGTATTTGTTCAAATTTTGAAATTACCATTTGAGCAATTCGCTCTCCGTTTTCGATAGTAAAGGGTTCTTTAGAAAGGTTTATTACTATAACGCCAATTTCTCCTCTGTAGTCTGCATCAATTGTACCGGGACTGTTTAACATTGTTATTCCTTTTTTGGCAGCCAAACCGCTTCGGGGTCTTATTTGCGCTTCATAACCTTGCGGCAGCTCCATAAACAAGCCGGTTGGAATAATTGCTCTGTCCAGTGATTCTAATGTTATAGGTTGAGTTAAATTAGCACGCAAATCCATGCCTGCAGATTGGGATGTTTCGTAATTTGGAAGAGGATGTTGAGATTTATTAATGATTTTGATTTGGATCATAGTTTATCTAAATTTTTGAGAAGAACAAAGATAAAAGTTATTTTATTTCTAAACCAATTACTTTTAGAAAACAGATAAATAGTCCATAATATATCCTAAAAAAGAAATTATTTTTTAATTATTAATAATCTAAAAGATTTATATAATTAAAATCATGTTGCGTAGTATCTCTATATTTTTACTAGCTCAGGTCGTCTTGACTTTTATAAAACAAAGAAGGTCAATAGAAAATCATGTTACTAAACAAACAACACCTACAACCCCGTGTATCAAGTACTCCACAAAGATAGTATAAAATTAGATATAGTACCACACTTACTACTTTCCAAAAGAGGATTTAAATCAAAAGCCACACTTTATGAGATAGTCAATGCTATATTATATAGACTAAAAACAGGTATTCAGTGGAGTTATTTACCAGTTAAAGCATTATTTAGCACTCAAGTATTAAGTCATAAAACAGTATTTTGTCATTTTCGAAATTGGTACAAAACAGGTGTATGGCAATCTTGTTGGACAGAATTATTAAAAAAAGAATAAGTCTCTTATTGATTTATCAAGTGCAGACGTAGATGGAAGCCATACTACAGCTTTAAGAGGTGGAGAACAAGTAGCTTATCAAGGTAGAAAAAAACGTAAAACAACTAATTCTTTATATTTTACAGATCGTCAGGGTTTACCTTTAGCTATGTCAAACTGGTAGCTGGGTATCATAATGATTTAATTGATATAGAAGTCTGTTTTGAAGATATAATCAATCAATTAACTAATGGTGAAATACCTCTATCAGGATTGTTAATTAATACTGATGCAGGTTTTGATGTACAAAAGCTTAGAAAAATATTTATGGATAAAGAAATAATAGACAATATTTTCTAGTTGGATGGCTTGGAATATCATTTCTTTATTGTTATTAAGACTAAAGAAATTTCAGGAAGCTATAAAGTCAAGATGACTTCGATAAAGTTTTAATCTTCTTCTCTATTTTAAATTCATAGATAAGTCCTATAATCACTGTTATAACTTTGTAAATGTAGATAATTACAAATAACTTAATAATATATAATTCAGTCATTAAAGAAAATTTAATCAAGATATATATATTATAATACATTTTTTATGTTTATTTTAGCTTTTAATTTTGAATTAAGTACCAAAAAATCTATAACCAAAAAGCTTTATTTATGAAAAAAGCATTACTATTACTGTCATTGCTAACCGTATTCGCAATGGCAGGTCAAAAAATGAAAGATTGGGTTTATGATATATCCTCAATTAACCTAGACAGATCAATTTCCGAAGAAAACATGGATACTAATCCAGGTAATGTATCAAACAACATTAATTCTTCTACTTCCAACGCAAATTGCAATAGTCCTTCCGACCAAGGGGTTAAGGATATAAATAGTAATGAGGCAACGATTTATTGGGATGATACTTCGGGTACAAAATGGGAATACATTATTCAATTACCCTCAGATCCCTACCCTACAGGCATATCAGGAATTACTTCAACAGTCAAGGAGACAAGAGTTACAAAAGATCACACTGGCAATAATCTACAGCCTGATACAGAATATGAGTTTTATGTTCGAACAGATTGCGGAATAAATGGTTTTAGTGATTGGCTAGGTCCTTATAATTTTAAAACATTATGTGCTTCAGTTACTTTACCTTTTAAAGAAACTTTTAATACAGATTCTCCAACTAGAGATTGCTGGGTTATTGTAGATGGAAATGAAGATGATGATTTCTGGGATTTTAATGGCTGGAGTCAATATGAAGGAAGTCACTGTATGGCTTTTTCGACATATAATAATGAAATTAATGATGATTGGTTAATATCTCCTTCGAT
Organism: Myroides indicus; assembly: GCF_004364575.1. GTDB lineage: Bacteria > Bacteroidota > Bacteroidia > Flavobacteriales > Flavobacteriaceae > Flavobacterium > Flavobacterium indicum_A. The sequence continues at coordinate 5,661 of NZ_SOAG01000035.1, read as the reverse complement.
TGCAATGACAACGAATGATATTTTTGAAGTAGCATATTATATTAAAACTTCCTCTTCTGGCGGAATTAACAACAAGGGAACTGAATTTGAGATTTTATTATCCGATAATGGAATAGACATCGCTAATTTTAAAACAATTTTACAAACAAAACAAAGTTACAAATATGCTAATTACGTTAAAAAAACAATTTATATAACAGGTATTAACGGTAGTGCAAATATAGCTTGGCATATAACTTCTGATGGTCCTGGTTCCATATTTTTGGATTTAATTACAATAACTAAAGTAGACTGCTTGGGTCCAAAAGATGAAATTGTGATTAGTAACCTAGAAAAGGACAAAGCTACTTTTTCGTGGGCAGATGATAACAATACAAGCTGGGAATATTATGTTCAACACGCAGGAACAGGGACACCAACTGGTAGCGGAACTTTAACAACTACTAAATCAGCAAACATAACCCGAACCAATGGCACAGGAGGTTCAAATTTACAGCCCAATACAGAGTACGAGTTCTGGCTCCGCTCGTCCTGTGGTCCTGGCAAAAACAGCAACTGGATTGGACCTATTGTATTCAGAACACCTTGTGACATTTCAGCTATTCCTTTCTGGGAAGGGTTCAATACAAACTCTCCAACTTTAAACTGTTGGACCATTATAGATTATAACAATGACAATACTGGTTATGGTAATATTTGGGAGCTAAATGATTGGGAAAAATACGAAGGAGACCGATCCATGTATTTTAATGGAGGATATGAGGCAGGCAACGATGACTGGTTAATTTCTCCTCCATTTAATTTAGACGCAACTAAAATATATAAACTAAAATATCATTACAGAACAGATTTTTATAGTAAAACTGATTTTAAAGTTGCCCTCTCCACAAGTGGAATAAGTCCTTCTGACTTTACGGATATACTAGTTACAAAAAAGGGTGAAAGCAATGGAAAATGGAAAGAAGAGATTACGTATATCGGTGGAATAAGTGGTAACATTAATATTGGCTGGCATGTTAACACCAATACTAGTTCAACACTATATGTAGACAATGTCTTTCTTGAAGAAGAAACTTGTCCTCAACCAATACAATTGGGTAGCAAAGATGAAAAAAAAGATAGTGCTACAATTATTTGGAAAGATGACTTTGGCTCTAAATGGGAATATGTATTGCAACTATCTGGAGGAAATCCTCCTGTTAGCAATGGTACTCCATCAACAAGTAAGGAAGTTGTTGTTACAAAAGATCAAAAGGGGAATGTTTTAGAACCAAATACTGAATATGAATTTTATGTACGTACCGACTGTGGAAATACCGAGTTTAGCGAGTGGGCAGGTCCCTATAAATTCAGAACCATTTGCGACTTCTTTACAACACCATTCTGGGAAGGGTTTAATTCAGACTCTCAATCTTTCTTTTGCTGGACAATTTTAGACAACAACAGCGATGGACGTTCAGGAAGTGGTCAATGGGAAAAAAGTAATTACGGTCAGTATGAAGGCTCCCACGGTATGTATTTTTCTGTAAATGATTATATGGGAGATATAGAATCAGACGACTGGTTAATTTCTCCGGTATTTACATTTACTTCTGGCAAAATGTATCGCTTAAAATATCATTATAATACAAATTCCTACAATGACAGTAATGAGTTTGAAGTATTAGCTTCTACTAGCGGTATTAAACCTGTTGATTTTACAACAGAAATTGTCAAAAGTAAAATTTATACGAATGATAACTATATCGAACAAAAAACTTTTATTTCAGGATTAAGCGGTAATGTTAATATAGCTTGGCACATAAAAGGTACAGGAGACAAAACTATCTATATAGATAATGTTTTCGTAGAAGAAGTAACTGGATGCCCAGAACCTTTAGACTTAGATGCAAAAGATATAGATAAAAGAGACGTAACCATTTCTTGGACAGATGATTTTGGAGCAACAAACTGGGAATATATAGTTCAAAAAGAAGGAGAAGGAATTCCGTCTGGCAGTGGTACAGCCACAACAACAAAGGAAAACAAAATAACAAAAGACCATTCGGGAGACAACTTAGCACCTAATACTGATTATGAATTTTATGTACGTACAAATTGTGGCAATGGAGAATATAGCATATGGGCAGGACCTTTCAAATTTGTAACACTGTGTGATATTTATACAATGCCTTTTTGGGAAGGGTTTAATTCAGACTCTAAAACGTTAAGATGTTGGACAATTATTGATAACAATGACGATGAATACAGTTGGGAGATTGATACTTGGGATTATTATGAAGGAGACCAATCGATTAACATGAACATTTATGACTGGTTAGGTACAACGGAAAATGATGATTGGCTTGTCTCTCCTACTTTTGCTATGACAAGTGGAAACTATGTATTAAAATACTTTTATAAGGGTAGTGCTTATGAAGGCGGAAATGTTGAGGTATTACTTTCTAAAAATGGTGTGGATCCAAAGGATTTTACTGATGTTATTGTAGCCGATGAAATTTATTACAATAATAATTGGAAAGAGAAAGTCGTATTTTTTAGTGGCATCCCAGGCAATGTAAATCTGGCATGGCATACAAAAGTAACAGGTGATACGTCGATATCCATAGATAATGTTTCTTTGAAAAAAATAGAAACATGTCCCGAACCTTATTACATAAAAGTAACAGGTCAAACTTCGAATAGTATTGATATAGAATGGGAACAAGATGGAGGAATAACTTCCTGGGAAGTTATTGTTGTTGAATATAATGAAGAAGAAACTGCTACACCAATCCAAACAGTAAGTGTTACAGGAAGTCCAAAAACTACAATAACCGGATTACCTGCTGGAAAAGCATACACCATCTACGTAAGAGCTAAGTGTTCAGATGGCAAATCTAATAGTGAGTGGAGTACTCCTGTTGATGGAGGTACCTCAGTAGGCGCTAACGATGACTGTATTGGTGCCATAAACATTCCCGTAAGCAATAATGAAGAATGCGAAATTATGATTTCTGGTTCACTTCTAGACACTACAACTTCCGCTCAAGCTATACCATCATGTATAGGATGGGGAGGTATGGAAAATGATGTATGGTTTGAGTTTACGGCAACCAATAAAACCCATATTCTAAACATCGAAAATTTAATAAGCCTATCTGGTGAAAGCAATATAAACCTAGTTGGGGCAATCTATGATCAGCCTTGTAGCACTATAGGCAATACAGCAATAGAATGCTTTGATATTACTGATTTTAAATTATTTGAAAATTTAACTGTAGGACAGAAATATTATATTAGACTAGGTTCTGACTCATTTACAGATAATCCTGATTATTTCTTTAATCTTTGTATTAGTACTGTAAATTACATAAGAAGTAGCTCAAGTGGAGATGAATATACAGTAGAAGAATTAGTAAACGATGTTTTAGTAAACTCTAATTGTGATTTAGTATCCAATATAACTTATATCACAGGAACAAATTTTGGAGAAGAAAACGGAATAGGATATTTTAATAAAAATAATTCTACTTTTAACTTTGACGATGGTATAATATTAGCAACAAACGGTGTTCGTTATGCAATGGGTCCCGGTGGATCAGACGAAGGATGGGATACTGAAAATTGGCTAGGAGATGATGATTTAGAAAAGTTATTATTATCTCTTGGACAAGAAGATGGGAATAATAATGCTTCTATATTAGAGTTTGATTTTATTCCGGTAGTGGATACTTTAAAATTTGATTTTATATTTGCCTCCAATGAATATGGTCCGTCTTTTCAATGTGACTACTCTGATGTTTTTGCCTTCTTTTTAACTGATTTAACTACTAATGAAACAATTAACCTCGCAGTTTTACCAGGAACAGATATTCCTGTATCAGTGACCACAATTCGGGATGCAAAATATCAAGGAAAAAATTTGAAATGCGGAGACACAAATAAAGAGTATTTTGATAAATATTATGGAGAAAACGGATTAAAACCACAAAACAATCCTATAAATTATGCAGGTATGACAATTCCGTTAACAGCCGTTTCTGCAGTAGAACCCGGTCGTAAGTATCATATTAAATTAGCTATTGCAGACTATAGAGATTCAGGCGTTAACTCTGCTGTATTTTTAAAAGGAGGTAGTTTTAACTTAGGCAATATTGATTTAGGAGCAGATTTACTTGTAGAGACAGGTAACGCTATCTGTAGTGATGAAGTCAAAATAATTAAATCCGGTATGCCTGAAAATGACAATATAACTATAGAATGGTACAAAGATGATGTTTTAATACAAAATGAAAATAAACCTGATCTTGAGATTAAAGAAAGTGGTGAGTATAAAATAGTAGTTAAATATGCCGATTTAGGTTGTGAAGTTACAGGCACAGTTAAAGCAGAGATTTATCCTCCTATTTCGAAAGTAGTCCATAAACCTATAACTATTGAAATATGTAGATTTTCATTAAATGAAAGAACAGTAGACTTATCTAGTACTGAATTAGATATGTTTGCAGATGTAGAGAGGACAGACTATGAAGTTGATTATTACCTAACTAAAGAGGATGCTGAGCAAGGAAATGACAACAAAATAAATACTTCTTATACTATAGAAGGTACAGATAATATAAATATCTATCTTAGAATAGTAGATACTCGTACTGGGTGTAGTGAGATTTTTATTTTACCAATCCTAATAGAACAAGGAGCAATCCCAACAAAACCATCTGATATTAAAATCTGTTCAGAATACGTGTTTCCAGAAGTAAATGGTGATCAATATTATTATACGGAATCTGGTGGTCAGGGCAAAGAATATAAAGTAGGAGATGTTTTGACAGAACCAGGTAAACACACAATCTATCTTTTGCAAGTAAACAATGATCAAGGCTGTTATGAAGAAACAATTTATCACGTTGATATTACAGCTCCTGTAATTGCAGATATCTTTGAGGATCAACAATTAAAATGTCAATTATATGAATTAAAACCTCTTTCAGGACACAACCGCTACTTTACAAAGTCAGGAGGTCCGCAAGGGCTTGGAACTGAATATTTTCCAGGAATGGAGATTTCTTCAGCAGAAACTATTTATGTGTATGCAAGCTCAAATGACGATTTATGTACAGACGAAAGTAGTTTCACAATAACTTATGAAGATTGCCCTATTCCAAAAGGAATCTCTCCAAACGGAGATAACCTGAATGACACTTTTGATTTATCACTTCACGGAGTAGAGAATATTAAAATTTATAACCGTTGGGGTACTGAGGTCTATTCTCATGGAATAGATTATACCAATCAATGGTATGGTCAAAACAAAGATGGTAAACAACTACCGGACGGAACCTATTATTACGTAATTCAAGCGCATGGTAAAACACGGACAGGTTGGGTACAGATAAATAAATAATCTATAATTACTATTTTTAAACTAAAGAGGAAGATCCAAAATATCTTCCTCTTAGTTTTTTATATCAAATCCATTTTTAAATTAAAATTCTAAACAAGTAAAACGAATTTTATCTATAGAATATAGCTTATATTTTGTCTATGGACTTTATATAGATGTAAAACTATACCATTAAAGTAGGACTTTTAAAAGAAGGGTTACTCAATCAGGCTGTAGATCAGGCTACTGCTGATTTTAGAAATATTAGGCATTTGACTCCCGCTCAAAAAAACAAT
>NZ_SOAG01000034.1 GCF_004364575.1 Myroides indicus | reverse complement strand
TTAAAGCAAGACTTATCAATTCCAAATCCTTCAATTTTGGTGTTCGTCTTTGGTAGGGCAATAAATTTTCATTTGATATTTTTCGTAAAACTTCCAAAATTCTTTCGTAATTTGCACCTAAGTTGTTCATTGTAAATGGTTTTGTAGTTAATTCAATTTACTGATTTTAAATCAAATGAACAACTTTTCTCTTCTTTAATTCATAATGCACAACGGGTATTGAAAAGAATTATAATTCGTTAAAATTATAGTTTTTTTCGATTTTAGTATTTCACCTTCTAATCGTTATAAATATGTTAGTTACTATTGCAAACCATTTTTTTGTGATACCTTTGCAATAACATTTAAAATCAATCTGTTTTTAAAAAAGGGAAGTATGATAAAAGTTTCAGATATAGCAAGTAAAAGAGTTGCCCTTCTGATGGAAGATGAGGGGTTTAATTCTGCAACTGATTATGTGCGTGTTGGTGTTACCAGCGGCGGATGTTCCGGACTTTCTTATCAGTTAAATTTTGACCGAAGTATTGAAGAAAGCGATAAGGTTTTTGAAGATAACGGAGTTAAAATAGCTGTTGATAAAAAGAGTTTTCTGTATTTAGTAGGTACTACATTGGAATATTCGGGTGGGTTAAATGGCAAAGGATTTTACTTTAACAATCCTAATGCAAGCAGAACATGCGGTTGTGGTGAAAGCTTTTCGCTGTAGTCGTTTTTTATAAAAACAACTGGTGTGAAGTTGTTTTATAACGTTAATTAATGTTGAACAAGAAGCATACGAGAAAGTTATTGCTTTTAAGTATAAAAATATGAGCAAGTATACAGAAGAAGATTTAAAGAAAGAACTCGAAACAAAAGAGTATGAGTATGGTTTTTATACAGATATAGAGTCAGAAACATTCCCTATTGGTTTGAATGAGGAGGTTATCAAAGCTATTTCTGCAAAAAAAGAAGAACCAGAATGGATGACGGAGTGGCGTTTGGAATCTTTCAGAATCTGGCAAAAAATGGTAGAACCCGAATGGGCAAATGTAAAATATGAAAAACCCGATTTTCAGGCAATTTCATATTATTCGGCACCCAAGAAAAAAGATAAATATAAAAGTTTGGATGAGGTTGATCCGGAGTTGTTAGATACATTTAACAAATTGGGAATTTCGATAGAAGAGCAAAAGCGGTTGTCGGGAGTAGCCATGGATATTGTTATGGACTCCGTTTCTGTGGCAACTACATTTAAGGAAACGTTGGCAGAAAAGGGAATCATTTTCTGTTCGATATCTGAAGCTATCAGAAATCATCCGGATTTAGTAAAAAAATATTTGGGCACGGTGGTTCCGCAGACTGATAATTTTTATGCAGCCTTAAATTCTGCAGTGTTTTCAGACGGCTCGTTTTGTTATATTCCCAAAGGTGTCCGATGCCCGATGGAATTATCTACTTATTTCCGAATCAATCAGGCAGGAACCGGACAATTTGAACGAACTTTAGTGATTGCGGACGAAGACAGTTATGTGTCTTATCTCGAAGGCTGTACGGCTCCTTCCAGAGATGAAAATCAACTGCATGCGGCTGTTGTAGAGTTAATAGCCTTGGACAATGCTGAAATAAAATATTCTACGGTGCAAAACTGGTTCCCGGGCGACAGTTCTGGAAAAGGCGGTGTTTTTAACTTTGTAACCAAAAGGGGATTAGCTGAAAAAAATGCTAAAATCTCATGGACGCAGGTAGAAACAGGATCAGCTGTAACGTGGAAGTATCCTTCTTGTATCTTGAAGGGAGACAATGCTATTGGAGAATTCTATTCTATTGCAGTAACCAATAATTTTCAACAGGCGGATACAGGTACAAAGATGATTCACCTTGGAAAAAATACGAGATCAACTATTATCTCGAAAGGTATTTCTGCCGGAAAATCCCAAAACAGCTACAGAGGGTTAGTGCAGATAGGACCAAGAGCAGAAAATGCTCGAAATTTCTCGCAATGTGATTCTCTGTTAATGGGGAACGAATGCGGAGCACATACCTTCCCTTATATTGAAGCTAAAAATCCGACAGCGCAGATTGAACATGAAGCAACAACCAGTAAAATAGGTGAGGATCAGATTTTTTATTGCAACCAGAGAGGTATTCCTACAGAAAAAGCCATTGCATTGATTGTTAATGGATTTTCAAAAGAAGTCTTGAATAAGCTTCCTATGGAATTTGCGGTAGAAGCCCAAAAGCTACTGGAAATTTCATTAGAGGGTAGTGTTGGATAAAAAGAAATCTGAAATAACACATATCAAATATTAAAAGATAAAGTTTTTAACTTTAAACCTTAAATTTTAAATCAAAATGCTTAAAATAAATAATATACACGCTTCGGTAGAAGATAAAGAAATTTTAAAAGGGATTAATTTAGAAGTAAAAGCAGGAGAAGTGCATGCGATAATGGGACCAAATGGAGCGGGAAAAAGTACCCTTTCGTCTGTAATTACCGGAAACGAGGCTTTTGAGGTTACGCAGGGTGAAATTATGTTAGACGGAGAAGACTTAAGCGAGCTTTCTCCTGAAGAAAGAGCACATAAGGGGGTGTTCCTTTCGTTTCAGTATCCGGTAGAAATTCCGGGAGTTTCTGTAACTAACTTCATGAAAACTGCAATTAACGAATCGCGCAAAGCACAAGGATTAGAGGAGATGCCTGCGAGTGAGATGCTTAAAAAAATTAAAGAAAAAGCAGAATTACTCGATATAGACAGAAAATTTTTGTCACGTTCTTTAAACGAAGGGTTTTCGGGCGGAGAGAAAAAGAGAAATGAGATTTTTCAGATGGCAATGCTGGAACCTAAATTAGCTATTTTGGATGAAACGGATTCCGGTTTGGATATCGATGCTTTACGCATTGTTGCTAATGGCGTAAATAAGCTTAAAAGTAAAGACAATGCGGTAGTTTTAATTACGCATTACCAAAGGCTATTAGAATATATAGTGCCTGATTTTGTTCACGTTTTATACGATGGGAAAATTGTAAAAACAGGCGGAAAAGAGTTAGCTCTTGAATTAGAGGAAAAAGGATATGATTGGATTAAGAATTCTGTTAAGTAAAAGAGTGACAGGGTTGTACTAAAAATTAATCTAATTAGAAAAAGAATTATGGAACTTAAAGAAAAATTAATATCGTCTTTTGTCGCTTTTGAAGAAGGTTTGAAAGGAGAACATGAGAGATTGCACGATATCCGATTAGAAGCTTTAAAATTATTTGAAGAAAAAGGCTTTCCTACTAAAAAAGAGGAAGCTTGGAAATATACATCGCTGAATTCAATTCTCAAAAATGACTTCAGCATTATTCCTAAGAATGAAACGGTCGTTGAGTATAAAGAGGTTAAAAAATATCTTTTAAGCGATTCGGATACCTATAAATTAGTTTTTATCAATGGTATTTTTAGCTCGCATTTATCTTCAACTACACATGACGGATTAGATGTCTGTTTAATGTCATCTGCATTGACTAAACCCAAGTACAAGATGATAATTGACGCGCATTACAATACTTGCGTTGATAAAAATGACAGCATGACGGCTTTAAATACCGCATATGCAACAGAAGGAGCTTTTATTAATATTCCAAAAAGCAAAGTTGTTTCTAAACCGATAGAAATAATCTATTTGTCAACTACAGAAAATCAAGCTTTGCTGGTTCAGCCCAGAAATCTGATTATTGTAGGTGAAAATGCTCATGTACAGATTTTAGAACGCCATCAAAGTATTACAGAATGCAGCGTATTCACTAATTCTACTACGGAAATAGTTGCTCATAAACGCGCAATAGTTGATTTTTATAAATTGCAAAATGATTTGGATACCGGTACGCTGATTGACAATACTTTTATCAAGCAAAAACAAGAAAGCAGAGTCTCTGTTCATACCTTTTCGTTTGGAGGTAAATTGACAAGAAACAATCTTAACTTTTATCAGGAGGGAGAGAGAATAGACAGTACGCTGAAAGGAATTACGCTGATTGATGGCAAACAACACGTAGATCACTATACTTTGGTGTCCCATAATCAACCGAACTGTGAGAGTCATCAGAACTATAAAGGAATCTATGATGATAATTCGATAGGGGTATTTAATGGAAAAATATATGTGGATAAAATAGCACAAAAAACAGATGGATTTCAACAAAGCAATAACGTTTTATTAAGCGATAAAGCGCATATTTATGCTAAACCTCAGTTAGAAATTTTTGCTGATGACGTAAAGTGCTCTCATGGGTGTACTATTGGTCAGTTAAATGACGAAGCTATGTTTTATATGCGTCAAAGAGGAATTCCTAAAAAAGAAGCCAAGGCATTGCTGATGTATGCTTTTACGGATGAGGTAATGCAATCTGTAAAAATTCCTGAGCTAAAAACAAAGGTGGCAAGAGTAATTGCTAAAAAATTAGGTGTTTCAATGGGATTTGAAATTTAAGGTAAAAAATTCATAAAAAAAACCGGCTATTGAGCCGGTTTTTTTGTTATGTAATATTTTGATTATGATTCGCAACTACTGCACGTTACCAGATTAGTTACCATTTCTTTAGAAACACTTTGACTGCGTTGATAATACAGGGTCTTTACACCTAATTTCCACGCTTCAATCATCAACTGATTCACATCTTTAATAGGCAGCCCAGAAGGAATATTCAAGTTTAAACTTTGAGATTGATCAACATATTTTTGACGAACAGCAGCTTGCTGAATAATTTCCAGCTGACTAATTTCTTTGAAAGTCTTGAATACCGCTTTTTCCTCTTCTGTTAATTCTGATAATTGCTGAACGCTTCCTCCGTTTAGCATTATGTTTCTCCAGGTTTCTTCATTGTCAATCCCTTTTGATTCTAAAAGCTGTTTTAGGTATTTGTTTTGACGCATAAAATTCCCTTTTGATAAACCTGCTTTGTAATAATTACTGCTAAAAGGTTCTATACCGGGAGAAGTTTGTCCTAAAATCGCAGATGAAGACGTTGTAGGTGCAATTGCCATGGTTGTTGTGTTTCTTCTTCCATAGCCTTTTAAAAGCTCGGGTTCTCCGTATATACGAGCTAACTCTTGTGTGGCTTTGTCTGCTTTTGCACTGATGTCTTGAAAAATCTGATTGGTTAGCATTTTTGCCTGTAACCCCTCAAAAGGAATCATGTTTTTTTGTAAATATGAATGCCATCCCAAAACACCTAAGCCCAAAGCTCTGTGACGCTTTGCAAATTTATTAGCAGAACTCAGATAATAATTACCCTCTGTTTTTTCAATAAACTCTTGTAGTACAGCATCTAAAAAGAAGATAGCAAGTTTAACAGCTTCCGTATCTTTCCATTCGTCGTATAACTCTAAATTCATAGATGACAGGCAGCAAATAAAAGATTCGTCATCAGATGATGGCAACATAATTTCAGAACAAAGATTGCTGGCGTTAATACGCATATTTTGATCTTTGTAAACTTGTGGTTTGCTTCCGTTTACATTGTCTGAGAAGAAAAGATAAGGCATGCCTTTTTGTTGGCGGCTTTCTAAAACTTTTGCCCATAATTGTCTTTTTTCTCTATCGCCGTCAATCATTTCCTGCATCCAGTAATCGGGAATACAAACACCATAAAACAGGTTCTGGATGGGATTTCCGATATTTTTTATTTGTAAAAATTCTTCACAATCCGGATGATCTATATCTAAATAAGCAGCAAAGGCACCTCTTCTCACACCTCCCTGAGAAATGGTATCCATTGCCGTGTCAAACAGTTTCATAAAGCTTACGGCTCCACTGCTTTTTCCGTTATCAGTTACTGCACTTCCTCGTTCTCTCAGACTGCCAAAATAACCAGATGTTCCTCCGCCAATTTTGGTTTGCATAATCACTTCACCTAATTTGTGTGTGATTCCTTCAATACTGTCAGGAATATTTACATTAAAGCAAGATATTGGCAAGCCTCGTTCTGTTCCCATATTTGCCCAGATAGGAGAGCTTAAGCTCATCCAGCCTCTTTCTATCATTTCCTGAAAGGATTCTTTTAATTCAGGTTTATATAGCCTTTTGGCTGCAGCTCCGGCAATTCTTTCAATAGCTCCTTCTACTGTTTCGCCTTTCAGCAAGTACCCTCTGTTAAGAATTTGCTCGCTTTCTGAATTTTTCCACCAAAGTTTTTCTCTGAGGTCCGTATTTTCGTCTGTTTGTAATGGAAGTGAAAAATTATTCATAGTATTTTTATTCTTTATCTGTAGTGTATCAATTAAAATAAATCGTCTGCAGTAAAACTTTTGTCGTGTTTGGTATAGTCAACCGGTCTTTTGGCAAAAAAGTCGTCCAGACTATTGGCAAAAACCTCTTCTTCAAACCACGCCATAGGTTTGTATTGTTCTTGTGTGATATTAAATACTTTGTTTAACCCTATTTTAACCATGCTTTCATCTACTCTGAATTTCATAAAATTGAGAAGGTTTTCTTTTGTAACGATTTCAATTTCTCCTTTTTCAAATATCCAGTTTAGAATCTTTTCTTCGATGTCTATTGATTTTGTGACTACGTCATTAACGTGATTGATTAATTCATCGTCAAAAAAGTCAGGAAACTCTTTTCTGATGATATTAATGATGTAGATTCCTGCGTTGGCGTGTACCTGTTCATCCACAGATGTCCAAGCAATGATGTTGCTCACGTTTTTCATTAGTCCTTTGAAACGGGTAAATGAAAGAATAATGGCAAATTGACTGAACAGCGAGACATTTTCGATTAAAAGAGAAAACAGAATCAGCGAAACGACGTATTTTTTTCGGTCGGTTTTATTACTCGAATTTTCTAATACCTGAGATAAATATTCTACGCGCTCTTTGATAACAGGGACGGTTAGCAAGCTTTCAAATTCATCATTATATCCCAATACATCTAAGAGACGAGAATAGGCTTCAGAATGTCTGAATTCACATTCAGCAAAGGTACTTCCCAGTCCGTTAAATTCCGGTTTTGGAAAATGCTGGTATAGATTTCCCCAAAATGTTTTTACGGCTACTTCTATTTGTGCAATTGCCAGCAGACTGTGCTTGATGGCTAATTGTTCTTCTTTGGTTAAATGAGAATGAAAATCTTGAGTGTCGGCAGTAAAATCTACTTCGCTGTGTACCCAAAAAGACTTATTAATCGCTTCTGTGAACTGATAAACGCCAGGGTATTCAAATGGTTTATAATTTACTCTTTTATCAAAAATAGACATAGCACAAACATTTTTTAATTAAACAATAGCATCCAGAATTAATCATTTTTTTAAAACAGAATAGTCAATTTTCACAGGATGAGCGATGTAAAAAAAGGTGTAAACAACTAAAACGGGTTAGCTAATTTAGGGCTTACAAAATTTGGATTCAACCTAACCAGAACAAAAAAGCGAATTAGTTATCAACAATTGTTTAATAACTAATTCGCTTTTTTAGACAAGTACGGAAAACATTGATTCTTATGGAAATATCTTAATAGAATAAAAAAATATGCTTTGGAATTCCAAAGCATATTTTTTTATTCTAATTTACAACAGTCGGTTTTTCGATTGGAGTATTACTTTTGACAATTACAAAGGTTGAAAGGGCGTAATAGGCGTGAGGGTTATCTCCTGGATACTCCATATTATTTTCCCATTCTTGGAATTGGTATTCAAATTTAAATTGTTTTCCAAGAAGATTTTTATCTAATTTGTCAATCCTTGTGGGTACAGCCATTCCCGGACACCATCCTGCTCTGTCAGGTTTCCAGTTTCCTCTTTGGTCTATTATAGGGTTATCCGCGCAGCCTATAGAACCTAAATAATGATTGAAAGAGGACACATTATTTATTAATATGTGATGCGTTCTAAAGCACCATTCTGCACAACCTCTTCCCCCTGGATCATTAGGAGTAGCATGTCCCCATCCGGAAATAATAGTTCTAAGATGTGCAGCTTCAGAATTTTCAGGGAGATTAATCATTTTGTTCATTACAAAGTTATGAGGTTCACCATAAGGTTCACCATCTATTGAGTTTGCATTATACTGTAAAATTGGAATAACAGAAGAGTATTTGTAATCTGATTCACCATATATGAAATCGAAATCAACACTGATCAGCCATCCATCAGCTCCCCAGACTTCTGTGTAGGCTTTAAGCTCTGTAGTTCCTGTTAATATTGATTTAAAATCTGTTACATCAAATTCTAACCCTCTTTCCAGAGGAGAGGAATCTTTTCCATATGGAGTAATATATCTTCCTATTTCATACCATTCTCCTGAAATTTTGTCTTTAGCTTGAATGTTAGCAAAAACATCCCAAATGTTGCATGGGCAGTCAAATTGTACATACATTTTTATAGATTTCACTTTTTCAATGTCTGTAGGGAAGTCAAAAGAGTCTTCTACATTTTGAGAAAGTCCATCGCCAAAAGCAGTGTGAACTTTGTGGAATGTTTTATAGTTAAAAGTTCCTTCTTTAGGAGGTTCTGGGTTTTCTGGCTCTGGAGTGGGAAGTTCTGAATCGTCAGGGTCAGGATTTTTGCCATTGGGATCAGAGTCATCACTGTTGCAGCTGTTTAAGATAGCAATAGCGCCGAATGCAGCAAAAATGAATATAAAAACTTTTTTCGCCATAATTAATCGTTTTTTGTGTTAAAATTAAGCAAATGTAAACTTTTTATATTTATGCAGTCTTTAATAAAGAGATTTAAAAAAAACCGGTATAACTTTATGATATACCGGTTCTCATTTATTTTAAATCTTTTACTATCTCTCTCCATTCTTCTAGTTCAGGAATGCCTGGTTTCCTTTTCCCGAAGAATTGAACAATAATTTCTCCCATTTCGTTATAAACTTCAACAGCGGTCACTATTCCATCCTCAGTAGGTTTTCTTACAATCCAGGTTTGGGCTATTTTGTCCATATCTAAATGCATATTAAAGTCAGGATCAAGGATATTATACCAGTTTTGGTGCCGCATCAATTTTTTGATTTCGCCAGTGTGGATTTGTATATTTCCTTTATTTCCTACAAAAACCATAATAGGTAGTTGTTGTTCTGCGGATTTTTCTAGTAAGGTTATAATCGAATCTTTACTAATAGGTTTTGCATAATATTCATCCGGAGCAAGGCGCAGAGCCTGTGTTCTGGACAAATTATGTTTTTTGACAAGGGCATAGAAATCGTGGGTATCTTTTAAATTTTTCCAACCCTTTCTAAATTCATCAATATCTATTTCTTGATCCAATCGCTCATCCATATTGCGTAAATAAGGCTCGGTGGTTTCTTCTATAGATTGATTTTCAGATTTATATTTTTCTATAAGCTGTTCAAAAGCTGCTTCATTGCTTTGAGGTACCAGATAAATTTTGTGAATGGCTTCTCCGTCTTTACCAAAAAACTGTAAGCTTTTTCGTTCAATATTTCCTGCTTGTTCTTTTACAGCAAATGCTTTTTTCCAGTGACTTAGAAAAATCCGCATGTCAATGTCTGGATTTACAAATAATCCTGCGTGAGGTGATGAAAAATCAGGATTACTGTAAATACCTTTTCTTTCATGTACGCATTCATCATTTCGAGTTAGTGCCATGACTTTGCCTAAGGATTCTATTTCAGAGAGAATATTTATAAAATCCGGTTCTAATCGAGTAACAGAATTCCCAATCTGAGTAGCCAGAAGTTCCATTTCACTTGCGTTAAGTTCTTTCGCTGCATTTCGGATTCGCATTCCAGGATTATTTTTTTTCAGCGTGTCCCATTGTTCTTTTAAAATATTGGCTCTTGTATTCATATCTTTTATTTTCCAAATATAATTAGAGGGTTGTTGTTAACAGGATTAGTAGTTACAATACACGGAAAATTGTACACTTTAGAAAGTGTATCTTGCGTAAGTACCTTTTGAGGCGTATCATAACAAACTTTTTTTCCTTTTTCCAAAAGTAAGATTTTATCGGCAAATTGAGCAGCTAAGTTTAAATCGTGGATAACCACGATAGCTGTATTTCCTTTAATTGTAAAATCTTTGATTAATTCCAAAATTTTGTGTTGGTGAAGTACGTCTAAATTATTTAGCGGTTCATCCAAAAACAATAATTTGTTTTCTACGTTATTGTTGAGCTGAGATAAAACCCGTGCAAGGTGAACTCTTTGTTTTTCTCCACCCGAAAGGTGATTGTATTCTCTGTTTTGAAGCGGACAAATATCAATGCATTCCATGCTATACTGAATAGCTTTTTTATCTTCTTCAGAGGGGATGTGGTCAAAATAAGGATATCTTCCCATCATAACCACATCTTCTACGTTTAAAGGAATATCACTGTTGTTGTGCTGAGAAAACTTGGCTTTGTGCTTCGGCAATTCTTTTTCGCACCACTGGTTGTAATCACAAGATTTGAGTAGAATTTTATTGCCTTTTTGATGGAGTTCATTAGCGAGCAGACTTAAAAAAGTAGATTTTCCGGCTCCGTTAGGACCTAGTATCGCTACAAACTCACCCGAATTGCATTCAAAGTCTATATCGTTGATGATATGGACTTCTTTTGATCTATAACTTACTTTTTGAGCTTGAATCATGACCTAAATTGATTTTTTAAATCGAATTAATATAGCAATGAAAACCGGAGCTCCCATGATGGATGTTAAAATTCCGATAGGTATTTCAGAAGGCGGAACGATTGTCCGACTTATAGTATCTGCTCCCAATAATAAAATACTTCCGCACACGGCTGATAAGGGAAGAATATAGTAATAATTGGACTTAAATACAAGTCTTAAAATATAGGGAACTATTAAGCCGACAAAGCCAATTGTACCGGTAAAAGCCACAGAAGCCCCTACCATAAGTGCCGATAATAATACAATTCTCCGTTTGATGTTTTCAACCGGGATTCCTAAGTGAGAAGCATCCCGTTCTCCTAGCATCATCGCATTCAAAGACTTCCCTTTATTAATTAACAGAACTACGGATGTTATGATTACTGCGGTCAGTATACCGACTTTTGTCCATGTAGCACCAGCAAGACTTCCCAGTGTCCAGAAGGTGAGGTTTCTGAGTTCTTCATCGTCAGAAAGATAGGTAAGTAAACCAGTTGTAGCGCCAGATAGGGCAGTAATAGCAACCCCTGCAAGTAATAAAACGCCTACATTGGTTTTAGCATTTGTAGATGAAATTTTATAGACAAATGACATGGTAATCATAGCGCCTATAAAACTCATAATACTCAGTAACGAAAAGTGAATAATTTCCGGAACAACGGCTTTGACATAACTACCTAAAACAATTGTTATGGCAGCAAATAAAACAGACCCGGCAGTAATTCCTATGAGATCAGGAGACGCCAATGGATTTTTAAACATTCCCTGTAAGCAGGTTCCTGAAACAGCCAGTCCAGATCCAATTAAAATAGCCATTAATACTCTGGGAAGCCGGACATCAAAAAACACATAGTAATCGCTAGGATTGATGTCTTCATTGCCCGACAGTATTTTCGAAATAGTTTTTAAACTGCCTTCTTCAAACTGATAAACTCCTATAAATATAGATGCAACAGCTAGCACTATTAAAAATAATAGTAATGAAATTAGATAAAAAGACAGCTTTTTTTGCATTGTATTATTTTGATAGCAGGTGATTTAGTTCTTTTACGGCTAATCCTAATCTCGGACTGAAACCAGTTAACAATTGTCCGTCCATAGCTATAATTCTTTTGTTTTTACCTGCGTTTGTTTTTTCAATGCCTTCAATTTTTAAAACGCCGTCAACACCCCCCATACTTTGTAGTCCGGTTGTAAACATTAAAATATAATCCGGATTGCTGTTTAAAAGTGATTCTGGAGTAAGTGGTTTAAAATCTTTAAATTCTGTTACTGCATTTTGCCCTCCTGCAAGATTGATAATACTGTTAGCCGGAGTTTCATCTCCTGCAACTAAAAGCATCGATGCTCCGCGTGCATAGATGAAAAGAACTTTAGGCTTCTTTTCCAAAGTATGCAGATTACTGATATCTTCGTCTATTTTGTCGATAAGTGGCTGATAATTGTTGTTGTTAAGAGAGTTAGCAACAGATTTTATCATGTTTTTTGCGCCCTCTACCGTAAACTCCTGCGTTAGTTTTTCTAATCTTATTCCTGAATTTTGTAACTGTGCCTGTAAATCATCGCTAAGTTCTTTTTCTGTAAAATAAATTACAGTGGGCTGTAAAGACATCAGGCTCTCAATCGAAATTTTTGAAGTATGTCCCAAATCTTTAGCAGTTTCTTTCAAATTTTCAGGAAAAGTACTTGTTACATCTACCCCGACGATATTTTCTGTTTCACCCAGATCAACTAAAATTTCACTTATTGAACCATTAAGAGACACAATTCGTTCGTGTTGTTTCTGTTCTGTCTGTTCCACAGTATTTTCTGTTGTTTGATCTTTTTTGTTTTGGTTGCACGAGGTGATAACCAGAGCAGTCAAGAAGATAAAAGCTATTTTTTTCATAGGATCAATATTTATATTTAATCTAAATTGAGGCAAAAATATAATCTTTTTACGGGATATAAAACATATTTAGATTAATTTTAAATTAATATTTATTCTACTAAAGTATACGAATGCGTATCTTTGTTGCAAGAAAAATTTTTACCTCAAACGATGAGGTTGTTTTTTAAACTTTAAAGTATGCGACATGTTAGATATAAATGCGATAAGGGCTGATTTTCCTATTCTTAATCAAAAAGTTAACGGGAAACCATTGGTGTATTTTGATAATGCAGCTACAGCTCAGAAGCCTAAAGTAGTTGAGAAGGCTATTATAGAATATTATGAAACAATCAATGCTAATATTCATAGAGGAGTTCATACGCTAAGTCAATTAGCAACAGATGCCTACGAAGAATCTCGAAAAAAGATTCAGCATCATGTTAATGCTAAGTCAGATAAAGAAATCATTTTTACTGCCGGAACAACTTTCGGTATCAATTTGGTGGCTAACGGATTTAGTTCTTTCCTTAAAAAAGGAGATGAAATATTAATTTCGGCAATGGAGCATCATTCTAATATTGTGCCGTGGCAATTTGCTTGTGAAAGATCGGGAGCGTCTTTAAAAATAATTCCAATGAATGAAGAAGGAGATCTTATCTTGGAGGAATTTGACAAGCTCATTAATTCAAATACAAAGATGGTTGCCGTAACGCATATTTCTAATGCTTTGGGAACTGTTAACCCCATTAAATACATTATTGATGAGGCTCATAAAGTGGGAGCAGCCGTTTTAATTGATGGAGCACAGGCAACTCCTCATATTAAGCCAGATGTGCAGGCATTGGATTGCGATTTTTATGTTTTTTCAGGACATAAAATTTGCGGACCAACGGGTACGGGAATTTTGTATGGAAAGGAAGCTTGGCTTGATAAACTACCTCCTTATCAGGGAGGAGGAGAAATGATTAAAACGGTTACTTTTGAAAAAACAACTTATGCTTGCCTGCCTCATAAGTTTGAAGCAGGAACGCCTAATATAGCCGGAGGTATTGTGTTGGGATATGCCATCGATTATTTGAATGGGATTGGTTTTGACAAAATAAAAGCATATGAAAAAGACCTTTTAGACTACGGAACTAAAAAATTACTTGAAATAGAGGGATTAAAAATTTACGGAACGGCAAAAGAAAAAACTTCTGTGATCTCTTTCAATATTCAGGGACTTCATCCGTATGATATAGGAGTAATCGTAGATAAATTAGGGGTTGCTGTTCGTACCGGACATCACTGCACACAGCCCATTATGGATTTTTATGGGATTCCCGGTACAGTAAGAGCATCTTTTAGTTTTTATAATACGAAAGAAGAAATAGATATTTTGATTGAAGCAGTGAAAAAAGCAAAGCAAATGCTATCTTAAAATATTAAACAAATGACAATTAAAGAAGTACAGCAAGAAATTATTGATGAGTTTTCAATGTTTGACGATTGGATGCAGCGTTATGAATACATTATCGAGCTAGGAAAAAACCTTCCTTTAATAGATGAAAAATATCAGGTAGAAGAAAATTTAATAAAAGGATGCCAGTCGCAGGTTTGGCTCCACGCTGAAGATAAAAACAACTCAGTGGTATTTACAGCCAATAGCGATGCTATTCTCACGAAAGGAATAATTGCCATATTAGTGCGGGTTTTTTCCGGACAAAAAGCAGAGGAGATTTTGGAGGCAGATACAGGTTTTATAGACGAAATTGGTCTGAAAGAACATTTATCGCCTACTCGCGCCAATGGATTAGTATCTATGGTAAAACAAATAAAAATGTACGCTTTAGCTTATCAAGCTAAGCAGTAATAAATTAGGAATATAATATGGAAGAAATGGATGTACAACAATTGGGAGAAAATATTGTAAAAGTGTTGAAGACAATATATGACCCTGAAATTCCAGTTGATATTTATGAATTGGGATTGATATACGACGTATTTGTAAATGAAACAAGTGACGTTAAAATATTAATGACTTTAACTTCTCCAAACTGTCCGGTAGCAGAAACCTTACCCATGGAAGTAGAAGAGAAAATAAAGTCTATTGATGAAGTAAAAGGTGTTGAAGTGGAGCTGACTTTTGACCCGCCTTGGTCACAGGACTTAATGAGTGAAGAAGCTAAGTTAGAATTAGGAATGCTCTAATTATGGAAGGCGAAATCATTAATAAAGTAGCTAACAGCTCACTTAAAATATTTGATTTGGAAGAGATTTATCCTTCGAATCCTCGTTTAGAGGTGGATATAGCACAGTGGCTTTATCAAGGGTTTGTTTTGAGAGAAAAAGATTTTAGGGAAGCCTTAAAACAAGTAGATTGGTCAGTGTACAAAGATGCTTTTGTGGGATTGTACTGCTCCACAGATGCTATTTTACCCGGATGGGCATATATGCTGTTGACAAGCTATTTGCAGCCTGTAGCAAAACGTGTGTTTTTGGGCGATAAAGATCATTTAGAAAAATCTATTTATCAGGAGCTTCTACTTACTTTGGATTACTCTTCATATATCGATTTACCTGTTATAATAAAAGGGTGTTCTAAAAAAGAAATTCCAGAAGAAGCGTATGTATTAGCTACACAGCAAATGATGAATTATGCTCGGTCAATTATGTTTGGAGAAGCTTGTTCTGCTGTGCCAATATTTAAGAAAACATTTAAAAAATGAGTTTAATTTTTGTTTTTTAGTAATTTGTTTATATTTTCGTATAAAAAATAACAATATGAGAAAAATCTTATTGAGCTTGGTGGCTTTATTAGCTTCGTATTCCATTTATGCTCAGGAAAATCAGACTCAGGAAACTGAAGAAGCAACACAAACCGAAGAACAGGGATGGACATCAGGAGGAAATTTTGCCTTTTTGTTAAATCAGTCTAGTTTTTCAAACTGGCAGGCGGGAGGAGATAATAACTTTTCCGGAAACATCAATGTCAATTATGATTTAAATTATAAAAAAGAAGATTGGACCTGGGACAATAAATTGCAGGTTAGTTATGGTTTAACTAAGATAAAAGGGGAAGATCAGAAAAAAACTGATGATCGCTTAGAAATAAATTCTTTATTAGGGAAAAAAGCAGCTAAGAACTGGTATTATTCTGCATTTTTAAACTTTAAAACTCAGATGGATACCGGTTTAGATGAAAATGGTATTAAAAATTCACATTTTATGTCTCCGGCATATTTGCAAATCGGTCCGGGTATGTTGTGGAAAAAATCAGATAATTTAAAAGTTAATATTGCTCCGGCAACATCTAGATTTATTCTTGTTCACGATCATTTTACAGAGTTTGGAGATGCTTTTGGCGTTGAACAGGGAAAAACAATGAAATATCAGTTAGGGATGGCAGTGAATGGTTATTACAAGTTTAATGCAATGGAAAACGTTTCTGTTGAAAATATTTTAAACCTGTATTCCAAATATCTTGAAAAACCAGAAAACGTAGTTATAGACTATCAATTAAATGTCGTGATGAAAATTAATCGCTTTTTGTCTACTAACTTAACATTTCAGGCGGTGTATGACGACCTCGCCTATCAAGGATTTCAACTTAGAGAAATGGTTGGGCTAGGAATAAATTATAATTTTTAGAATTTCGTAAATCTAGATTTTACAAGTTTTTAAAAAAGCTGCTTCAAAATTTTGAAGCAGCTTTTTTTTAATCAATCAATTATAGAGTTATAATCAGGGTAAAGAAAATTGTTATAAGGAAAACGAGTTATATGAATATTGCGTACTGCTTCATATACTTTTTTCCTAAATTCTTCAAAGTTCTCTTTTTGAGTAGCTGATATAAAAACAGCATTTTGCTCACCAACTTTAGACATCCATGTTTTTTTCCACTCTTCAATAGTACGATGATGAGAAGTACGTTTTGTCATTAAATCATCTTCAGCTATAACTTCTGGCAGATAAGCATCAATTTTGTTAAAAACGATTATAATAGGCTTCTCATTACTTTTTATTTCTTTCAAAATTTCATTAACAGATTCTATGTGGTCTTCAAAATCATGATGAGAAATATCAACAATGTGTAGTAATAAATCAGCTTCCCTAACTTCATCCAATGTACTTTTAAATGATTCAACTAATTGAGTGGGTAGTTTTCGAATAAAACCTACTGTGTCAGAAAGTAAGAAGGGTAAATTTCCAATAACAACTTTTCTAACTGTTGTATCAAGCGTTGCAAATAATTTGTTTTCAACAAAAACTTCACTTTTTCCAACAGCATTCATCAGAGTAGATTTGCCCACATTGGTATAACCAACCAATGCAACTCTTACCATAGCTCCGCGATTACTTCGTTGAGTGGACATTTGTTTATCAATAACTTTTAACTTCTCTCGCAATAAAGATATTCTATCACGAACTATACGGCGGTCAGTTTCAATTTCAGTCTCTCCAGGTCCACGCATCCCAATTCCACCACGCTGTCTTTCTAAGTGAGTCCACATCCCCGCTAAACGAGGAAGCAAATATTGAAATTGTGCTAATTCTACTTGGGTTCGGGCATATGAGGTTTGTGCTCGTTGTGCAAAAATATCTAAAATAAGATTAGTACGGTCAAGAACTTTACAATTCAATATTTTAGAAATGTTTTTCTGTTGGGCAGGAGATAATTCATCGTCAAAAATTACAGTATGTATTTCATTTTCAATTATATAACTGTTAATTTCTTCTATTTTACCTGTTCCTACAAAAGTTTTTGGATTGGGTTGATCCATTTTCTGTATAAAGCGTTCGAATACTTGTCCTCCTGCTGTAAAAGTTAAAAATTCTAACTCATCTAAATATTCTTTGAGTTTTGACTCATCTTGATCTTTAGTAATAATTCCAACAATTACTGATCTTTCAAAATTTATATCTTCCTTTTCAATCATATATATTTATATAGTAGTACAAAATTAATGAAAAGTAACCAATTTTAAATATTGATATCAAGGTATAGGATAAATGAAATTGTAGAACTATAAAAATTTCAATCAATTTTATTTAATAATTCAATTGATAATAATGCATAAAAAGTAGTGATACACATAATTTTATTATATTGTATTAGTTTTTAATTAACTTTTTTTGAATCAATAATGAATGGTATAAAATATAAGATAGGGTTTTTTTCTTTAGTTTTAACTGTAACAACAGCTTTTGCTATCTTTTTCTTGAGAAATAGTAATGAGTCTGTAGTAGATGAGGTGTTAGATAAAAAAACAATAAAAACATACAAAGAATTGGACTCTTTATTAAACTATGATTTGGAACAAGCAGATTTAAAAGTAAAGGAGCTCTATAATCAATCTAAAAAAAGTAAGGATTCTCTGAGTTTAGCATATGCATATTTTTACAGGGAAGTTGTTGAAAGATCGAAATATAGAAATGATAGTCTTTTTTATTTATTGGAAAAAGCTTCCAAATTAGCCACTTATACCGTTGATGAGGATTTAAAAGCACGTATAAATTATGAATTTGGTTTGTATTACTCACACAACGAAAATTATCCAAAGAGTATAGAGTATTTGTTATCTACAAAACAGTATTTTGAAAAAAATAATGAAGCAGCTTTAGGTCAGTTTTATAATATGTTAGGTGTTATATATCTTGTTATGGATGATATAGAAAAGTCTTCTATCTTCCATCAAAAAGCATTTGAAATATTTGAAAAAAACAATGATACGGTTGGTAAGGCAATCCATCATGCTAATATAGGGAAACTTCTTATACGACAATCCGATTATAAGCATGCGAAAGAAAAATTAAAATCCTCTTTTAAAACATTCGAAGCACTTAAAGATACTTTGACAATGATTAAGGTGTTAACCTTTCTGTCTGATGCAGAACTATACTCTGGAAATACAACAGCATCAATTAGTTATATTGAAAGAGCTTATGGTTTTACAAAATATTTTAACGATATTAGTTTGGAAGGGCATATTCTTTTACATTATGGAAATATTTATGAGTATGATGAGAACTATGAGAAAGCTTTATATTATTACCTCAAAGGGCACAAAATGGTAGATTGTATTTATTTAGATTTTGGTACGCTTAAAACTATTTCAAACATCTATTTTAAAACGAACAGATTATTTGATGCTTATAGTTATTTAGAAAAATATCATCAAGTAAAAGATAGTATTAATGGTGCTGAAATAAAATCTCAGATTGAGTCAATGCAGTGGGAAAATAAGTTGAAAGAGCAAGAGTATAAAAATACATTATTAAAAATAAATCGAGAGATAGATAAACAAAAATACCTTAATCGAACTAGAGTTTACTTTTTTCTGATTGTAACAACATTAGGAATTGCACTTTTATTAGCACTATTATACAGAAACAAAAAGAAATCTTTGTTAATAAGTGTATTAGAACAAAAGAGACTGACTGAAAAAGCAAAGGTGGAAACTAAATTGAAAAAAATGAATCAAGAAAAACATGAATATGAATTAGATAAAAAAAATCGGGAGTTAGTGGCTATGAATATTCAGTTATTATTAAATACGCAGTTTTTGTCAGAAGTAGAAAAAGTAGTCGAAAATAATGCTAAAGCTGAAGATATGGAAAAAGAATTAAAGCAAATGATTCGTAATCTAGATAATAAAGAGAAAAGCTGGGAGAAGTTTAAGGCTGCTTTTCAAAAAATACATCCAACTTTTTTTGCGACTATTCAAAACAAATATCCGCAGTTATCGAAAGCTGAGATAAGAATATGTATGTACATCAAAATAAATATGGATAATAATGAGATAGCAACTTTGTTAAGCATTGAATATAGAAGTTTAATTACTATAAGAAGTAGAATTAGAAAGAAATTGACTTTAGACAAAAATGATAATCTAGATGAATTTGTAAAAGCATGGTAAAAATAAAATAATATCTGTCTTTTTAAAATAGTGTTTGTTTCCATAAGCATTTTTTAACACTTATTATTTTATTATTTTGATTATTAGTTAGATGTGTTTTTTAAAAAAATAATTTAGTTTACCATTTGTTTACAATGTAAATTAAGATCATTGATTTGATGTTAATATATTGCGGTAGATATTAAGTTAAAATTAAGTCTTATTTAGGATTGACAATTATTCAAGATTAAATGCAATATAATTATGATCAAAAAAATAATCTATTTCATGTTAGCCTTACTATGCCTTGCAGCTGCTTATGGCATCCAGCGTTGGTCTGTTACCCCTTCTTTTGAGGAGTTCCAAATCCATCGGGAAAAACAGCTATCCACAGAAAAAACTGCTTTTAGCTGTATCCCACCTTCTGATTTAGAAGTGAAAAGCGTAAAAACGGACGAAGCTGTTATTTATTGGGATGATAGTTCCGGCAGTACATGGGAATATTATGTAGTTCCGTATGGCGATCCCACACCGTCTACTTTTACAACAACGACTAATAAAGAGGAGCTTATAACGCAGGATCAAAATGGAAATAGTTTACAGCCCGATACACAATATGAGTTCTATGTACGCACCGACTGTGGTGCAGATGGTATGAGCAGTTGGGCAGGTCCCTTTGATTTTAAAACGTTGTGCTCATCGTTGACAGTTCCTTTTGCGGAAGGATTTAATACGACGTCAACTACATTTGATTGCTGGACAATTGTGGATGGCAATCAGGATGCAACTTCTCCAACGGATGACAATATCTGGTATGGTGTAGATGTTTATTATGCTTATGAAGGAAATAAGGCGATGTTTTTTAAAGGAGACCCAAACAAAACGCATGATGACTGGCTGATTTCTCCGGCGATTGCGCTGACCGGTGGTATTTATGCGATTTCATATTATTACAAAACTTCTGCATTAGTGGCTGATGAAAACGAATTTGAAGTATTGTTGTCTCAAAACGGAATAGATATCGATCAGTTCACCACTGTTTTATTGTCTAAGCAGGTGTATGGCCAAAGTACTTATAAAAAGAAAACTGTATATGTACAGGGTATTACAGCAGATATACATCTGGCCTGGCATATCACTTCTACCCGACAAACGGAAGTTTATCTGGATCTGGTAACGGTTGAAGAAGTGGGTTGTGTAGGGATAGATTTGGACGATATTGCAATAACCGATTTAAAAACGGACGAGGTAACCCTGGAGTGGACAGATGATAATAACACACAATGGGAATATTACGTACGGCCCGTGCCCATTAGTGGTGGTGGAGTACCTACCGGAAGTGGGACGCCTACCAATAATAAAGAGGAAATCATTACCCGTGTAAATGGTGGAGGAAGTTTACTGCCCGATACAGAATACGAGTTTTGGGTGCGTACGGATTGCGGTTCAGGCAATAAAAGCCAGTGGATCGGACCGATTATATTTAGAACACCTTGTGTTGTTTTACCTTTACCTTTTACCGAAGGATTTAATTCAGACTCTGTTACTTTTGATTGTTGGAGGATTATTAATAATAATGATCCGTCAAGAGGATGGAGAAAGTATAATTTATATGATTATCGCTATGAAGGAGATTTCGGTATGATGTTAGATATGAGAATTTTAGGGCTTTATAAATATTGGTTAATTTCCCCAACATTCACTTTAGATAATACAAAAACATATAAATTAGAATATTACTTACAATATTCTCGAGGTGTAGTGCTGGGCACTTATATTAACGATAAATCCTTTTTTGATGAAAATGTCTTAATAAAGGTAGGAGAATCGGAATATAAAGATTTGTTTCCTAATGATATAGATTCGGAAAATCCTAATTTTATTAAACAGACCGTTTATCTAAAAAATATAGGAGGAGATATTCAAGTGGCTTGGGGAGTCATAACCGATAGCGTTGAAGGGAAAAGGATAGCGATAGATTATGTAACTCTGGAAGAGGTAGTCTGTGCAGGACCAATTAAGCTGTATAAAAAAGAAGAAAAGGAGGATCAAGCCACAATCTATTGGGAAGACGAGATTAACACAGAGTGGGAATATGTGGTACAGAAGACAGGAAAGACCGGGATTCCGGTAGGTAGTGGAGTTAAAACAACAACAACAGAAAATATTATTACGAAGGAGTTTAACGGAGATTCTCTAGAACCCGATACAGTGTATGAGTATTACGTACGGGCTAAGTGTATCAACGGACAAGATAATGCTAATTCATGGTCGGAATGGGAAGGTCCCATGCTATTTAGAACGACTTGTACCAAAATGAGCTTACCGTTTTGGGAAGGATTTAATTACGATTCCCCAACAGCTTCATGTTGGAGAGTAGTTTATTCTGAGAGAGGGGAAGGAAGCAGTACCTGGGGTTATTCAACCTACAGTCCTTTTGAAGGAAACCGCTTTGTAGAACTTGTGGCAAGTAATTATAACACCTCTCAATCAGATGATTGGTTGATTTCTTCGACCTTTACCTTAGACGCCACTAAAAAATATAGATTAAAATATCACTTTAACACTAACAATAATACTTTAGATATCGAAGTTTTAGCTTCTAATAAGGGGACTGTCCGGTCAGACTTTTCAAATATACTGATGGCAAAAACTTATCAAGGTTTAAACTGGGAAAAAGAAGAGATAATAATTTCAGATTTAGGCGGAGAGGTAAATTTTGCTTGGCGGGTACTTGCTCCATCAGCAGGAGCATCGTATTTTAGGTTAGATGATGTGTATTTTGAAGAGTTAGATTGCCTATCTCCAGAAGATTTAAATGTGGAAGATCTCAAAGAAGATGAGGTTACTATATCTTGGGAAGAAGATACCAATTTAGAGTGGGAGTATATTGTTCAAAAAGAAGGTAAAGGAAGACCGGTCAGCTCCGGAACATCTACAACGACCAATGAAAATATCATCTCTACAGATATAGACGGAAACAACCTGGATCCCAATACAGCCTATGAATTCTACGTACGCGTTAATTGTGGAGGAGGGATGTATAGCGAATGGGTAGGACCCTATGTTTTTAAAACAGGAGCAGCTTGTAAAGACGGATTTGATACTCCGTTTTGGGAAGGATTTAATTCTGATTCCCAAACGGTAGGCTGTTGGTTAACGGTAGATAGTGGTGTGCGGGAAGCTCTTCATGAAGGAAACGGAATAGAAATGGGATGGAATAATAATGGATTGATGAGTATGATTCCTGAAAGTAAAGAAGGAGGGAATATAGCATGTTATTATCAAGTTGATTTTATGGGGACAGAACAATATGAAGCATGGTTAATATCTCCTACTATTAAATTAGATGGAGGAAAATATGTTTTAAAGTATGATTATGTTGCTTTAAATGATTTGTTTGGTTTTGCTGTAGATAGCCAGTTTGAAGTATTATTATCTGAAAAAGGCACAGATATCGATGAATTTTCCAAAGTATTACTTCCTAAAGACAGTTATACAAATACAGATTGGAAGGAACAGCTGATTGAGATAGACGGAATAAAAGGAGATATTAATTTAGCATGGCATATCACTTCTGTTGGAACCACATTAGTAGGGCTAGATAATATTTCTGTAGAAAAAATAAAAGATTGTCCGAAACCTTATGGGGTAGAAATTGTCGATGAAACTTCCGTAAGCATAGATATAGCCTGGCAGCAGGATGGAGGTTCATCAGAATGGGAGGTGATAGTGGTTGATTACGGAGAAGATGAAATAGCTAAACCTGTTCAGACCGTAAAAGTAACAGGCGTCCCCGAAGCAAGTCTGTCCGGATTAGACCCGAATAAGGAATACACGATTTATATACGAAGTGTTTGTGCTGAAAAAGACATTAAAAGCGAATGGTCTTTGCCCATACACAAAATACCTCCGCAAACCAATGTTGATTGTAACCATGCCAAAATCGTACCGATCAATCCGGGATCGGATTGGGATAAATACGTCTATGGTTCTTTTGTCGGAGCAACCGCTTCTTCGATAGATTTACCGAGTTGTAATGGATGGGATACTTCTCAGCAAAAAGATATCTGGTTTGAGTTTACAGCGACCGAAAAGGTACATGTACTAAAAATTTTAGACTTATCTATAGGAGTTACAATAAATAGGATGTTTGGAGCACTTTATAGTCAAAATTGTGGATTAATTAATAGCAATTCCCCGGTAGATTGCTTTGAAATAACAACGTTTGATAATGAGGACTTCCAGATATTGAGAGGTTTGACTCCGGGACAAAAGTATTACATTCGGTTCGTGGAAAGCAGTACTAATAACAGTGTACTCTCATTTAATTTGAGTATCACTTCGCCGAGTATTGAGTTTAGCCCAAGCGGAGATTTGTATAGTATAGATGAATTAGTCCAAGAAGTATTTATACGTTCAGAATCGGATTGTGAGGTTACCTCTAATATAGATTATATTATATCAAAATCTTTAGTACTTCCTGATGGTACTATGATTATCGGAAATCCAAATACTATTGGATACTTTAAAAACACAAAAGGGAAAGAGGTATTTCCTTTTGAAGAAGGAGTAATACTGAGCAACGCAGATGTTGATATTAATACTTTTGGCGCCTACGAATTGGATTTAGTAAATCATCCTCCTTTTCCGCGAGATTATGTAATAGATCCTGATTTAGAAAATTTATATGGAAATATGAGTACAACCGGACTATCCCATCAGGCAATCCTTGAATTTGATTTTATTCCTTTGACGGACTCTTTACAATGGGAATATCTGTTTGCCTCAGATTGTTTTGGAGATGTTTGCGTTTTTAGTAATGATTTAAATGGAGGAGGTGTGGTTGGCAGCTGGATTATCAATAAAGAAACCGAAGAGAGAACAAATGTAGCTTTAACACCTCAAACAGAACAACCAGTGGGAGCTATGTATATCATGGATAAAGAGCTGCGCTGTTTTGATATCAATCCTGATTTAGTAGGATGGATTAATAATATAAATGATATGCGCTATGATAAGCGAAAATCTCCTATCAATTTTACGGGGATGACCGTTCCGTTACAAACAAAAAAGGCAGAAGTGGTTCCCGGGCATAAATACAGGATCAAAATAGTTGCGGGTAGTAGGTGTGTCAGAGGACATCACTCTGCAGTATTTCTAAATGGAGGGAGTTTTAATGTAGGAGATATTACGTTAGGATCTGATTTATTGATAGAGACCAATAACGCTTTGTGTGATAACCAAACGAGCGTTATACGTTTATACACAGATGTATCAGATGTAATTAAAAAAGAATATGAATGGTACAAAGATGGTGTTTTAATTTCTAGCGCTAACACTCCGGATTTAGAAGTCAGTGAAGCCGGAGAATACAAGGTTGTGATGTATCTTACCGAGTTAAATTGCGAATTTACGGATACTATTGTGGTAGAAGCTTATCCTGCAATTTCTGAAACCGTTCACCAGGCAGAGAGTATTGTGGTTTGTAGTACTTCTTTACAAGATATCCGGGTTAACTTAACTCAGGTAGAAGCAGGAATGTTCCGCAATGTTGATACAGAGATCTATATTATAGCAGGGTATTACAACACCATGGAAGATGCTGAAGCAGCCAAAAATGCGATAGCCGATGCAGCAAATTATTCCTTAGGTAAAGAAGTGCAGCCTCAAAATTTATATATCCGCGTTGAAAATACAGTAACGAGTTGTTACGAAGTATTTGTGTTGCCGATTCAGCCAGAAGAAGGAGCAGTTCCCGATAAACCATCCGACATTACAGTTTGTGCAGAATACGTATTCCCTGCCACAGCAGGCAATCAGTATTACTATACCGAACCGGGCGGAGCAGGAAAAGCTTATAAAACCGGAGATATTTTAGCCGAACCGGGAGAACATACCATTTACCTGTTGCAGGTCAACAGCGAGGAAGGCTGTTATGAAGAGACCGCTTATCAGGTAAATATTACAGCTCCTGTCACAGCAGATGTTTTTGAAGACAAAACCTTGAGTTGCGAGTATTACCAGCTGGTACCGCTGTCTGAACACAATCACTACTATACCGAACCGGAACGACAGGGTAATGAGCTATATGCAGGCATGCAGATTCTTCAGGGACAGACCATTTATGTCTATGCCAGTTCAGAGGACGGTTTGTGTACCGATGAAAGCAGTTTTACCATCGATTATGAAGATTGTCCGATTCCACGGGGAATCTCGCCAAACAATGACGGTTTAAATGATGTTTTTGATTTAACTCCTCATGGCGTGGAAAGCATTAAGATTTATAACCGTTGGGGAACGGAGGTGTATTCTCACAACGAGGGTTATACCACCCAATGGTACGGACAAAACAAAAACGGCAAACAATTGCCGGATGGCACGTATTACTACGTGATTCAGGCGCATGGAAAAATTCGCACAGGATGGGTGCAGATCAATAAATAGTTTTTTAGTTAGAATTGGTTGTTCCCGGATAAGTGTTTCATGATTTATTGATTGCCGAGGAATAATTCATTAAAAGAAGAAAGTGATGATGGTATGTTGATTAACAAATTATTAAAAGACTTAACACTAGTTATGCGTATGATTATTTAATTTCACTTATTTCAAGACAAGCCAAAGATTCGTATTAAGTTTATTATACTTTACAATTTATTTTTCTCGAAAAGAGTATCGAGTTTTTAGAACGTTTTTTTTAGATAGCTTATTTTTTAATTTATTTTGGTTAAATTTCTATTAAATAATTATATTTGTCTGTTTTAAGTTTGTTTAGATGAAAAAAAATGTTCTATTTCTTTTGGCTTGTTTTTCTCTGTTCTCTGTATATGGACGGAATACAATTGTAAAAGAAAATATAGCTGATCATATTCAGTATATATTAGACGAGGCTCAGTTTGCGACATATCGACAATCCGTATTGTTTTTTGCACCTGCAAATGACGACTGTACAGATGCGGTATCTTTAATGGTTAATCCCGATTTGGATTGCGGTCAAAAACTATCGGTTGATTTTACGGGAGCAACCGCTTCCGGAAAAGCAGTTCCCTTTTGTTCGGCAGTTGGATCCTCTCCGAAAGATTTGTGGTTTGAGTTTACCGCCACTTCTGACAAACATATATTTAGTATTTCCAATGAAAAAAACATGCCTGCTACGCTTTACGGAGCGCTTTACGACAGGGATTGCAGTGCCATAAATGCTACGGCATCTCAATGTTTTTCATTGACAGCTGCTGTTAAAAAGATAACGCTGGACAAGTTAAAACCAGGCAAAAAATACTACATCCGACTGATGAGCGGAGAAACAACTCCGACCACTACGCTGGATTTGTGTTTAGGCACGGTTCCTCCCCCTATAAAAGTAAGCCCTAGCGGGGAGATGTATACGGTGGAAGAACTGGTAAAAGACGTCTTGGTAAAATCAGGATGTGATTTGGTTTCCAATATACGATATCAAGTTGGAGATGGAAGTCCTGCGACCAAATCAGTAAATACCTTGGGTTATTTTAATAAAAATGGATCTTCTTTTCCTTTTGAAGAAGGAATAGTATTATCAACTGGTGAAGTACAATATGTTCCGGGACCTTACGGCGTAGGAGGTAGAGGAAATAATCCTCATCGTTGGGTAGGAGATAAAGATTTAAACGATGCGATAAATGATACTGGAGGAAAACCAGAACCAACTATGCGGGTAACACAGCTAGAGTTTGATTTTATTCCTGTAAAAGATAGTTTAAAATTTGAATATTTATTTTCCTCCAATAGTTATATCAATGGATGTACCTACACTTGTTTAAATGGGGCATTATTTGCCGCCTGGTTAATTGATTTAACTACTGGTACGGGAGAAAACTTAGCTAAAATACCGGGAACTACCGTTCCTATTTCTTTAAAAAGTATTTGGGATAATGCAAAAATAACGGGGACGAGCTGTAATTCTTATCCGGAGTTTTTTTGGAACGCCTATCAAGGCGGTAATGCGGATCCTCAGACAGCTCCAATTGATTATGCCGGTTCTACAGTAGGAATGGAATCTGAATCAGTGACTGTAGTTCCCGGCCGTAAATATCACATCAAACTGGCAGTAATGGATTTCTGTCAGAATCCGGATCACACTTCCGCTGTCTTTTTCAACGCGCGCAGTTTTGATTTGGGTAACCCCGAGATCGGTGAGGACATGAGCATCGAGGGCGGCAATGCGCTTTGTCCTGGGGATACAATTGAGCTCGGTCAGAATCTGGAGGCGAAGGACTATTTAATCCAGTGGACCAAAAACGGCAAAGATCTTATCGGAGAAAACGGTGAGACTTTAAAAGTAAACGAGCCTGGTTTG
>NZ_SOAG01000033.1 GCF_004364575.1 Myroides indicus | reverse complement strand
TTAAAGCAAGACTTATCAATTCCAAATCCTTCAATTTTGGTGTTCGTCTTTGGTAGGGCAATAAATTTTCATTTGATATTTTTCGTAAAACTTCCAAAATTCTTTCGTAATTTGCACCTAAGTTGTTCATTGTAAATGGTTTTGTAGTTAATTCAATTTACTGATTTTAAATCAAATGAACAACTTTTCTCTTCTTTAATTCATAATGCACAACGGGTATTTTAATATCCGCAAAAGGAGCGATTAAAAAATCAAATATACCGGCATAATCAAAAATGTTAATACCGAATTCGGTGTATTTATAATAATTGAAAAGCATTCCGATTCCCACCGTAAAGAGGTAGAGTAGCGTAATTACTGATTGAATTTCTTTGATTATTTTTTCAAAAATATTCTTGATAAGCGTTTGATTCATCAAATAGAATTATTACCTGATACTCTTTAGTAAATACAGAAGAAGACCAATCAAGCTATATTAAAAATAATTACCTGCAAAATAAAAAAGCAAACATTCAATACAATAGTATTTTATCAAGCTAATATTTTTTGGTAGGGTTTTAATTATTAGCAACGGTTGTTGCAGTGTTTTTGGAGAATGAAGATGACTTGAAAATATATTTTTTAAAGTTTCTGTAGGCAATAAACTTTTAGAAGAGGAAATAAATCTCTTTAAAATATTTTATTACTTTTGAAAATAACTCAACCTAAAGTGATATAATGGTAGATTTTTTTAAGCATTTATTACGCGAATTTCAATTTCCTCTGGAAAATCCGGTATTGGTTTTTTCGTTAATTCTATTTATCATATTGTTGTCTCCTATATTGCTCAGAAAACTGAATATCCCAGGAATTATAGGATTGATTATTGCTGGAGTGATTGTAGGTCCATACGGGCTCAATATGCTTGAAAAAAACTCAGCGATTGATTTATTTTCAACGATAGGATTACTGTATATTATGTTTATAGCAGGACTTGAATTGGATATGAACGATTTTAAATCGAATCGAAATAAGAGTTTGCTCTTTGGTTTTTTTACATTTATTATTCCATTGGGAGTTGGTTTTCCAGTCTGTTATTATTTTTTAGGGTATGATTTTAATGCCAGTTTTTTAACAGCTAGTATGTTTGCAACACATACGTTGGTTGCTTATCCTATTGTCAGTAAACTCGGGATTTCAAAAAATCAGGCAGTAGCTGTTACCGTAGGAGGAACTATTTTGACGGATACTGCCGTACTGATCATTCTGGCTGTAATTATGGGAAACAGTCAGGGAAGTCTTAATAAGGAATTCTGGCTAAGATTAATTGTATCGTTAGCTATTTTTTCTGCTATTATGTTTTTGATTATTCCAAAAGTGGCAAAGTGGTTTTTTAAAAAATTGGAAAGCGAAAAACATTCTCATTATATTTTTGTACTATCTGTTGTGTTTTTTGCTGCTTTTTTAGCAGAAGTGGCAGGTGTTGAGCCTATTATCGGAGCGTTTGTTGCCGGATTGGCGTTAAACAAACTCATTCCTAATTCCTCTGCATTGATGAATCGGATTGAGTTTATGGGAAACTCTCTGTTTATTCCGTTTTTCCTTATCAGCGTAGGAATGCTTGTAGATGTCAGTGTTATCTTAAGCGGACCAATGGCTTTGATTGTTGCGGGGACTCTGTCAGTTGTAGCATTGTTCGGTAAGTGGTTTGCCGCCTTGTTTACACAATTAGCATTTAAGTATTCTGGAGCTCAGAGACAGCTTATTTTCGGACTGAGCGGTGCACATGCTGCGGCTACATTAGCGGTGATTTTAGTTGGATATAAAGCAGAGATATTGGATGAAAATATTTTAAACGGAACCATTATTCTGATTTTGATAACTTGCGTGGTGGCGTCCTTTGCCACAGAAAAAGCAAGTAAAAAAATAATTTTAGCATCGGAAGACGATACACAGGAGCTTATTAAAACAAATGGCGCATCTGATGAACATATCCTGTTGCCAATTGCCGATATGTCCAATATTGAAAAACTTTTAGAGTTTGCAATACTTATCAAAGATAAAAAATCACCTAACCCCATTTCTATCCTTTCTGTCGTATCAAATAACGACGAAGCAGAAATAAATATTTTAAAAACCAGAAATAAGCTGGAAGCCTTTGTAAAACAAGCTTCGGCATCCGAAACCAATGTCAATGTTATAACGACAATTGATCATAATACGGCAAGCGGAATTGCACGGGTTTCGAGAGAAATCATGGCAGATTTTATTGTGTTGGGATGGCCTCGCCGTTCTGGTTTTTTTGATAAGTTAATCGGAGAAAAAATAAACAGTATTTTAAACAATACAGAAAAAACTACTTTTATTTGCCATTTGGAAAAACCATTGGCTTTGCATAAAAAAATTGTCATTGTAGCTCCTCCATTGGCAGAAAGAGAAAAAGGATTTGCCTTATGGGTTGATAAAATGGCAAGACTGGCTCAGGAACTGAGTATTTCTATTTCGTTGTATTGTAATGAAAACACTAGAAATGCAGTTGAAAAATTATTGCAGGAAACTAAACTGAGTGCTTCCGTCCACATGATACTGTTTACGGAGTGGGAAGACTTTTTTGTATTGTCCGGTGCGATTCACAAAGATGATTTAATCGTGTTGATTTCTGCCCGAAAAGGAGCAGCTTCGCATATGGGGATTTTGGATGGTTTGCCTACAAAACTTGAAAAGTACTTTCCGCTTAACAGCCATTTTGTTATTTATCCGCAGCAGATCAATACTTTTAACGAAGAGAATTATATAGATATTTCGACAGAACCGTTGACTAAAGGAATAGAAGTAGTTCAGAAAATCGGGAAAGAAATCGGTTCTATATTTAAGAAAAAGGAGGAATAACACTTTTGAACAGAATAAAAGAATGTAGATGAACAAAAAAAGAGCTTTTTTGAACTGGAGTAGTGGAAAAGATGCGGCTTACAGTTTGTATCAGATTCAAGCAAAAGGAGAGTTTGAAATTGCAAAGCTGGTAACTACAGTAAACGAGCAAGCAGGGAGAGTTTCGATGCATGGTGTTAGAGAAGAACTTTTGAAAAGCCAGGCTGACTGTTTGGGTCTACCTTTAGAAATCATTTATTTGCCTGAAAATACTTCGATGCAGGAATATGAAAAAATCATGTCAGCAAAACTGGATCAATGTTTAGAACAAAAAATTAAATACAGCGTTTTTGGAGATATTTTGCTGGAAGACTTAAAAGCTTTTAGAGAACAGCAGCTCAGTAAGGTGGGCATGAAGGGCATTTTTCCTTTATGGGGTAAAAATACTTTTCAATTGATTCATGAAATGATTGAAAGCGGCTTAAAAGCAATAGTGGTTTGTGTAAATGAGCAGTATTTAGATAAAAGTTTTGTCGGACGTATAATAGATCGGCAGTTTGTGAGCGATTTGCCAAAAGGAGTTGATCCTTGCGGAGAAAACGGAGAGTTTCACACCTTTGTTTTTGACGGACCTATGTTTAAAGAAGCAGTATCCTACCAGAGGGGAGAGGTTGTTTATAAAACGTATAATGCTCCTAAACAGAATAAAGAAATAGAGAAATATGGATTTTGGTTTTTAGATTTGTTTTCGAAATAAAAAACTAATATCTGCCGTATGCTATTGATGCGACAGATATTAGTTCAGCTTTAAAATGAATACGTCAGATGAATATAAAAATTTCTGCCGGGATTGGGAATGTGATTCCAATCAGAATAAGTAGTATAAGCAGTATCTAATATATTTTCAATGCCGATGGAGGTATTCAATACATTATTTACTGCATAAGAATCATAGTTTGCACTCCAATCTAAAACAGCGAATGCAGGAGTACGGGTTTCTCCATACACTTTTGCAACATCATTTTTAACGGTATTTCCTCTTAAACTTAACTGAGTTTTTAAATTTTTCCAGTTAAAATTGATTGCAGCTTTGTATACAAAAGGTGCTATGAATGGCAGTGTATTGTCGTCCTTATCCTTGCCGTAACTGCAACTTAATCCACCCGTAAGCATCCACTGATGAGTAATTTTATAAGTAAAATTCCAGTCCGCTGAAGCTTGGACGGCGTACGAAATGTTATTGTAAATTTTAACTCCCTTTCCGCCATGTGTCATCGCATTGAACGGGGGAGTGATTACTCCTATGATGTAGTTGCTGAGGTAAAAGAACGAACCGGAGAGTTTGCTTGAAAAGGCAGGAGTAAGGTATTTTACGAATACGTTACCCTCGTAAGTGGATTCATTATTTAAATTCGGATTTCCGATATAATCATATTGGTCTCCGCTGTTGAATAAGTAGTATCCATAGCCCTCAGATACAGAAGGAGCTCGGTTGCCATAACCAATTCCCGCTCCGTACAGCCATGTATTATCTGTTTTTTCAAAATTGACCGCTAAATTACCTGTTAATCTTGTTTTATTCGCTTTAAAGGTATCGTCATTTAAAAATATACTCAATTGGTTAATACCTTCTCTGCTTACATGATTTTTGTTTGTTCCGATTCCA
Organism: Myroides indicus; assembly: GCF_004364575.1. Lineage (GTDB taxonomy): Bacteria > Bacteroidota > Bacteroidia > Flavobacteriales > Flavobacteriaceae > Flavobacterium > Flavobacterium indicum_A. The sequence continues at coordinate 24,098 of NZ_SOAG01000033.1, read as the reverse complement.
GCTGTAATAAGCAAGCTTTGATTATCACTAATTTGCCAGTGGTCTTTGAAAGTAATTCCTCCGTAGGCTGTTTTTACATCCGGCCATGTATAAGCAAACATGTCGCTCCGTTGAGGCTGATTTGAAAACATTGTCATTTCGGCAAGAGATTTATTGTAAAATGCATTTGCTACAGCATGGATATGATGCTTTTCTGCAATCGTTGCTGAAACGGCAGAATACACACCGTAGGTATTGGTCCAACCAGGCATATCCATTCTTATAAATACTTCTGCACGGTTTTCATCATCCATACGATGAGTGATGGCATTGTAATACAGTTTGGTTTCCCATTTTGTTATCCATGGATTATCAGGAGTATAAATATGTGTAAGCGAAGTGATGAGAGCTTCTGCCAGCGAAACATCCATCGGAAGAGCCGGATATCCTACATCTGTAGCTTTGTCATAAATAGCAGCAGCCTCTAAAGTATTACGTGGGTTAAATTTAAAACCAATATTACCGGAGGCATTTAATTTACTAAATTGAGAGTTTTTTATTTCACTATGGCCTCCTGCTCTGTAATTGTCAGCATCCCGATGAAGAATAGAGCCGTTGATAGAGAGTTTGTTAGAAGTAAAATTTAAATCTCCACCAATTATTTTGTGCTTACTAACGGTTTCATATCCTGTTCTTATTTTTCCCTTAAAACTGTCTTTTTCTGTAAAAAGAAGCTTTTTAGTCTTTAAGTTGATGCTTCCTCCTAAGGTAGCGCCGAATAAAGAACCTTGCGATCCGGAAGTGACATCAGCACTTTCGAGATTGTTAATCTCTACGTAAGAAGTAATTGGATCCATCTTATCGGTACAAGCATGAAAAATCTGCATTCCGTCAATAGTCTGTCTGGTACGTTCAATAGCCATATTGTTAATCATGGGTTCCCAAGCATAGGCACCTCTTCTGATGATAACTATACCTTCTTTATTTGCCAGATATTCATCTACAGAACCGAGTGATTTTGGAGCTGTCAATTTTTTGTTTTTAGAATGTATGATAACTACTTCATTAAGAGAATTATTCTGAAGGGTATCTTTTGGTTCTGAGGTGTTTTGCCCTGCAATAGCTATTTGCAGGGCAAAAAACACACCAGTTGTATATAAAAAGTAGTTTAACATCTTTAAGGGGATGATAAAAAGATTCATTTTTTAGTTTGTTCAGCAGGTTAAAAATCAACTTCAAAATAGAAGTCACTGTTTATCTGACTGTCGGCTTCAACAAATTGCCCTGCGATGATTTCATTAGCATTATTTTTAACCAGTAAATTAATATACCAATACCCTGTCATGTTAAAAGTAATAATGCCTTCATACTTTTCTGTGGCAGAACTATATTGTAACGGCGGTAAAATTTTTCCTACACCGTGATTTGCCATAGTTGGCATGCGAGGATCTATTTCAATTGTAAAATCTTTAGCGTATGGAAATTCTGCTCCGTGATTATCACTTTGATATACCGATAATAAAAATGAGTTGTCGCCTACTTTTATATGTTCTATTTCGTGCATTGCAATTAGATAGGTGTTTCCGTTGTATTGGAATTTCTGTAAAGTTTTTAGCTCAGATTCACCTCTTGGGTATACCATTAAATCGATTTTGGTTTTAATGGTCTGTCCTTTGGTTTGCGTTTCTATTTCCAATACCCAATAGTTAACACCAGGTTCTGTTCCAGCCATGGTAAACATTAGTTCGCCTTCAAAAACATTTGTTGTTCCCTGAATGGGCTTCAATTGCGTAATAGGAGCCGAATGGGACATTTTATGACCATTTGCCATTGTCATATGCATTGTAATTCCCATACGGGTATTGTTAAATACTGTGTTTTGAGAATCAATATTGTCGATTATTTCTACAATAACCTTATTGGTTGCATCACCTGTAAATCTACCCTCTTTATTCTTTATTATAAATGTAAGATTACTTTCTGTTTTGGAAATTATTTCTTTTGCAGGAGGTATTATGGGATTTACAGATTCATTTGGATTGTCATCTGAGCTGCAAGCAGCTGTAATACCCATTGCAATAACAGCAAGGGTAAAATATATTATTTTTTTCATTATTATAAGTCTTAAATAATTAAAAGTGAGATACAAACACCGTCATTTAATATAAAATGTGCTGTTTTTTTCGATAAATATTTAAGGTTATGTGAGAGGTGGTTTTGAAAAATCAAAAACGGGAAGATAAGCATATTTGTTTTGATATATGCCTTTAACGGATTCTTTATAATCTGTAATTAAAGGTATTTGCAATTCCCATTGAAACGGGTTAAAAAATAATATTTCTGATATAAAAGTAGTGGTTTTTTTGTGGGTAAACGGATTGTCATCCTGAGCTGTTTTTGCCAGTTCATTCTTGAGGTGGCAAGAACCGTTGCACTGCATCTCGGGTTTGTCTTTATTTATGCACAGTTCCTGTATAGCATCATAGTTAATTACAAAGTCTAATATAGGGAAAATAGGCTTTGCAAAAAATAAAACTACTATGAATACTATGAGTTTCTTCATGTGACAAATATAGGAGAGGTTTAATTGTGGTAAAATGACTTTTATCATGTGTTTAAAAGGAAAACAGGAAGAGTATGATTTTAAATCAAAAATATATATTATATCATTGAGATGATATGTTGATTTTGTTGTTAAATTTGATATTAAATTCTTTTATTTTAATATGCAATGTTAAGACATGAAGGAAGAAGAAGAACCTTTTTCCACAATTTAAAATTGGCTTCCATATTATCAACAGTAGCAGGAATAGTAAATATTGTAGGTGTATTATCTGTCAAGGTTTTAACGACCAATGTGACGGGGCATTTTGCTTTTTTTTCTGAAGAACTGTTCTTTAAGGACTATAGTCTTGCCGGTTTATTTTTAATTTACATTTTTTCTTTTTTGGGAGGAGCCTTTATATCCAGTTTACTGATGGATTTTTCAAAGCGTATACGATTTCGATCAACTTATATTTTGCCTGTTTTTTTAGAAATAACGCTTTTTATTTTGGTTATGGTCTGTAGTCTGTTTTATACAGGTGTCGATCAGGCTATTGCATCGATGCTTTTATTTGCCATGGGGTTGCAAAATGCTTTAGTAACAAGAGTTTCTCAATCTGTTGTCAGAACAACTCATCTTACAGGGTTATTTACGGATTTGGGAATAGAGCTTTCTTTTCTATTTTTTAAACAGCATTACAAAAAGCGAAGCCTCAGGAGAAGTATAGGGTTGAAAATTTCTATCATAGGAGGTTTTTTCTTAGGTTGTATTTTGGGAGGTTTCGTTTATCAGCAATTAGAAATTTATACATTATTTATTCCTGTTGCACTGCTATTATTTGCTTTGTGGTATGATCGTTTGATATTTAAATATCTCATCCTGAGAAGAAAACTTATTGCTCAACGCAGAAATATTTTAAAGTTGCGTTAAAACCTTTTAGGAGATAAACGGATTTTATAAATTGTCTGTTACATATATTTAAAATAGAGAATAATGAATCTTAAAATAGAAGATTTTAAATTTTACCATCCACTGGAAATCAGGTGGAATGATTTGGATGCGTTAGGACATGTAAATAATGTACTGTACATTGATTATTTTCAAACGGGAAGAGGTAAGTACATGACAAAAGCGAGTAAGAAATGGAATTGGAACAAACACATGTTTGTCATAGCGAATATAAACTGCAATTACGTACGGGAAATTGGTTTAAAAGTCAAGAACCCTAAAATAGGCGTTCGTATTTCTAAAATGGGAACTAAAAGTTTTGAAATAGAGTATGTCATCCTCAGTGAAGAGAAAGACCATTCTCCGATAATTCATGCTCATGGTTCGAGTGTTCAGGTAATGATTGATCTGGAGAACAAAAAATCTATTGAAATTCCAGGTTGGCTCAAACTTGAAGTAAAAGCTTTTGAGCAATTGAAGTAAAAAAAACTTCGACACAGGACAAGCCGATCGAAGTCTTTTTGTTATAGTTAATTTAGTTTGGTATTAATACTTAGTTTCTTTCCAAATGGCGATATCAGCAAGAATTTTGTCAGTATCAGCATTTATTTCTTTTATGTAATCAGGATTGTAAAGGGTGTGTGTTGCTTTGTTGATGCGCAACTTTACTTCGTTTTCGTTGAGAATTTTTACAATAATCTTTTTGCTTGAGTCTCTGAATTCCTGATAATGGATAGCATTTTTGTTTTCATACAAAGTCAGATAAACCGGCTCAGAATCTTTGTTTAATGATTTATCTTGTTGGTATACTAAAGTTGCTTCGCCGTTTTTATATGTAAAAAAGTAATTTTTAAACATAAAAGTTTTGGCGGAGTAAACGGTAGTATTGTTGTTTTTAAGCTTATAAGGTGAAGAAACGATAGTTTCTGTAGTTTGGCAACTAATCAAAATGCTTGTTAGAACAAACAGGCAAAATAACGGCATTAGCTTTTTCATATAATAGTTTTTTGATGCTTAGTCAACGCTAAAATAAAATAATATTTCAACAAAACAAAACATTTTTTAACTACTGTGTTTATTTTGGGATGTTTTTTTATGTAGTTGATGTTTTTAGAAATAGTTTATTGTGTTAAATGTAATAAAGATAAAACTTTTGAGAATCGTAAGTTATACTGTCTAACATTTTTTATATTTGTGTAGATAAAAGTAAAATTAATGGAACTTAAATTACACAGACCCATTTGTTTTTTTGATTTAGAAACAACAGGTGTGGATGTTGCTAGAGATAGAATAGTAGAAATTGCTGTTTTAAAAGTTTATCCGAATGGCAATAAAGAAAGTAAAACATGGTTGGTAAATCCCGAAAGACCAATTCCTGCACAAGCTTCGGAAATACATGGTATTACAGATGAAAAAGTAGCCAACGAGCCTACTTTTAAAGAATTAGCTTCTCATGTCTACAATATGATTAAAGATTCAGATTTGGCAGGATTTAATTCTGACCGCTTTGATATTCCGCTATTGGCAGAAGAAATGCTGAGAGCAGGAGTAGATTTTGAAATGGGTAATAGAGTATCTGTAGACGTACAAACTATTTTTCATAAAAAAGAAGAGAGAACCCTAAGTGCAGCTTATCGCTTTTACTGTAATCAAACCCTCGAAAATGCTCATTCTGCAGCTGCAGATACAAATGCAACCTACGAAATTTTAAAAGCCCAGTTGGACAGATATACCGATTTGGAAAACGATATGAAGGTTTTATCTGAATTTACGACTCGTAAAAAATCAGTGGATTTTGCAGGATTTATAGCACTCAACAAGGAAGGGAAGGAGATTTTTACATTCGGCAAGCACAAAGGGGTTTTAGTTGAAGATGTGTTAACGAATGAACCGGGATATTATGGATGGATTCAGAATGCTGATTTTCCGCTTTATACTAAAAAAGTACTGACAGGCATTAAGTTGAGAAAATTGAATACTAAATTTTAGTATAGCTCCGATTTATGAAGATTATTTGCATAGGAAGAAATTACGTAGGACACATTTCCGAACTCAATAACGAATGCCCAGATGAACCTGTTTTATTCATCAAACCCGATACGGCTTTATTAAACAGAGAATTTCATTTTGTTATTCCTGATTTTTCAGACGATATTCACTATGAAACAGAAGTAGTTGTTAAAATCAATAAAGTAGGGAAATATATCAATCCTAAATTTGCACATAAGTATTATGATCAGGTTTCTTTGGGAATTGATTTTACGGCAAGAGACGTACAGCAAAAATTAAAAGACAAAGGATTGCCATGGGAAAAAGCAAAAGCTTTTGACAATTCAGCCCTTGTCGGAGATTTTATTTCCAAAACAGAACTGGAAGATATATTTGACACTTCTTTTTTACTAAAAAAGAATGAAAAAATAGTTCAGCGAGCCTCTACGGCTCAAATGATTTGGAATATAGATCAGGTAATAGCAGAGGCGTCGAAGTACTTTACCTTAAAAACAGGAGATTTGATTTTTACAGGAACTCCTGCCGGGGTAGGAAGAATAGTACCAGGCGACGTTTTGGAGGGAGAGCTGAATGGAAAAGAAATATTCCGGTTATCAATAAAATAGCATATATGGCATTGTATTATAATTTAGGACCGTTGTATGAAAACTGTAAAGAAAATCCTGAAGCGATTAAAGAAAAATTACTTGTTTTTATAGAAGGAGCGCCCCAAAGTCTCTTAAAGATGAAAATGGGGATTACAGAAAAAAAATACAATAGAGTAAAAAAACAGCTCCATTTTATAATGCCTTTTTTAGAACTTTTAGGAATGGATTCTGCTTTAGAGGAAGCTCATGATATTAAAGCATGGATTTTGCGCGAAGGCAAAAAAAAAGAAGTAAAAGAAATTTTTAAATCATTTAAGCTTCACGTAAAAAACGCAGTGAAAGAACTTAAAAAAGACCTTTCACTTTAAAGTATAAAGCAATGAAAGCAAGCTTGATAACCATTGGAGATGAAATTTTGATCGGACAGATTGTAGATACTAATTCTGTCTATATGGCTAAGGCTTTGGATAATATAGGCGTTGAAGTAACAGAAATTTTGACTGTTGCTGATAATAGTGAGGCAATTTTTACTGCGCTTCAGAATCAGCTCAACAAAGTAGATTTAGTAGTGATGACAGGTGGTCTTGGTCCTACAAAAGACGATGTAACCAAAAAAGTTTTTTGCGATTTCTTTTCGGATAAATTAATTGAAAATGAGCAGGTTCTTCATCACGTTACCGTGCTATTAGAGGCTTTTTACAACAAACCAATTTCAGATATAAACAAGTTGCAGGCACAAGTTCCTTCTCAGGCGCATATTCTGTTTAACCGTGTTGGAACCGCTTCGGGAATGCTGATGCAGCGAGAAAATACGATTTACGTATCATTACCGGGAGTTCCGTTTGAAATGAAGACTATTTTTGAAGAAGAACTCCTTCCGCTATTGCGAAAAAAAAGTAATGGAAATTACAACGGACATCGAACAATTGTTACTTACGGTATAGGAGAAAGCCTACTGGCAGAACATCTGAATGAATGGGAAAGTAATCTGCCTAAAGATGTTCACCTTGCTTATTTGCCCGGCTTTGGAAAAGTGCGCTTGCGATTATCGCTAAAAGGCAAAAACAAAGAAAAAATAGATCAGACACTCCAAAATCAGATTGACTTGTTGCCCGTTAATGCCAGATCATACATTATAGCAGAAGAAGATATTGAGATAAACGAAGTGGTAGCAAAAAGGTTGCAGGAAACAGAAAAAACTATTTCCTTTGCAGAAAGTTGTACAGGAGGAAAGCTGGCAGCGCTGTTTAGCGAACGCCCCGGCGCATCTGCATATTTTAAAGGTGGAGTTGTAGTATATGCTACGCAGGCAAAAATAGATGTATTGAAGGTAGCCTCTCAATTAATTGAAGAAAATAGTGTAGTAAGCGAAGCTGTTGCTATGGAAATGGCAAGACAGGCAAGAATGCTGTTTAATTCAGATTATTCCATTGCTACTACAGGAAATGCCGGTCCTGCTAAAGGAGACTCTGAAGCTGAAGTAGGAACAGTGTATATCGGAATTGCAACTCCCGAAAAGACGTATGCCCAACGATTTGTTTTTCCGTCGCCTCGTGAAAGAGTAGTGAATAATGCTGTTTCAAAAGGGCTGGAATTGATGTATAAGGAAATATTAAAAAATATCTGAAAAGATTTTGTTTAATAGTTTTCTTTTTCGTTACTTTGCACCCTGATTTTGAATATTGAAATAAAATATAAGTAATAATGTCAAGAGTTTGTGAAATTACTGGAAAGAGAGCAATGGTTGGAAACAACGTTTCTCACGCAATGAATAAAACTAAGAGAAAGTTTTCTGTAAACTTAGTTAAAAAACGTTTCTACATTGCTGAAGAAGACAGATGGGTAACCTTAAAAATATCTACATCTGCATTAAAAACAATTAATAAGAAAGGTATTGCTGCTGTGTTGAAAGATGCAAGAGCAAATGGATTAGTAAAATAATCAGACCATAAAATATAGAATACGATGGCAAAGAAAGGTAACAGAATACAAGTAATCTTAGAATGTACAGAACATAAAGCGTCTGGTTTACCAGGAACTTCTAGATACATCACAACTAAGAATAAGAAAAATACTCCTGATAGATTGGAAATTAAAAAATTCAATCCAATCATGAAAAAAGTAACAGTTCACAAAGAAATTAAATAATTAGTAGTCATGGCAAAGAAATCCGTAGCAACTTTAAGATCTGCTTCGTCTAAGAAGCTGACTAAAGCAATTAAAATGGTTAAATCTCCAAAAACGGGTGCTTACACTTTTGTAGAAGCTGTTATGGCTCCTGATTTTGTAGATGATTTCTTGAATAAGAAGTAATTTACCATTAAAATAATCTTGAATAAAGCCGTCTTTAGACGGCTTTTCTTTTTTCCCGTATTTGCATTTTTGTTCCGCCAAACATGCTGAAGCATATTGTTATATTCTTTATATTTGTATTTATAATTGTATTGTTATGAGTTTTTTTAAGCGTTTATTTTCGTCAGAAAAGAAAGAAACTTTGGATAAAGGACTAGAAAAGTCTAAAACTTCTTTTTTTGACAAGCTCACTAAAGCAGTGGCAGGAAAGTCTAAAGTAGATGATGACGTTTTAGATAACTTAGAGGAAGTACTGGTTACTTCCGATGTCGGCGTAAATACTACGCTTAAAGTTATTGAAAGAATTGAAGAAAGAGTTACCCGTGATAAATATGTCGGTACGGATGAATTGAATAAGATTTTAAGAGAGGAAATCGCTGCGCTTTTGTCTGAAACAAAATCGGGCGAGTCTACTGAATTCGAAATTCCGGACGGTAATAAACCATATGTAATTATGGTGGTTGGCGTAAATGGTGCAGGAAAAACAACAACGATAGGCAAGCTTGCCTACCAGTTTAAAAAAGCAGGATTAAAAGTGGTGTTGGGGGCTGCCGATACTTTTAGAGCAGCAGCCATCGATCAGCTTCAGGTGTGGGCGGATCGGGTGGGCGTTCCGATAGTGAAACAAAATATGGGGAGTGATCCGGCTTCAGTAGCATTTGATACTTTGCAGTCTGCCGTAACTCAGGGGGCAGATGTTGTGATTATAGATACAGCAGGACGTTTACATAATAAAGTTAACCTGATGAATGAGCTTTCTAAAGTAAAACGCGTTATGCAAAAGGTTATTGGTGATGCGCCTCATGATGTTATGTTAGTACTGGATGGTTCTACAGGACAAAATGCGTTTGAGCAGGCGAAACAATTTACTGCCGCAACAGAAGTGACCAGTTTGGCAGTTACAAAACTGGACGGAACGGCAAAAGGAGGAGTGGTGATCGGTATTTCAGACCAATTTCAAATTCCTGTGAAATATATTGGCGTAGGTGAAGGAATAGAAGATTTACAGGTTTTTAATAAATATGAATTTGTAGATTCTTTCTTTAAATAAAAGCTATATGAATAAAACCAAATACATACTTCTGTGCAGTTTGATTGTATGGATGTCATCGTGTAAGAAAGAAATCTCTGTGGGTGATTATTCTCTTTTAACCGGGTATTGGGAGATAGAAAAAGCAAAATTACCTGACGGAACTGAAAAAGATTACAGTTTTAATGCTTCCGTTGATTATTTTGAAGTGAATGAAGAAGGTATAGGATTCAGACAAAAATTAATGCCTCAGTTTAACGGAGAATATCTAACAAATGATATACCCGAAGAAATAAAAATTGAACAAGAAGGCAGCGTATTTTGGATTAACTACAAAACTGATTTCTCCGAATGGAAAGAGCAGCTGATGACAATTAAAAAGGATGAGTTAATATTGAAAAACGAACACGATATTATTTATTACTACAAAAGAACAGATGCTGTAAATAGCGAGGATGCAGAATGAAAAAATTTAACGAATATAAGAGGCTTAGAGAAGAAAACAGTATTGAAGACGTTTTAAAGTTAATTATTCGCGAAAACAGATTAGAAGAAGGTATAGATAATATTGATGCAAGGAATGCATGGATAAACTTGTTAGGTCCCGGTATTGCTAACTATACACTGGATGTCGTTTTAAAAAGAGAAGTACTATATGTGGCTCTTTCATCTCCTATCCTCAGAGAAGAGCTGAGTTATGGCAAGCAGAAGATCATAAGAATGATTAATGATGATTTAGGAAAAGAAGTTATCAAAGATTTAGTGTTGAGATAAAAAGAAATCGGGAATATTCCGATTTTTTTATTTGTCATATTATTAACAAGCAGATAAAAAAGATTATATTGACAGGTACCCATAATTTATACCAAAATTGACTATGAAAAAACTATATTTTATCGTATTTGCCTTCTTGCAGATAGTGACAATTTGTAATGCACAAAATAAAATCACGATTAAAGGAACAATTTTAAAAGCAGAAAGTGTTGGTCAGATTTTTATTAGTACCGGAGATTTCCTAACTTCATTAGATGTTTCAGAAGATAATACCTATGCTAAAGAGGTCGACATTCCAGTTTTACCAACTAAAATTTCGCTTGCAGGAATTAATATGAAAACAGGAAAGATTAATTATTATACTCCTGATTTATGGGTAGAATCTAGCGAGGTAGAGCTCAATATAGATTTGTCAAAAAAGAACGAATATGAGCTTCATCCCATCATGGATGATCAGAGCTTATCCGAGCAAATACAATACGCAGATAAAAAGGAGAGAAAACAGCTGATAAAACAAAACAGCAATTCTTTTCCTGCCTTGTATTTTCTGTATAATGATTATTTTTTCAAAGAAAGTAAAGATTTGGCTTTTCTGGAAGATATTTTAGCAGGATTAGATCAAGACTATAAAGAAAGTTATTACGGCAAATTATTAGATACTTTTTTAAAAGCAAAAAAGGAAATTCCTGTTAAAAAAGGTAAACAATTAATGCCTGTTGAACTATTTAATAAGGATTTAAAATTGACAAGCCTGATTCAACAGAACAACAAAAAGAAGATAATATGTTATACTTCAACCGGATGTGGATATTCCAAGGCTTCGATGGCTTTTTTGGCAGAACTTCAGATTAAAATAGATATCGATAAATATGAAATTATAACCGTTTGGGATGATTCGTCGTATGAAATATGGCAGTACCATATACCCGAAATAAAAAACTTAATCCAATGGACAAATTTTTGGGATAGATATCGGTTTACTCATACTTATTTAAATATAGATACAACACCAACATTTTTTATAGTTGATGAAAATAATGTCTTGCTCAAAGAAATGAAAGGTATTAGTTCCAAAACTAAAAAAGAGTTATTAAAGGCGTGTAACATTTAATAGAATATTTTTACAATAAAAGATGTTTTTGTCTTTTTATATAAAAATTACTTTGTATATTTGTCCTAAAGATTAAAAGGTATGTTTTCAAAAGCTTGTGAATATGCAATACGCTCTGTTATTTTTGTAGCTACTTCGTCTATGAAAGGGGAAAGAGTCGGGTTTAAAGAGATTGCAAAAGAAGTTGGAGCGCCTGAAGCGTTTACAGCAAAAATTTTACAAAAGCTGGCTAAAAGCGGTATCATTTTATCAATTAAAGGTGTTGGCGGTGGTTTTGAAATCCCGGTTGAAGGATTAAAGGAGATTAGACTTTGTGAAATTGTAAACGTTATTGACGGAGACTCGATTTACAAAGGCTGTGGATTGGGGTTGCCAAAATGCTCAGAAACGCACCCTTGTCCGGTACACGAGAAGTTCAAAGAAATACGCGAAAATTTGAGACAGATGCTTGAAACAACTACTATTGAAGAGCTTTCGATGGGAATTAAATCAGGCGACACTTTTTTAAAAATACAATAGTAAAAAAGAAGAGGGAATGAGATTTCCCTTTTATTTTAAAACAATAAAAGATAAAAAAGTCTTCTATATAAATATTATGAATAAACATCAGAGAAAACTATGGATAGCATTTGCAATAGTGATGCTGTTCTCATTCGGGGTACTAGGGTATTTTGGTATAGAAATCTATCAGGAAGCGCCGCCTATACCGGAAAAAGTAATTAATCAAAACGGAGAAGTTGTATTAACAGCTGCCGACATTAAGGACGGACAAAATGTATGGCAAAGTATTGGTGGACAGGAAGTAGGTTCAATATGGGGACACGGAGCATATGTAGCTCCCGACTGGACCGCAGATTATCTACACAGAGAAGCCCTGTTTTTACTGGATTATTATGCCGATGCAGAATATGGACAAAGTTATGACAACTTAAATGCAGAACAACAGGCAGCAATGGTAGTGAGGCTGCAGACCAATATTCGTCAAAATACATTTGATAAAACATCCAAGACACTGACTATTTCTAATGAGCGAAATTTGGCAAGAGAGTATATGGATGCGTATTATTCAAAACTTTTTACAGATGATTCTGAATTTGATCAGCTGAGAAAAGATTACGCCATTCCGGTTAATGCAGTCAAAGATCCAGTTCGGATGAAACAAATGAACGCATTTTTCTTTTGGGCAACTTGGGCAACAGTTACTAATCGTCCGGATTCAGATATAAGTTATACTCATAACTGGCCGGCAGAAGATTTAGTTGGCAATAAAGCTACGACTCCTTTATTAGCATGGTCGGGGGTGAGTATTATCTTGTTAATCTTTTTTATCGGCGTATTGATTTATTATCACGTTGCTTCTAAAAAACACGGCGAATTGCCTATCCCTCAAGAAGATCCGCTGAGCAACGGAGAACCGACAAAAAGTATGACGCTGCTTAAAAAATACTTTTGGGTAGTATGTCTGCTGATGATTTTACAGGTATTGTTGGGCATTTTAACCGCTCATTACGGGGTAGAAGGACAAGGACTTTACGGTATTCCGTTGGACAAAATTTTGCCGTATTCCGTTACCCGTACCTGGCATACGCAGCTGGCTATTTTTTGGATTGCTACTGCGTGGCTGGGAACAGGACTGTATATTGCCCCTGCAGTAGGAGGAAAAGATCCGAAGTTTCAGGTGTTAGGAGTGAACTTTTTGTTCTATGCCCTTTTGATTATCGTGTTGGGTTCCATGTTCGGACAGTGGCTCGGGATTATGCAAAAATTAGATTTAGCACAAAACTTTTGGTTTGGACACCAAGGATATGAGTATGTAGATTTAGGTAGATTTTGGCAGATATTCCTGTTTGCAGGATTATTTATCTGGTTGGCTTTAATGGTTCGTCCATTGCTGCCGGTGTTTAAAACAGAGCAAAATCACAAAAACCTCATTGTATTATTTTTGATTTCGTGTGCGGCAATTGCATTGTTTTATGGCGCCGGATTAATGTGGGGCAGACAAACTAATCTTGCCATTGCTGAATATTGGAGATGGTGGGTAGTACACTTATGGGTAGAAGGATTTTTTGAAGTATTTGCTACCGTGGTATTGGCATTTATATTTGTGAGAATGGGGTTGATTAAATCGAGAACCGCCACCAACGGAGCACTTTTCTCTACCATTATTTTTATGTCCGGCGGAGTAATAGGAACATTCCACCATCTTTATTTCAGTGGTACACCAACAGCAGTAATGGCATTGGGAGCAACATTTAGCGCATTGGAAGTAGTGCCTTTAACGCTTATCGGTTATGAGGCGTACGAAAATTATCAGTTATCTGGTAGAAAAGATTGGTTAAAAGATTATAAATGGCCTATTTACTTTATGATTTCAGTTTCTTTCTGGAACTTCTTAGGAGCAGGAGTATTTGGTTTTATTATCAATCCCCCGATAGCACTTTATTACATTCAGGGCTTAAATACAACGCCACTGCATGGTCATACTGCTTTGTTTGGAGTGTACGGCATGCTTGGGATAGGATTAATGCTGTTTGTATTGAGAAGCATTTACAGAAATGTACAGTGGAACGAAAAAATGTTAAAAATAAGTTTTTGGGGATTAAACATCGGTTTGCTACTCATGGCATTTTTAAGCCTGCTGCCTATCGGTATATGGCAGGCGGTTGAAAGTATTCAGCACGGCATGTGGTATGCCAGATCAAGCGAATTGATGCAGCAGCCGATGATGATTGTATTAAAATGGCTGCGAACAATAGGCGATGTGATTTTTGCAGTAGGGATTGTAGCAACAGCAATATTTGTATTTAAACTAACAATAAAAAAGAAATAATTATGGAAAATAAAACAGTGGGCTCTTATGTAGCCGAAGATTTTAGAACAGCAGCAGTATTCAGCCGATACGGAATTGATTTTTGCTGTAAAGGAGGAAGAACACTGACCGAAGCGTGTGAAAAAAAGAAGCTAAATCAGGGAGATTTAGAGCAGGAACTTGAACGAGTATTAGCTCAAAAATCAGATAACAGTATCGATTTCAGAATGTGGCCTTTGGATTTGCTGGCAGATTATGTACAAAAAACACATCACCGCTATGTAGAAGAAAAAACGCCGGTTTTATTGCAGTTTTTAGATAAACTGTGCAAAGTACACGGCGACAGACATCCGGAATTGTTCCGAATTCACGAATTGTTTGTGGGATGTGCACAAGAACTGGCACAGCACATGAAAAAAGAAGAACTGATGTTGTTTCCGTTTATCCGAAAAATGGTAGATGCCTCTATTACAGGCAGACCACTGGATCAACCGCATTTTGGTACAGTACAAAATCCTGTGGCAATGATGATGCACGAACATGATGGAGAAGGAGAGCGTTTCAGGGAAATAGCTTCGCTGACAGATAACTACAATCCGCCTGCCGATGCGTGCAATACCTATCGGGTAACATTTGCTATGCTGAAAGAATTTGAGGAAGACTTGCACAAGCACATTCATCTGGAAAACAATATTCTTTTTCCAGCTTCGGTGGAGTTGGAGAAAAAAATAATGTCCGGAAACTGATATTTATATCAAAAAAGAAGCGGCTGAAAAGCCGCTTCAATTACTAACTAAACACAATACATTTGTGAAAAAATCACGAAAATTACTATTATAATTATTACTTATATTACTTGGTTCCTGTAAAATCTACGTCTGCATTAATGATCATAGAACCCCATGAGCCATTGGCAAGAAAGTTTAGCGCCATGGTATAGGTAGTGCCACTTTTGGTAATGGTACCGTCCACATCAATGTCTGAATAAACTCCCATAACGCTGAAGCCATTTGTTTCCGTACCTTGAAAATGTACGGTGTTTCCAGTTTCAGTATAAGGAATACTATACATTTCAATATTAATATTGGCAGGCATTGATCCTACTTTAAAAGGTTCTATTTCCAAATCGATGGTTTGTGCGGTTTCGTTTACAGTTATAGTAATAGATTTGTCCTCCACATCGTCATAATCGCCCGGACCTGAACCGGCAAGCATACTGTTGATTACATAGGTTCCGGTATAGGTTCCGGCATAATCACCGGCAGCAAAAGTGGTATAACGGCTGTTGCTTTGCAAGCCGTCGGGATGAAACAAATCGTGAAAAAACGATTTGTTTTCTATTTGCTGATCGGTTGGTTGGGTATCTTTGTCGTCTGTACTACATGACGTCAAAAACAGCGCTCCAAAAAGCGCGAAAACGGATAAAAATTTAAAATATTTCATATTTACTTAATTTAAAAATGATTACTAAATAATATGTTTTGTGTTTAGTATTTTTTTATTAATGGATATCTGTGCTATAATGCTATACTTCAAAAAAAATGCTTAATCAATTTCTTATCGCTCCAACATTGATTTTTATTTTTACCCCCTGGTTAAAGACAATGTCCATTTCGGTCAGTCTCAGTTTGGCGTATTCGTAATGATCGCCCAGCCAGTCTGTAGAACGCCAGATGCCGCTGAGCGTTCCTCCTTCGGTACGTTGTCCGTTTACAGTTATGTAAGCCGTATCAGGCTGGTTGCATTGCAGCAGCTTGGAATGGATAGGGGTTTTCCACGTTTCATATATAGGCGGGTCGGGGTTAAACAAAAAGCTGATATCTCCTTCAAAGGAGGCGGTATAAGTTTTGCCTGCCAGCTCAAAATTTACCGGACCTATTTTTCCCCGGGTGTGATCCGGACGAGCAATGTCGTAACTAAAAGTAAGCGGAATGTCTATCTCTGAACTATTGCCGTCGGCATCCGTTATGGTACAGCTAAACAGCTGTTCGGAAAAATTAAACATGTTGTTTCGCACTTTGTCAATCTGGCGGTGAACGTCATAATAGCTGTCCAGCAGCTCCAGATACTGTTCCAGCGGATAGATGTCAAAAGCCTGATCGGGCGAGATAGAAGTAACACTCATCAGCTTAAAGTTAATGTCCATAAAAATCTCGTTGGTATTGGGATTGTAATACCCGTTTACCTCTGCGCTGGGACTGGAATCATGCTGTATTCTTTCGCCCTTGTCGTTATAAACATAAGAGCCTGCGGTGGCTTTGCTGCTACGGGTACCAAAATAAATCCAGTCTTTTTTTTCGGGATAGGCATCTACATATTTGTTGATGATATCCAGATTGCCGCTGATGGTTGCCGCCAGCGGCATTTTGCCAAACTGAAATTCGGGCATTTCAAAATAGAGCTTGTTGGGCTCGTTTTTGTCGTAGTCAAATTTAAACTTTACGGGCATGCCCATTTCTCCTACGGTTCGTTCTCCGTTGGCACGGAACGCCCGCGTATAGATAATCACTTCTTTGTTTTTGAACTTTTGTTCAAAAAGATTTTCTTTTTCTTCTTCCAGTTCCGGTTCGGACTCCGAAGTGCTGCATGCTCCTGTAAAAACAAAGGCAGTCAGCAGCAACATAAAATATAAAAATTGTTTCATAACTGTTTTCTTTTACAACAGGTTTCCATCTTTATCCATAAAGATTGTATTTGACCATCTGTTACCTTTATTAGGATCTATACCACAGTATAAAAACCGGAAATTAGGTGTAGAAGCTTCTACTTTGTGCATCAATTCAATACATTTTTCTTTGTGGGTGGTAAGCATTACATCGTCAAAACTAATAGATATTTGATGCTCAACTTCGGTCAGCGTTT
Source organism: Myroides indicus (assembly GCF_004364575.1). Lineage (GTDB taxonomy): Bacteria > Bacteroidota > Bacteroidia > Flavobacteriales > Flavobacteriaceae > Flavobacterium > Flavobacterium indicum_A. Next base: position 7,091 of record NZ_SOAG01000033.1, on the reverse strand, counting down.
TCGGGAATTCAACATTCCACGCCGGCAGTCCTCGGAACCATGAGGTACCCCAAAAAGAGTTCAGGTGAGAGAAATCCGCTTTTTGCAGTTTGGGAAGATACAGTAGCTGAACCTGCCCCCATTGCATATCGGACAATTTGCTTTTGGGTACGATGATTTCTTCCAGATCGGGGTTGTTTGTTATCTTAAGCGTGGACATGGTTAGCGAACCGCCAACAAACAAATCGGCACTGCTGCTTAAATCAAGCGTTTTGAATCCCGACATAAATGTAAAATTTAACTGTTTTAGCGAGGTGTTTGTAATTTTAACTCCTCTGGCAATATGAAAATTACGCATCCACAACCAGCTTATACCGTTGTCCGGGATTTTTAAATATTCAATAGTCGTGTTTTTTGCCTGATGGTTATTGTTGATATTAATCCAGGTGGCTCCATAGTCTTTATGCTGAAGCACATATTGTATTCCTTCATAATTTTCTATTTTCGTGGTTTTAAATTCTTCTCCTGCTTCATCCATCCACAGGTAAGTGTTGTCATAAGAATCCGGGTCTCTTGTTTCGTCGTAATTTGGATCTTTTGTCTTACTTTGATTAAATTCTCGCCCTAACTGAAACTCCGCTGTATTTTCGGGTATTCTCATCGGGGTAGCTATATCGAGTAAATCGCCGGCGTTGGGAAATAAAGAAGGAAAAGTTTCCTGCATATATTCTCTCAAAATCGGGTCGGGAATTTCCCTCAGGGTTGTATAGGTTTTAAGCCCTCCTTTTACGGTCATTTTCATATCAATGGTTCCGTTGTCCACAGCATCTTTATTGGCTTTGTAAAAGTCGAGTACATCTTCCATATTAAACCGTGCTTTTTCGGGCAGGTACAGTTTGTCAATGCTGCGTTCTGCCAGATTGTAAAACTCATACAAATCATTGCCCTGCAACTCTATGGCGGTTACGGTTTCGGGCAGCTGATTAAAGTCAAACTCCATATCAAGTTTGTTATCTGCCAGTTTTATTTCGTTCAGGTTTTCAAAGGCTTTTATTCCTTCCAGATCGCTTATTTGTTTGGAAGACAGATTTAGTGTTTGGGTTTCTTTTACCTTTTGGTCAACCTTTATGTCATTGCCTTCAAATTCGTATCCCAGCTCTTTAAGGGCTGCAATCAGTTTAGTGTCGTTTATTGCAACGGTTTCTATTGGTTCTTTATCATTCGGTTCTTTATCAATCTTTGTATTGTCATCAGAAGAGCAGGAAATAAACTGTACTGCCAAAAAAACAATAGTTGCAAAACTTAGAATTTTTTGTTTCATGATTATTTATTATTTAGTTATTTAAAAAATTTCGTTGCATTTATAGCTGATTAATCCGCCGTTTTCGCCAATTTCAAGTTCGGCATCGTACCAACTTATGATTAACAGTTTAAAAAAACGGACACCGTCGGCACTTCGGATAATATACACGTGAAATGAGGGCTGATAGGACGGTGGCGGACCGGAAAAACGCAGAGCATTTGCCAGTAGTGGATTGGCTGTTGATTTCATTTGTTGAGGACCGCTATTGGGGTTAAACCATGGATCAGTATTACCAGTTTTGCTGCTTTCCAATATCCACTGTTCTTGACTCATAGTAATATTTATGATTGTATCGGTAACAAAAACGGCTTCATCCGGTATTTGTGTTATGGAATTGATACTTTCATATGCTACAAGTCCCATATCGTATGCGCCTCCTTTGCCGTTCCCGCTTAATCCGCTGTTGGTTCGGATATTGAAACGGTTAAAGGCAATGTCCCAGTCCATGCGATCTTTTTGTTCTCCTTCAACAATAGGGCGATCGGAAGTTCTGAAAATCGAATCACCTGAAGAAAAAGGATTCAAAAACTCATCTTTTCTGAGGTTATAATACAGCCAGTCGTTGCTGTATTCTGTAATTCGGGGAAGATTTTTTCCATCGTAAGGCAAGGCATCATATTTTACGCAAGCAGCAGGCAGCGCAGCAATGATTAGTATCAATATTGTTTTTTGTATAGCGTGTAAATCGATTTTCATAGACTTAAAATTTATATTCAAATTGAACAAATACTCTTCTGCCTGGTGTGGCGGGGATGTTGAACATTGATACGCCGGCACCTAACAAAGAAGGTTTGTAATTAAAAATGTTATCTGCTCCCAGTGTCAGTTTATAATGATTATAAAAGGTTTGATTAACAACCAGATTGGTCATCGAATAGGTAGGCAAATCAACTTCAAAATAAGTATCTGTAGGCTTACTGTTAATCATTAGTTTGTCTTGTACGTTGAATTTTTTGGCTCCTATCAAGTTGGTACTTAAAGATGCTTTTAAATTGTAATTTTGGCGCTTAAAGCTATATTCAAACTGTATATTGGCATTGTGTGGCGATGCGGTATTGAGTTGTACGCCGTTTGTTTTGCTGACATTTACATAAGAGTAAGACCAGTTTATACCAAAGCTGTTATTTATTTTGCCTTTTCCTAAAACATCAAATCCTCTGATATTGCTTTTGTTGAGGTTCTGATACTCAAAATTGTATTGAAATTCAAATACTCGCCATACACCTTCTATTTTATCTCTGAAATAATTTGCATAGGCGTTAAAGTTTATAAAGATTCCGTTGCTTTGGAATTCCGTAGAAAGGGAAAAATAATTGTTTTTTTCCGGTTTCAAATCAGGATTGCCTACTATCTGAAACATGCCGAGATGATCCCAGTCAAAAAACTTTTCTTTTATTGTTGGAATGCGATAACCCGAAGCGTAATTAAAGCGAAGACCTAACTCATCTGTTAAGTCATATTTTACAGAAAATTTTGGAGATATATTTGTTCCGAATAATTCGTTATAAGAAGTACGCAGTCCTAAAGCAATTTTGGTATTGTTAACTCCTGAATATTCATCCTGAATATAGGTTTCAATTTCTTTAGATTCTCTTTCGGTTAGGGTACCTTTTCTTCCAAACCGATCGCTAATCAGTTTTTCTACATTTTGTTCTATACCTAATGTAAATTCGTGTTTGTTAAAATAGCGCGAAGTAAATTTTAATCTGGGTTGCAATAATTTAGAATCGTACAGTTTTTTTTGTTCGTCAATGCGCTCATGTCTTTTAAAACGTTTATAATGATCAGTGTGTATGCTAGCTGATAATTGACCTATATTTTTAAAGGTATAATCGGCTTTAAAGCCTCCTGAAAAATCTTCGGTCTGGTTAAAAATTAAATCCTGAATCAGATCGTAGGTATTCATGAAAAAATAGGTTCCATAAGCTTGAAAATGTAAATTTTCGAGAGGATCATAATAAATTTTTTGCGATATGTTTACAAATTCATCTCCTTCTATTCCAAGTGGAGGTCGCTCAATATAACTTCTTACAACGGTATCCTGCATCAGTCCTATTTCAGGGTTTTTGCGGAATGTTTTTTCGTCATATCCAGACTGAAATAAATAATAAGCATCTGTGCTTGTGTATTGAATATCTGTTTGTAGGGTAACCTTACCCAAATTACTACCCATAGATATCCAACTCTGAAGGTTTGGCTTATCAACATTTTTTTCATACATATACAGGAAATCTGATTTTTTTGGGTTTTTATAATTTTTTTGATTCCTTTCGCCATAACGTACGCCGGCAGTAAACGAAAATTTTTGATCCGTTTTTTTAGTAATTAAATTAATAACCGCTCCTGAAGCCATAGAACCATATAATATGGAAGAGGCTCCTTTTATAATTTCTATATGATCTATAGAGTGGATATTAAACCTTTGATAATCGAGATTACCTGCCATTTCTCCGGTCAGTTTTTCTCCGTCTATCAGAAATAATATATTCCGTGCATCTAAACCTGCAACATTTATATCGGTTCCGAAGCCTACTTTCTGAAAATTCATACCGGGAATTTCATTCATCAATGCATCCTGTATACCTGTAAACCCCGATTCTGTAATTTTTGTGCCGGAGATAATCTGAATAAGTATAGGAGTATCTTTAATACGTTTAATTCCTGTGCTGGAAGCTGTTATTACAATATTGCCTATTATCTTATTGTCCGGAATCATTGTTATTGTTTTTGTAGATTCATTTGCGGAAAGTGTCTCTGTGACAATCTGATATTGAAAAGCTTCTATATAAAATGAAAGATTCCCGGTTTCTGTAAGTATAATTTTACCTTGGTCATCAGTATAGAAGGGCTGATGCGGATTATCTGTTAAAACTAGTTTTGCGGAGGAAATAGGAGATAAGGTTTCCGAATCAATAATTTTAATCAATCGTTGCTGAGCATTAGTTGTAAAAAAGAAGCATAGCAAGAATGTAGTGAGTAATAGTTTTAAGTATATGGGAGATAGATTATACATATTGGTTATTATAATGAGTTTCAGTAAAAAATATTGTTACAAACTTATTAATTATTTATACTTAATCTAAATAAAAATAATTATTACTTTAATCTATTTTTTTTAACATTATTGGTAATATTGTTGCTTATTATTGTTTTTTGTTTTTATATATTTAATATTTTATCTTAAAATTATTTTTAAAACTGTTGTTTGTTTTTTTAATATCGTGAATCTCTTTTTTTAGTTTTTGACCTTAAAAGCTATATTTGTATTTATTTAGATTAATTTAATTGTATGTAATAACCTGTAATCCCATAATCTCTTTTTTTAATGAAACTTATTTCTAGGCGTTGATTTCAGAAGAAAATTTTCTTATTTGAAACACAAAAAAAGAGGTTTTTTTTAAGTCTTTTTTAGATTAAAAATGTACTTTAGCAAAACAGGATATTTTAGTCTTTTTGTATGAAATCAATATTCTTCTTTGTACCGTTGTTTAACTTTTTGTTAGCCGCGTGTTTCGGGTTGTTGCTAAGGGCGGCGTTTGTATATCCTTCTATAAATGAGAGTATAACTTATTTGTACATTTTGCATGCCCATTCACATATTGCTTTGTTAGGGTGGTTATATATGTTGGTATACGTTTTGTTTGTCCACTTTTTTGGTATCAAAAACGACAAGGAGAACCGGTTTTATGTCCGTTTATTTTGGGTTACTGAAGCAGCAGTATTAGGCATGGCACTTACTTTTCCCTTTCAGGGATATGCTGCGGCATCTATTACCTTTTCGACTCTTCATATCATATGCTCATATTTATTTGGCTATCATTTGTGGAAAAACAACAGACTTGTAAATAAACAGATAAGATTGCTTTTAAAAACAGCTTTGGCATTTATGTTTATATCTACCCTGGGGGTATGGTTTTTAGGACCTGCCGTAGGTATGATGGGGAAAACAAGCGCTTTTTATCAGATTTGTATTCAGTTTTTCTTGCATTTTCAATTTAATGGTTGGTTTTTTACAGCTTTTTTGACCTTGATTTTTAATTGGTTTTTAAGCAGTAAACGCATAAAATATTTTGGATTGTTTTACGGACTGTGGATACTCTCCGTTGTTTTGACATTTGGATTAATCCTGGCGTGGTATCTTGATATCGCACAATTTTACTGGGTCAATGCAGGTGGGGTAACGCTACAGTTGCTGGCTTTTGCTGTGTTGAGTAAAAATTTTTGGGATGTTCTAAAAAAACGAACAGAATTCGGTCATGGTTATATTTGGATGCTGTTGGCATTGTGTTGTTTTGTATTCAGAATTTTGATGCAGATGATAACAGCTTCGGAAGTATTTGCTGCGCAAACACAAGTAGTCAGAAGTTGGATTATTGGATTTATACACTTAAACATGCTTGGAATATTAACGGGATTAGGCTTTTGGTTTATGATTAAACTACAAAAAATAAGATTAAATTTCAATATCAAAACCGGAGCGTTCTTTTTGCTGACAGCATTTATAGCAACAGAAATAATTTTGTTTTTGCAGGGAATAAAAATGCTGACAGGGAAAGTTATTTTAGAAAATGACTTTGGATTATTGTTTTTATTTTCGATAGGATTCCCTGTGGGAATCTTGTTTACACTGAATTCGCTTAATAAAAAAATCAGATTATGAATGAATTACACCTTTTGCTGATTATTCACTTGCTGTGTGCCACGATCTGGGTTGGCGGACATATTTTGGTTAGCGGTATTGTTTTACCGCAAGTGTGGAAAAAGAAAGATACAGGATTGCTGTTTGATTTTGAGGAAAAATATGAAAAAATAGGTATGCCGGCGCTATTGCTTTTGGTAATAACAGGAATAAGGATGGCGTATATGTATAATGTCAGGGTTGGAAACTGGTTTTCTTTTTCGTTTCCTATAGAAAAAGTCGTATCTTTAAAACTGATGTGTTTGTTTGGAATAGTGTTGCTGGCACTGAGTGCACAGCTTTATGTTTTGCCTGCTTTAAAAAAAAATATAAAAATGCTACCTCTAATGACAATTCACGTTTTGCTGGTTACGCTGTTGAGTATTGCAATGTTAATTTTAGGAAGTTTTGTGCGTTATGGAGGAATCTAAAAAAACAAAACCTTTAAAAAGGATAGAAGAACTAAGGTATTTGAGTCACGATCACCATCATGGATTGCTGTTGTGCTGGAAAATTAAAACTGGATTTGCCAAAGGTATTTCTGCAGAAAGAATAAAAAAATATTGTAGCTGGTTCTTTGAAAATTATCTAAAACATCACTTTGAGGTAGAAGAAGCTGTAGTTTTTTCCGTTTTAGGTAATGCTCATCCCGAAATTGAAAGGGCTTTGGATGAGCATCAAAAACTGATAAAATTATTTGAAAGTCAAAAAGACATTGAAAATAATCTTAATCTAATTCAAAATTTATTAAACAAGCATATTCGGTTTGAAGAGCGAGTATTGTTTCCGTTAATACAGGAAAAAGCAACTTTAGAACAGCTGCAAAAAATAAGAGCAGCAGATGATGAAGAGATATTTGTAGAAAATAATGAAGATGCATTTTGGCTGTGAAGTTACAGATTTTCTCCGCTACTTAAAAGGCATATTTTATTTTGATTCCCAGGGCATATGTTTTTATTTGTGATTTGTATTTTCCATTGGTTTGTGCCAGGCTCATGGGTTTTAAGGCATTTCCGGGTTCGGGGTTATAGATTAGCAGATCGCTTTGAGATTTATCAACTGCTTTGGATT
>NZ_SOAG01000032.1 GCF_004364575.1 Myroides indicus | reverse complement strand
ATGATCAGTTATACGTATTCGCACGTGATGGGAGACATCGTTTTTGAGAAAGGCGGCTACCATCAGTTTGGGATAGGGTTTAATCTCTTTGGCAAGAAATCTCCCCTGGATTGTAATTGTCCGACGGTGAAGGATTAAATTCTAAATTAATAACAAAAACAGACCGGATTTACTGTAGTAAATCCGGTCTGTTTTTGTTATGTGAGTATTGTGACTTAAAAAATCAGAAAGAAATTTGTCTTCTTTGTCCTAAAATAAATATTTTTCACTGTTAAGTATATATCTGTAGATAAAATATATAGTGTATTCTTATTTTATTTTTACATTAAAACCTATACCCTATATTTATACCTGCGTTAAATTCAATTGCAGAAAAACGATCCTGAACTTCATCGCTAAAATTTCGGGCAATATTAGCAAATGGCTGAATAGCAAAAGAATCTCCCATGGTCCATTTATATCCAATGCCTAAACCGACAATAAAGCTGTCTATATCTGTTTTTTTGATATACACCTGCTCTAATTCATCAAAAGTATTTTCTTCAAAACTTCCAAATCGATATTTTAAAAATGGAGTTACCACATATCCGCTTCCATTAGCTCCGTTAGCTCCCCCAAAATAGTAATTGTAGTTTACTCCAATACTAGTAGCTTTAAATTTTTGATCTTTGCTTTTACTTTCTTTATAATATGAAAATCGATCATTTATATACAAGTCTGCCCCCACAGATTGATTATGATCTATAAAACGCTCATATCCCATCTCAAAAGAAGCCATCATTATAGTATTCAGAATATTTATCTTTACCTCATTAAGAGCCTGAGCCTGAGCTGAAAAAGCCCCGCATAGCAATACTGCTAGTACAACAAATTTTTTCATATTAATTCCTTTTCAGCAAATATATAAAAAACACTGTTTATTTATGGTTTCTTCCTGCTTCATTTGGATATAGTTTTGCTACGATATCACTTTGCCAAGATTGTTTAGTATTTACATCCATCACACTTATTTTTCCTAAAAAAGCAGCTCCTGTATCTATATTCCATACATTCGCAAAACAAGTGGGCTCTGTAAATCCAAAATGAGTAACCGGCGTATGTCCTATAAAAATTTCATGATAATGTTTTAACCTTTTAGGATAAAAAGCACTATTGGAAGGAAGATCTGGATTTATTGCCATCACTGTTTCCCACAAAGTACGATCCCAATAGATATATTCCTCAAAAAACTCAAAGTCTATTCCCTTAGGATTGGTAAAACCGGCATGTACAAAAAGCCTGTTTTTATCATCTATATGATACTTTTTCAGCGTATCGAAAAAAGTTAAGTGTTCTTTTATTTTCTTAGGTGATAAGTTTTGATATGATTTTATAGATGCCTCTCCCCCATTCATCTCCCATACCTTATTTTCCTGTTGCGTTCTCAGCCATTTTACAAGAAGCGTTTCATGATTGCCTCTCAAAAAAATACAATTTTGTCGGGTTTGCAATTCAAGCAAAAAGTCAACTACTTTTTCCGACTCACTCCAACCGTCCACGTAATCTCCCAAAAATATCAGATGATCCTGCTCGGTTACTCCTGCTCTTTCTAAAACCTGTAACAAAGCCTTATAACCTCCATGTATATCCCCGACCACCAGTGTTCTATTCATTTTGTTCAGTTTCATATTTCAATTTTCGCAAAATACGCATTACTTCCTTAAAAGCGATGAACAACTGTGGATCCTGAGCTCTTTTTAAATAATCTTTAACGCTGATAAGCTGGTCTTTTGCCTCATAAAATCCATTCAAAAAGCAAAGCATCATATTAAAGCACAATCTGTTTAGTAATTTTTCTTCTTTCACCGAAAGCTTTTCGCCTGAATTGATTTTATTGATGACTTTTAAGCTATTTCTGTAAATGTGCTGTAAGATATTTTGATTATATTTTGGTGCTTCAAATAAAACCCGATTTGAAATAGTATATTTCCCATTGTCAAAAAACTGAATTACAACTTCCTCAAACGGATAATAACTCGTTCTGTCATTCAATCCCAGATTTAAGTATTCTGTTATTACAAATTCATTGTCATTGTAAAAAACAGTCACTGCATCTAAATTGGAATAAAAAAGTTTAATCTGCTCATTTATAAACTCAATGTCCATTCTGGAATAAAATGGAGTTCCTCTGACCATTTTTTTAGTTGCTGCCCAACAAATAATAAACTGCTCTTTAAAGACGCAATATCGCGGTTTTAAGTCTCGATGCGTTTCTGTCATAAAAGTAATTACACCTTCTAAAATATTAGTCAGGTTGTTTTGAGAACTTTTTTCTATACTGTTTACGATTTCTTTGTTATTAGCAATAACAGCTTGTTCATTGGGCACGGAAGTACTTCCTTGCCGCATAAAATAAGTTCCTCCCTCTATATCTGAAATTGGTCGTTTAAACACTGTTTGCAATTGATTCGGAGCAATAGTAACCAATCCCACAACTTTTCCTTCCGGCAAATCCAAAAAAGGAACATTCTCATATGTAATGATGGGAGCATTACTCAAATAAGCGTTGACTAAATTCTGAATCTTGCTGTCATCATAAAAATCTACTCCAGTAATCTGATTGTCTTGATCTTCAATACCAACGACCAAATAAGCATTGTTTTCCGGATTGGAATTAGACAAAGCACTTATGTGTTTCAGAAATTTTGCTTTTCCCGATTTTGTATGTAGATTTAACTGCCTTTTTTTATCATAGAAACTATTTTCATCATAATAGGCTAGTAAATTTTTAATAAGTAATCTCTTATTAATCACGACAAATTATTTTTTGTTCTTAAAATTATAAAAAGAAACTCATAATTCAACCCCAAATCACAAATCAGCAAACTACATTTAACCATCTATTAACAACTTAATACAGAATAATTTTTGAATTTGCGGTAACAATTAAAAAACAACATTTTTTTAGACAAAAACTATAACGACAAACATGGAAACAACAGGTTCAAATTATGACATTCGCGAACTTAACGAGTTAATAGAAAGAGAAAGTGCTTTTATAGACATTCTTACCTTAGAAATGAATAAGGCTATTGTCGGTCAAAAGCACATGATTGATCGTCTTTTAATAGGATTACTGGGACAAGGACATATTTTATTGGAAGGAGTTCCCGGGCTAGCCAAAACTCTAGCTATAAATACTTTATCAAAAGCAGTTCACGGATCGTTTAACCGTATCCAGTTTACTCCTGATCTGCTTCCTGCCGATGTTATCGGTACAATGATCTACAATGTGAAAGAAAATGATTTTTCTATACGCAAAGGACCTATTTTTGCCAACTTTATTTTAGCTGATGAAATTAACCGTGCTCCGGCAAAAGTACAATCCGCCCTGCTTGAAGCGATGCAGGAAAAACAAGTTACTATCAGCGATGATACCTTTAAACTTGATCAGCCGTTTTTAGTAATGGCTACTCAAAATCCTGTTGAACAGGAAGGAACCTATCCTTTGCCAGAAGCGCAAATGGACCGTTTTATGCTAAAAACAGTCATCGATTATCCTAAACTTGAAGAAGAGCGCTTGGTGATTCGTCAAAACTTAGCAGGGGAAAGAGCCCAAATCAATCCGGTGGTTTCACTTGAACAAATCAAAAAAGCGCAAGAGGTGGTAAGAAAAGTGTATATGGACGAAAAAATAGAAAAATACATCTTGGATATCATTTTTGCTACCCGTTATCCTGAACAATTCAAGCTTGAAAAATTAAAACCGCTGATTAGCTTCGGAGCTTCTCCTCGTGGAAGTATCAATCTTGCTACTGCAGCAAAGTGTTATGCTTTTATCAGAAGAAGAGGTTATGTGATTCCGGAAGATGTTCGCGCCATCGTTATTGATGTATTACGCCATCGTATCGGAGTAACTTACGAAGCTGAAGCTGAAAACATTACATCTGTTGATATTATCAATCAAATTGTAAATGAAATAGAAGTGCCTTAATCTGCAATCGAGATTAGTACACAATGACAAAAACCTGTTTGTTTGAGTACAAATGGGTTTTTAGAGCTGAACAAATTTGGAAAATAACATCATGGAGACCAAAGACATATTAAAAAAAGTCAAAAAAATTGAGATCAAAACCAAGCGGTTAAGCGATCATATTTTTTCAGGAGAATATCACACTTCCTTTAAAGGAAGAGGAATGACTTTCTCAGAAGTTCGCCAATATCAGTTTGGTGATGATGTTAGGTCTATTGACTGGAATGTAACCGCGCGTTACAATGAACCATATATTAAAGTTTTTGAAGAAGAGAGAGAACTTACGCTTATGCTGATTGTTGATGTCAGCGGTTCTGAAAACTTTGGTTCTTTGGATGAATTCAAAAAAGAAATCGTAACAGAACTGGCTGCCACTCTTGCCTTTTCTGCAACGCAAAACAACGACAAAATAGGCCTAATGCTGTTTTCGGATCAGATTGAGCTTTATATACCGCCCAAAAAAGGAAAAACGCATGTGTTGCGCATTATTCGAGAACTTTTAGATTTTAAGCCTAAGAGTTTGAAAACAAATTTAGCCGTTGCCTTAGAGTATCTTTCTAAAGTAATGAAAAAGAAAGCTATTGTTTTTATTCTTTCTGACTTTATCACTCCAAACTTTGAACATACACTTAAAATAACAGCTAAAAAGCATGATATAACCGGGATCAGGATTTATGACAAAAGAGAGAAAGAGCTACCAAATGTAGGATTAATTCATGTAGTGGATTCCGAATCTCACTCCGAACAAATTATCAACACATCAGACAGCGCCGTCAGAAAAGCCTATACAGCCCATTTTTTAGAGCAAGAAAACAATTTTTCAAAACTCTTTCAAAAATGCGGTGCAGGAATAATCAACATCGAAGTAGGTGAAAGTTATGTGAAAAAATTATTAGGATATTTCAAATCAAGATAATAAAAGCTTTTGACAAAAATGAAACACAACCTTATACACATACTTGTTTTGATATTTTACTCTGCTTGGGCTTGGGGGCAAAATCCCGTAGAAACTCAGGTAGATACGACTAATATAAAAATAGGCGATGCCTTTTCTCTTACCATTAAAACGCACACAAACCAGAATAGTAAAGTTCTCTTTCCTGATTCTCCCCAGCTAGGAGATTTTGAAGTAATAGACTCTTATCCGGTTGACACTTTGCTAAAAAGTGATTATATGGAACTGATTAAAAAATACGATCTGACGCAATTTAACGCCGGTTCATATTCAGTTCCTCAGCTTCCTGTAATTGTCGACGCAAAAATGTTTAAAACAGACTCTATTTACATTCAGGTTACTGATATTGAGGTAGACACGCTCAAAACTCCTCTTTATGAAATAAAAGGAATTTCCACTGCAGATGCTTCTTTTTCTTCAAAATGGTTTTATCTTATATTTATTATTTTAGCCGTATTAGTTGGTTTAGGACTTTACTTTATCATCAAAAAACGTCAGGATGCCAACCTTACCGAAGAGGATAAATATAAAACCCCTTATGAAAAAGCAGTTAAAAAACTCAAAAAGCTAGAAGAGAAAAAAAATTGGACAAGAGGAGACGCCAAACCTTATTATTCCGACATGACAGATATTGCCCGAACTTTTATTGAAGATACATTTGACATATCTGCCAGGGAGTTAACCACTTTTGAGATTATATCTATCTTAAAGAATACTTTAAAAGACAAGAAAATAAAACTTCGCCCTGAAATAATACGGGAATTTAAACGCGTTTTGGATACTGCCGATTTGGTAAAATTTGCCAAGTCACAGCCCACAGAAGGAGAAATCACAGCCGATACATCTAAAATTCAGAATATTGTAGATGAAATAAACATTGCCTACCCTATTTCAGCAGCTACGCAAACAGAACGTATCAGACTGAGAGAAGAAAGAAAACGCAAAAGAAAACGCCTCCGCATCTGGGTTCCTATATCCGTTTCTGCATCATTGATTTTAATATCCGGAATTGCATATTTAATTAATATATCAGCCGAGCGTGATTGGCATTTACTCACCTTCAACAGTACTAAAAAACTGATGAATAAAGAGTGGATCACCAGCACATATGGCAGTAATCCGGGAATAACAATTTCTACACCAGAAGTATTGTTTCGAAAAAATGACAAAACCATTCAGGAAAGTGCTTTAGAAGGGGTAGCCTCTATCCAGCAGTTTAAATATGCTTCCATTAATGATCCATTATATATTATTCTGAATATTGTAGAAACCAACAAGGAATTTAAATATACAGATAAGGAAATCACAGACCATTCCATTCGTATTCTTACTCAAAATTTCAGAGCAAAAGATATAGATTTTGAAACGAGTGATTTTGAAAACGCAAATGGGATAAGAGGAGTGGAAGTAAAAGGAAATTTTATTTTTTCGAACCCTGTCAACCAAAAGGAAGAAAAAATAGTTTTTGAAGGAGTGATGACAAAATCCGGCATCAACAGAGACCAGGCGTGGATATTTTACTTAGAAAGCGATACTACCGCACCTCAGCTCGCAGAACGTATTTTTGATTCAATGCAGTATAAAAAAGAAGAAAAACCATGAAAAATATAACCTTTTTAAACCCAGAGTTTTTTTGGCTTTTTCTACTGTTGCCAGTTGCTTTTTTAATTTGGTACAAAAATAAGAAAAAGCAAAAAGCTAATATTAAACTGAGTTCTACCGAGGGAGTTTTAGCTCAAAAATCATTCTTGATAAAACTCATCCCTTTGTCAATTGTCTTGCGAATCTTGGCGTTTAGCGGATTAATTATCGCCTTGGCAAGACCTCAAATTATCAGTGTCGACCATCAAATACACTCCACACATGGAATAGATATTCTTATGGCAATGGATATTTCGGGGAGTATGCTTGCTAAAGATTTAAAACCGAATCGATTAGAAGCACTAAAGGAAGTTGCAGCAGATTTTGTAAGCCAGCGTATCACTGACCGGATAGGAATAGTAATTTATGCAGCAGAAGCTTATACAAAAACGCCTGTAACCAGCGATAAAACGCTTTTATTAAATGCTCTGAGAGATATTAAATACTCTGATGATTTAAGAGACGGAACAGCCATAGGCGTGGGACTTGCAACGGCTGTAAATCGGTTAAAAGATAGTCCTGCAAAAAGTAAAATTATTATTTTGCTGACAGACGGAGTTAATAATACCGGAACTGTTGATCCTAATCTGGCTTCAGAAATTGCAAAAGAATTCGGTATCAAAGTTTATACTATCGGTATAGGAACTAACGGACTGGCAGAATCTCCCGTAGGGATTAGACCAAACGGAGAAATTGTTTATGACAAAGTACCCGTTGAAATTGACGAACAGCTGATGAAAGATATTGCTCAAAAAACTGGCGGAAAATATTTTAGAGCAACAGATACGAAGAGTTTAAAAGAAATATACGAAGAAATCAATCAAATGGAGAAAACAAAAATTGACGAACAAAAATTTGTCAATACGGATGAAAAGTTTCATCTTTTGGCACTTATCAGTTTTGTATTGCTCTGTATTGATTTCATCTTGCAGAAAACACTTTTTAGAGGTTTTATTTAAGACATTATGTGGGAATTAGACAGTAAAAAATATTTTTTTCTATTCATCGCTATTGCATTGATGGCTCTGCTGTTTATTGCAGATCTATTGTGGAAAAAGAAAAAACAAAAAGATTTTGCTTCTGCCAAAGCCATGCAGACTTTAGCACCAAATCAATCCAAAAACAAACAAATTATCAAAGCAGTTTTGTATTTAATATCCCTTACTGCAATTGTTATAGGATTAGTAAATCCAAAAATAGGAACAAGGATTATGACTGTAAAAAGACAGGGAGTTGATATTGTTTTTACGCTGGATGTTTCTAAGAGTATGCTGGCGCAAGATATGGCACCGGACCGACTTGCAAAAATGAAGCAGCTGGTTTCTCAAATTATCAGCAATCTAGGTCCAGACAGAGTTGGAATTGTGGGATATGCCGGAAGTGCATTTCCGATGCTGCCGATTACCACAGATCACTACGCCGCCAAAATGTATCTTCAATCCATGAATACAGACATGGTCTCTTCTCAAGGAACTGCTTTTGAAGATGCAATATATGTTGCCAGCAACTATTATGACAACGCCAAAACCAGCAAAGTAATGATTCTGATTTCTGATGGCGAAGATCACGGCGAGGAAATGGATGAAGCTATTGCCATTGCAAAATCCAAAGACATCAAGATCATTACTATAGGAGTAGGAACTGAAAAAGGAGGACCTATTCCTATCAGAACTTCAAAAGGAGTAGAATACAAAAGAGATTGGGACAACGAAATCGTTATTACCCAACTCAATCCCAATACGCTAAAACATATTGCCGAAGCAACAGGAGGAAAGTATTATTACGGTTCTAATACCCAGGAAATAGTAGATTTAATCAAAAATGAATTAAACAAAATCGAAAAGACGGATTTTGAATCCCAGCAAATCGCAGAATTCCAATCCCAGTTTCAATGGTTTTTAGGCTTTGCTTTTATTTTGCTATTTATAGATTTATTTATATTGGAACGCAAAACCTTGTGGATGAAAAAAATAAACCTTTTCAATGAGAGAGGATAAGTTAATGATACAAGATATTATGAAGAATTTTCTTTACATCACTATAATGACTTTAATTTCATTGACGGCTTATAGCCAGTCAACCGGAAGAGCACTGTCTACAGGAAATGAAAATTACCAACAAAAAAATTACTCTCAGGCAGAAGCATCTTATCGAATAGCCAACTCTAAAAGCCCTGAAAAAGCAACAGCTGACTACAATATGGGCAATTCGTTATATAAGCAAAAATTAAATAATGAAGCCGTTAGCGCGTATTTAAGATCTGCACAAAAAGCACAGACCAAAGCAGAAAAACACCAAGCGTATCACAATCTGGGAAATGCATACATGAAAGATAAAAATTATAAAGCAGCAGAAGAAGCTTATAAAAATGCCTTGCGCAATAATCCAAAGGATGAAGAAACTCGCTATAACTATGCAGTTGCTAAAAAATTAAACGAAGAAAATCCGCAACAAGATCAAGATAACCAAGACAATCAGGATAATCAAGATCAAAATGATCAGCAAAATCAGGATAACAAAGACAACCAGGACAATCAAAATCAAGACAACCAAAACGATCAGGATAACCAAGATCAAAATGATCAGCAAAATCAGGATAACAAAGACAGCCAAGACAATCAAAATCAAGATAAGGACAATCAAGATCAAAAAGATAAACCTGAGCCATCACCTCAAGAACAACAGGAGAAACAAAGTAAAGAACAAATGGAACGTTTACTTGATGCAGTAAACAGGGATGAAAGAGCTGTACAGCAACGCCTTATTAATAAAGACAAAAAAGGAGAAAAAACAGAAGCCGTTCAAGGAGCAAGAAAAAAAGACTGGTAAAATTGTAAAGATGAAAACACTTCACCACTATATTTTATTTGCTGTTTTAGTTTGTACGCAAGCCATCTTTGCGCAGGTAAGTTTTGAGGCAACGGCAAACAAAGAAAACATCCCTCTAAACGATAATGTAACTATAGAATTTTCTATGAATAGCGATGGGGACAATTTCGTTCCTCCAAGGTTTAACGATTTTACCTTATTAAGCGGTCCAAACCTATCCGTAAGCCATTCGTGGATCAACGGACAAAAAAGTTTTAAAAAGTCATATTCATACATCCTACAACCCAAAAGAAAAGGAAAAATTTCAATTGGTTCTGCTTCTATTGTTATTGACGGCGAAACTTATAAAACACAACCACTTACCGTCAATATAACCGATGAAGTTGCCAGACAGGATCCTCGCCAAAGAATTAATCAGGCGCAACAACGCTCGTTAGATGGAATCCATCTTGTTGCAGAAATATCCAAAACGAACCCTTATATTAATGAACCCGTAACAGTAAGTTACAAATTATATTTTAATACCAATATTGCCGGCTATAGAGGAAAAGAAATACCTACCTATGATAAATTCTGGACTTATAACGTAGAATTACCTCAACGCCCAGAAGTAAAAATAGGTAAATACAAAGGGCAAGATTACAACTATATCATCTTAAAACAAGACGTTTTAATGCCTCAAGAAGTAGGAAAGTTACAAATCAAACCTTTGACGTTAAATATACAAGCCGAAGTTCCGACCGGAAGACGAGATTTTTTCGGTTTCCCCGAATATGGCTATATAGAAAAGGATTTCAGCTCTAACAGAATCACTCTTAATGTTCAAGAACTTCCGCTACAAAATCAGCCCGCTAATTTTTCAGGTGGTGTCGGTGATTTTTCATTTAAAGCAATTCCTTCCCGAACTGAATTAAAAGCCGGAGAACCTTTGAACTTAACAGTAGAAGTTTCTGGCAAAGGGAACCTGAATTTAGTGATGATTCCTGAACCAGTCGCCCATTCGTCTTTGGAAATTTATGATCCGGAATACACAGAAAGACTGAATTCAGGGTATTTTGGGATGCAGGGAAAACGAAGCAATAAATATACTATCATACCACAATACAAAGGAGAATATACTATCGAACCTATGGAATTTTCTTATTTTGACATTGCTTCTAAAAAATATAAAACAATTTCTACAGATAGTATAAAAATAAGTGTTTTAGAAGGACCTACTCTACCCACGAATAAAGAAGTTATAGGTACAGATACTGTAGATGACAGCGAGCTTTTTCAACCAATCAAACCCAAAGCTTCTTTTATAACAGCTTATAAAAACAAATATTGGCAAACCAACCTATTCTATATTTTAACGGTGGTCCCTTTTATAGCCATTCCTCTTTTTGCATTTGCAGTTAAGCAACAACGCAAGAGAATCGGAGATTTAGAAGGTAATCGATTGCGAAGAAATAATAAACTGGCCAAAAAATACCTTGGAGAAGCTAAAAAGCACCTAAAAAACAGAACACTGTTTTATGAAGCTCTAGAACGCTGCTTACACAACTTTTTAAAGGCCAAGCTCAACATTGAAACCAGTGAGATGAGCAACGAAAATATTAGAGAAATTCTAACCGAAAAACAAATTGATATCGATTCTATTAAGAATTTTATGGATTTGAAAAATAGTTGCGAATGGGCACGATATGCACCTTCCGCACAAGCAGATATACACAGAGATTACGAAACCGCGATACAAGTGATTAGTCAGCTGGAAAAACAATTCAGATAACAGAGATATGAAAAAAATTATATATATATACATGTTACTGCTAAACGCTTTGGTTTGGGGACAATCCAACGACCATTGGAACAATACTTTTGATAAAGCAAATGAGCTGTATCAAAAAGAAAACTTTCAGGAAGCTATCAAACTGTATCAGCAACTGATTGAGGAAAAAAACAACTCACCTGAACTGTACTTTAATCTTGCCAATGCTTATTTCCATACAAAGAGTAATACAGAAGCAGTTTATTACTATGAAAAAGCTTTAAAACTTTTACCTGACGACAAGAGCATAGAAACCAATTTAAATTTTGCCAGAAAAAAACTGGAAGATGATATCACAATCATTAAAGAATACGATAAAAAAGATATCATTCATCAAAGCTTATACAAGCTGACAAGTGACGGATGGGCAAAACTGGCAACTTTTTCGGCAATCGGTATATTTCTGATATTTGTAATCTTCTACTTAAATCAAAACGGTACAATTAAAAGAATATGTTTTGGATTAATGGGACTTGGATTATTCTTTCTCATCGGAAGCATATACGCTGCAAACTTTGAGCAATCTTACGCTAATCGATATATATCCGGAATCGTTTTCGATAAACAAATTGAATTGAAAGAAGAAGCTAAAAGCACTTCAAATACTATTCGCGAGTTGCATTCGGGAGCTAAAGTTTATATTCTTGAAAATAAATCGCTTTGGATAAAAGTGCGCTTAGACAATCAGGAAGAAGGCTGGATTGAAAAAAAATCTATTCGAGAAATCTAAACAGCCTCTGCTTGCGGAATTTCAATCAATTCGGCACTTTTAGCGAACAAATCCTGAATAAGTTTAAAAAAATCTGGAAATACACTTTCCGAAACAATTAAATAATAGCGATAGCTATATGACCTCATTAAGGTATCCTGATCTATCAGAAAGTAATTGACGTTAATTTGATCAAAGAGACTCAATATTAAACAAATTACCAAGGCAACGATTAAAATATAAAATACAGCTCCGGTTAATCGATTGAAAAAACCTAAAAATACCGCCTGAAAAACCTTTGTCATAAACTGTGCCACCAAGCGCACTAAAAAAACAGTTATCAAAAAGGCTATCACGAAAGACAATACAGGCAAAAACTTAGAATCCCATCCTACTGTTTCGTACAAAAAACCTTTTATAACATTTGAAAATTTTAAGGCACCGATTGTTCCGATCAGCAACGACAAAAAAGAAGCTACAGAGACAAACAACCCATCAGATGCTCCTTTGTAAATGCCATATGATAACACTATCAAAACAAGAATGTCCAAAATCATTAAACGTTACTTTGTCTATTTTGATGCTAAGATAGTTTTTTTAGAAATTTTAAAACAAAATTTAGATGCTATTCTTTGCCTTATATTTTTAAATTACCTCCTTATTGATAAATCAAAATATTTACGAAATTTACGAAACCACTAAAATTTAAGTAAATGCGAACCTTATCACTTTTCATTGCAACCAGCTTAGACGGTTATATTGCAAAACCCAATGATGATCTCAGTTTTTTACAACTGGTAGAAAAACCTAATGAAGACTACGGACAGACAAAATTTCTGGAAACAATAGATACGATAATAATTGGCAGAAAAACTTACGATTATGTATTCAAAGAAGTTGGCTCATCCTATTATGACAATGGGCAGAGAGATGTTTATGTCATTACAAGAACTCAAAAACCCAATACGGGCAGAACAATCTTTTATACAGAAAGCTTAACTACATTAATTGACAAACTTCAATCAGAAAGCGGAAAAAATATTTATTGCGATGGAGGCTCAGAAATAATAAACGAATTGCTCACACACAATTTAGTAGACGAACTTATAATTTCAATTATTCCTGTTTTACTAGGAAGCGGAACAAGGTTGTTTAAAGACGAAAGACCAGAACAAGTACTTAAGTTTATAGGCTCAAAAACGTTTGATACAGGATTGGTTCAATTACATTACAAGCGAAAAAAAATAATATCTCAATGAGCTAATAAATCTAAGATTATTGAATAACCTTTTCTTTCTTTGTCATCATACCTAATACATAGCATTTAATTTATCCAGTCCCGTTATATATTCTCATTCTTCTTTTTTCCATTATCTTTGCAAAATATCAAACAACAATATGGCTAGAGACGAACAATTAAAACAACGATGGAATGTGCTGACAGAAAAAATTTCTGCTCGTTTTGGCGATGGAGAAAAACTGGATTTAGAAGCCATCATCTACCTGATTGGTGTACAAGAACTTGGAAAAATAAAAAAACGGTATAAGAAAGATGATAAAATTAATCTCATGCATATTGCCATTTGCCGTTTACTGGAGCCTTACGGCTATTATGAGTTTGACCATTTTGATAAAGATGGCTGGCCGCATTACAACGTTAAAGAACAATTACCTCCTCTAAAGGCCGGAGAACAAAGCGTATTAATGAAAGAAGCTATCGTACACTATTTCCTTGAAAAAAAATATATTGATTAAACGTTAACGCATCCAATTATTGAAATTTAAAGATTTTAAATTTTATGTCTGCCCTAAAAGCAGTAAATTTGCCCTTTACTTTAATTCAAAATGATAGATAAGATAAAAGAATACATTGGTGAGGCAGAACAGTTTTCATCCGATAACAAAGAAACACTTGAAGCTTTCAGAATCAGATTTTTGTCCAAAAAAGGAATTTTGAGTGAGCTGTTTGCACAATTTAAAACCGTGCCGAACGAGCAAAAAAAAGAGTTTGGTCAGGTTATTAATCTATTAAAAAACACCGTAGAAGATAAAGTAAAATCAATACAGGAGTCATTAGACTCAAAAGATGTCCAAAATTTATACGGAGATTTGACTCGTCCGGGCTATCCGGTCGAAATCGGATCAAGACATCCAATTTCGATTGTAAAAAACCAAATCATCGATATTTTTTCAAACATTGGTTTCAATGTTTCAGAAGGTCCGGAAATAGAAGATGACTGGCACAATTTTTCTGCTTTAAATTTTCCGGAGTATCATCCGGCAAGAGATATGCAGGATACCTTTTTTGTACAAACCAATCCGGAACATCTGTTGCGCACACATACCTCTTCTGTACAAGTTCGCTACATGGAAAAAAACACGCCTCCTTTGCGGACTATTTCTCCGGGACGTGTGTTTAGAAATGAAGCTATTTCATCGCGCTCTCACTGTATCTTTCATCAGGTTGAAGGTCTTTATATAGACAAAGACGTATCTTTTGCCGATTTGAAGCAAACTCTGTTATACTTTACAAAAGAAATGTTCGGCAAATCGAAAATACGTTTGCGCCCATCATATTTTCCTTTTACTGAACCAAGTGCAGAAGTAGACATTTATTGGGGATTAAAATCTGAAGTAGATTACAGAATCACTAAAGGAACAGGCTGGTTAGAAATCATGGGATGCGGCATGGTTGATCCTAACGTATTAAAAAACTGCAATATAGACGCGAACGAATATAGTGGATTTGCTTTTGGGATGGGAATTGAGCGCATTGCAATGCTATTATATCAAATCAGCGATATCAGAATGTTTTATGAAAACGATGTGCGATTTTTGGAGCAATTTAAAACCAGTTTTTAAAAAACACTAATAAAAGGAAACCCGCTCTTAATAAGGAACGGGTTTTTTTATAGGAAAAAACTATATAATTCTGATTCTGTTTTATCTTTTCTTAGTACTTTTCATCACTAGCAGAGAATTAGACTGAATAATCCACTCGCTTTTTTTATTAATAAGCTTTCTAAGGCTGTTTACACTTAACATTACTAAGTCTTTTCTGTTCAAAAACTCTTTCTGAATTTCCTTTTCATTCAATATAGATATATGATGAGGCTTAACATTTTCAATGGATTTAATAGTTTGTATAATTTCGGGATGTGATGATATTACATTCTCAAACTCCATGATTATAACCTGACTGTCGTTATTATTAATGAATTTGTGGACATATTCTAATAAAAACAAATCTTCTTTATCTGCAAACGGAATAAATATTTTATCTAGTTTTTCAAGTCCTTTATCAACAAAAACTCCCATGGGAATCTTGATGTTAGATATAACATGTCTTGTTCGGTCATCAAAAGGAAGGTTATTGAAGAATTTTTCTCTGCCTGTAAATTTATCAACAATAATATCCGGATTAATTAATCTGGTAGTATATCCCAAGATTCTTCCCAACATAGTACCGTCATATATTGATTCTCCCAATCCGATTAACAACAAATCGTAATTCCCTTTATTGGCAACCTCAACAATATCTGAATCTACATCAACAGATAGCTTAAACAATGTATTGACTTTTCTGTGCAATTTTTTTGACTCATCCATAATGGGCAAAAATTGTTCTTGCTCATAGATATCTTCGTAAGAAAAAACTTCGTCAGACGGTCCTAAATGAAGGGCAGTAATCGTATAGTTATCTTGCTGAGTCCTTGATAAACTATCTGCTATATAAAGCATCTTCTTACCTCTTTCGGGATTGCCGAAAGAGAATAAAATGTTGTACTTATTGGAATTAATGATTTCTTCATCGATTGTTTTATTCTTAAATATCTTATTGATTAAATCAATAGAAGGTCCTGTCATAAACGTTGTTGCCAAAGCCATGATTACCATCATCGCAAATACTTCCGGCGTCAATACTCCTAACTCATAACCAATATTTAGAGCAACTAATTCCATTAGCCCTCTGGTATTCATTAACGCCCCTATCGTAAGACTTTCTTTCCAGGATTGACCGACATATTTTGCCGCCACTGCGCTACCTAAAAACTTACCTATTACTGCTACTAAAATAATCAGTCCCGTTATTTTCCATAGTTCTATATTGTTTAACAATCCTATTTCTGTCCTCAATCCGGTATAAACAAAAAACAAAGGCAAAAACAAAACTAATGCTACATCTTCAACTTTTTCAACAAAAATATGTCTGAAGCGCTGATTATCGGGCATAATTGCTCCAGCCATAAAAGCGCCAAAAAGAGCGTGTATTCCTATGATTTCAGTAAGGTATGAAGAAAAGATCAAAACCAATAAAAATATAGCTACAACAGGCTTGCTGAGCGTAGTTTTGTATTTGTTAATCTCGCCTACTTTTGCCAAAAAAGGTCGAACAAATTTTATCATGAACACAACGTACAAGCAAGCTAATGCTACAACATATAAAGCACTCCCAAAAGAACCCGCTTTTACTACGGCAATTACTATCGCTAATATACACCATGCGGTAATATCATCAGCAGCGGCAGCTGTCAAAGCTATCGTACCAAATTTGGTTTTGTGAATTCCTCTTTCCTGAACAATTCTTGCCAATACAGGAAAAGCCGTTATACTTACAGCTATCCCCATAAAAAGAGCAAAAGAAAGAAAAGCTACCCCTTCCGGAGCATAACTGGCATAGATGAAATACGCCATTATCATTCCCAAAGCAAATGGTATAATGATACTTGCATGACTAATAACTACAGCATCATGTGCTTTACTTTTCAAGACTTTCAGATCTAATTCCATACCTATTACAAACATGAACAAAATCAAACCGATCTGACTAAAAAATTGAAGATTATCCAATGATTCTATCGGAAATAACAACGTTGACGCCTCTGGGAAATAAGCACCAAAAAGCGAAGGTCCCAAAGCAATCCCGGCAATAATCTCTCCTATAACAGTTGGCTGTCCTATCTTATTAAATATCCAGCCGAATATACGGGCTACAATCACTATGGTTACTATCTGTAAAAGAATTATCGCTAAGGGATGATGCAAACTATCTTTTAAAGAATCCCAAAATTGTTCAAAAGTACTTTGATCAGAGACCAATTTTTGGACATCCTCCTCCAATTTGGATCCCATGCTTATAGTGAGATAAATTATAAATGAAAATAAGATAATTACCGATACATAAAAGATCGTATTTTTATATTTTTTCATAATTACTATATTTTTTTAGACAAGCAAATTTCCAAAAAATAAGGTTTGTAATTATGAAAAACGAACTCTTAAAAGCATTTACTGTAACAACAAAAGGTTTTTTTGTAATAAAAACCTTCAGATATAGCGCAGAAACTGTTCGCGGAAATTATTTCCAATTGTAAAAGATTTTACCTTTCCTTCCAATACATAATTAGATTCTATCAAATCGTAAGAATAGTATTTAACAATATTCATGGCAATAATTTCTTTCTTATTTACCTGACAAAACTGACGTTCAGGCAATTGTTGTAGCAATTTATGAAAGGATATATTCTTTAATTTGACTTGATTACCATTTGACAAATAAGCCACTTTATCTCTGCTATCTACTTCAGATACAGAAATAAAAGATAAACTTTCAAAGTACAATAGTGCCTTTCCTTTTTCTGTATTCGCTTTGATATACTCGTTTTTTATATTGGGGTTCAAGCTTATTACCTTTACTTTTTCAATCGCTTTTTGCAGCCTTTCTTTTTTAACCGGTTTACAAATATAATCTACTGCATCCACTTCAAATGCTTCCACCGCATACTCTGTATATGCTGTCGTAAAAATTACCTTTTTATCTCCCAGCAAGTTCGCTACCTGAATGCCGTTCATACCAGGCATTTCAATATCCAGTATACAAAAATCAAACTTTAAATGAGACAGATCTTCCAGAAATTTTAAAGGATTGTCATACACTTTAACAACTTCTATTTCAGGAATTTGCTCCAACAATACTTTCATGTATTGCAAGGCTAAATGTTCATCATCTACCAATACACATCGCAACATTCTATTGATCATACAGTTTAATACTTAAGTGCGCTATAAAGTTATCTTCATTTAAAGATTTTTCCAGCTTGAATTTACCGTGATGAAGAGTTTCAAGCCTCTTGATAAGGCTATTTCCTCCAAAACCGCTCTTCGACTTTTTTAAAGGTATTTTCAGCGAAACTTTATTAGAGGTAATGATAGAAAAAACCCCTTTGGAAAGACTGATAGTAATAGATATATAAGCATCTGAACGTTGAAAATCTGCGTGTTTGAAAGCATTTTCAATTAAATCTACAGACATTAAAGGAGCAATTACTTTTTTATTATAATAAACATCTGCCTCATCTACCTTCAATTTTACCCTGAGTTCAAAGAGCGGATTTAACTTTACCCGATTGATATCTATAAAACTTTGTATAAACGCTATCTCTTGTTTAGGTGTCACATAACGGCTATTGGTCTCATACAACACATAGTCAAGGACATTGGAAAGCTTATCAATAGTATAATATGATTGATAAATATGAGATTGGATAGAGTTGAGTATATTTTTAAAAAGATGCGGATTAAGTTTGGATTCAATATCTTTTATTTGAGCAATCTCTATCCTCTTTTCCAAATTTTGATTTGCTTTTTTGAGGGAATCATATTTTTTTTGCAGGCGATAAAGCCGCAACAAAAAAACGACACAGCAGGTAAGTAATAATAAAATAAGAATATACTTCCAGTTCATAAGCAATGTTGTAGCGATCCAAATCTATAAATACGAGAAGTAAAATTACTAAAAATCTTTGATTGGATATTAAATATTAATTTGTGCTTCCTTAACACAAAAAAGGTTTGCTTAAATTACAGCAAACCTTTTGTTTTTAAAAATCTTTTTTGATTCCAATCATAATACCATCCTTAACATATTTGCTTCCGTTATAGGCTCTGATATAATCCAAACGGAAAAACTTAAATTTGCCAATTCCAAAATTAGACAAGCCTGCTGTAAATTCCTGGTAAGGTTTATTGTCAGACAAGGCTGCATTGTGATAGCCGACAACGATATTCCAGCCTGTAAGGTTTAACAAAGGAATCTTATTAATTACAAATCCTTTAAAATCGTATTCCAAATGTACTTCCGCATAAGACTTATTAGTACTAAGCGCATAATATGGCAGCAAATTAAATGCATTTAAATAACCATCTCCCAAATTAATGTGTGTTTCATTTCCTGAAAAATGTTTTCTGTCTATAAAAGAAATATTATTCTCATTAAAATAATGTCCTGTTTTTACGGCATAAGCCAATTGCCCTTTATTGCTTACATTTAACGTTTGATTTAATTTGACAGCTATTAAATCATAATTATAATTATCCTCGCTTGCCGCGAATCCTTTTTCATAATACAATTGTATTTTCGGATAATCTGGATTTCTCATGTAAATTTTTTGATCAGGATATGAAATATATTTTTGTCCCAAATAAATATCCGCACTAAGCTTAAATTTATAAATATGATGCAAATCAATAGGAGATGATATAAAATTATCCGGCTGTAACGGATCATTTGAGGTATATGATCTGCTGCCACTGTATAACGAACCGTTTGCATTGTTAAACAAAGGTTTTCGCTGCTCATAACCAATTGTGGTATTCAAAACTAAACTTTCGTCTAAAAATCTGCCTGAATATCCCGCATAAACTTCTTCATTGTTATAATACTTCGCATAGTTTTTTCGGGTGAGCAAAGAAAAAACAGCATTAAGCCTTTCGTCTATATTGGATGGATGAAACTGCTTAATCTGCGTTCCTCCTTTCACATACACAAAAGATTTATTTACTCCTGCAAAATAGTGCGAAACATATCCATAAGAGCGAAAACGCTCAGAAGCAAAACCGTAATCAAAATTAACCCTAAAAGTTGTTGCCGTTTTCTTGTCCTTATCGGAAAAAACCGCTTCCAACCCACTTCCCATATAAAATCCCTGAACAGTGTTAAAGCCTATTTTATCCAGACTGATTAATCCGTCATAAGCAAACGTAAAATTGCGTTTAGGCGATGTATAACAATAGCCAGATACCGGACTAAAGAAATCAAATTTATTCCCTTTTCGACGAATACTATCTAAGTATTCCGGTGACTGTTTCACCGTTTTAATACTATCCTTAAAATGATAATCATGAATTTCTTCGTCTGTCAAAGCAAACATCCGGTTAGAGTCCCAAAACAAGCTATCTTTTTTATTGGCGTCTTTAGCAAATGAAAGCACTTCTTTTCCAAAAGTTTGTTTTGAAAATTCAGGCACAAAATTATAGTTGTTAAATACACTTAAAAAAACACCCTGTACCTTAGCGCCAAATACCCCGAATGTCAAATCCAGATTTTGAGAACGCTTTACCCACGATTTTATCTTATCGTCATAAAAAAAGTTTTGATTAATATTGATTTCTTCAATTATAGGTTCCTGCAAACTTGAACCAGTCACTTTTAAATCCATTCCGTAAATGGCACCGGTTTCTTCTACAAGATATAAATCTCCTGAAAACACGGGCTGTGTTTTCACTTTGGGCGTGACTTTTATTTTATTAATAACCGCATCCCCGTCTTGAAATGTAGCCTCGAGATTATATCTATAATAAGAAAATGCCTGATTGGCAATCGGTGAAACCAACTTTGTTCCGATTTCTCCAATGTCAATAAAGTTTTCATAAAAGTCATAAAACGATTCGTCCGCCGTATTAAAACTATAGCCATTATCACTTCCACTCACCTTGGATGCCACAATATGCTCTTTTAATTTATCAGGTTTTTGATATTGAATTTCTGAAACTGTTTCTGATAAATATACAATTCCTCTTCCTAACGAATCTATGCCTGTATCTTTTAAATCGCCATCATTGACCTTAACGTTTTTCATCAATATTTTAGGTAACTTAAGCGTTTTAATCAATCCCTTAGAATAAAAATCTGCCTTAAATGCGGCAAGTCCCGCTGTATTTTGAGATTTATTTTTAATCGCTTTACGGATTATTTCGTCTGCAGGATTTTTTCCCACATTGATAACAATATTGTCCAACTGGAAATCTTCTTCCGTTAGTACAATGTTTCTCTCAATACTTTGCCCCTGAAAATCAACAACTATCCGTTCGGTTTTGAATCCCAAAAACTGATAAACAATAGTATATGTTCCGCTTTGCCGTAATGTTAATTCATATTGTCCTTTTTCATTGCTGATAGTTCCGTTCTGAGTTTTGTCTACTATCACAGTTGCAAAACTCACCGGATTTCCATCTTTATCTTTTATGATTCCTTTGAGTTGCGCAAACGAACACAAACTGATAAAAAAAGCGAATAAAAGGGTAATTTTTCTCATCTTGTTTTGGGTTTGAAAATAGTTGATAAACTATAAGACGAGACAAACTGTAAAATGTTACAGTTTATATTTATAAAAATCGGTAACCTTGTTAATTTATAACGAGTGAGCAAAGTATTGATTTCCGTTATCTGTCCTGAGGTTAATTTCATTGTTGCTTGTTTAAAAAAGCTCGAATCATCTTTATTATTGCTAAAAGGGCAAATAGTCCAAAAAAGAGCATGCAAACTCCACCAACTATCTTTAATAACATAGGGTTAGAAATATCTTTCTAAGAAGCTTTTTCAAAATAGAGATAACAGCCTATTGCCACAAAAATTATTGCTATTGAAATCCCAAAAAATCCATCTGTTTTTTTCATTTTTAAGTCAGTTTTAAATTCACTATACTTTGCATATTGCGGACAAAGTTCTCCAGTTCTTCCATTTTGTTATCTGTCTCTTTTATCCCGCTTTCGGTCAGCTTATAGTATTTTCGAATACGTCCGTCCACTTTTTCCATTTCAACATCCAAAAAGCCATCTGCTTCCATTTTGTGTAAAGCCGGGTATAAGGCTCCTTCGGTTAAATTCATTTCACCAACAGTAATTTCCTTCACTTTTTGTGTTATTTCATAACCATACATTCGCCCGTTTTGCTCTAATAATTTCATTATTATAGCACTCAAACTTCCTTTATATAATTGTTGCTGTTTTTTCATACTTATTAATCTTAGGTATGGCAAAAATAATTAAATAATATATACATCCAATTTATATGTATACAATTTTTTCTCAAATACAGAATAAAATTCCTTTTCAGCAATGTGTTTCGTACTTTTGCAAAATCAAACTAAACTAATTTATGTCAAAGTTCAATCTATTAACAGTCAAAGAAGTAAAAAAAGAAACACCTAACTCTGTTTCAATTCTCTTTGAAATTCCTGAACAGCTTAAAGATGCTTATCAGTTTATTGCAGGTCAATACGTCAATATAAAATATAAAAAACAAGAAAAAGAAATAAGAAGAGCCTATTCTATTTGTTCTACGCCTAAAAGCGGCGATTTGCGCGTAGCAGTAAAAAAAGTAGATGACGGATTATTTTCTCCTTATGCTAATACTCGCTTAAAAGCAGGAGATCAGCTAGAAGTACAAGTCCCTGAAGGTCGTTTTACTTTAGAAACACAAGTAGATAATCGCAATAACTACGCAGCTTTTGCTGCCGGAAGCGGAATCACGCCGGTAATGTCCATTCTTAAAACAGTATTAGAAGAAGAACCTAACAGCAGTTTTGTGTTGCTGTATGGGAATAAAAACACAGAAGAAACTATTTTCCATCAGGAACTTCACGATTTAAAGCAAAAATACCTCAACCGCTTTTTTGTTTATTTCGTGTATTCTCAAGCCAAAGAAATAGAATCTATTTTTGGAAGAATTGATAAATCAGCTGTCAATTTTGTATTGAACAACAAGCATAAAGAAACCTCTTTTGATCGTTATTTTATTTGCGGTCCCGAAAATATGATTGATACCGTCGGTGGAATTTTAAAGGAGAGAAATGTAACGGAAGAACAGATATTATTTGAAATATTTACACCAAATAACGATAGCGACATTCCAATAAAAGTAGAAGGATCTGCAAAAGTGACTGTTTTGGTTGATGATGAAGAGACTACTTTTACGATGTCTAAAAAAGAAATTTTATTAGATGCTGTTCTAAAAGAAGGAGTTGATGCTCCTTATTCCTGCCAAGGCGGTATTTGCAGTTCTTGTATGTGCCGAATCGTAAAAGGTTCTGCCGAAATGAAACGAAACAGCATTCTTACCGATGACGAAATAGACGATGGATTAATCTTATCTTGCCAGGCAATAGTTACCTCTGATGAGATTTACATAGATTATGATGATGTATAATAGAAAAAGAAAGGCTTTTAGATGCCTTTCTTTTATAACAGCTCTGAAAGTTTTTCATTCACTTCAACAAAACCAAAAGACTGGTAAATTTGGATAAATTCAGAGCGAATAGCACTATTCATCAAATTGCCAATACTTCCTTCATGTGTGTGCTTTAGCTCTTTTAGTGGTTTATAATCGCCATTTTGTATGGAAAGTCCAATATTTTTATAAGCTTCTCTAAAAGTCATTCCTTGTAATACCATACTGTTTACTACTTCAACACTAAATAAATAATCATATTTAGAATCTTCCAATATGTTTACGTTAATTTCAACGTTTTGAAGCATCAATAACAAAATGTCTAAACACTCTTTTAGAGATGTAAAAGCAGGAAACAGATTTTCTTTGAGTAATTGTAAATCTCTGTGGTAACCTGAAGGCAGGTTAGCAGTTATCAACGCAATTTCATTTGGCAAAGCCTGAATTTTATTACATCTGGCTCTAATTAATTCCAAAACATCCGGATTTTTTTTATGCGGCATAATACTAGACCCTGTAGTCAAATAATCAGGAAATTTAATGAATCCAAAGTTTTGATTCATGTACAAACAAGCATCCATTGCAAATTTTGAAAGTGTGGCAGCTATCGAACTCAAACTTTGAGCTAAAATTTTTTCCGTTTTTCCTCTTCCCATTTGAGCATAAACTACGTTATAATTCATCGAGGCAAATCCCAATAAATCAGCTGTTAACAATCTGTTTAACGGAAATGACGAGCCGTAACCCGCAGCGGATCCCAAAGGGTTTTTATTTGTCACTTTCCACGCTGCAAGCATCATTTCTAAATCGTCTGTCAAACTTTCTGCATAAGCGCCAAACCACAATCCAAATGAGGAAGGCATTGCAATTTGCAAATGTGTATAACCCGGCATTAAAACATCTTTGTATTGCTCACTGAGCTGTTGTAATATTTCAAAAACATTTTTAGCTTTTTCTACAATCTGCTCTATTTCATAGCGAAAATATAGCTTTAAATCTACCAAAACCTGATCATTGCGGGAACGTCCGGAATGGATTTTTTTTCCTGCTTCGCCAATGCGCTTTGTCAAAAGCAATTCTACTTGTGAATGTATGTCTTCTACTCCATCGTCGATGACAAAGTTTCCTTCCTCAATTTCGCGATAAATTACTTTTAAGCCTTGCTGAATGAGTTTTAATTCTTCTTGACTCAACAATCCTATACTCTCCAGCATTTGAGTATGCGCCAATGATCCCAACACATCAAAAGCTGCCAGTTTCATATCCAAAACTCTGTCTTGTCCTACCGTAAAAGCATCAACAGATTGATTTACTTCTATGTCTTTTTGCCACAATTTCATTTTTATTGTACAATTTGATTCAACATTTTAATATATAGCTCTATTCCTTCTATTATTTCGTCCATATATATATATTCATCTGCTGTATGTGACCGGGCAGAATCTCCGGGTCCGCATTTCAAAGATGGAATGCTCAACAACGCCTGATCGCTGGTAGTTGGAGAGCCGTAAGTATTTTTGCCCAATGCAATACCTGCTTGTACAATCGGATGATTTTTAGCAATAGAAGAGGGCTTTAATCGGGTGGAACGAGCTTTTACTTCACAGTTTACTTGTGATTTAATAATCTCTAGTACCTCATTATTCGTATAAGCATCTGTTACACGGATATCCACTACAAATTCACAATCTGCCGGTACAACGTTGTGCTGCGTTCCGGCATTAATCATAGTAACACTCATTTTTATTGTTCCGAATTCTTCGGAAATCTTCGGAAACTGATATGACTGAAACCATTCTATATCTTTTACCGCTTTATAAATAGCATTTTCGCCTTCATTTCGGGCAGCGTGTCCGCTACGTCCTTTGGCAACACAATCCAATACCATCAATCCACGTTCGGCAATTGCTAATTCCATTTGAGTAGGTTCGCCTACAATTGAAAAATCTAAGTTTCCTAAATCGGACAGAATACATTCCAAACCATTACTTCCAGAAATTTCTTCTTCTGCAGTTGTTGCCAGACAAAAATTGTATTTTAAATCTTTTTTATCGTAAAAATATAAGAATACAGCTACTAACGATACCAAACATCCTCCCGCATCATTACTGCCCAAACCATATAACTTACCATCGATGAATTCTGCCTGAAACGGATTTTTGGTATAATCCTTATTGGGTTGTACCGTATCGTGGTGTGAATTTAAAAGTATAGTAGGCTTATCTTTGTCATAATATTGATTAAAAGCCCATACGTTATGTAATTTGCGATGGATTTTCACTCCTCTATTTTCCAGAAATTCGGCTATAAGATTAGAAGTATCTTGTTCTTCTCCACTAAAAGACGGTGTTTCGATAAGTTTTATCAGCAATTGTATTGCGTCTGCTGTCAAATTTTTTATCAACTTCATTTTATTTATTATGAATGATTGTTCCTTTGGATTTATCTAAAATATCTTCCGTGTTTTTAATATACACTTCACAAACACCTTTGTGTATTGCGTTTAGGGCATTTTCTATTTTTGGGAGCATTCCGTCAGAGATTATTCCGTCGGCTTTTAATTGCATAAAAGAGATTTTATCAATAGAGGAAATCACAGAATTTTTATCCTTTATATTTTCCAAAACTCCTTTATGTTCAAAACAATACATCAAAGTAACTCGATATTGCTTTGCCAAAGCAATAGCAATATTAGAAGCAATCGTATCTGCATTTGTATTGAGCAAATGTCCATTTGCATCTGCTGTAATTGCCGAAAAAACAGGTGTCAGTTTTATATTAAGCAATTGCTGAATCATGTTTGCATTGACGTCTGATGCTTCAAAATCGCCTACATATCCATAATCAACAGGTGCTTTTGAACGTTTACTACTTATAATCAGATGCCCGTCTGCTCCTGAAACACCAATTGCGTTACACTGATTGGCCTGCAGTTGAGCAACAATTTGCTTGTTAATCCATCCAGCATATACCATAACAGCAATTGGGATCATTTTTTTATCGGTTACGCGTCTTCCTTCTATCATCTTTGTTTCTATTCCCAGTTTAGCGGCTATTTGGGTTGCTATCTTTCCTCCCCCATGCACTAAAATTTTGGGGCATTCAAGTTCAGAAAATGCAATTATAAAATCAGATAAGGCACATTCATCATCCACTACATTTCCTCCTATTTTAACTATTGTCAGATTTTTCATTCTTCTATCTTATTCTTTTGTCAATATTTGTTTTAGTACAGCTTGTGCCGCCCATACGCGATTACCAGCCTGCTGTATGACAATAGATTGCTTGCTGTCTAAAACCTCTGAGGCAATTACAACATCGCGACGGACGGGCAAACAATGCATTACTTTGGCATTGTTTGTGCCTTTTAATTTGTCCGACGTAATCATCCATGAGTTATCCGTACAAGTTATTTTTCCATAATCTTCGTAACTCGACCAGTTTTTCACATATACGAAATCGGCATTTTTTAAAGCTTCTTCCTGATTCGTTGTGATATTTGCTCCTATTGTAAATTCTGTTTTTAAAGCATATCCTTCAGGATGAGCAATGACAAAATCTACCAAGCCTTCTGCTTGTGCCTGACACATCCATTCTGCAAAAGAATTGGGAACTGCTTGGGGCAGGGCTTTTGTGTGAGGAGCCCAAGTCAATACTACTTTAGGTTTTTTTGTAAAAGGAAAGTATTGTTTATTTAAATCATTATACTGATAATCAAAACTTTCAATAATCGTAATTAAATCGGTAAAGCTTTGCAAGGGGTGTAAAGTTGCACTTTCTAAACTAATAATCGGTTTACCGCAATACGCTGCAAATTTACTGAAAAATTCTTCACTGTAATCTTCCTCTGCTTCCTTCAATTTTGGAAAAGAACGCAACCCCAGCACCTCGCAGTATTCTCCCATTACGGCTGCTGCTTCTCTAATGTGTTCTGCCGTATTCCCCGTCATTGCCACACCATCTTTTGTTTCTAAAGCCCATCCGTCTGAAGTCATATTCATTACCAATATATCCATTCCAAGGTTGAGAGCAGCTTTTTGCGTACTCATTCTTGTGCGCAAACTCGGATTTAAAAATATCAATCCTATGGTTTTGTGTTTTCCCAAATTCTCGTCTTTATAAGGATTTTGTTTATAGTCAAGAGCGCTTTTAACGGCTTGAGAAATAGAAGATATATCTTTGACGGAAAAAAATTGTTTCATCTGTTATTATTTAAAATTGCTGTAATCTGCTGGTAAACTTATCTAAAAATAAATCAGCATCTGACTGGGTTAAATTCAATGCCGGCAACAACCGGATTACATTCGGGCTGGCTGTTCCGGTAAATATGTAATCTTTAAATAACAGATCTCTTTGCACATTTTTGAGCTCAAGTGGCAAGTCAATTCCTATCATCAAACCTTTTCCTCTAACTTCTTGTATTTTGTCTATTTTTTTTAATTCCGAAATCAGATAAGCTCCTATTACAGCAGCATTTTCAATCAGATTATCGCGTTCTATCACTTCCAAAACCGCCAAAGCCGCTGCACACGCCAGATGATTTCCTCCAAAAGTGGTTCCGAGCTGTCCGTACCAAGGTTTGATTTGACAGGTAATTGCCAATGCGCCAACAGGAAACCCATTGCCCATTCCCTTCGCCATTGTGTAAATATCCGCCTGAATACCGTTAGAATTTATTGAGTAAAAAGCTCCTGAACGCCCATATCCGCATTGTACTTCATCTGCAATAAAAACAGCTTCGTATTGTTGTGTCAAACTTCTGATTTTTGCTAAAAAATTATCCGTAGCTACCTGAATCCCTCCAACTCCCTGTACTCCTTCAACAATAACCGCTGCAATTTCATAACCGCTGATTTTAAAAGTATTTTCCAAAGCTTCTTCATCGTTAAATGGCAAAAAAACAATATTGTCTGTTTGGTTAACCGGAGCAATAATCTTGGTGTTATCCGTTGCTGAAACCGCAAGTGAAGTTCTGCCGTGAAAAGCGTTGTGAAAAGCAATTACTTTCTTTCTTCCCGTGTGAAAAGAAGCCAGCTTTAAAGCATTTTCATTGGCTTCGGCTCCTGAATTACACAAAAACAATTGATAATCTGTCAATCCGGAAGCCTTTCCCAATAACTCGGCTACCTGATGTTGTAAAACATTCTCTATTGAATTTGAGTAAAACCCGATTTTATGCAACTGATCTTCCACCCTTTTTACGTAATGTGGATGTGTGTGTCCAATAGAAATAACTGCATGTCCGCCATATAAATCTAAATATTGCTGTCCTTTGTTGTCGTAAACGTAAGTTCCTTTGCCCTTTACAATTTTTATGGGATTTAAAGGATAAACATCATATAATTTCATCTTATTTTCTTTTTAAAAAGCTGATGCTTTAAGTTTTAACCCTGTTGTTTCTTCTAAATTAAACATCAAATTCATATTTTGTACCGCCTGACCGCTGGCGCCTTTCAGCAAATTGTCAATTGCACTTGTAATCAATAGGTCGTTTTGGTATTTCTCAATAGAAATCAGACATTTATTAGTGTTAATTACTTGTTTTAAATCAAGCCCTTTTAAGCTGATATGTGTAAATGGATGATTTTGATAATACAGAGCGTATAACTGGTACAATTCATCCGCAGATAATTCGGACTCAACTATCAAACTTGCAAAAATTCCTCTCGTAAAACCTCCTCTTTCAGGAATAAGCTTAATATTACCCTTAAACTCCGGTTGCAGCTGTTTCAAGCTTTCTCCAATTTCATCCAAATGCTGATGCTGAAATGCTTTGTACACCGAAATATTATTTGCTCTCCAGCTAAAGTGCGATGTTTCTGAAAGTTTTTGCCCTGCTCCTGTTGAACCTGTTATTGCATTAATAAATATATTATCCGGCAATTTATTTTTACTTGCCAAAGGCAGTAAAGCGAGTTCTATTGCTGTTGCAAAACATCCGGGATTAGCAATATATTCTGCATTTTTTATGATTGTTTTATTCAGCTCAGGTAAACCATAAACAAAATTTTCCGCACTGGCTTTCAGGCGATAATCCTGACTTAGATCTATAATTTTAATGCCTTTTTTAATTTTGTTTTCCTGTAAAAAAACTTTGGAATTTCCGTGTCCTAAACACAAAAACAAAACATCTATTTCAGAACTAATTTCTTTTGTAAATTGCATATCGGTATCACCAAACAAATCGGCATGCACATCGTATAAATAATTTCCGGCATTGCTTTTACTCTGCACAAAAACAATTTTGACCTGAGGATGCAACAACAGCAATCTGATTAACTCACCTCCCGCATATCCTGCTCCTCCTACTATTCCCACTCTAGTCATCGCTCTGTGTTTTTTGATTTATCTTGTGCCAAATCATTATTTGGTTTCCAAAGATTTTAGAAAATCCTTTGACATCTTCTCCACTCCAGACATTGTTCATTTCTCCGTAACTGCCAAATTGCCCGGACATCAAATCATGCTCCGATTCAACACCCAAAATCACAAAGCGATAAGGGTGTAATTCTATCCAAACTTTTCCGGACACTGTGTGCTGTGTGCTTGTTAAGAAAGCCTCAATATCTCTCATAACCGGATCGTGAAATTGTCCTTCGTGTAAATAATTCCCGTAAAAAGCTCCCAATTGTTCTTTCCAGCTCAACTGCCATTTAGTAAGGGTATGTTTTTCCAATGTGTGATGTGCCTTTACTAAAATTATAGGTGCAGCTGCTTCAAAACCAACTCTTCCTTTGATTCCAATAATAGTATCTCCCACGTGAATGTCTCTGCCAATACCAAACGGTTGCGCCAAATCCTGAAGTTGCTGAATCACCTCGACGGGCTTCATAAAAATACCGTTAAGAGCAATTGGTTCTCCTTTTACAAACTGAAGTTCAAGTT
This sequence comes from Myroides indicus, assembly GCF_004364575.1. Lineage (GTDB taxonomy): Bacteria > Bacteroidota > Bacteroidia > Flavobacteriales > Flavobacteriaceae > Flavobacterium > Flavobacterium indicum_A. Next base: position 2,331 of record NZ_SOAG01000032.1, on the reverse strand, counting down.
TTTCCGACAAATGTTTAGTAACGGGCACTGACCAAGCCTCTTCCGGTAAATATTCAGAAGATGTCAAGGTTTCTTTCCCTCCTACCGAAGTTCCCCAAAGCCCTTTATTAATGGAATATTTTGCCTTTTCTGCATTGATTTCAACACCGTGCTTTTGCAAAAACTCTATTTCTTCTTCCCTGCTAAGCTTTAAATCTCTGATCGGAGTGATAATCTTAACATCCGGAATCAGAATATTAAAAATCATGTCAAAACGTACCTGATCATTTCCCGCGCCAGTACTTCCGTGTGCCACAGCCTGCGCTCCTATTTTTCTTGCGTAAACTGCAATTGCCGTTGCCTGACATACGCGTTCTGCACTTACCGACAATGGATAGGTCCCATTTTTTAACACATTGCCAAATATCAAATATTTTACGCTATCGCTGTAATAATCTTCTGTTTTGTCTATTGCTGTATGAGAAGCAACACCCAAACTATACGCCTTTTCTTCAATTTTATTTAATTCCTCTATCGAAAATCCACCTGTATTAACAAGAGCGGAATGTACCTCAAACCCCAATTTCTCTTTCAGGTATATTGCACAAAAACTTGTGTCTAATCCGCCGCTAAAGGCTAAAACCACTTTTTTATTTTTCATTTCAATTTAAAATAGATATGTTTTTTTGACTGTTTTTTTCAATTTTACTTGTAATTTTTTAAGTAAAGAATATTTTTTCTGCATGCGATTTAACCGCTCTTTTGCTTTCGTTTTCTGATCAATTTTAATCCGCAGTTCTTTTTCTTTATCTGCCGGATTCCACAACATCGCTGTACACAAACAATTTTTCTTTTCTTTACTTTCCAAAATTTTAAAATTGACACAGCTTTCACATCCCCTCCAAAAAGCCTCATCTTGTGTAAGTTCTGAATACGGAACTGGTTCATATCCTAATTCTGAGTTGATCTTCATTACTGCAAATCCTGTTGTTAAACCAAATACTTTAGCTTGTGGATATTTATTTCTTGACAGTTCAAAAACTCTCTTTTTTATAGCTTTTGCCAAACCTTCATTCCTAAACTTAGGGTTGACAATAAGTCCTGAATTAGCAACGTAATTTCCGTGACTCCACGTTTCTATATAGCAAAAGCCCGCCCAGGTTCCGTCTTTATACAAAGCGATAACAGCCTTACCCTCAATCATTTTATTGGCTACATATTCTGGTTTTCGCCTTGCAATGCCGGTTCCCCTTGCCTTGGCAGATTCAGCCATTTCCTCACAAATTTGCTCTGCATAATTCACATGTGTGCTATTTGCAGGAATAACAATAAATTGGTTTTGATTCATTTGCTTCCGCAGTAAAAATCAATAGACAAAAGTCAGATTATGACAAAACTGCTTTTATTCTACCGAAAAAATTAAACTAATAATGATTATAAAAAGAAAACCACAGAAAATGGTTTAAGGCAATGTTGGGCTATATGAAATTATGCCCGAATCCGTGATTGCCGTAAAGTAGATATATAGAATCTTCCTATCAAAACCAACGTTTGACTTGAAGTTAAAAATATTTTCAAAAGATTCTTCATTTTGTTTTATCTACTTAGCGCCACAAATATTTGTAATTATTTTTTAAATATGCAAATTTTTTTCATACAATTTCATATTTCAAAAAATAAAAGAAGCCGCTTCTTTAAGAGCGGCTTCTAATTTGAAACAAATATATCCAAAAAATCTGTCAGATGAAAAATTTATTTCTTTAAAAATTATAAAAAAGATAAGTTTAAGTAAATTATTAGTTTACAATCCAATATCTTAAATACATAATTGTACGTATTTTCAAAATCTTGGTAAATAGCAATAAAATAGTTTTTATTTCATTGCCTTTTAGTAAGTTATTCCCCGGCAAGCGATAAATTACAAAATGCTTGTCCGGGGATAACCAAATAATCTAACCAAAATTATTTATTTATCTGTACCCAGCCGGTACGCACTTTACCGTGTGCATGAATCACATAGTAATACGTTCCGTCAGGTAACTGTTTACCATCTTTGTTTTGTCCGTACCACTGATTGGTATAGCTGTCTCCGTGAGAATAAACCTCAGTACCCCAGCGGTTGTAAATCTTGATATCCTGTACTCCGTGAAGAGATAAATCAAAAGTATCATTCTTACCATCCCCGTTTGGAGAAATTCCTCTTGGAATAGGACAATCTTCATAATCTATCGTAAAACTGCTTTCATCCGTACATAAACCGTTGTCTGAACTCGCATAAACATAAATGGTTTGTGCCGCAGAAATTAGCGTTCCTGGCTGTAATTCTCTACCATTACCTCCCGGTTCTTCAAA
>NZ_SOAG01000031.1 GCF_004364575.1 Myroides indicus | reverse complement strand
TTAAAGCAAGACTTATCAATTCCAAATCCTTCAATTTTGGTGTTCGTCTTTGGTAGGGCAATAAATTTTCATTTGATATTTTTCGTAAAACTTCCAAAATTCTTTCGTAATTTGCACCTAAGTTGTTCATTGTAAATGGTTTTGTAGTTAATTCAATTTACTGATTTTAAATCAAATGAACAACTTTTCTCTTCTTTAATTCATAATGCACAACGGGTATTATAATAATTTAGATAAAGCAATAACTCCATTTTCTAGTTCTTGTTCAGAAAGCGAGCCGTACCCCAATCTTATACCATTTACAGTTTGGTAAAAGCTATAAGCATCAGGTGTAATAATTTTTATGCCTTGGCTTTTTAACTTTTTTGATATTAGTATCCAGTCTACTTGCTTATTCGGAATAATCCAAAAAGCTAAACCGCCTTCAGGAATGGTGTAAGAAGCTTTATCTTTGATATACTTCTCAAGAATAGTTGCCATAAAATCTCTCTTGGCTTTGTAGTGATGCGTTGCTTTTTTAATATGTCGTTTTATTGTTCCGCCTTTGATGAGCTGTAAAACTGCTTTTTCCATAATACTGTCACCTTGAACATCGATAATTTTTCGCAGATTGCCGGTTTTTTCAATCAAAGTGCTATTATTGCTCACTAGATAGCCTATACGCAAAGCAGGCGCAACCACTTTGCTTAGGGTGCCAATGTAAACGTAATTTTTGAGCTCCGCAAAACTAGACAGAGGTAAAACCGGGCGATAACCAAAATGAAACTCATTGTCATAGTCATCCTCAATAATTGTAAAGTTGTACTCGTTTGATAATCTTATTAATTCTAATCTCCTTTTTAAACTCATCGTTGCTGTGGTAGGATATTGGCGATGAGGTGTAACGTATATCGCCTTGATTTTTTTACCAGATTCGAGATACGAAATGACGTCAGCAATGTTTAAACCATCTTTATCCACGCTTACGGGCAATAATTTTGCGCCGGCATTTTCAAAAGCCATCCAGGCAGGTTTATATCCCGGATTTTCAACGATTATATTATCGTTCTTAGTAAATAAATATTGTGATGTAAGATACATTGCCATTTGGCTGCCACGTGTGATGCAGACATTTTCTTCGTTGATTTGCATACCTCTTTGATGATTAAGCATTTGAACAATAGATCTTCTAAATTCTAAATCACCCAGTTCATTGCTGTATCCCATCATCTGCCACCGCGCTTTTTGATTGAATATTTGACGGTATGCTCTGGCTAATTCCGTAATAGGAGCAATTTTACTGTCTGGATGTCCGTCATCGAATTGTATTGAATAATGTTTAGGGGAGTGCTCTTTTATGGAGCGCGATATAGGAATGTTTTTTTGTGTTTCTGTAAAATCAGGCAATGTATCAGATACAAAAGTTCCTTGTCGCTCTTTAGAAAACAGCCAGCCTTCTATTATCAGTACATTCAGAGCTTCTACAACGGTATTTCGGTTGATTTTTAAAAGTTGCGCTAGATTTCTGCTTCCCGGGAGTGCATCACCTGCCTTTAATCTGCCGGAATGAATATCCTTGATGATTGCATCAGCTATTTGCAGATAAACTGGTTTATCTGATTTTTCGTCTAATTGTATTTCAAATTTCCAACCTCTTAACATCTGGACTATTTAATTTTATTAAAACTGTATCATATTAATAGTCCAAAGGTATGATACTTTTGTATTGCAATAGTGCAAAAACATTAAATTATTTTCAATTATGTCAAAATTAGAAACATCAACAGGAGTAAAAAAGACAATTCACACAGAACAAAAGCAATTTAGTTCTAAAGATTTTCATCAGACTTTTGCAAGACCAACATTTGTGAAACCTTCTCATGTTATTCACAAGAATGTTGAAAATGCTGGTGTACATAACCAGTTTTCAGAAGAACGTAAACACCCTGTCTTCTTTGTAGATCTCCCTAGTAAAAATGTAAGTATGACTATTGGGGGCTTACTGCCGGGACAGAAAACACATTTACACCGTCATACTTATGAAACGGTATTGTATGTGATTGAAGGGAAAGGGTGGACACGTGTAGAAGATGAAATTGTTGAATGGGAGGCAGGCGATGCTGTTTACATTCCATCATGGGCTTGGCATCAGCACCAAAATTTAAGCGACGATCAATCTGCAAAATATATTGCATGTGAAAATGCTCCGCAGCTCCAAAATTTAGGTGTTGCATTGCGTGAAGAAGAGGGCAGAGATTTTTAATTTTTAATGATTTTATAGTAAAATGAATAAAGAAACATTTAAAGGTGTAATCGCTTATCCGGTGACACCCTTTGACAGTAGCGAGAATATTGATATCCCTTTGTTTAAAAAACAGGTAGAACGTTTGGTAACGGCAGGTTCTCATGGTATTGCTCCATTGGGAAGTACAGGTGTAATGCCTTATTTAAATGACGGAGAAAAAGAAGAACTAGCCGAAACCTGTATCCGACAGGTAGCCGGAAGAGTACCTACTTTGGTAGGTGTTTCTAATCTTACTACGGAAAAAACGGTGTATCACGCACAATTTGCAGAAAAAGCAGGAGCTACTGCAGTAATGATTATTCCAATGAGTTATTGGAAGCTTACAGACGAAGAAATTATAAAACACTATGATACTGTTGCTTCTAAAATTTCTATACCCATTATGGTATATAACAATCCTGCTACAAGTGGTGTTGATATGTCGCCAGCCTTGTTAAAGCGTTTACTGCAAATCCCCAATGTAACCATGATAAAAGAGAGTACGGGAGATATTCAGCGCATGTATTATTTGCGAAAAGAATTAGGTGATGAGGTAGCATTTTTTAATGGATCTAACCCTTTAGCATTAGCTGCTTTTTCAGCAGGTGCGAATGGATGGTGTACTGCAGCTCCTAACTTGATACCTGAACTTAATATTGCTCTTTATAATGCCGTGCAGGAAAATAATATGGTGAAAGCTCAGAAAATATTTTATCAACAGATTGATCTGTTGAAATTTATTGTAGCAAAAGGCTTGCCGCGCTCTATAAAAGCAGGTTTGGACTTACTAGGAGTAGGCGGAGGAAACTTTAAGAGCCCTTTAAAACCACTTAGTGAACAGGAAATAGCGGAATTGGATAAAATGCTTTTAGCAATAAAAGACGAAGTGTATCAGTATTAATTAAAGTATAAAATCAAATGACAAAATCAATTTTTTATCATGCAGGATGTCCAATTTGCGTAAGTGCTGAAAAGGATATTTTAAATTTCATACCCGAAAATGAAGTTCAAGTAATCCATTTAGGAGAAAATAAAACAAAAGTAAAAGATGCGGAAGAAGCAGGTGTAAAATCTGTTCCTGCATTAGTTTTACCTAACGGAAATGTATTACATATCAATTTTGGCGCTTCAATCAAAGATTTAAGATAATTATTTAAAGCCTGAAAATTACTTCAAGTAATTTTCGGGCTTTATAAAAAAATGTTTTACAAGAAATATGGAATCACATAAAAAAGAAGTCAGTACAACGACAGGCTCTTCGGATAATACTGAAGTTATATTGAAATTAAACGGAAATATTCAAAATATAAAGTGGAATAAAAATACTGTTTTACTTGATGCACTGCTTAATTCCGGGGTTGCTGCTCCTCATTCTTGTTGCAGAGGTACTTGTGGTACTTGTGTTTGTAGATTGGAAGAGGGAGAAGTGCGTTTAAAAAGGAATTTTGTATTATCGGAAACTCATATACAGCAAGGATTGATTTTGCCGTGCGTAGCAGTTCCTGTAAGTGAGTGCATTACAATAAATTACGATGAATTTTAGGTTGAGATAAATAGGGAACTAATCCCATTTTATATCAGATCTTTATCTGTAATCAGCTTGTCATACACTTTTAAGTTTTCAATGACTTGGACGGATTTAAGTCTTTACATCTTATAAATGAAAAAAATAGCTTCTTCTGTTTTATTATGAATTAAGACTTTTTCGTTGAGTTCGTAAATGAAACAATTCTGCACCATTGTAATATTTGGCATTTTATAGTATGCAGGAGTTTTAATGTTATAATAGTATTTTAAATTATCTGTGTTTAATTGTAAATAGGAATACATTCTTCGATTTTTTTTGTAAAATTCTGTGGTTTAATCAGTTTCTTCAAAACTATCTTTTTTTACCATAGCTTAAGAAATCAGCATTTGTAGTGTAAGGTTGTTTTTTTAAAAGAATTATTTAGATTTTTAAAACTATTGAAAACATGTAAAAACCGTTTGTTTATAAGGATATAAATCTATTGTGATTTGAATGAAATAAGATGCCGACTTGAGAATTGATCGTTGATGACTATTTTATTTTAAGACCAATAAAAATGACAGTACCTATTTTCTTTTGGCTTTCTATTTTTAATTGAATATCTGAAATATCGGCTAATTGTGTGGCTATATTTAAACCTAAACCACTTCCTATAGTATCGGCTGAGTTATTATCATCTATTCGATAAAAACGATTTTGTATCATTTGTAATTCTTTCTCATCTATTCCAATTCCATTATCTTGGAAAGATAAAAAATATATGTTGTTTTTTATGAAAGAAGATACCGTAATTTTACCTTTAAAATTTGAGTATTTAATAGCATTGGACAAAATGTTGTCAATTATAATTTCAAATAATTCTTTGAAGTTTTCAGTAGTGTGAGTACAGATATCAGATGTAAAAACCGAAATTTGTTTTTCTTCTAATAATACCTGAAAGCGTTCAATTGAATTTAAAACTTCTTTTTTGATTTCGAATGTAGAAGGTTTTAACTCTATACTATTATTTTCAACACGAGATAATACTAAGAACTGCTCTACCAAACGCTCTAAACGTTCTACTTGCTTTAAGGTATAATTAATTTTTTCATTATATTCTTCTATGGTTCTTTTTTTGCGAATCAATATTTCTAAAGTTCCTTTTACAACAGCCAGCGGAGTCCTTAATTCATGTGATGCATCAGCAGAAAACTGTTTTGCTTTTTGTAATTGAGTTTCTAAACGTCCTACCAGAGAATTGATTGTTATTGAAAGCAGATATAGTTCATCTTTATTCTTAGGAAGGGTAATGCGTTCTGATAAATTGTTTTCTGTAATTTTTTTGGCGGTCTTTATAATGCTAAAAACTGGTTTTGTAGATTGTCCGGCAATTAGTCTGGCAAAAATAAAGATCATAACTACAGAAATTGGAAAAAGAATCATTAACCCCGTTTTTAAATAACCTAATGCGAGTTGATTATGTTTAGTTGAAACCCCCACAACCAAGTATCCAACAACATCGCCATGATGAATTAATTTAGTTTGTGAAATTAATAATTCTACAGTATTATAATTGGCGAGATAGGGAGTGTTTTCTTTTTGATTCTTATTCCACTCTAATTTGTTTTGAACCAAATTGGGCGAATTTTCGACTAATTGAAATTCTTGGTTGTAAATAGCGATGAAAACGGGATTTAAGGCAACATCAGTATGTTCTACTTCGTCCCATTCATGTGGATGAACATAATGTTCTAATGTAGGCTCGTGTAAAACATAGTCAAAATGGTGATCAGTTTCTTCTTTCAGTATTTCATATAATGTTTTGTTTATTCCGTAATTGACAGTATAATAAATAAACGCAAAAATAACTAGCAACACAATAGAAAATGTGAAACTATAAAAAAGGGCAATTCTATTTTTTAAGGATAAATTTTTAAACATCTTTACTAATATAGCCTAGACCGCGAACTGTATGTAAACGCGGATCATCTTTTTTTAAGTTTAATTTTTTGCGGATTGCGTTTACAAAAACATCAATAACACTCGTATCATATTCAAAATGAATGTCCCAAATGTTTTTGATGATTTCTCTTCGGGAGCAAACTTGGTTTTTATTGTTAAACAGATAGAATAATAGTTGAAATTCCTTTAAGGTTAAATCTACCAATTTACCGTTTAAAAATGCCTGATGAGTGCTGCTGTCTATCTCAATATTGCCTAAAGCAATGCGATTGGGTTTTGAGTTATTTCGCAAATAAACTTGAATTCTTGCAATGAGTTCGTCAAACGCGAACGGTTTCTTTATGTAATCATTCGCGCCTGCATTTAGCCCTTCAATAGTATCTTGAACCGTATCTTTTGCTGTGAGAAAAATAATAGGAGTGCTTCTGTTTTTATTTGCCGACTGTCTTATAGTTTTACATATTTCCAAACCAGAAATATTCAGCATCATCCAATCTAATAGGATGATATCAAACAATTGTTTATCAATGATATTTAAAGCCTCTTTACCGCTTAAACAATGGATCACAGAAAAACCTTCTTCCTGTAATCCTTGTTTTATAAAATGAGCGATTCCCATTTCGTCTTCTACCATCAAAACTTTTGCTGTACTCATACTAAGGTATTATTACATTTAACGAATTAGGCAAAACGGATACGTATATATTTTTGTCTTGTAATACAACAGCTTCTCCATCAATTTGAACTATAGTTTTCATTTTTATATTAGTAAATGTAACGGAGGATATTTGTAAAATATCTGCCTTTTTTACTTTGTCTATTCTTTTTCTTAAAGTATAGATTGAAAACTGAATCTGTTCTATAAAATTAAGCTTTTTTATAGCAAGTAGATCTAGTTTTCCATCATTTAATTTTGCATTAGGTGTAAAAGAAATGCCGTAACCTGCTTCGTTTGAATTAGAACAAAACAGAAAATAATAATCGTTTGTTAATTCTTTTTGATTTTCTAAGGTTATGGTAAAGGTTTGCGGGCTATATGAAAACATAACTTTAATAGAGGCAATAATGTATCCCCATAGTTTTCTTTTCTTTGATTGAGCATATTTTTCAATAACAGCTGCGTCAATCCCAAATCCTATATTGCTAAAGAAGTAGTTGCTATTAATTTTACCTACATCAATAGAAATTACTTTTTGATTTACTATTGATTTAAGGGCTTTCTCAATAGAAACAGGTGTTAAAAGATTGGCAGCTAATCCATTTCCTGAGCCAATAGGAATAATTCCCAGCGGTATATCAGTACCTACTAATACTTGAGCAACTTCGTTAACTGTTCCATCTCCTCCGCAAGCAACAATCATTGCTGGATTTAAAGGCAGGATGCTTTTAGTTAGCTCTGTTGCATGACCAGCCTTTTTGGTAAAGTGCGTTTGTATTGGTAAATGCTTATCAGTAAAAAATTGCTGTATTATGGGTTCAATATCCTTTCCTTTCCCTTTTCCTGCAATAGGATTAATAATAAAGATTATGCTATTTTTCATCTAATAATTTGTTGCTAAATAAATAATCTGCCGTTTGATAATTAGAAATAATAGATTGTTCAAAACCGATATCCATTTTAGTTTCATCTAAACTATCCTTAATCCATTTGTATTGATTAATTTTCTTTTGATCTGAAAGTATAATTACATCTTCATTTTTTTTCATTCCCAATTTAATGTAAGTTCCTATAAAAGAACGAGTATTATATTCCGGATCAAAAATATCTTTCCCGTAGAACTGAGAAGTGTAGTTCCAATTTAATAAAGAAAATAAGGTGGGGAAAATATCTATTTGTGAAACCTCTTTCGTAATCTTCTGGTTTGGAATACTTCTCATATTATAGATAAATGCAGGAATATGATGATTTTTTACATCAATAGCATTTTTGCCAGCACTACTGGCACAGTGATCTGCTATAAATACAAAAACGGTATTGCTAAACCAAGGTTTTTCCTTTGCCTTTGCTAAGAAATCACCAATAGCATAATCCGAATATTTTACCGCACCAGCTCTTCCTGTACCTGAAGGAATATCGATTTTACCATCCTCATAAGTATAGGGCTTATGATTTGAAGTAGACATGACCATAGCAAAAAAGGGCTGTTTTGTTAAGTATTGTTGATCGGCTACTTTTATAACTTTTCGATAAATATCGTCATCAGCGATTCCCCAAGCATTTTCAAATGTTACTTCGTCATCATTGATGTTATAGCGATGTGTATTTATTTTATCGCTTAAGATACTTCCACGACCTCGATCGTAAATGTCAAAACCATTCCCGCCAAAAAAAGCATTCATATTATCAAAATAACCATCCCCACCGTAAAAAAACATGTTGTGATATCCTTTTTCTTTAAAAACGTTTGAGATCGTGTATAGATTTTGATTGTCAACGCGCTTTACGATACTGTGTCCTGGAGTAGGAGGAATTGATAATATTACGGCTTCCATTCCGCGTACTGTACGTGTTCCGTTGGCGTACATGTTAGAAAAGTAAATACTGTTGTCAGCCAATTTATTTAAATTAGGTGTAATTGGTTTTTCATTGAATTGCTCTTGTAAAAATGAAGCACTCATGCTTTCCATTAAAACGAAAATGACATTTGGTTTCTGTTCCGGCTGTGTGGGATTTGGAGCCAGAATAGTTCTTCGCAAAGGATTTTTAAACTCTTGATCAAAAATAGTTTTAGAATCTTGTAATTCATTTTTTACTATGACAAAAGCTTGTTCAATGGAAATAGATGTATAGTGCTCGTCATATTTTAAATGGTTGTTTCTAAATGCTGAAAAGAACGAAAATATTCCGGCTTTAGATATTTCATTGTTATAGCGGTTTTCTGAAATTGAGCTTGTATCGTTATTTAAAAAATACAATGTACTTGACGCTATAAGCAGATTAAAAATAAAAACACCGATTTTTTGAATCAGAGTAGGTCTGCTATGAAATGTATAAAATAAGTATTTCCTTTTTTTTGTCACTAAAATGGTAATGCAGGTAATTAAAATAATTCCTCCGATTAATAAAGGCAGAGGGTATGATTCTTGAATGTTTTTAACGACTTCATAAGTATAAATCAGATAATCTACTGCAATGAAGTTGAATCTACTTTTAAATTCATCCCAAAAGGTTACTTCTGCAAAAAAAGTGAAATAGATAATTACCAAATAAAGAGTATAGATAAAGTATATGAATATTTTATCAAAAAAGGAGTTTATATATCTATTGGGTAATACTGCAAAATATAAGGTTATAATTAATGTAAAACAGCTTACAATGCTAATATCATATAGTAATCCAAACAAAATGGTAAGTAGCAAGCTGGTTATTCCCCAATCAAAATCATTTTTAACCCATACTAAAAATACAATTCTCAAAAGAAAAGAAATCAGTATAAATAATGAACTGAAAAACAATAAGATACTGTAGCGGTTTTTTGAAATATCCTTAAACATGGTTATAAATTTTGAACAAAGATATTTTGTAGTAGAGTTTTGTAAAAGGTGGAATATCAATCTTAAGCGAATCTTAAGTTTTATAATATGCAGTCATTTTCTGTCAGGATGTACAGATTAGTTGAACGATATCTCAACTGTTTTTTAATCTTAATTAGCGAAAATTACAGATTTCAAGATATTGGTAATAAAATTATAAATGAATTTTAAAAAGGTAGTAGGGAATTGAGTTGACCATTTTAAGTTTTGAGTACTTGTCAAAAACGAGAAAGCATTTCATGGTTTTTTAACTCTGAACTATCTTAAGTAGCTAGCTTTTATTAAACTCTGGCAAAAGAAGATATAAAAAGGTTGTTGCAATAAAAAAGGAGAAATTTTTAATTTCTCCTCTAGACTTGTATTCGTTATCTCTTGCTATGGAAAGCTGTTCTTATTTGTCAGGCTATTTTTGTAGCAAATTCCTCTATTGGTAAGCGAACTTTTTTAAGATTTGCATTCCAGTCGTTTTCGGTATCGCTGTACCCCAATGCTAACAACACTACTGCCTTCAGTCCTTTTTCTTTAAGATGTAGAACTTCTCCAAACTTTTGTTTATCAAAGCCTTCCATCGGTGTACTGTCTATCTGTAGTTCGGCCGCAGCAATTAAAGCTGTGCCAAGCCCTATATAGGCTTGTTTTGCTGCCCAAACAGCGTTTTCTTCTGGCGTATTTTTGCTAAAATATTGCACTAGCGTATTTCTAAATTCGGTAAGTTTTTCAACAGGTTGGTTTCTTTCCTTTGCAATCAAGCTCATATATTCATCAATATGTTTTTCCGTTACCTTATCAAAAGATGCAAAGACCAAAAGATGAGATGCTTCTTCTATTTGAGAGTTAAAACTATTTTCTCCCAAAACTTTTTGAAGCTCTTTATTTTTAACTACAAATAGTCTAAATGGTTGCAAGCCTGTGGATGTTGCAGAAAGATTTATCGCTTCTACGATTTTATCAATTTTGTTCTGCTCCACATTTTTGTTGCTGAATTTTTTTGTGGCGTAACGCCACTGTAAATTTTCTAATAATGTCATATTTTTTTAGTTTTTCGTTTCAATTATTTTATTCTCTTTGATAACAAAAGCTTTTAATTCAGCTATTTTTCCTTCACGAAATTTAAGGACATCACAGGCTAAATAATCTGTCATTTCTCCGTTGTCGTCCTTCAAACTGATTTTTCCCATTTGCGTAACAAATTCGCCTTCTTCAATCATCAGTTCGATACTGATTTTTGGAGGTTCTGCATATACTACTGCCATATATTGCCGAACGGCTTCCTTTCCTTTTAAGGTTATGTCCCCAACAAATATCCATTCGGTGTCTTCGGTGCAGTAAGACAGAAAGCCTTCATTGTTGCCTGCTTTAATAGCTGCATTTGCCTTTTCTAAAATAGCTTTGTTATTTTTCATTTTCTTTGTTGCTCTTTGTACTATATTTTTAATTCAATTAATGTGACAAAATTAATAAGGAATTGTTTATTTTTGATACTTAGTAACAAAAAGTAATAGTAACTTTTGAGAAACCAAGTAACTTATGGCAGACAATAAATTTCAAGTTGAGTGTAAGAAAGAGTTAATGGCTGTTCACGATGCCATGGATGTCCTTAGCGGTAAATGGAAGATTTCCATTGTTGCCACTTTATGCTATCACAATAAAAGGCGTTTTTCCGATATTTTGAATGATGTAACAGGAATCTCAAACAAAATGTTAAGCAAGGAATTAAAGGATTTGGAAATGAATAAATTGGTGAAACGCACCGTATTAAATACACAGCCCATAATGGTTCAGTACGAACTTACAGAATACGGTATGACGTTGAAAACTGTCATCAGTTATTTATCAGATTGGGGAATTGCACACCGAAAAAAAATTATCGAAAAGTAAAGATTGTTCTAGATCGGTACGTACCCCGGTTTGTGGTAAAAAAAGCAATGCTTTAATCCTTGTTCTGTCGCTAGGTACTTTTCCAGCCTGGCTACTTTTACCCCGGTTGCCGGATAAAATGGTTCCTGTTTTTTTGTTCAGCTTTCGGTAAATGACTTGTCTATGTATGCTTGTTTATTCATCGGTTACATCTTCTTACATTCGGGAGTATTGAACTGAATGGTAATTTATTAAAGTGTTTTGTTTTGATTGTATTTATTGTTGTAAGGTGTTAAAAAGTATAATTATTAACTGCTTATCGCCTGATTTTATTATCTGCGTTGTTCATAGTTTATATACATTATATAACAAAACAGTAACAGTTACTTTATATGCAATTAATGTCTTTATTAAGTTATTTTCCGAATTTTTAAACAATTTTTGTATCTTATTATAAATCTTTAACTTTGAAACTAATAATTTTATATCATTAGGTCGGGTTATGGATATTAGGCACATCTTGGCTGTAGATATCTAAAAAATGCGCCACTTTGTTGTTACATCATGGAGCAGGTGTTGTTTGAAGAATTAATAGAAATCGTGAATTTATTTTGGCGTCGTTATGCCGAACTGCCCTTTACATCAAGATATTCGGGATATTCGCGTGCAGCTTATTTCAAACAGTCCAATGCCATGCTTTCTACCTTACTCCAATTTTGTATTGCTTCTAATTTTGTTCGATTGCACAAACACTCTATTCAAAGTTTGCTCAAACACCGCTTTTCTGTGGAATACCATTTGTTTTTCAAAACATGGAAATGGATTGAAGCCGACAAATTGAGCGAAAAGTACAAACAAAATATTTTAGACCACTTGTCTTACTATATACGGAAAGTTTCTAAAAAGAAGATTAACCCACAAATCATAGGGATTAATATAATTTCGTCACCTGAAGCCACACATTATATTTGCGGAATCATGCGCCGTTTTCAAACCAAAGAAAAGCTGATTTTCTTTTTGTATGCCATCGAAAACAAATACACTTCCGATATTCAACCTAACTTTCACTTTACCGACAAAAAAAAGCTTAAGCAGGCTTATAAACAGTATTTTGAAAATCCAACTCAAAATTTAAGTGAATATATCCGGCAGCAAGGATTCAGATATAAGGGATTCCAAAAAAGCTTTCAGGAGTGTTTTGGAGTAACTTTTTATCAATATTTTTTGCAACACAGATTACTGCGCAGTTTGGAGCTTTTGATGTTTACCGATAAAAGCCACAAAGTAATAGCTCATGAGTGCGGTTTTAGTGACTATAGTCATTACATTAAAACCTTTAAAAGATTATCTGGTCTAAACCTAAAAGATATTCCCCGGTTTGTACTTTCTCCTCTTTAAAAAAACACCCATTTACTTGTTTGGCACTAATGTACATGCTTTTGGTACTAATGTACATGTTTTTGGTACTAATGTACATGTTTTTGACGCTAATGTACATGTATTTATTGCGTTTTATATCAGAACTTTGATACTTAAAAAATCAACTGAATGATGCTTTACAAACCTATAACACCCCCTTGCTATGAAACTAACCGTTATTTTTATCCGCTATTTTCTTATCGTATTGTGGGTATATGCCTCCGTCAGCAAACTCATTACATTTGACGAATTTCAGGTGCAGTTGGCACAGTCTCCATTACTTAGTGCCTATGCCGTTCCTGTTTCCTATCTTGTTATTATAACAGAGTTATTGATTGCGGTTTTACTGTGCGTCAGGCGCAGTCTGCTTATAGGATTATACCTCAGCTTTGGATTGATGACTGCCTTTGCAGTTTACATTTACCTTATTCTCAATTACAGCGATTTTGTACCGTGTTCCTGTGGCGGTATTTTGGAAAAAATGGGTTGGACGCAGCACCTTTGGTTTAATATTGTTGTGTGTCTGTTGATTTTACTGTCAATTATATTTTCCGACACTTTTAAAAAACGAATGCTGATTGCAAGTTCGGTATTATTGGTGTTGAGTGCGGGAACAGTAGTTGTGTTGTTTTTATCCTCGGAATATATTATTAAAAAAGAAAACCCTTTTATACGAAGGTTTTTGCCTCACGGCGTTTTGGAAGATAAAGTTTTAGATTTAGGTGTAAACTCATTTTACTTTGCAGGCGCTTATCAAAATACTGTTTATTTCGGAAACCACACCGCGCCTTTGCGTTTGGCAATAGTTGACTCAGCCATGGAGCAAAGACAAGATTATACTTTATCTATAGATAAGACAGACCTCCCTTTCCGATCGGTTCGGTTAAAAGTTTTACACCCGTATTTTTATCTGGCTGACGGTTATGTTCCCGTCATTTTTAGAGGAAAACTAAACCAATGGGAAGCAAAAACTTTAAGTTTGGGACAAGCCTATTTTTCAGACTTTCAACCGTTGGACAGTATCAAAATCACTTTTAGAGGACAAAGTGCGGTTACTAAAGAAAATGTTTTGGGATTGCTCAATATTTCGGCAGAAGGAGGAGTGAGCTTGTATCCGGAATTGTTGGAAAAACAGATTGACGGCGTGTTTGACACTGACGGTATATTAAATTACAGTCCACAACAACAAAAGGCAGTTTACACTTACTTTTATCGCAATCAGTATATAGTGGTGGATGCTAACCTCTACTTACTTCATCAGGGAAATACGATAGATACCACGAGTATTGCCCGAATCTCAGTTACAAAACTAAAAAACGGCGGGCACAAAATGAGTGCACCGCCTCAAACTATTAATAAAAATGTCGTTGTACATCGCAACCTCCTGTTTAATATCTCTAATTCCATTGGAAAATCAGAATCCAAAAGCATGTGGAAACAGGCAGTAATTGTAGATGTGTATGACTTTGTGAAACAAGCTTATATCGGCAGCTTTTACGTGTACCACCGCGGGGAACACAAACTCTCGGATATGCTTGTTACAGACCATTATCTGTATGGTTTGTTTGACACTGAACTTGTCCGTTATCGATTAGCCGGCGCAATAAGGGATAAGTATGACTATCAGGAGAAAGCCGAAAACCTGTAACAGAGTAGGCGTATTACCACTTTAAATTAATTGAAAAATGAAAAAGTTTTTAAAAAATGCAGGATTGCAAATCGGTGTATTTGCACTTGCTATCGGAGCAGCATTTGCTACAAATGCAATGAAAAATGCAGAAATGCAAGTAACGGATAGAATAGGATATTATAGACTTGTAGAAGGAAATACATCCCCTTGTAATGTTACAAATGTTATGTGTACAACTATTACAAATCCTGTATTATGTACATGGTTTGATGTATCATCAGGTAAAGAACATAACTTGTATGAATTAGAAGGGACTTCCTGTCCTAATAAGCTTTATAAAAAGAATTAGAAATTAAAATGTTGAGGCTGATTTACAAATCGGCCTCAGTTTTTACAATAATTATTTATATTACTCACTATGAAAAATGAGCCTTAATACGTCTGAGAAGTAAAAGCATTTTCAGATTTTGTTATCCATAAAGCACTGTTATCACCTTTTAGATAATAGTCAAACCAATTTTTTATTCGCAGGAATAAATCTTTGGCTTTTTTGGGGTCTGTGATTGCATGACCTTCTCCTTTATAAAATAGTGCTATATGTTTTTTATCATATCTCTTTAATGCTGTGAAAAAGTGCCGGGTTTGTTCCCAATGAACATTATAATCTTCTAATCCTGTCCATGACAACAAAGGTGTTTGAACCTGATGAGCATATAAAATCGGCGAGTTGTTTAGATATTTATCAGGATCTTCCGAAAAAGATTTTCGCATATCAAGTTGACCATTTTCATATTGCCAATATAAAGGCTTGCTATAGTTATATGAATATGAAAAATAATCCCATATAAGACTACTTACAGCGACACCTGATACAGCTGCTTTAAAGAGGTTAGTTTGTGTGACAATAAAATTGGTTTCATATCCTCCGAAAGAATTTCCTATAATTCCCAATTTATCTTTATTGATTGCTTCTTCTTTTTCGAGAACACTGCTTATTGCAGAGTTTATACAATCTAAAGCTGATATTCCCGGTCCTTCATCTGATATATACGTATCCGGAAAGAAAACAAAGTAATCATTCTCAATATATAATGGAAAATTGAAACTCGATTTTATATTCGGCATTTCGAAAAAATTGGATTTATCAGATTGTATTTGATAGATGTGTGTTATCATTGGATATTTTTTGCCTTCTATATAATTCTTTGGATAGTAAAGAACACCTTTTAAAGGACGGTTGAATTTGTTTTTATAATTGATTATTTTTTGTTTTCGCCAATTATATAGATTTGTGGGTATATTACTTTCTTGTAAAATTCTTGTTGTTCCTTGATTGAATATTTTTAGTGTTGGAGGGAGATTATAATTTTCTTCGGTATAGGATACGGATGTATAATCTGTATTCCACAAAACATTATCAATACGATTAGAACTTGGTTCAACTAAAACTTTAAGCTTACCGGAATGTAGTATGTAAAGCCCATTGTAGTTGTTTTCTTTGTTTATAGTTTTAATTAGTAATGAGTCTTTATTTGATATATATTTTAAACTTGTCAGGTTGGTGTATTCCTTATGGATATTGAGAATTTGAATATCAATATCATCAGAAAAGTTTGTTAGCCTGCTTACCTTACCATTAATGAGTGAAATTTTGTAAATATTTGATTTTGCAGTGATATATGCATTCTCTTGGTTATTATTGTCCCATACAAGAGTTTGTTGATCTTCCAAATTATTAATTGCAATTGTTTTTAAACTTTTTGTATTTAAAAAATTCCATCTATTATTTATCTTATAACTTATATACGTTCCTTCAGGGGAATAAGAAAGATTGTTGCTGCTATTAGATAGTCTTTCAATCACAAATTTTTTGGATTGGTCTTGTATGTTAAATAGCTCAATACTTATATCAGGAGTAAAATGCGTATAATCTTTATATTTAATCTGATCCACTGCCATTAAAGTATTTGAATTAGCTATATTATAGAAGAAACCACTATGGCTTTTATTTAGATAGTTCAGGTTCTTGTTCTTTATATCATATACACACCACTCTGCATCTTCAGGATTTATAATAGTATTATTCCTTTTAAATTCCAGATTATTATCTTTTGTATTCCATATTTCTACATAATCTATAAAAGACTCTGTTTTAGGGCGTTTTTTGACATAACTGATAAAAATCTTGTTGTCAGGCATAAAAATAATATCCCTATATTCTGCGTTTGTATGTCTAAGTGTTATTTCTTGTAGTTTATTTTTATTTAGGTCTAATAAAAAAAGTTTGCTATCAACAGTTTTAATATAAGTGTAGTTTCCGTCATTGCTCCACTTTATATTCTCAATCATAGAGGGTAGCTTTTCCACTTCAATAGTTGTCAGGTCGGTTATATTTAATTGAAAAACAGAATAACTGTCTTTCAATGTTACAAACATTAATTTTTTGCTGTCTTGAGAAATACTGTGATATACTACATTATCTATTTTTAATAGTTGGTTTAATTTTCCTTTATTAACTTCTACAAGTGCTAATGTACCAGAGGTATCTCTCAAACAAATGATGTTGTTTAGTATTTTAAATTCGGAAACATGTGGTATAATTACTTGTTTTTCTGTTTGTAAATCAAGTAGAATGAATTGACTTTTTAGCTTTGCTACAATGCTATTTTCGGTTAGGAATTCAATATTAGTGAGGTTATCCAAAACGATATTTTTATTTGTAACAGTATTAGTGATATTGATTTTGTTATTAGCATTTTCACTGACTCTTAAAGTGACCACCCAAGTTCCCTTTTCCGACATCAGATAACTATATAATTTATTCCAATGAGGGCTTATAACGATACTGTCATTTATTGTATTGGAATAACTATAACAAAATATAAAAAAGCAGGATAATATTAAACATATTTTAGTAACCTTCATTTTGTGGCAATAGATTAGGGTTCAGTATAATTTCTTTTTCCGGTATGGGGAGCAAAGCGTGTTTGTCTTCCCAGTTAGGTTTAACCATTTTTAGTATGTGCAATTTGTTGTTGCGTTTCAAGTCAAAAAAGCGATGCCCTCCTTCAGTAAAAAACTCTTTTCTACTTTCGCTGAGTATTTCGTCAATCAATTCGTTTTGATAAAGCGTATCGGGCAGTTCAGGTAAACCAGCTCTTTGTCTTATTGCATTTAAATATTTGATGGCTTCTGCTGTTTGATTTTGATAGGCAAGTGCTTCAATCAATACAAAATAGGCTTCTTCAATTCTAAACACAATGGAGTATTCATCTTCATTGCTATTGTTATTTTTGTATTTATAGGCGTAATGCCACGATTGTTCATTTTGTGATATTTCATTTGTCCAATAAAGCAATCTTTTATCTTCCTCATCAAAAGAATTTATCAGTTCAGAACTTAAAGCAAACCGCGTAGGTGGTGTTGAATCAAAAATATAATTTCCTGCTTCCAGAGTTGCGACTCCGTTTGCCTCATTTCCCAATTGCCAGATTGTACTTTGTGCCGTCTTTTTAAAAACCTTATTTATATCTTCTTCCAATACATAATCGTACTTTTTTAACACATTTTGGGCAAAAATGGCTGCCTGTGCATATTGCTTTTGCAATAGATAATTTTTGGCAAGTAGTAGTTCTGCAGCTGCTTTATTTGGATAGATACGTTCCGGATTTCGGTATTCTGCAGGAAGTGTTTCCAAAGCGGTTTTTAAATCCTGTTCAACGTAATTAAGGACATCCTCTGTTTTAGTTTTGGAGATTGTTGTATTAAATCTGTAATCGGTGGTTGTGGTGTATGGCATATCGCCAAATAACTGCGTGAGATAGTGATAGTATAAAGCTCGTAAAAAATAAGCCTCGCCTAAAAAAACACTTTTATCTTCTTCTGTAATGTAAGTTGAGGATGACAGTCCTTCTATAAAAGCATTTAAAGCGTAAATATGCTCGTAATTATTTTTCCACAATATGTTTAAGGTGTAATTATTTGGAATAATGGTATTATTAAAAAATTCATTAATACCTGTATTTGCTCCTGCACCCGAAAAATCGTCCAAATTATCGCAATAAGTATCCAATACAGACCCTATACCTGAATATCCTCCATTAAAAAGGGAATTCTCCCTGACATTGATATATAGAGAAGCCAAAGCAGCTTGTGTAGTGTGGATGTCTTTAAAAACATCCTCTGTATTGATTTGGTTGTCGGGCAAATCGACTTCTATCAGATTTTCACAAGATTGTAAAAATGAAAACAGCAAACTGACAATAAAAAATTTGCTTATCTGTTTAATGAATTTTATTTTCATGACTATAAAAATTAAAAGGTTAATTGAAAACCAAAAGCATACGTTTTTAAAGGAGGCAGATAGTTTGAACCTGACTCAGGATCAAGACCAAAATAATTGGTTATTGTCCAAAGGTTTTGTCCCTGAAAATATAGTTTAAGGGATTCTATCTTTACTTTCGGAATTTTAAGCGTATAGGAAAGAGAAATATTTTTTAATCGGATATAGGAAGCATCACTTATTGCCTTATCGCTTTCCTGTAGTAAAAAGGAATTGTTCAGAGCTTCGCTGTTTACTCCGGTGCTATAAAATGAGTATGAAGCATTTTTATTTTCGAGATTAAAGTGGTCAAGTACTTCTATGGGTTGATTTCTCAGAATTCCGGGTAGAATTATTGCCTGATTATAATTGTATCCTTGCTGTTTGACAAACTGAAATAAAAAGTCCAGACTGATGTTTTTATAGCTTACGGTATTTTGCACTCCGCCGTAATATTGCACTCCGATTTCTTTTATCATTTGTTTGTCCTCTGTTGGGGTAAGTTTACCGTCATTGTCGTAATCGGTAAACTGGTATAATCCGGTTTCAGGATTAACTCCTTCATAATGATATACTTTTCGGATACTGGTTGGCTCTCCTACTACAAACTGATCGGCATAGGTGGAACCTTCTAAATCAGGAAAGGAAACCAATTTGTTTTTAGGAAAGGATATATTAAAATTGGTTGTCCAGTACCAGTCGGTATTTTGAAGATTAACGGTATTCAGTGTAAATTCCCATCCGGAGTTTTCTACAGTTGCATCTAAATTAGCTTGTATAGAGCTGAATCCTGTTGTTCCGGGCAGAGGAATACCAACCAGTTGGTTGGACGAACGATTTTTATACCAAGCAATGCTTGTATGAATACGGTCGTTAAATAATCCCAATTCAAGAGCAGTTTCTAATTTGGTGGTTTTTTCCCAACTAAAATCAGGGTTGTAAAGTCGGGAAGGATTCAAACCTACTGTTCCGCCGTATTTGGTAGTTGAGAGTGTGTAAGTGTCTAAATATTGATAATCGCCAATATTATCACTTCCGGCAGTTCCGTAGCTTGCACGTATTTTTCCAAAGTTTAGCCAATTGTTATTCTTTAAAAAGTTTTCTTCAGTAAATACCCACGCAGTACCAACAGCGCCAAAATTGCCAAAGCGGTTGTTATCACCAAACCGACTTGATCCGTCTCGTCGTGCAGTTAGGTTAAAAATATATTTATCTCTGTAACTAAAATTAAATCTACTAAAAACAGCGGCATAATTATACTTTGAATTAGTTATGGAAGAAATTATTTTATTGTTAGCTGCTCCAATATTGGTTAATAGGGCGTCCGATATAAATCCGGTTCCATAAATTGAAAAAGAATCCCTTGTATTGGATAAATACGCTCCTCCTAATAAAATATCTAATTTATAGTGATTATTAAAATCTTTAAACCAGTTGATTTGTGGTTCTACAATAAGTGAATTTGTATTAAAACTTGCTTTTTGAGCATTTGAATGTTCACTGGTTAAATTATACGCCGGATTATATGTTGTGTAAGGCGTAAGGGTATTTTCTTGAAAATTATTATTGGTTACACCTAAATTAAGTTTAACAAAAGTATTAGGGAGTACATTATACCTAATATTTGCATTTAAAAGCAGGTTTTTGTTGTCATAATTATAGGTTGCTCCCATTGGGGCTAACGGATTATCAAAAGTACCCTCCTGCCAGTTTAGTGTGCCGTCCTCGTTGTACAAAGCAGGGGCATTGGGTGCTAAAGTAAGGGAAGTTTTGGTTAAATCAGTTTGGATAAGATTGTTAGACTGTACAGAATAACTTGTAGAAGTATTGATTTGTAATTTACTGTCTTTGCTTACGTGATTGAGATTAAACAAAAAGCTGTTGCGTTTATAACCGTTATATGTGGGAAATACGGTGGTTTCTTCATTATGTCCGGCACTAAGGGTAAACCGGGTGTATTCGTTTCCGCCGTTAATGCCCAATTGAATGTTTTTGCTTATTGCCGTTCCGCCAATCAGTTCTTTTTGCCAATCGGTATAGCGGTTTCTTTCCCAAGTACCATTCATATCATAAGCATTGGCGGGATATTCAGTAATGTCGTCGTTGGCAAATGCTTCTTCCCGCATTTGGTTAAACTGTTCGGTATTCATCAACTTCATTTTGGACGCTGTTTTGCTAAATGCCGTGGAGGACGAAACTGTAAACGTGGTTTTGCCTGCTTTCCCTTTTTTGGTGGTTATCAGCACCACGCCGTTTGCCCCGCGCGAACCGTAAATTGCCGTAGCATCCGCATCCTTTAATATTTCAATGCTTTCAATATTATTGGGGTCAATAGAATTTAGAGGGTTACTGTCAGCCATGGGTAAAATAGCTGCAGAAAAACCGGAGTCCGTTATTTTGCCTGACCATATTGGGATTCCGTCTATAATATATAAAGGTAGGTTTCCATCAATTATACTGCTTCCTTTGATGCGTAAACTATTCCGTCCTCTGATTTGTATATCAAACCCTCCTCCGGGTACACCGGAATACTGTGTGATACTTACACCCGCCATGCGTCCCTGTATGGCTTGTAAGGGATTAACCACCGGCTGAAACTCAATGTCCTTTGCCGTAACCCGGGCAATGCTTCCCGTGCGTTCCCGGTCTTTTACGTTGTAATATCCTGCGTTTATAACAACTTCGTTAAGCAGGGTTGTGTCTTCCTGTAGTGTGATGTTTATAGTTTGGCGGTTGTTTACGGGGATTTCAGCAGTTTTGTAACCGATATAGGAAAAAACAAGAGTGTCGTTTCCTTTGGCGATGAGGTTGTACACTCCGTTTACGTCCGTTAAAGTACCTTGGGTTGTACCTTTAATAGTTACGCTTACTCCGGGCAGTATGTCGGAATTGTCCGATACAACTCCTTTGAGCTGTATTTGCTGTTGTGCAAATAGGGTATGGGTGTGCAAACTGCACAGTAGGATAAGCAGCAACAGGTAAAACCTGTGTTTGCTTTTGGGTTGTGTAATGGTTTTCATAATTTTGTAATGAAATGGTTAGTTAAACATTTGTTTTTCTATTCAGCCCCTTAAAAAGTTGCCGCTTTTTAGGGGGTATTTTTTTTGTCGTTTTTACTTCAAATTGTTGTTTAATGCCTTTCTCATGGCATCATGATTTCTGCGAGTGTCAAATGCTTGCGGATTCCGTTAAAAAAGAAAAGGTTGTTTGACGCGTAGTGAAACGGAGCTAGTGTTTTTTCTTTTAGGAATCAAAAGCAGATTTGACCGTAGAAATAATGCAGCCTTGATCTTTTGCTTCGTTTTGTATCAAGACAAAATGAAGGGACTTATAATTTTTCTTTATTATCTTTTTGATGACCCCAAAAAGAAACAAAAAGGGTTTGGCTGAATGTAATTTAGCGGTCATCTATCGCTTGTGCCTATTCGAAACCAGACTAGCTACGCTTCGGACATGGTTTCTCATAACGCCCCTGCGCTAAGACGACACTCGCTAATTACATAATGCCGTTGGGTGCGGATGTTTATTTTAGGTTTATATAACATATTATTGTTTTTACTTAATATTGTTCTTTAATGCCTTTCCCAACGACCTCATTTCTCTGTCGAGTGTCTTCTTGGTGCAGTTTTGCATTAAACTATATGGGCGAAGCCACCGTCATATAGTTTGCAAAACAAACCTTAGAAAGACCGATAGGAGAAATGCAGTCTTGATCTTTTGTTTCTTTTATATCAAGATAAAAGAAAAGAAACTTGATACTTGTTTTACTTCACATCGTCTCTATTTTTAGAGGAGTTCAGTGATTATTTGATTTTAAGCGTTTTTATTTTTATTAAAATCAAATAGTTGTATCAAGGAAAAGAAAGTATAGAATGAAATATTCCTTTTCTTATTCTTTTGTAAGGGGTACAAAAGAATCAAAACCCCCTCTCGCTACACCTGCCTTCGCGGTCTTTTTACGCCTTCTTCAGGCACGAATACAAACTGCCTGCGGCTTGTATTCTCAGCACTTCATTTCGGCTTAAAGACGTTCGCTTGTCAGCTGATGCGGTTTGGTGCGGATGTTTACTTTGGGTTTGTAAATCATAATTTCTCGTTTTTACTTTAAATTGTTCTTTAGTACTTTTTCCTCAAAGCCCTTGTGCAGGCAGGACACCTGCACAGGGCGGGGTGTTTACTAACCAAGCAATGCATTATGAAAAACAACACCCTGAGGAGGAAAATTATACAATGGTCTGTACACAGATTTTTAAAAATGAATAGTACTTTTCTGTTTAGGATTAGGACATACCTATCCCATTGGTTTACAAGTGCCCTGCGTGGCAGGACACTTTGCAAACCCGTGTCATTAACAGCTTTTTTTAACAAAAACAGGGAGTAAAACGCTTGTTATTTGGTTTCTATTAAGAAATAAGGTACTTTTAGAGTGCGAGAATAAAAGTCTTTCCAAAGGCGGTTTACACTGCTTAGGTAAAGGGCTGTAAGGTTAGATAATTGCTGAGGCTGTGCCACGGCTGTTTATCTGCTATAGCTGTGCCTCATAACAGGCGCAGTTTACGTTTTGTACGGTATGCGGATTAGCACGGTGCGGAAAGCATCCGGGGGCTTTTTGCGAGGCGGTACTAAAAATTTCGTTCTCATAATATAAGGTTTTGAGGTTATGGAACGATGTACACGAAAAAGTGAAGAGATAATATCATGGTATAAACCAGATAGGACGTCCTCAACTTTTGTTCGTGGTTCCGCCAGAAACCAGCTCTGACATGGTCAGAGTTGCCTCAAAAGTTAACGAGGAACGCCCTACTGGAATATTTTGCAAAGTTACAAAATTCCAGCAATAGGCGAGCTCTCGGTCAACTCGTGGCAATCTGGCGGATTTCGAACGAGTGACATCGTTTAAAAGTAATTAATAATATACTTTTTATTGTCGCTATTGTTTTCAAAAACAAATATATAAATAAAAATAGATAAAACAAAATAAATTAATCTATTTTGATATGAGTAAAGAATATTATCAAAAAGAATATGGTAAAAGAGTTGCTGAATTCTTAAGTTTTTATGGGCTAACAGAGGGAGATTTAGCAAAATTAATAGATTCTAATTCTTCTAATATTAAGAATATTATTAGGGGGAAAGTAGGTTTAAATATTAATAAGATGATAAGTATAGCGTCTGTATTTAACCTCACTTATTATGATTTTGCTAACCCTAACTATAAATTACCTTTAAAGAGTAAGCTTCCTAAATCAACTATTAAAATTATTAATGAGAGAGCAGAAAAAGGAATTGTAATTCGTGACACATCAAATATTCTTGCCAACGAACTTGAACGTTTGATAAAAGAAGGTGTGTTAAACAAACCAGTAACTTCTAAAATACTTCTGTCATTAATGAATTCAAAAGCAAGAAAAAAGAACTCAACAGAAGTGACAAATCTTTTAAGAAAAGAGCCAAGAAACTCTCTGATAGTTCAACTTAAGTATAGATATGGGAATGAAAGTATTTTTGTACATAAGGATTATGCTAAAAAATATTTAGGCATGAGCAAAGAAGAATTGAGAGAGTTAATAGATGGTATGAGAAAATAATTGATATATAAAGCTTCTTAAGGTTTTAAAAATACTTTATTAACGATGGAGAATTAACTCCATTTGATATCTTAGAAATAGCTATAGCTTCTCCGGATCTACAGAATATAGCAGAAAATAATATAGAGATTATAGTTGATAGTTTTTTAGAGGAAGGACTTTTAAAAGATATGACTTCATTGCTATGTCTGAGCTAGTTAAATTTGCTGATCAAATAGAAATAAACGGAGATTAAAACGATTCATTATGGAATTTACTACAATAGAAATGGAGCTCCTATTTAAAGGTATAGAAAAAAGAATGTCAACTATTGATGATTTTGGAAACAGACTCAAAGAAGAAACTAAACATTATAAGGATCTTTTAGAACTAAGCAAAAGATTAAAAAATCAAGAAAAATTGTCTACTACTCTTAGAAGCATCATAAAAGGAATAACTAAGAGTGAATTAATGAAAACCGTAGAAGATTTTCAAAAAAACATCTACAATAGTGATGATTTAGAGTTATTGTGTATTGCGAAATTAGAGAAGAAACAGTTAGAGGAACTTTATACTGTAGAGCTATTATACAATAAAGTTCATCCAAAAAAAGAACATAAATCACTTACAAAAAATTATTTGTACCCTTATTATTCATTGAATGAAAAGCCTTATTCAAAAATGTATTATTCTATTTCGGGAGAAAAAGTTTATAAAGTAGGTATTCCTATTAATCAACAATATTTGTTAAAGATTAATTTAGATAGCAATGAAAAATGCACTTTTGAAATAGATAAAATAAGTGAAGGCAAAAGAATTTATATGTATATTGGAACAAACGAAGAAGTATTAAAACTGCTTGAAAGATATGAACAAAAATATCTTTTGAGTAATAGAATGTTGTTTATAAAGGCAGTTTTAAAACAAACTATAAATAATTAAAAAAATAAAAATAATTTTCAATGAATTACAAAATTTTTAGTTTGATAATTGGGTTTACAATTTGGCTCTTGGCAACCATTGCTTTTAGGGTTTATGGTCAATACTTTTTTTTGACGAACAATCATACTGTAATGATTGGAATTTACTTGGCTGTACTTCCATTTTTAGGACTTTTGGCTGCTTGGGTTTTTAATAAATACAAATTGGGTAAATTACAAGCAATTCAATCATCTGTAATAATGGTTCTTCCAGGCATGATTCTCGACACATTCTGTATTGAGTTTTTCCCCTTAGTATTTCCAAATTTACCAGAAACTGATGCTGCTACTTTTGGCTCTTGGTTAATGTGGGCTTACGCAACGGTTTTAGTTTTTGGACTGATTAGAAAAGACAAAAAAGTTAGACAAGAAACTTAATTATATCGAAATAACAACGAACCGCTAACAAGGGTAGCCGTTGCGCAACTCCTTTTTTGACCTAAAAACTAAAAAATAAAAGGATACTTAAAAAATACTGAGGGTAGAGTTGTAGCTAAATAGAGGTAAAGGACGGAAGAATTTGTATTTGAAGAAATAAATGTTTTAGCAATAATATACTTTAAAGTAGGAAACATAAAACCTTCCAATTGGGAGGTTTTTGTTTTAAGTAATTTTAAATTTTAATAAAAAATTGTATATTTAGGAAAATTTTACGGAATATAGGTGTATGTGTTTTTAAAAACTACACCGTATATTGTTTCGTGAAAAACAATGTTATGCCTAATGCTAAAACAAACAAAACTTTAAAAACTAAAACTTATGAGTGGATCAGGTGGAGGTGGCTATGTACCACCACAAAGTGTAAAATTTGACTGTAAATCAGGAATTATAAATACTGCAGTCTCTTCGATTGACTTAGATGTACTAAAAAATCACAGAGTTGGAGATATTTTAGAGATTGAACTCTCTCAATTTGAAACAGTAACTTTAAGCAATCGCAATGGTGAAACATTGGGTTCTATCGCTCATCGTAGTACTGCAGAACTTATAGAATGTATTAAGAATGGAAACAAATATCAAGCAACAATTACTTCTATAAGCATGCCTGCGTGTAATGTTAAAATTGAAAGGGGTTAATTATGATTGATATAATAGGAGGTACTTATCAAGAAATTGACTACGATGAAGTATCTGTTGAATTATTCGGTTCAGGATTTCGTGGAGCAAAATTTTTATTAGAAAATAAATGTAATGTACATTTCCATACCCTAGGGAATGAAGAAACAATGATTTTCTTGAAAGAGAATCAAAAAGTTTATAAGAATTTCAATTTTGAATTAACTCCTTATAAGGACTTGATAACTTTTAAGTACAGTTTCCCATTAGATGATCCTAGTATATTTCCTAGCATATTAAATATCACAAAAGTAAATTCACTAAGTGTTGAAAGTGAAAATATAATTGCTTTTGGGATGTTAGAAGCAGATTATTTAATTAGTGGAGATAAAGTTGTATATGATCCACAAACATCAATAAAACCAAATAAATTCAATGATATTGGTCATGCAAAAGAATTAGTATACATTGTAAACAAGAATGAAGCTCATGAGTTAGCTGAATCTAATAATATAGATGTATTAAAAGAATATTTCTTTCAAAAAGAAAAAGCAACTGCTTTTCTTATCAAAGATGGTCCATTTGGTGCAACATTATATATTGGAGATAAAGTAATTAAAATACCATCATATATAACTAATAACGTGTTTAAAATTGGTTCTGGAGATATATTTACAACTAGTTTTGGATACTATTGGATGCATAAAAAATTAAGTATCGAAGAATCGGCACTATATGCTTCAAAATCCACCGCAATATTTTGTAACATAAAAGCATATATTGACGCAACCAATTTCCCGAATTTTGGATTTAAAGAATTCACTTATAAATCAATGGAAAATAAGCAAGTTTATCTTGCTTCTCCATTTTTTGCAATTTCAGAATTAATTTTAGTTGATAAAATACGAAATGCTTTTCTTTCTTTTGGTATAAAAGTTTTTTCTCCATTCCACGACGTTGGAATAGGGAACAGTGAATTTATCGCAAAAAAGGATATAGAAGGTATTAATAATTCTGATATTGTCTTTTGTCTTTTTGATAACTATGATTCAGGAACTTTGATTGAATCGGGTTATTCGTTAGCAAAAGGAAAAAAAATTATTGGATATCATCGTACTTGTGAGGAAAAAAAATTATTGATGTTAAAAGGTTCGGATATTCAATATTATAATCACTTAACAACAGCTATTTATAAAACGATATGGAATCTTTAAAGAGGGCAATTTTACTTTCAGGTGGTATTGATTCTATTTCACTTGCCTACAATTTAAAACCTGAAATAGCATATACAATTAATTATGGTCAAACAGTCGCCGAAAGAGAAATTTATGTTTCTGAATATATTTGTAAGGTGTTGAATATTAAGCATAAAGTTATTAGTGTTGATTGCTCGAGTTTAGGATCGGGTACTTTAGCAAATAAGAAAAATTTAAAAAGTTCTCCATCGGAGGAATGGTGGCCTTTCAGAAATCAATTACTTATAACACTTTCGGCAATGCAAGCAATTAATGATGGTGTTTCTGAAATATATTTAGCATCTGTAAAATCCGATAAGTTTCATACAGATGGTACAAAAAAATTCTATGATTTAATAAATGAAACTGTTGTTTTTCAAGAAGGAAATATTAAAATCTTATGCCCTACTTTAGAATTATATAGTCACGAACTAGTACAGAATTTCAATGTACCACTTGAATTAATTAGCATTGCACATTCTTGTCATATATCTAATTTGGCTTGCGGAAAATGTTCAGGCTGTACTAAGCAATTAAGAGTAAAGTATGAAATTGGATTAGAATAAAAAACCGTCACTAATAACTAGGCTTTCTTCTTACCTAGAGGGCTAGAGATGAAAGCCCGTTAAGGGGAACTCTCGGCTGTTGTACGACTCGAGCAAAGCAAATAGGCGAAGGCATCCTTTTGTGTACCTTTGTATAATACACTCTTGGCTATGTTGGGAGTTTTTATGAGTATAAAAAAAGGATAGCGAGCTATCCTTTTTTCGTTTAACCATTTAAAATTTCTATTAATGAAAACTATCTTATTCAAAGATAAGAAAAAGTTTTGAGGTTTTAGATTATGCAGAAAGAGGATTAGACTTAGTAAAACTAATCCAAGTTTGATTGTGAAATTTATGCATGTCAGCCATAATATTTACGTAGTCTCTTATAGGTTGGTTCGGTGAGTTTTTTAACAAGAGGAAGGCTTGGTTATTATGATTTGATTTACTCGCTTTTTTTATTTCTGTGGTTTGGTCAGTAATACTCTTTGTCTGTAATTCAATAGAGAAAGGATCTAAATCCATTTTTAGATTCATCTCCATTTCTAAAAAGTATTTTGTAAAAAATTGTTGTTCAATATCGTATTGGATTTGTCCATTTCCTTTTCCGTTCACCTTTATTTCATAATTTTCAATTTCTGTTTTTAACGTATAAATTTGGTCAAGATTAAAATATCCTATTCCGTCACTTATATTTGTTAAAGTATATGTTGAATTAATATCCAGTTCAATTACTATATTTCCGATGGGCATAGATATCGGATTATTTTGTTTAAAACTTTCTCCGACTTTAATTTTTCTATTTGGATATTCAACTTGGTTTAACATCGATTCCATCGTCATCCTTAACGTCATCTTTTCCTCATTTGTCATTGTCGTTGAAAAAATAGAATCAATTCTAATTTTTTGGTCGATATATTTACCAAAAAACTTAGTTCCACTTAGCAAAGTCGGATTAGTTGATTCTAATAATTCAATATTAACTGGAAACGCGTTTCCTTCAATTCTTCCAGTTTTAGAAATACTTTTAAGTATTGTGGTATCTTTTTTGACAGTAGGATTTTCAACTCCTCTATCTTTTAAAGATTGCAATACTTCGTCAGAAGCGATGTATTTTATTGTATTTTCTGAAATCTGCTTTTGTGATAGTGTGTAGTCGAGGTTTGGTAAATAGCCAACTTTAAAATCAATTTTCTCTTGACTATTACAAGAAATTGTAATAGTTGCTAAAATAAATAGTAATATTTTTTTCATAGTTTCTTTTAGGCTTGCAGGTAACATTGTTTTCTACTAAATAAAATACAGTCTCAGTTTCGTGAAAAAGCATTATCACCGTATTTTATTAATATGGTTTTGCTAATATAATTGTTTTTTGTTAAATTGTGTTGTTGTTTGTTAAAAATAAATATTATCTTGCAGAGAGATATAATACTTTATTAAAAACACACTTTGCTACTGATGAAAAAGATTTACTTTTTTAATTTAATGCTCTTATTGCTAGTTTCTTTTACTTCTTTTTCTCAGAACAGAAGTGCATATATTGAACCTAGAGAGGAAAGAAATATAACACAAATAAGTTTTACAGAGGAGTCTATAATATTAAATAATGAGACAGCTTATAAATATGAAAGACAAGGAGATAGCTTTATAATAAAAACTATGGAAGACATTGACCTGATTAAAGGGAAAATAACTAATGTAGGATATAATGAATTTGAATCATTAATAATCTTTTTGAAATTAAATAAGAAGTTTACAAATTCTAAAATAACAGGAAGGAATGACTTGATATTTGCTTTAGCTGATTTTAATGTATTTAAAAGAGATCTAACTATGGATGAGGATAAATTAACAGAATTTATTGCCTTATATAATGAATTGTAATTATCGTAAATAGATATTAAAAAAGCAATGTACACACTATCAGAAAATTATAAAAGATTTATCGAAGAGAATAAATCAAAAAATAAAATTATAAACCAGATAGAATTAACTTTATTGAATGAAGATGGGAACAAGGATGATATTGATAAGATAATAATTCATAATAACCAGATAGAATCTGTTAGGAATGAGGCTTTAGATTATTTAATATCGTATGCCTATTTTGTGTTAAGTGATGATTTTATTTCGGAGGAAGAACTGTATGATTTTACGGCTTTAAAACGAATTTTTAGAATCAAGGAAGGGGATTTTATAAAACTAAAACACTTTGAAGTTTTAGAAGTTCTGAAACAACAGTTTATAAGAATGTATTCGGATAATTTTATTGATACTAAAGAGGCTATTACCAAGGTTAACTTACAAATTATGTTTGATTTAAGTTATGATGAGTTTGAAAGTCTTAAAGAAGACGAAGTTATTACTTCATTAATAAACGGGGCTAATCCTAAGGATTTAGATATATCAACTCTGCCCAAAGGATTTAGAATTTAATTTTATATTTGTAAATAATCTTTACTAAAATTGATACAAACACAACTGTATGAATCAATCAACACCAACTCAGGAAGCGCTGTTACAAGAAATTGTAGTTTACTTTAAAACCTATATTTTTGAAAATCATATAGATCTCTGTGTTAAAAAACACAGTAAACTAAAAAGTTATAATATAAACCCGATTGTGGTTAAGTATTTATCTAAACTTATTGAAAATGATTATACGCCGATGGGCGTGGCAAAAGCTTTATTTTACCCCAGAGTTTTAGGAACGTCTATTAACACGTCCTTTGGTACCAGAATACAAAATATGTTTGTAGATTTAAAGATTGCTGAGGGCTCTTTGATTAAAGGGATGGATATAGAGTTTGTTGACAAAATAGATAACAGACGAAAATGGTGTCAATTAAAATCGGGACCCAATACTATCAATTCGGAAGATATAAAACCTTTGATAAGAAAATTTACCAATACTATAAACCTGGCGCGAACCAATAAAGCTTTTCAAAATATCAATAATACTGATTTTATAGTGGGTGTACTTTATGGAGAACCAGAAGAACTAAGTATGCATTATAAGCTGATTGATCAAACCCATCCGGTTATTATTGGTAAAGAGTTTTGGCACAGAGTTACGGGATTTCCTCATTTTTACGAAGGATTAGTAACAGAATTACACGCTTTAATCAACAATATTAATACCCGGGATATGCTAAACAAAGGAGTAGAAGAATTGGCTAAAGAAATAGAAACTTCACCCTTATTTAATTTTAATTAAAAAGAGGGCGCTTAGTTTACATCCTCTTTGGTCTTGTAATAGTGGTTAAGAAATTGTATGATGGAATAACCTAATTCTTTGGCTAGATTAACAGGAACCGCATTACCTATCTGTTTGTACTGCTGAGCCAATGATCCGGCAAACTCCCAATCGTCCGGAAAAGTTTGAATGCGAGCATATTCCCTTACTGTAAATGGGCGGGTTTCGTCCGGATGACAGCGTTCGGTTTGCTTTTGTGCCGGACTGCAGGTAAGAGTCAAACAAGGTTCGTCCCAGCCAATGCGCCTTGCCATACCGGTTTTGCCTCCTCCCAGATAAAAGCTTGCCCCCATAAACTCTTTTTGAATGTCTATCGGTAAATCACGCCAATATCCTTTGGGCGGTACTAAATCCAAAACAGCCTTTTTCGTTTCAGGGTATTTGGCACCACCGGATTGGGGTACTTTACAATCGTATAATTCTCCTTTTTTTAAAGCATCCGAAAGGTTAAATATCTTGTGATGTGGTTTGGGATATTCATAGGGTATGTCAATATCTTTTCTTATTCCAACCAAAATCAAGCGTTCTCTTTTTTGAGGAACTTTATAATGGATGGCTTTAAGTACCTGAACGGGTACAACGTTATAGCCTATTTCGTCTAAAACAGAAATCATGCCCTGTAGTGTTTTTCCGCCGTCGTGACTCAATAAACCGCGCACATTTTCGCCAATACAAATGGGGGGATTAACTTCTTTTACAGCTCTGGCAAACTCGTAAAAAAGTGTTCCGCGCGCGTCTTCCAAGCCCAACCTCTTTCCTGCATAACTAAAAGCCTGACAAGGAAAACCTCCGGTTACAACATCAACCTGATTGGCATATTCATTAAAATTAAACTTTTTAATATCACCTTCCAAAACGTTCCAATGCGGTCTGTTTTTACGTAAAGTGGCACAGGCAAATTTATCCAACTCGTTTAAAGCAACGCATTTTAGTCCGGCTTTTTCCATGCCAACTGCTAAACCACCTGCTCCGGCAAATAACTCTAAAACTTTGTATTCATGGTTAGGCTTAACAAAGTTAGAAATGGTTTCCGGTACATCTATTTGGAGAAATTCAGCAAATAGATTCTCGACATCACTTTTTAGATAAACTCTGTAATTGCTTATAGGCTCGCGAATGGCAGTTAGTTTTCCTTCTTCATCCCAACGGCGCAAAGTTTTTGTGCTTTTTTTTAGTAATTTTGCCGTTTCAGATATCGTTAAATATTCGTTCATAACCAGGTTGTACAACATTAGACATTGGTTACAAATTTAAAGTAAAAAAATCTATATTTCCAAAATAAAACGGTAAAAAATAGTTTCTGATTGTTGTTTTACTTTTTCCAAAACTATCTTTTTATCCACTATTTCTGTAGAATGGTTTATATTTGATACGTCATGCGTAATATAAAAAAACAACTCTCTTAACTTTTCTGTAAAATGAACACCCCCAGAGAAAAAATCATCCAAAATTATATAGACGGTTATAACGCCTTTGACATTGAAAAGATGATTGGTAATTTGGATGATAAAATCGTTTTCCAAAATATACAAAACGGAAATGTCACAATGACCTTGCACGGCATAGAAGCTTTTAAAAATCAGGCAGAAACAGCAAAGCAGTACTTTATAAGCAGATCGCAAAAAATAACGTCCGTTAAACATATGGGCGACAAAACCGAAATAGAAATAGACTATTCGGCTATTGCAGCGATGGACTTTCCTAACGGATTACAAAAAGGGGAGGAGCTGGCATTAAAAGGCAAATCTGTTTTTACGTTTAAAAACAATAAAATTATAACTTTAACCGATATTTCCTGATATGGTAAAACCCTTCTTGCAATAACACGCTCGGTTATACTTTTCCTTTTCTTTAAGTTTTAAAATCAAGGGACACAGATTTCTTAAAGATAGGGGCTGGCTTGGTGGAGTGTTTCAGATAAGTTACTTTTTTTATTCATTTGTCCCCCGTGTTTGCCTTGTCGCCCATATTATTAAGATATCACAGGCTTTCAGGTTTTACAAAAACAAAATATTTTAGTTCATAGTTTATCAGTATTTTCTCCTCACTCTTGTTAGACCCTTCTTGTACCTCTCTTGCACCCTCCTTCGACCTTTCTTCGGGGATCCTTCGACAAAAGTGCCGTTTTTGCGAAGCGCAGTCGAAGGAGTGTCGAACAACACTCGAAGAACATCCAAAAAATGTTGATTTGGTATTTGTACAAAAGACTTGTTATATCAGGGCTAAACAGCACTTTTATACCCATTGGTATACCACTGATACAAAAGCATACCGGACTTACGCGATCATATGCGGTCAATAGCGGTCACATGCGGACATCACATCTTTCTTTTAACAGAAAAAATGCAGTATTTAAGTGGTTTATATGATAAAAGCTTAAAAATGGAGGTTATAACAGTCTTTGGTAAAGGGTACGGGAAGTAAGGGGGAGTTCAGTGATTATTTGATTTTAAGCGTTTTTACTTTTTATTAAAAATCAAATAGTTGTATCAAGACAAAATGAAGGGGAATTATGTTTATATTTTCTTTATTAACTTTTTTGAAACTGCAAAAAAGTAACAAAAAACAGTCTCGCTCCACCTGCCTTCGCGGTCTTTTTACGCCTTATTCA
>NZ_SOAG01000030.1 GCF_004364575.1 Myroides indicus | reverse complement strand
CAATGGCACGGACAAAATAAACAAGGCAAACAGCTTCCGGATGGAACGTATTATTATGTAATTATCGCCCACGGTAAAACGCGAACCGGATGGGTACAAATCAATAAGTAAATTATTAGTTTTTTGGTTAGATTTGGTTATCCCCGGATAAGTATTTTGTAATTTTACTTACCGGGGATTAACTTACCGAAAAGATGAGATATAGTAGGTGTGTTGAATTAAAGGATTACTAAGAATCTTAGGATTACATCACTTCTGATATCCATAGAGAAGCCAAAGGTTCATATGAGTTTATTCTGCTTTACGATTTGTTTTTCCTGAAAAGAGTATCGAGTTCTTCTAGATATTTTTAAAACAGGTACATAAAAGTTTTATTCAATAAACAAACTGCTTCTATATGTAAAGCTAGATAAGGCTATTGTTTAATAACCTGATAAAAATCATGTTTTATACAATCTGCTTGTTCTACATTTGTTTTATAAATTTAAAGAATTGCGATATGAAACAGCATGTTCCTATTTCAGGTATTATGACTAGAGAGCTTGTTAAGCTTAATATCACAGATTCTTTGACTAAAGCAGAAGAGCTTTTTAAAAAGAATAAAGTCAGGCATCTGCCTGTTGTCTCTGGAAACAAGTTGGTAGGTATTTTAAGTTATGCTGATTTATTGAAAGTGAGTCTGGCTGATTTTGGAGATGAAGATAAAAGTGTAGATACTACCGTGTTTAACATGTTTACGTTAGAGCAGGTAATGGTAAAAAATGTTACAACCATTCAGATGAATGAAAATATAAAATTCGCTGCAGAAATTTTAGCAAAGAAAGATTTTAGGGCATTGCCTGTAATGGATGGAAATCTGCTTGTAGGAATATTGACTACAACGGATTTAATAAAATATTTACTTGAACAATATGAATAATAAAATGCTATGAAGAATTAAAAGCTTTACAGTTTGTGAGTTTGTCTGTAAAGTTTCATATTGTTGTTTGAAAAAGCACTAATGAAATCTCATTAGTGCTTTTGTTTTTAGTTTATTATCTACTATACTGGCAACAAGAATGCAAGCTTTGGTAAGCTTCGTCTTCTGCAGTAATATGTTCTGTGTCATGACCTGCTTTGGCAATTGCTTTTTCAACCTCTTTTGTATTTGTCTTTTTTGGGTTGATATATAAATCTATTGCCTGCTTCTCAGCTGACCATTCTGCAGAACGCACTCCTTTTACGTCTAGGGCTGCTTTTTCGATTCTTTTTTTGCACATTTCACAATTTCCTTTTACAGAAATAGTTTGTTTTCCCTTTTCTTGTGCTTGTACTGTAGAGAAAAGAAATGCGATGATAAATGTTAAAAATACTTTTTTCATAATGTAATATTTTATATTGTTTTAATAATCTAATTTAAATCTCAATCCGGCATAATACATTTGCCCAAAGATGGGAGCATATACCATTGAACTGTCGAAATCTGGTCCAAAGGGATCTTCTGCTCCCAAAATAACTTGTTTTTGTGTGTAATTTCCGATGTTTTCTCCCCCTAGATAAATTTCAAATCTAGGAGAGAAAACCTTTGTAATTTGAAAATTCATTGTTGAAAACGGATTGCTGTAAGATTTCATTTGATTAACAACAGCATTGTCTGTAGTGGTAGGAATTCGCTGTTTCCCCAACCAGTTGTATGTAAAGTCAAACTTCCAGTTGCCTCCTTTGTCAGAAACCTCTGTTTCGTATTCTAAATTGGCAAAAAAACGGTGTTTAGGTTGGAAAGCTTTTTCAAATTTACCATTTTTTTGATCTGTTTGAATGTCATAGAATTTATAAGCAGATTTTAAATTTAAATTTCGCAAAATGTTGTAATTAAATTCTAATTGTAAACTATTGGCGTAGGAATTTCCCTCTAAATTATAAAAATCGATTAAATGCGAACTTTGATCGATATCAACTACAATTTGATTGGAAAAATCAGTTCGATAAAAATCGAAAGTTGTTTCTGCTTTTCTTCCGAAGATATGGAATCCCTGTGAAAAACTGATTCCGTAATTCCAGGCTATTTCCGGATCTAAATTATAGATTTTGCCTCCGTTGCCTTGTATCTGAAAATGACGATTAGAAGCTAAATAAATTTGATTTTCCGCAAATATATTAGCCAGCCTTTTTCCACGTCCGGCAGAAGCTCTCAAAACCCCATCTTCCCATGGATTGTATCTCAAGTGTAACCTAGGGGTCAAAAAGGCTCCCATTCTATTGTGATAATCAAAACGCATTCCCATAATAATGCTAAAGTTATCAGTGTTGTCATAGGTGTATTCCAAAAATGTTCCTACTGAATTATCTATGCGATCGAAATTGCCATCAAGTGAGGGAACCAATATATCCTCTTGGTATTTATCCAATGTAAAACTGATCCCTGTGCTAAACTTATTAAGGGTATTGTTGATAATTGAACTAAAGAGGAAGTTGGAATAAAAACTGTTTTGTTTGATATCATACTGGTTTAACCCAAAATAAGAGTCTTGTTTGTGATAATTATAAGATAGTTGTAACCCCATGCTTTGAAAAGGCATATCAGGAAATACATAACCTATTTTGGTAGATAAATCTAGTTTTTCGGTATTAATTTCAGATCCCCAAAGATGAGTTTTTCCCCGATCTGTTTTTTTGTCAAAATCCATTTGCCCGGTTTGCTTCTTGTCGTTCATATAACGCCAAGTAAAAAAGCTTATCCATCCTTTTTCCAGATTGGTATATTGCCAGCGGTTCATGATATTAATCTGATCTCCTTTAGGCATATCCATAAAACCATCTTTATTTTCGTCGTGTTTTCCGGTTCGGGTATTTCCATGCAAAAATAAACTGGTACTCCACTTATCGGACAGGTGGCTGCTGGCGTGTATATTTGCTTCAAAACGCTGGTCGGTTGATCCGTATAGGTTGACAAATAAAGGACGGTCATTGATAGGTTTTATCAGTTCAGTATTTATTTGTCCGGAAATGCTTTCGTATCCGTTAATTACTGTTCCGGCTCCTTTTGTAATTTGTATGTTTTCAACCCATGTTCCGGGGGTAAAAGTTAGTCCGTATGCTTGAGAGGCTCCTCTGACTGCCGGAATGTTTTCCTCTGCAATAAGGATGTAAGGACTGGTTAATCCCAGCATTTTTATTTGCTTGGTTCCCGTTACAGCATCTGAATAGTTTACGTCAATAGAAGGATTAGTTTCAAATGCTTCCGATATATTGCAGCAAGCTGCTTTTAAGAGCTCGCCACTATTCATAGTAATGCTATTTGTAGTGCCTTTTAAAGATCGGACTGTATTGCGTTGTTTGGTGTTAATCAAAACCTCTTCCAGTTCGGTGTCAGGTACTAATTTGGCATTTATCTTTTTGGGTTCTTCGTGAATGCGGATTGTTTGGGATTGATAACCAACATAACTAATAATTAGATTGCTATCAGGTTGAAATGGAATAGAAAAATGACCGTTTGAGTCAGTGGTAACTCCGATAGATGTATTTTCCCAAAAAACTGAGGCTCCGATAGCAGATTGATTATTTTCATCTACAATTGTTCCTGTTAGTTGTTCTTGAGCGTAAACAGACGAAATTGCAGATAATGCAATTATCGCGAATGTATATTTCATGTACTTAGATATTAATAAATTAAAAAATAAACCATCATTCCGAAAGAGGAATAATTAAAAGCTAAATTTTAAAATATTAGTATCAGGCGTAAAAAATAAACTGACAATACAGTTTGAAAAGAGGTGGAGCGTTAGAGTCCACATAATAAGCTAAATACTTATCTTTAGTTGGGTAATCTTCAATACTATCTAGCAGCAATTCGGTCCATGAAGAATCTGCAATAAAGCCTTCAAACTGGAGAGGAAGGGTTTTAATAATAATAACAGACTGATCGGAAGAATTAGACTTTATAATCTGATCTCTGCAGCAATCCTCTGTATTGTCCTTTTGGTGTTGCTCTGTTTTTTGACAGCAAGACATTGACTCTTCCTCTTCCATTGCACAATGATGCTTTGCATCCTGCAAGTATGAAAGCTGACTAAATACAATGTCTCTGCAATAATGCACATTGACAGACCATCCTACATTTGAGAAAATGAAGACAATCAGAAATAGGATGCTTATGTGCTTCTTGTTTAGCATGATACAAAGTTATAAAAAAAAACTAAAAATAGAAGCAGATTCTTGGTTTAACATTTTTTAAGAAATCAGCCGAAGCTAAAACCTGATTATACCCGCGATTTTAAATAGATTTGCAAAATAAATTTTAAGAAGTATAGAGGAATGGATTATGGTATTTTGTTAAGCACGGCTAAAACTATATTAAATAAAGAAGAAAATAAAATAGAACATAAACTTCAAGAACTCTGTGATTTATTACAGCAATCCGTAGAACACTATGATTGGGTTGGCTTTTATTTTGCTAATCAAGAGGAAAAAACGCTGCATTTAGGACCATACGCGGGCTTGCCTACCGATCATACTGTTATTCCTTTTGGAAAAGGGATTTGCGGACAGGTGGCTGTGTCAAACAATACTTTTTTAGTCGACGACGTTACTGCGCAAGATAATTATATTTCGTGCAATATCAATGTGAAAGCAGAAATTGTAGTTCCTTTATTTGTTAGCGGACAAAATGTTGGACAGATTGATATCGATTCTAACACTTTAAATGCTTTTACATCAGAAGACCGGCTTTTTCTTGAAAAAATGAATGAAGAAATAGCTCGGTTATTTTAATTCTATGTATCTGATTGTGTTTACGTAATAATTAATTCTCTAAGCAGAGAAAAAAAATCTTTTTTGGCAAGGATATTAAAAAAATAAAATTACCTTTGCGCCTGAATTGCGGAGAGACTGTAATTCGTGCATAAAAATGATTTAAAAAATATTAGCATGTACTTAACAAAAGAAATTAAAGAAGAAATCTTTGCAAAACACGGAGGTAATGCAAAGAATACAGGCTCTGCTGAGGGACAAATAGCTTTGTTCTCTTACAGAATTGCTCACTTGACAGAACATTTGAAAAAAAATCGTAAAGATTATAATACAGAGCGTTCACTGGTTCTTTTAGTAGGTAAAAGAAGAAGACTACTTGACTACTTGAAGAAAACAGAAATCAACAGATATCGTGAGATTATTAAAGAATTGAATATTAGAAAATAATCAATAGAGAAGAGGTGCCTGCGCGCCTCTTTTTGTTTTTTAGCCTTTTAGCAGAAAAAGTCTGGTTTTTCATTGGGTTTCATACAACTACACAACAACACACACAACTATTAATTACGTCTCTCTTCGGAGAGACAGAAACCCTAAAGTATAAATTATTATGATTCCTAAGGTAACTAAAGAAATTATCGATTTAGGAGATGGGAGAAGCATCTCAATCGAAACAGGAAAATTAGCAAAACAAGCAGATGGGTCTGTTGTTGTTAGAATGGGTGATTGTATGTTATTGGCAACAGCGGTTTCCGCACGTACAGCGAATCCGGGTGTTGATTTTTTGCCATTAACCGTAGATTACAGAGAAAAGTTTTCTGCTGCCGGGCGTTTTCCGGGAGGCTTTTTTAAACGAGAAGCACGTCCTAGTGATCAGGAAATTCTGACCATGCGTCTTGTTGACCGTTGTCTTCGTCCGTTATTTCCGGATGATTATCATGCAGAAACACAAGTGATGATTCAGTTAATGTCTTTTGACGAAAATGTAATGCCGGATGCATTAGCAGGTTTGGCTGCATCAGCTGCATTGGCTGTGTCAGATATTCCGTTTTACAACTACATTTCTGAAGTAAGAGTGGCTCGTGTAGAAGGAAAACTCGTTATCAATCCCTCAAGAGAGCAGTTGGAGGCTTCCGATATCGATATGATGATCGGTGCTTCTAAAGATTCTGTCTGT
Organism: Myroides indicus; assembly: GCF_004364575.1. Taxonomy (GTDB): domain Bacteria; phylum Bacteroidota; class Bacteroidia; order Flavobacteriales; family Flavobacteriaceae; genus Flavobacterium; species Flavobacterium indicum_A. The sequence continues at coordinate 28,949 of NZ_SOAG01000030.1, read as the reverse complement.
ATGGTAGAAGGTGAGATGAAAGAGATTTCTGAATTGGAAATGATCGAAGCCATTAAATTTGCTCATGAAGCTATTAAGGCGCAAATTGAAGCGCAAGAAAAGATGCGTGCCGCTTTAAATCTGACTTACAGAGAATATGAACCGGAAGAAGAAGATGCAAATGTAGAATCAGCTGTTCACAATGCTGCTTATGCTAAGCTGTACGAAATAGCATCACATGCAAGCGGTAAACAAGAAAGAGGTGAAAAATTTGCTGAAGTTAAAGAAGAAGTTTTGGCTTTGTTTTCTGAAGAAGAACGTGAAGAAAGAGCCGAACTGATTAGTAAATATTTTGGAAAAGTACAAAAAGAAGCTGTCCGCAATTTAATTTTAGATAAAGGAATTCGTTTAGATGGTCGTCAAACAACTGAAATTCGCCCTATTTGGTGTGAAGTTGACTATTTGCCTTCTACTCATGGTTCTTCTATTTTTACACGTGGAGAAACTCAGGCTTTAGCAACAGTTACATTAGGTACTTCAAGAGAAGCCAACGTTATTGATTTGCCAAGTGAGCAAGGAGAAGAAAAATTTTATTTACATTATAATTTCCCGCCTTTCTCAACAGGAGAGGCAAAACCGTTAAGAGGAGTTTCGAGAAGAGAAGTAGGACACGGAAATTTAGCACAGCGCGCACTAAAAACAATGATTCCTGACGATTGTCCTTATACAATCCGATTGGTTTCAGAAGTATTGGAGTCTAATGGTTCATCTTCTATGGCAACAGTTTGTGCCGGTACCTTGGCGTTGATGGATGCAGGTATCCAAATTAAAAAGCCGGTTTCAGGTATCGCTATGGGATTAATCTCAGACAGCAAAACCGGGCGATGGGCCGTTTTGTCCGATATTTTGGGTGATGAAGACCACTTAGGTGATATGGATTTTAAAGTAACAGGAACCAAAGACGGTATCACTGCTTGTCAGATGGATATTAAAATTGAAGGCTTGGCTTACGAAATTATGGAGCAAGCTTTAAAACAAGCTCATGACGGGCGTATGCACATTCTTGGTAAACTGACAGATACGATTGCAACACCTAACGCTACGGTTAAACCAAAAGCTCCTAAAATTATTACAGTGGATATTCCCAAAGATTTTATTGGTGCAATTATTGGTCCGGGTGGGAAAAATATTCAGGCGCTTCAGGCAGAAACAGGAACTACAATTGTAATTAATGAAGTAGGCAATCTGGGGATTATTGAGATTTTAGGCACAAGTCAGGAAGGAATGGATAAAGTGCTTCAAACAATCAGCAATACAATTTTTGCTCCGGTTGAAGGCGAAACGTACAAAGTAAAAGTTGTGAAAATGCTTGACTTCGGTGCGGTAGTAGAATTTGTACCGGGTAAAGAAACATTGCTTCACGTATCTGAGTTCGATTGGAAACGAATTGAAAATCCATCAGATGTGTTAAAAATGGGAGACGAATTAGATGTAAAATATATGGGAATTGATCCGAAAACTAAAAAAGCAAAAGTTTCCAGAAAAGCTTTACTGCCTCGTCCACCAAGAGAAAACAAAGAAAAAACTTCTTTTAATAAAGAAAGTAACAATAAAGAAGATAAAACAGGAAATAAATAAAGTTTTGTTTTAAAATATAAGCCACCTTTTAAAGGTGGTTTTTTTGTAAAAATATAAAGCATCAGAAAATGACAAAAGTGAGAATTGCAATTGTAGGTTTGGGCGGTGTAGGAGGCTTTTATGGCGGATTATTGGCCCATAAATACGAAAATAATCCAGAGGTAGAAATCTGTTTTGTAGCGAGAGGAAAGCATTTGTCTGAAATAAAAGTAAAGGGTTTAAAAGTTATTTCGGGCGAGAGAATTATAATTGGAAATCCGTTTGAAGCAGTAGAGGATATTTCTTTGTTAGCACCTGTGGATTATATCATTCTCTGTACAAAAGAGTATGATTTAGAAAGTATACGTAAAGGATTAAAAGATTTAATTCATCAGAATACAGTAATACTTCCTCTTTTAAATGGAGTCAGCACTTATGAAAAATTGCAAAGCGAATTAATTGAAAATGAAGTGTGGCAAGGTTGTACTTACATGGTTTCAAGATTAAAAGAACCAGGAATAATTGAGAATCTTAGTGGAAGACAAAAGATTGTATTTGGATCAGATTCAGTTGTGTCCTCTCGCATGAAATTTTTAGAGATTGTTTTAAAGGATGCAGGAATTAACGCTCATTGTACAGATAGTGTTTCGGGAGAAGTTTGGGAAAAGTATATTTTAGTGTCTTCGTCGGCTACTGCTACTGCTTTTTATAATTGCAGTATAGGACAGGTTATGCAGAATTACTCAGACAGTATCAAAAATTTAATTTCAGAAGCAACAGCAATAGCTTTAAAAAAAGAGGTTAAACTGCCGAAAGATATAATTGATATAATAATTAGCAGACTAAAAGCTATTCCCGGAGGTTCAACCACTTCTATGCATAGCGATTTTTTGAATAATAGAAAACAAACAGAATTAAATGTTATGGCTGGCTATATGGTTGAACAAGGAAAATTGCTATCTGTTCCTGTGCCTCATTATACATTGATGTATAGTGCTTTAGTTATAAAACAAGGAGAGTATTTATAAGATAAGATTTGAATTTTGACTTATCTAAATGAGCCGCTTTTTTTATTAAAACCGTTGCTTAAAACCAAATTAGCATATAACAAATTAATCCGATTAAAATAATCAGTGGAAAAATCATAGCACTAAATGAAATCTTCTTTTTTACAGTTAAAAAAATCCAAATGAATGGCAGGGCAAATAAAGTAACAATAAGCGGAAGCCATACTATTTCGTATATTGCTCCTAACACCTTAGCCTGATAAATTCCGCTTTCAGTAATTTCGTATAGCTTAGCTATGCCTAAAAAGAAAACAACTACCACAACATCAATTATAGTGATTGTTTTTAATATCTTATATCTTTGTATCATATGATCTTAATTAACCTTTGTATACCTCAAATTTAAAAAAATAATTAGAAGTATAAATTAAAGGTTTGACTTTTAGATATTTGTATATAATTGAAAAAATAACTATATTTGCATTTATTTGATTTACACTTTTGTGTTGTCAAATTAATTAATACAGTTAATAAGGAGGTAATTCCTTGTATTTTGAAACCTTTTGAGGTTTTCTTTTAGGATTTTTGCTTCGGCATAGTCTGTCAAAAAATCACTCGTTATGGGTGTCTATTAAGAATCAACAGCATTCTTTTTTGATAAAATCTTGAATCTAAATTTATTAATGACTTTCATTTTGTATTAAATGAGAGCTAAAAATATTGTGTTAAAATGACAAATTTTAAAGTAGGTATTATTGGTGCTGGTCCAAGTGGACTGGCTATGCTAAGAGCATTTGAATCGGAACAGAAAAAGGGTAATCCTATTCCTGAAATCAAATGTTATGAAAAACAAGATAATTGGGGAGGAATGTGGAATTATACATGGCGCACGGGAGTCGGGAAATATGGTGAACCCATCCACGGAAGTATGTATAAATATTTGTGGTCAAATGGTCCTAAAGAGTGCTTGGAATTTGCAGACTATACCTTTATGGAACATTTTAAACAACCTATTTCTTCTTATCCTCCGAGAGAAGTATTATTTGATTATATCGAAGGACGTATAAAACAAAGTAATGCTCGCGATTATATTAAATTTAATACTGTTGCCCGTTGGGTTGATTATCTTGAAGATAAAAAGCAATTTAGAGTAATCTTTGACGATTTAGTCGAGAATGTAACTTTTGAAGAACACTTTGATTATTTGGTTGTAGGTACCGGGCATTTTTCTACCCCAAATATGCCCTATTTTAAAGGAATAGAAAATTTTCCTGGAGTAATTATGCACGCCCATGACTTTAGAGGGGCAGATCAGTTTATCGATAAAGATATTTTGCTGATTGGAAGTAGTTATTCTGCGGAGGATATAGGTGTGCAATGTTTTAAACACGGCAGTAAATCGATTACAATTTCATATCGAACTAATCCGATTGGCGTAAAATGGCCTGCGGGTATAGAAGAAAAACCCTTGGTTTCTCACTTTAAAGGAAATACAGCGTTTTTTAAAGACGGAAGTTCTAAAGAATTTGATGCCGTTGTTTTGTGTACAGGATATCAGCATAAATTTCCTTTCTTGCCGGATAATCTGCGGTTAAAAACTAAAAACTGTTTATATCCTGACAATTTATATAAGGGAATTGTATATAACGAAAATGAAAGATTGATTTTTTTAGGTATGCAGGATCAGTATTACACATTCAATATGTTTGATACACAAGCTTGGTTTGCAAGAGATTATATGCTTGGACGAATTGATATTCCTAAAAAAGCAGAAAGAAATATAGATATTGAAAAATGGATAGAAAAAGAAGCAGCAACAAAAACGGGTTATGATCATGTTGATTTTCAGACTGATTACATTAAAGAATTGATTAGTTTAACAGATTACCCTAGTTTTGATTTAGATAAGGTGGCTGATATGTTTAAAAGCTGGTTAAACGACAAAGAAGAAAATATTCTTAAATATCGAGATAAAGTTTATACTTCCGTTATGACAGGAGTGACTGCAGAAGAACATCATACACCATGGATGAAAGAATTAGACGATAGCTTAGAACGCTACTTAGACGAAGTCGTAGCTGATGAAGTTGAGCTAAGTAAAACCAATTATTACTAATGAAAAAAGGACTCTTTGACGAGTCCTTTTTTTTATGATTAAAAAAAAAAATGAAAATATTGTAACTTTTTACTTGTTGTTTACGTATAATAGGTACAAGATAAATTAATAGCAGATAATAAGGATTGAGATAATATGAGACAACTTAAAATAACCAAGCAGGTAACCAATCGTGAAACAGCATCATTGGATAAATATTTGCAGGAGATAGGTAAAGTAGATTTAATTACTGCAGATGAAGAAGTAGAGCTGGCGCAGCGGATAAAAGCAGGAGACCAAAGAGCTTTGGAAAAATTGACTAAAGCAAATCTTCGTTTTGTGGTATCTGTAGCTAAACAATATCAGAATCAAGGACTTACTTTGCCCGATTTGATTAACGAAGGAAATTTAGGGTTAATTAAAGCGGCTCAGCGTTTTGACGAAACAAGAGGGTTTAAATTTATATCTTATGCGGTATGGTGGATTCGTCAGTCTATTTTATCAGCTTTGGCAGAACAGTCAAGAATTGTGCGTTTGCCTTTAAATAAAATTGGATCTATCAATAAGATTAATAAAATGTATGCCTTGTTAGAACAGTCTAATGAGCGTCCGCCATCTGCTGAAGAAATCGCACAGGAATTAGATATGACGGTAAATGACGTTAAAGAGAGTATGAAAAACTCCGGACGACATTTATCAATGGATGCGCCATTAGTAGAAGGAGAGGATTCTAACTTATATGATGTGTTGCGTTCCGGAGAATCGCCTAATCCTGATAGAGAGCTGATTCACGAATCACTGAAAACAGAAATAGAAAGAGCATTGGAAACACTAACGCCTCGCGAAGCGGATGTAGTTCGCCTGTATTTCGGATTGGGCAATCAGCACCCGATGACTCTGGAAGAAATTGGAGAAACATTTGATTTAACGCGTGAGCGCGTCAGACAAATTAAGGAAAAAGCTATTCGCAGACTCAAACACACTTCGAGAAGTAAAATTTTGAAAACATATTTAGGATAAAATAAAAAGCCGAATCTTTAAAGACTCGGCTTTTTATATAAGGCTGTTTTTTTATTCCATTATTTTTTTAAACAAAGCTTCATTTTTACTGAATTTTGCATATTGATCTCCCAATAGAGCTTGAAATCTTCCTTCTAACGTTTTTTTGATATTTTCTTTAGAATCAGTAGAATTGTATTTATAATCCAACAATTGCTTTACAGCAGATTGCTGAGATTGAGAGAGCTTGTAGTTTTCTGAAAGTTCTTTTATATTTTCTCTGATAACAACTTCAGTTTTTTCTTTCTGTTCGGCTGTTTTTTTATCTTGTGCCAAGATATTGCCTGTGATGCTGAAAATAGCTAATAGGGCAATGTAAATTGTTTTTTTCATAATTATAGTTTTGTGGTTACGCACAAATATATGATTTTTTGTATAAGTTAATCGTGTATAAGATAAAAAGTTTAATTTACTGCTTGGGGTAAATTAAAAAAGAGAGAAATTTATTCTCTCTTTTGATTATTGAAATATTGTGTATTTGATATCGTTTTCGGTAATTATTTTTGTCAGATTATGACTTGCCAATCCCTTCATCGCCTTATCCCATTTTTTTCCGCTTAGTGAAGCTTGCTCTTTTAGCGAATTCAGCTCCATTTTATTGTCGTTCTTTTCAAGAATACTGAGAATCAGTTTTTCCTCTTCGGATAACTCCACCTCAGGTTTTTTCTTTTCCGGACGCATTTGAGGAAAGAAAAGAACTTCCTGTATAGATGGATTATTTGTTAAAAACATAATTAAACGATCCATTCCGATACCTAAGCCCGACGTTGGCGGCATGCCATATTCTAAAGCTCTTAAAAAATCTTGATCAATAAACATAGCTTCATCATCCCCACGTTCTGCCAAGTCCATTTGTGCCTCAAAACGTTCTCGCTGATCAATAGGATCATTTAACTCTGAGTAAGCATTGGCGATTTCTTTTCCGCACACCATTAGTTCAAAACGCTCTGTTAATTCAGGATTATCTCTGTGTGCTTTTGTTAAAGGAGACATCTCTTTTGGATAATCGGTAATAAAAGTGGGCTGAATATAGTTTCCTTCGCATTTCTCACCAAATATTTCATCAATTAATTTTCCTTTTCCCATCGATTCATCCACTGCAATCCCCATGCTTAAAGCGGCTTTTCGTATTTCATCCTCTGTTTTTCCGGTAATATCAAATCCTGTAAACTCTTTAATAGATTCTGTCATGGTAACGCGCTTGTACGGAGCTTTAAAGTTAATTTCATGTTCGCCAAATTTAGCTTGTGTTGTTCCGTTTACGGCTATTGAACAGTGTTCTAATAGTTTCTCTGTAAAATCCATCATCCAATTGTAATCTTTGTAAGCAACGTAGATTTCCATAGCTGTAAACTCTGGATTATGGGTTCTATCCATTCCTTCGTTACGGAAGTTTTTAGAAAATTCATATACTCCGTCAAACCCGCCAACAATAAGTCTTTTTAAATACAATTCGTTGGCAATTCTCAAATACAGTGGAATATCCAATGCATTGTGATGAGTAACAAAAGGGCGTGCGGCCGCTCCCCCCGGAATTGATTGTAAAACAGGAGTTTCTACTTCCATATATCCGGCATCATTGAAAAACTGGCGCATTGCATTGAACAGTTTAGTACGTTTGATGAAAATATCTTTGTTTTGAGGATTTACTACTAAATCTACATAACGCATTCTGTATCTCAATTCCGGATCAGTAAAAGCGTCATAAGTATTTCCTTCTGCGTCAGTTTTAGGTAGCGGTAGCGGTCGCAAAGCTTTACTTAGCAAAGTGAGGTTTTTTACTCTCACTGTTTTTTCGCCTACTTGCGTCGTAAATAATTCTCCCTCAATTCCAATAATATCTCCTAAATCGATCAGTTTTTTATATACCTCGTTATATAGTGTTTTGTCTTCATCCGGACAGAGTTCGTCGCGGTTAATATATAATTGGATTTTACCTTCGCTATCCTGAATAGTTGCAAAAGAAGCTTTTCCCTGAATTCTTGAAGACATCAATCTCCCTGATACAATTACCTTCTTACTTTCTTCGAAATCATTTTTGACCTGTTTCGAGGTATAATTAACCGGAAATAGATTAGCAGGATAAGGATTTACACCAAGTTCTTGCAGTTTGCTCAGCTTTTCTCGTCTGATGATTTCTTGTTCTGAAAGTTGCATAGTAATTGTAAATTTATTTAAAAAAGCAAATATAGTTAATCTTTGAAAATGCGGCAATTGCTATCATTTATAAATTGACTGAAAATTAAACTGTGCTTATATGAGAAAAAAAAGCGAAATTTGTATAATATAAAAGAATAAAGATGAGTATTTGGAGAGTTTTATTGTCAATTTTTTTGCCTCCGTTAGCTGTTTTTGATAAGGGATGCGGTTCTATTGTAATTGTGTTTTTACTTACGCTTGCCGGTTGGGTACCGGGGATTATAGGTGCATTGGTAATTTTGAATAACCCAAAGTATAATAGATAACCAAGATTTTTAAGATGAATAAAAGAGTAGAGCTGATTGACCTCGGTGAGAGGGATTATAAAGATACGTGGGATTATCAGGAAGAAATTTTTCAGTCTGTTTTGCAAACTAAAGTAGACAACAGAAAAAATGAAACGGACAAGGCTACTCAAAATTATTTTCTATTTGTTGAACATCCTCATGTCTATACATTAGGGAAAAGCGGACATATAGAGAATATGCTGCTTAATAAAGAACAATTGGAAGAAAAAGGAGCAACTTTTTACAAGATTAACCGGGGAGGAGATATTACTTATCACGGTCCGGGTCAGATTGTAGGATACCCGATATTAGATTTGGAAAATTTTTTTACCGATATTCATAAATATCTTCGCCTATTGGAAGAAACTATTATCATGACATTAAAAGATTATGGAATAGAGTCGGGAAGAAGCGAGGGAGAAACTGGTGTTTGGTTAGGTGTAGGTACTCCTTTTGCTCGCAAAATTTGTGCTATGGGAGTAAGGGCTTCGCGTTGGGTAACAATGCATGGCTTTGCTTTCAATGTAAATACTGATTTGGGATATTTTGACAATATAATTCCTTGTGGAATACGAGGCAAAGGAGTAACATCATTAAATGTAGAACTCGGACAGGAACATGTAAATGAGGAGGAAGTAAAAGAAAAAATCTTAAAATATTTTAGTATGCTTTTTGAGGCAGAAGTAGTAGTGGCTAATTGATATATTTAATAAGAAATAACATAGATACATATGAAAAATACAATAATAGCACCTTCAGTTTTAGCAGCTGATTTCGCAAACTTACAACGAGATATAGAAATGATAAATGAAAGTCAGGCAGACTGGTTTCATATCGATATCATGGATGGCGTTTTTGTACCTAATATTTCTTTCGGGATGCCTGTTTTAGAAGCTATTAATAAACATAGAGATACAAATAAGATATTGGATGTTCACTTGATGATTGTTGATCCGGATCGCTATATAAAAACTTTTAGCGAGCTTGGAGCAGATATATTAACAGTGCACTATGAAGCTTGTACACATTTACACCGCACCATTCAGGCTATTAAAACTGAAGGAATGAGAGCAGGAGTAGCTTTGAATCCTCATACACCGGTTGCTGTGTTAGAAGATATTATTCAAGATTTGGATTTGGTTTTAATCATGAGTGTTAATCCGGGTTTTGGAGGGCAAAGCTTTATTGAGAATACCTATAATAAGATTCTTAAATTAAAAGCTATGATTGATGCAAAAGAAGCTCAGGTTATAATTGAGGTCGATGGTGGCGTAAATAATAAAAATGCTAAAGCTTTGACAGAAGCCGGGGCAGCAGCATTAGTGGCGGGTAATTTTGTATTTAGTTCAAAAAATCCCATCAATACAATAGCTGATTTAAAAGAAATTACTTCTAAATAGGATGAGGTTATAACGCCTATTTTCATTTTTCATAATAAAAATGCTTTGTATAGTAAGTTAGTAGTGTATTTTATTATGAAACGTAGTAGATATTTATTAGATGAGAGTATATGAATAACCCTATTAAATATTTTAATCAACTATATCGACAAGAATTAAAGCATACTGCAGTAAAAATTCCTTCTGCATGCTGTTTTACAACAATAGGAGTAGACGGTTTTCCTAATAGCAGATTTGTGTCGTGCAAAGAAGTAGTAAATGATCGCTTTATTATCACAGGTAATAAAAAAGCTAGAAAGGGTATAGAAGCTAGAGAAAATAATAAAGTAGCTTTGGCATTTTGGTGGACGTCTACTAATATACAAGTGCGTGTGCAGGGAGTTATTAAAGAGTTAGATTTTAGTTATAGCGAAACTTATTTTAAAGGACGAAATAGAGAGAGTCAGATTGTATCAACTGTAAGCAATCAAGGAGAAGAATTAAGTGATATAGCATGGTTAGAACAAGCTTATATGGCAGTTGATAACCAATATAAAGAAAAGTCTCTTCCAACTCCAGAATCTTTCGGAGTATGGGCGATTATACCTTATCGCATAGAATTCTTAATTTTTAATGATAGTCGATTTCATGAGAGGGTGCTCTATGAACAAAGAGGAGGTGTATGGAAGAAGACATTCCTAAAACCATAGGAAGTAGCAGAGTAGTGTATGATAGAAAAAAAGGAGATATCTATTAGATATCTCCTTTTAATAATATTAATAAGATAAGAATTACATCATACCTGGCATTCCGCCTCCCATAGGCATTCCGCTGCCTCCAGCGTTTTCGTCTTTAATATCCACTAAAGCGCATTCTGTAGTTAAAATCATTCCGGATACAGAAGCGGCGTTTTCTAATGCAACTCTGGTTACTTTTTTAGGGTCAATAACACCAGCTTGAAGCATATCTACATATTCGTCAGTTTTTGCATTATATCCGAAGCTGTCTTTTCCTTCCAAAACTTTGGCTACAATAACGGAACCTTCTAATCCTGCATTTTCAACGATAGTTCTCAAAGGCGCTTCTATTGCTCTTGCTACAATTTGGATACCTGTTTCTTCGTCTGCAGAAACTGCTTTAATATTGCTAAGGGCGGCTTTTGTTCTTAATAAGGCTACTCCTCCTCCGGCAACAATACCTTCTTCAACGGCAGCTCGGGTTGCGTGAAGGGCATCGTCAACGCGGTCTTTTTTCTCTTTCATCTCTACTTCTGATGCAGCGCCTACAAAAAGAACAGCAACTCCTCCTGCTAATTTAGCTAAACGTTCTTGCAGTTTTTCTCTGTCATAGTCAGAAGTGGTAACTTCCATTTGAGCTTTAATCTGATTTACTCTGTTTTTAATCATTTCAGCATCACCGCTTCCGCTAACAATCGTAGTGTTGTCTTTGTCAATAGAAACTCGTTTACAAGTTCCAAGCATCTCCAAAGTTGTATTCTCTAACGTGTAGCCTTGTTCTTCTGAAATAACCACTCCGCCAGTCAAGATAGCAATATCTTCCAACATAGCTTTTCTGCGATCTCCAAATCCAGGCGCCTTAACAGCTGCTATTTTTAGAGCACCTCTTAATTTGTTGACTACTAAAGTAGAAAGAGCTTCTCCGTCTACATCTTCTGCAATGATTAACAAAGGTTTTCCTGATTGTGCAATTGGTTCTAAAATCGGAAGAAGTTCTTTTAGAGAAGATACTTTTTTATCGTATAGCAAAATGTAAGGAGATTCTAGTTCTACCTCCATTTTTTCAGAATTTGTTACAAAGTAAGGAGATAGATATCCTCTGTCAAATTGCATTCCTTCTACTACGTCAACGTAAGTTTCTGTTCCTTTTGCTTCTTCAACAGTGATAACGCCTTCTTTTCCTACTTTTTCAAATGCTTTTGCAATAAGTTCTCCGATAAATTCATCATTATTTGCAGAAATTGAAGCTACTTGTTGAATTTTATCCATAGATCCGCCAACTTCCTGAGCTTGCTTTTTAAGTTCTTCTACGATTACTTCAACAGCTTTATCAATTCCGCGTTTTAAATCCATTGGATTTGCACCAGCTGCAACGTTTTTTAAACCTTCTTTTACGATAGCTTGAGCCAAAACAGTAGCAGTTGTAGTACCGTCTCCGGCTAAATCGTTGGTTTTGGAAGCGACTTCTTTTACCATTTGCGCTCCCATATTTTCTAAAGTATCTTCTAATTCAACTTCTTTAGCAACAGAAACACCGTCTTTTGTAACGGTTGGTCCTCCAAAAGATTTTCCAATAATTACATTTCTTCCTTTAGGTCCTAAAGTTACTTTTACAGCATTTGCCAATGCATCTACACCGCGTTTTAATCCTTCGCGAGCTTCTATATCGAATTTTATATCTTTTGCCATTGTGTTTTAATGTTTAATAATTAAAGTTTAAAATTTTAGTTTTTGTAATGTCTGATTAAATAATTGCTAAGATGTCGTCTTCTCGCATGATTAAATAATCTTTTCCTTCAAATTTTAAATCTGTTCCGGCGTATTTACCGTAAAGTACGATATCGCCAATTTTAACAGTCATATCATGGTCTTTTGTACCATTTCCTACCGCTACTACAGTACCTTTCTGAGGTTTTTCTTTGGCTGTGTCCGGAATAAAAATACCCGAAGCAGTTTTTGTTTCTGCCGGTAAAGGTTCAATAAGAACTCTGTCTGCAAGTGGTTTTATGTTTAATGCCATAATAAAAAAATTTATGAAATTGAATTTATATTTTATAATATTCTGCGTAGGATCAGGCATAAAGTATGCCAAAACTAAAACATGACAAGGAGGTGTAAAAAAAATGCCAGCTTGACAGGGCTGGCATTTTTATATGTTGTTTTTGACAGCTTATTCTGCCGTATCAGGAGTTTCTGTTTGTGGAGCGTCACCTGTATTTTCAGCAGGAGCAGTTTGTTGCTCTTCTGGGGTTGCAGGTACTTCCATAGTAGGCGTTGCTTTCGCATTTGGATCCAGTAATTTAGAATCGCCTGTTGCACCACCACTAAAGCTAATACTTGACATTATAATCAAAATAATAAGTACAGCGCTTAATGTCCAGGTACTTTTGTCTAAAAAGTCATTTGTATTTTTTACACCACCCACAACGGTAGAACCTCCGAAAGAAGAATCTAAACCGCCTCCTTTAGGGTTTTGAACCATAATTACTACTACAAGTAAGAAACAAACGATAGCAATTAATACTAAAAATATTGTAAATGTATTCATGCTTTATAAACTATTATATTGTTGTAATGCTTTGATATCTGATATTTGGTTTGCAAAGAAACTACTTTTTTCTGGATATTTCAAAATTAAAATTTCATAAGCTTGTATTGCTTTTTGATATTTTTTTTGTTCCAAGTAAATTCTTGCAAGCGTTTCGGTCATTAAATTAGAGTTTTCCTGAATAGACATCTCAATGTTTATGGGAGCTGATGTCGTTTTTTTTGTTGGAGAAATTTTAGGGTTTGTTTCTATAAATTTATCGATTAAGTCTATTTTTTTTTGCTTAAAATCGTCTAAAATAACTTCTTTTTTATCTAAAAGTTCTTGATTTGAGGGTTTGTTTGAATTATTATTTCTTTCTATCGGAGCTGTACTAGCTAATTGAAGCCACTCGTGAAAGGAATGTTTTTCGTTTTCAGAAAACTTTAATGGAGAGTTTACCTCTAACTTGCTTTCTAAATTTATAATTTCAAGTTTTTCTGAAGCTGTGTTTTTTATAAATGGTTTTTCTTGAGTTACCAAATTAGATGCACTTTCTTGCTCAATGGTATTGATGCTGTCAAGTAAACTATTTATAGCAGGCTGCTTTTCATCTGCTAAATGCTGCTTTGTATTTTCTTTTGCTGAGTTAGTTTGACCGGTAGCTAAAGAGTCCAGTGAAATAGGTTTGTAACCTGTAAACTCAGGTGATGTGATGAAATCAAATAAAGTATCTCTGTCGCGCGTATAAGCAGCGGTCTTTTTTAATTCAAGATTATATGACTGACTTTTTTGAAGGTATAAACTTTTTAAATACAAACTTCTGACCGATTGAAAATATGGGAAATCGGAAAGTAATCTGTTGAAATCATTAGCATCATTTCCCGCAATATGATGGGGTTGATGCAATAAGATATGTAAATCGTTTTTGTTCAAATTTTCTTGGTTTTACAATATGATTACCATTTTGCTAAAGATTCATTAAAGACATCTTGCGTGATTTTTTCATAAATTTCGTCTAAAGCAGCACTTAATGTAGAACCTACTAATTGTGCGTTTGCATCATAGTCATAGTAATGTGAAAAGCGTTTTTCAAAATCATCGTCGGGTGTTCTTTTATTGATAAAGCGAACATTGATAGCAATATAAAGCCTGTTTTGAGCTGCTCTTTGATCGGCAGTAGCGGTCATCGGACTAATGCGAAAATCTATTATTTCTCCTTCATAAATCAAATCACCGTCTGTATTAGTTAAACTTAGACTGGTTTGATTTTGAATTAAATCCTGCAAAGCCAGTGTAAATGTACGCTCTATGCCAGGTTCAACTAAAGCAGCATTGTTCTGGAAGTAATTTACCTGAAAAGTGTCTGCATCAATTTTTCCTGTTCCCGTAAAGTTATAATACTTACAGCTATGAAAAAAGGTTAAAATTAAAATTAACGATAAAATAGATTTAGCTTTCATAACTACAAATTGTATTGTTTAATTTTTCTATATAAGGTGCGTTCTGATATCCCCAATTCGTCAGCTGCTGCTTTTCGCTTTCCTTTGTTGCGTTCCAGTGCTCTTTTTATCAGTTCAACCTCTTGTTCCTCCAAATTTAAAGGCTCGTCTTCTATGGTTTCTGCAATGAGATAATCATCATCGTCATGATCAAAGGCAGATGAAGAAGTTGTTGCTGCGGCAATATGAGGCGGCTGTAATTGTAAAACGTCTCCTTTAGGTGTTGAATGTGAGCGATAGTCTTCTGTTTCAGAAGGTTTTTGTCCGTAGATGCGTTGAATCAGATTCTGATTAGATTCCTGCACTTGATTTTTATCGTGTTGGAGAAGTTCTAGTGTTAGTTTTTTCAAATCGTTTAAATCGCTTTTCATGTCAAAGAGAACTTTGTATAAAATTTCTCTTTCACTGCTAAAATCGGATTCTTTTTTTTGCTGATTGACTAATGAAGGCAGTTGTCTATCATGATTTGGGAGATAACTCTGTAAAACTTGTAAGGTGATAATGCGATTGGTTTCCAAAACTGATATTTGTTCGGCAACGTTTCTCAATTGACGGATATTTCCATCCCATCTGTATTTCGTAAGATACGCCGCGGCATCTGTTTCTAGTTTGATAGGCGGCATTTTATATTTATGGGCAAAATCGGCAGCAAATTTCCGAAACAGCAAATGAATGTCTTCTCCTCTTTCTCTTAAAGGAGGAAGGTTGATTTCAACAGTACTCAGTCGATAGTATAAGTCTTCCCGGAATTTACCTTTTTCTATAGCCTCAGTCATATGTACGTTAGTAGCGGCAATAATGCGGATATCTGTTTTTTGCACTTTTGATGACCCTACCTTGATGAATTCTCCGTTTTCTAATACTCTTAAAAGACGTACTTGAGTAGTAAGAGGAAGTTCTCCTACTTCATCTAAAAATATAGTTCCTCCGCTGGCTTCTTCAAAGTACCCCTCACGCGTGTTAACAGCTCCGGTAAATGCTCCTTTTTCGTGTCCGAATAGTTCACTATCTATTGTTCCTTCTGGGATAGCCCCACAGTTTACAGCAATGAATTTTCCGTGTTTTCGGTGCGAAAGAGAGTGAATAATCTTTGGAATACTTTCTTTTCCTACCCCGCTTTCTCCGGTAACCAGTACAGAAATATCGGTCGGAGCCACTTGAATTGCTTTTTGTAAAGCGCGGTTTAGTTTCGGGTCATTACCAATAATTTCAAAGCGTTGTTTTACATTCTGAACGTTGTCCATTCGTTTCTCTGTATTTATTAACAATTGTAACTAAGACTGCATAGAGGAATAACCTGTAGCTTTGCCTTGTAGAGTTGCAGAGGTACAGTCTGTAACTTTTACTTCAACAAAATCTCCCACTTTGTAGTTATCTTTTGGGAAAACTACAGTTATGTTTTGAGAGTTTCTTCCTGCCCATTCTTCTTCTGAGCGTTTTGATGTTTTTTCGATTAAAACTTCAACGGTTTTACCTAAAAATCGCTTGGTTCTTTCTAATCCGATCTTATTTTGCATTTCAATTACTTCGGATAAACGGCGCTTTTTAATTTCTTCCGGTACATCATCTTCCAGTTTTCGGGCGGCTAATGTTCCCGGTCTTTCAGAATAAGCAAACATATAGCCAAAATCGTATCGGGCATATTCCATTAGAGAAAGAGTGTCCTGATGGTCTTTCTCCGTTTCGGTAGGGAATCCGGTAATCATATCTTGAGAAATAGAACAATCAGGGATTATCTGATATACTTTATCGATCAGCTGCATATATTCTTCGCGAGTATGTTGGCGATTCATCTCTTTTAAGATTCTCGTGCTTCCGGACTGAACTGGTAAGTGTATGTATTTGCATACGTTGTGGTATTTGGCGATTACGTGTAATACTTCTTCGTGCATATCCTGAGGGTTTGACGTAGAGAATCTAAAACGCATCTTAGGAAATGCTGTAGCGCATTGTTCTAATAGTTGGGCAAAATCAACTGCTGTGGCTTTTTGCATCTCGGTTGCTTTGCTGAAATCTTTTTTGAGTCCGCCACCATACCATAAATAAGAATCTACGTTTTGTCCTAAAAGAGTAACTTCTTTAAAGCCTTTTTCATACAAATCCTTAATCTCGGTAATAATACTCTGCGGATCGCGGCTTCTTTCTCTTCCGCGGGTAAAGGGAACTACGCAAAATGTACACATATTGTCACAACCTCTCATGATAGAAACAAAAGCGGTAACTCCGTTGCTTTGAAGGCGTACCGGTGCAATATCGCCGTAGGTTTCTTCTTTGGAAAGAATAACATTGATAGCGTCCCTGCCTTCTTCTACTTCTTTAAGCAAATTGGGTAAATCCTTGTAGGCATCCGGGCCTACAACCATATCAACAATTTTTTCTTCTTCTAGAAACTGATTTTTTAAACGCTCCGCCATACAACCCAATACACCTACTTTCATGTTTGGTTTGTTTTGTTTATATCGGTTGTATTGATCTAATCGTTTGCGAACTGTTTGTTCGGCTTTATCCCGGATAGAGCAGGTGTTAACCAATACTAAATCGGCTTCTTCTATCTTATCGGTTGTGTTATATCCTTCATTGGAAAGTATAGATGCTACAATTTCACTGTCTGAGAAATTCATTTGGCAGCCGTAACTTTCTATAAAAAGTTTTTTTGTATTGTGTTGTTTTTGTTCTAATTGCAGACTTGTGCCTTGTTTGTTTTCGTCAATTACCTTTTCCATAAGAATAATGCACTAAGCAGATTTTTAATTATACGGCAAAGATACTTTTTTTTGCGCAACTGACAAGTTGACAGCTGTTTTTTAATGTTTTAAAATGACCTCATTATAAATAAAACAATAAGATTGCTTAGGGGGAGGATATATAAGGATTGAGTAAAGGAACACAAAAGCTTTGCAAAAAAACTATTAAAAAGGCTCTCAAGCCTAGTTATTAAAAAAAATCTATATTTTTGCTTCACAAAATAATGAAGTATGGCAAAAAATTTAGTGATTGTTGAGTCTCCTGCAAAGGCAAAAACTATAGAAAAATTTTTGGGGAAAGATTATCAGGTCGAATCTAGTTATGGACATATAGCAGATTTGCCCTCTAAAGAGATAGGAGTAGATGTTGAAAATAATTTTAAACCTAAATATGAAGTTTCTGGCGATAAGAAAGCCGTAGTTAAGAAATTGAAAGATTTGGCGAAGAAGGCAGAGACGGTGTGGCTGGCTTCGGATGAAGATCGCGAAGGAGAAGCCATCGCCTGGCATTTGGCAGAAGAACTCAAATTAAGAAAAGAGAATACGAAACGAATTGTATTTCACGAAATTACTAAATCTGCCATTTTAAAAGCGATTGAGAATCCTAGAGCTATTGATTATAATTTGGTAAATGCTCAACAGGCGCGCCGTGTGCTTGATCGACTAGTGGGGTACGAATTGTCTCCTGTATTGTGGAAAAAAGTAAAAGGAGGATTGTCTGCAGGAAGAGTTCAATCGGTTGCCGTAAGGTTAATCGTGGAGCGCGAGCGCGAGATAAATGATTTTAAAGTAAATTCTACCTATAGCGTTGTAGCTGAATTTGTAACTGGCGAAGGAAAAACTATCAAAGCCAGACTTCCTAAAAATTTTACAACAGAGTCAGAAGCAAAAATGTTTTTAGAAAAAAACATCAATGCACTATATAAGGTAAGCAATCTGGAAACTAAACCTGCTAAAAAAACACCGGCAGCACCGTTTACTACATCGACTTTACAACAAGAAGCATCCCGAAAGCTCTATTATTCAGTAGGGCAAACTATGATGCTTGCTCAACGTTTGTACGAAAGTGGACTAATTACTTATATGAGAACGGATAGTGTAAACTTGTCTCAGGATGCCATGAAAGCAGCGGCTGCAGAAATTACAAAATCGTATGGAGCGGAGTATTCTAACCCTAAAACGTATACTACGAAAGCCAAAGGGGCTCAAGAGGCGCACGAGGCAATTCGTCCGACTAATATGGCGCTGCACAATGCACCGGTAGACAGAGATCAGGCGAGATTATACGATTTAATATGGAAACGAACACTAGCCTCGCAGATGAGCGATGCAAAATTGGAGAGAACAAGCGTATATATAGAAGCGGATAAATATAAAGAACAATTTACAGCTGCTGGAGAAGTATTGCTGTTTGACGGATTCTTAAAAGTATATTTAGAAGGTCATGATGATGAGGAGGAAGAAGCAGAAGGAATTTTACCGGCATTAAAGGTTGGTGAAAACTTAACACGTAAAAATCTAACAGCTACCCAGCGTTTTTCTAAACCGGCAGCGCGTTATACAGAAGCTTCTTTGGTTAAGAAATTAGAAGAACTTGGGATTGGAAGACCTTCTACCTATGCACCCACTATTTCTACAATCATAGCTCGTAATTATGTAGAAAAAGGAACAACTGAAGGAAAAGAAAGGGATTATAAGTTATTGGAGCTAAAGGAAGGTGTAGTAACAGTTCAAAATCTTGTCGAAAAAACAGGATCAGATAAAGGGAAAATGATTCCTACTGATATAGGCATTATTGTTAATGACTTTTTGGTAAAGAACTTTAAAACCATTTTAGACTATAATTTTACAGCTAAAGTTGAGGAGGATTTTGATGCAATTGCTGCTGGAAATGAAGATTGGGCGAAAATGATGAGGGATTTTTATAATCACTTTCATCCAAATGTAAAAAATGTAGAAGAAAATGCAGAAAGAGAATCCGGAGAAAGAGTTTTGGGGAGTCATCCTGAATCGGGTAAAACTGTTTTAGTAAGATTAGGTAAATTTGGACCGATTGCTCAAATAGGAGATCCGGAAGATGATGAAAAACAGTTTGCAAGCTTAAAAACAGACCAAAATATCGGAACGATATCATTAGAAGAGGCTTTGGATTTATTTTTATTGCCTAAAATGCTGGGAGACTATAAAGGGGAAGAAGTAGAAGTTAATAACGGGAGATTTGGACCCTATGTGAGAGTTGGAAAAACATTTATTTCTCTTGCAAAAGGAGAAGATCCTCTGGATGTAACATATGAAAGAGCTTTAGGTCTGATCAAAGAAAAAGAACAGGCTGATGCTCCCATTGCAACTTATGATGGATTGCCGGTTCAAAAAGGAGTAGGACGCTTTGGTCCTTATTTAAAATGGAATGGTATTTTTATTAATGTCAATAAAAAATATGATTTCGACAATCTTTCTCAAGACGATATAAATGAATTAATAGAAGATAAAGTAAGGAAAGAAAAAGAGAAGGTAATTCACAATTGGGAGAGCGAGGGAATTCGTGTAGAAAAAGCTCGTTGGGGAAGGTCTGTCATTATTAAAGGAAAGACGAAAATAGAACTGAGTAAAGATGTGGATGCTGCAGCACTTACTTTAGAAGAAGTTAAAACGATGGTGGAAGCAAAAGCAGGATCTGCTAAAAAAACGACGAAAAAAACAACTACCAAGAAAAAATAAAATCATGTTTGAGCTATTAGAACCTCTTAATAAAGAATTTCTGAATTATATAGACGGACTTTCAAGCCAGACAATGGGTAAAAAAGTTACTTTTTTTTCAGGAGGAGAGTTTGAAGATTTTTCTAAATATCAGTTAGCGGTAATTGGCGTTACAGATAACAGAGGTCTGAATAATGGAAACGAAAAAATAGACCTGCTCAAAATTCGAAAAGCATTTTATTCTCTTTTTCCCGGAAACTGGGGACTTCAGATTATCGATTTGGGAAATATTTTAAATGGAGATCGGCTGGAGGATACTTATTATCTGTTGAAAAACATCGTGTCCGAACTGATTAGAAATGATGTAATCCCTATTGTTCTTGGAGGATCTCAGGATATGACGTATGGTATTTACAGGGCATATGATCGTTTAGACCAGATGGTAAATCTGGTTGTTGTAGATCAAAAATTAGATTTAGTTAAAGAGGGAGGAGTTCCGGCAGAAAGCTTTTTATCAAGAATTATTATGGAAGAGCCAAATAACCTGTTTAACTTTTCCAATATGGGTTATCAAACATATTTTAATTCACAAGAAGAAATAGATTTAATAGATAGCCTTTATTTTGAAGCTTACAGAGTTGGAGAAATTGCAAATAATATTAAATTAGCAGAACCGGTTTTAAGAGATGCGGATGTTGTCAGTATGGATGTGAATGTGATCAAGTCGGGAGATTCTGGTAATTTGGAGTTTTTTAACCCCAATGGCTTCAATGGAAGAGAAATCTGCGCATTGTCCAGATATGCTGGCTTAAGTGACAGAGTTAGCTCTTTTGGTATATTTAATTATAATAATAGCCAAACAGAAGCGTTATTAATAGCACAGATTTTATGGTATTTTGTGGAAGGAGTTAATTTCAGATCCGGAGAGTACCCTTTTGTGGATAAAGAAAGTTATTTTAAGTATATTGTGCCTATTGAAGGATATGAAGATCTGATTTTTTACAAGAGCGATTTGACTGAAAGGTGGTGGATAGAGGTTCCTTTTGGGCTTAATGTTAATGAAAAACTAATAAAAAAAATAATGCTTCCATGTGCTTACGAAGACTATGAAATGGCTATTTCACAGCAGTTGCCAGATAGATGGTGGAGGACTTTTAAAAAAAATTTGATGTAAAATTAATATTTAACATTTTCGAGTGTTAAATATAATTTAAATTTTTTTTAGTTTTGTTTTGTAAAATTAAAAATAATTGAATACGTTTACACTTTCAAGAGTTGTATATAAAAACCTATAGAATATATGAAGAAGATCATTACGTTAGGAGCAGTTTTAGCTTTAGCATGTAGCTGTGGTACCGGAGATCGAGGTGAATTGTTAAATGGAGTTGAAGGGAAGAGATGGTCTAGCGATAAACCTCATGGTATGTCTTTAATCCCTGGTGGGACATTTACAATGGGACAAACAAACGAAGATTTCTTGGGCGCACAAGATGCTCCGACGAAAACCGTTACTGTCGGTTCGTTTTATATGGATGAAACTGAAGTCACAAACAATCAGTATAGAAAATTTGTTGAATGGGTAAAAGATTCTATTACCCGCACAAAATTAGCTATTGCTGCAGACGATATGGGGATGACTAGAGAATCGGGAGGAATTGGAGAATATGCCTTTTTAGATAATGAGGAAAACGAAGACAGAATGACTCCTTATCAAAAATATATGTATGACAATTATTACAGCATGGATATGAGTGATGATTTATATTCTGGTCGTAGATTAAATAAAAAAGTACGTCTAGCAGCTACACCTGATAGATATCCCGATGAGTATTATGTAGAAGTAATGGATTCCTTATACATTCCTGCTTCTGAAACATATAATGGAGTTACGACTTTTGATGTTTCAAAATTAAAATTCCAATATACCTATGTGGATTTAGATGGTGTGATTGGTGATAACAGTGAAAACACAAGAAGCAAAAGAAGCAGACATTTAAAAACGGAATCTTTGTTAATTTATCCGGATACTACTCGTTGGATAAAAGAATTTCAATATTCTTATAATGAACCAATGCATAATGACTATTTTTGGCATGAAGCATTTGGGGAGTATCCTGTAGTTGGAGTAAACTGGCATCAGGCAAGAGCATTTTGTGCATGGAGAACGATGTATAAAAATGAATATCGAAAAACAAGAAGACAAACTCAAGAAATGAATGAATATAGGCTTCCTATGGAGAGCGAATGGGAATACGCAGCACGAGGAGGTCTTGAAGGAGGTATGTATCCATGGGGAGGTCCTTATACTACAGATGAAAAAGGATGTTTTATGGCAAACTTTAAGCCAACGAGATTTGATTATGCAACAGACGGAGCATTGTATACTGCAGAAGCAAGAGCTTACCCGCCAAATGGATATAACTTATATAATATGGCAGGGAATGTTGCAGAATGGACGAGTTCTTCGTACGATCAGTCGTCTTATGATTTCATGACAAGTTTGAAGCCTAGAAATAGAAGTACAGAAAGTCCTTTAAAAGTAGTACGTGGAGGTTCTTGGCGAGATGCGGCTTATTTCTTACAGGTAGCTACTCGTGATTCTGAGTATGCGGATTCTTCCAGATCATATATTGGATTTAGAACTGTAAAATCAGTTTCAGGGTCGTATTCAAGAATGAACGTAAGCAAAATGGCGCGTTAATTTTAAACCAAACATTTAATTATAAATTATTAAGAACATTTTTAAAACACATAAATATTATGGCATTACCTAAAAAAGTAGTAAACTTCTGTTATGGAATGGGAGCTTCAGTAGTAATTATCGGTGCATTATTTAAAATTACACATATGGAACTTGGTCCTATTAATGGTAACAATATGCTTACATTAGGACTGGTTGTTGAAGCTATTATTTTTGCTATCTCTGCTTTTGAGCCAGTAGATGAAGATTTAGATTGGGCAAAGGTATATCCTGAATTAAAAGGAGGAGAGCCTAACCAAGTAAGAGTTGCAGGTGGTGGAGGTTATGGAGTTGCTTCTACTGAAGAAGAAGGAATGTTGTCTAAAAAGTTAGACGATTTGTTAAAAGAAGCTAAAATAGACGGTCAATTAATGGGAAGCTTAAGAAATAGTATACAAAATTTTGAAGCTGCTTCTAAAGAAATTACGCCAACAATTGATGCAATCGCTTCTACTAAAAAGTACGCCGAGGAGATGTCTTTGGCGGCAGCACAGCTTGAGTCTATAAACTCTATGTATAGAGTACAATTAGAAAGTGCAACAAGAAATGCAGAAATCAATAAAGAAGTAGCAGAAAACAATATAAGGCTAAAAGACCAAATGGCAACGCTAACAAGTAATTTATCTTCTTTAAATACAGTTTATGGCGGAATGCTTTCTGCTATGGGCGGGTCAAGAAATGCTAATTAATTTAATCTATTAAAAAGGTATAATAATGGCAGGAGGTAAATTATCCCCAAGACAAAAGATGATTAACTTGATGTATCTGATTTTCATCGCTATGATGGCTCTTCAGATGTCTAAAGAAGTTTTATCAGCTTTTGGAATGGTTAACGATAAGTTTGAAGAAGCTAATAAAACAGCTCTTGAAACCAATAATTATTTGTTAGAAGGTTTGGAAGGCAAGGCGGCGGATGATCCGACCCGATATGCAGAACCAAGCAGAAAAGCAAAAGAAATCAGTAAAATAACAAGTGAATTCTATAACTATTTAGACGGTGTAAAAAGAATTATAACTGATCCTTTGGAAGAAAGTAGAGAGAATGGAAAGTTGCCGGCAGAGAAAATGGAGAAAGGAGATGCATTAGATAAAGCTTTCTTTAATGGTGATAAATATTCTCAACAAGGAGAAGAGTTTGTAGGACAAATTGAAAATTACAAAGCTCAAATTTTGAAGGTGATAGGCGAAGATGTTAAATTTCAGCCTATTGTAGCTGATTTACAGAATCGTTTTAATATAGAAGCTGTTAAAGATGGCGAAGGAGTTGTAAAGCCTTATCTAAATTATCATTTTCAAGGATTCCCGGCTATCGCTTCTTTGACTAAGTTTTCAACAATGCAAAATGATGCCAAAGTTATTGAACATGAAATTTACAATAGCTTATTAGGAAATACGTTAAGTCAGGCTGCATCTATGAAAAATTATGCCGCAATTGTGATTCCTGAAAAATCTGCATTTTTTGCAGGAGAAAACTTTCAAGGTAAAGTTGTGTTAGGTCGTTACGATAAATCTACTGTTCCTACTAAAGTAGTTGTAAACGGTCAAGATATTGATTTGTCAACAGCTTTAGAAGACGGACAGGTTAATATATCTTTTGGAACTGGAAATGTAGGAGAACATGAAATCAACGGACAGTTTACTTTTATGGAAGATGGGGAAGCTATTCCTATTGATATTAAAGGAAACTATGTGGTTGTGCCAAGACCGAATTCAGCTAATATTTCAGCAGATAAAATGAATGTAGTATATAGAGGTGTTGTAAACCCTATGACCATTTCGTTTGCAGGTATCTCCGATGATAAAGTATCAGCATCTGCTCCGGGATTGAGTAAGGGTAGTAAGCCAGGACAATACAGCATGCGCCCTCAGTCTGGAAGAGAAGTAACTATTAATGTAACAGGTCAGCTTCCTGACGGAACATCTGTGAGTGATAGACAAACTTTCAGAATTAAAGATATTCCTGCTCCTCGTGGTACAGTACGTGGTGAATATGCGGCAAAAGGACCAAAATCAAATCTTGAAGTGGTTACAATTGGTGCAAAACTTGAGGACTTTGATTTTGAAGTTGGACTAACTGTTACAGGTTTTGTAGTTCAAGTGCCAGGACAACCAAGTGTAGTTGTACAAGGAAATAGAATGAACGACCGCGCTAAATCTGCTATCAGTAAGGCCAGATTAGGAGATGTAGTAGTGATATCGGATATCAAAACAAAATTAGACGGTGCGGGTGACTATGCTCTTAAGAGAACAGCACCTTGTACATTCGAGATTATGTAATTTCGAAGAAAATTTTAAAAGAAGAAAATTTTGAATAATATGAACTGGAAAAAAATCTCACTATTTGTAGTGTTTTCGATCTTCTCAATAAACGCTTTTGCGCAAGCAAATTTATTGAACGCGAAATCAGCGAGCGAAATTGGAATGAAATCTATTGCAGAAATTTACGCTAAAAGCGAAGGACCAATTCCATATGGCTATGTAGCAGATAAAGACATACTTTTCGGAATAAAAGTATGGGAAAACATTTCTCTTGAAGAGAAAGCAAATGAGGCTTATTATTATCCTATAGAAGAAGTTATAACAGATGGACGTAAGTCTCTCTTTCAATCTTTGATAGATGGTATTAAGTCTGGAGCAATTACTGAAGTATATGACGGAAGTGATTTTAAAACAAAAAGGACTTTAAAAGATTTAGATGCATCTTTTGTAAAAATCGATACTACCGATGCCGGAATTGAATATTACAATGCTGGTGAGGAAATTCCAGAAGAATATATTCAGAGAATTGAATTGAGACCTTCTGATGTAAAAGAATACCATATTATGGGACTTTGGTATTTTGATAGAAATGAAGGGCAATTAAAGTACAGGCTTTTAGGAATAGCGCCAGTGGTTGTAGATTTATACACTAAAGGTTCAGAAGTTGAAAACTTTGTGGAATTATTCTGGATTTTCTTCCCGGATGCACGTAATGTGTTGTTCGAGAGCGAGGTGTTTAATTCTAAAAATCCTATGAATCCTATCAATTTTGATCATCTGTTGAATTCCAGAAGGTTTGCTGCTACCATTTATAAAGCAGACAACCAATATGGAGATCGTCGTATAGATGAGTATATTGAAGGCAATGATTTACAATTATTATTTGAAGGAGAAAAGATCAAAGAATTGATTAGAAACCTTGAAGATGATATGTGGAATTACTAATTTTGTATTCCAAATCTAAAAAGCTCCTATCTAATTTAGATAGGAGCTTTTTTTATCAATAAAACATGGGATAATGAAGAAGCAATATGATTATATAATTGTAGGGGCAGGCTTGGCCGGAATTTGTTTAGCGGAAAAGCTGGAAAGTGAAGGAAAATCTTTTATAATTATTGATGGCGAAAAACATTCGTCTACTCTTATCGCAGGCGGAATGTATAATCCAGTGGTATTAAAAAGATTTACAGAGATTTGGAAGGCAGAAGAACAATTGTCAATAGCACTTCCATTTTATAATCAATTAGAAGCTAAGTTAGGTGTCAAAATAAAGTATGAATTGCCTTTATATAGAAGGTTTTTTTCTGTCGAAGAACAAAATAACTGGTTTTGTGCTTCAGATAAACCTAATCTAGAAAAATATTTATCTCCAAATTTAATCAAAAAAGAAATTAACGGAATAGTATCTTCTTTCGGTTTTGGCGAGGTACTCGATTCCGGATATGTAAATACAGCCGTGCTGCAAAATTCTTACAGGGATTATTTGCAAAAAATGAAGTTGTATAAGAAGGAAATATTTGAGTACAATTGTATGAATTATAGTGAAGATGGCGTAAGCTATAAAGATTTAAAGGCAAATTATATTGTCTTTGCAGAGGGGATGGGGATGCATAGCAATCCTTTTTTTAGGGATTTACCATTAGACGGTACCAAAGGAGAATTACTTTTGGTAAAAATTCCTAATCTGTCAATAGACTTTATTTTAAAAGGAGATATTTTTCTTATTCCACTTGGTGACGATTTGTATAAAGTTGGGGCGACTTATAATTGGGAAGATAAAACAGACATCCCCACGGAAGAAGGAAAAAAAGAATTAGTTGACAAGTTGAAAGCAATTGTTGAATTAGATTTTGAAATTGTAGACCACAAGGCTGGGGTTCGTCCTACCGTAAAAGACCGCAGACCACTATTGGGACGTAGCAAAGAATCCGATAGAATTTATGTTTTAAATGGTTTGGGAACAAGAGGGGTTTTATTAGGTCCTTTTTTGGCAGAGGCTTTGTATAATAAAATAGAAAATAATATACCTTTAGAAGAGAATATATCCATTCACAGGTATAAGAAATTTAAACTAAAGAATTAAATTAAAATGTTGAACATACATAACTTATCTGTTTCTTTTTCAGGAGAATATTTATTCGAAAGTGTTACATTCCGAATCGGAGCAGGCGACAGAGTGGGATTAGTTGGTAAAAACGGAGCCGGAAAATCTACGATGCTCAAACTTTTGTCTGGTGATATGGAGCCGGATACTGGTAGTATTGCAACTGAAAAAGATTTGAAAATTGGCTTTTTAAGGCAAGATATTGATTTTATTCCAGGGCGCACTGTCTTGGAAGAAGCATATCAGGCTTTTGAAGAAATTAAAGAAGTAGAATTTTCACTGGAAAAAATAAATAAAGAATTAGCGGATCGGACAGATTATGAATCTGAAAGCTATAGTGAACTTATTGAAAAATTAAGCGATTTAACACACCGGTTTGAAATTATTGGAGGGTACAATTACGTTGGAAATACGGAAAGAGTGCTTTTAGGCTTGGGGTTTAAAAGAGAAGAGTTCAATAATATGACGGATACCTTTTCCGGAGGCTGGCGTATGCGTATTGAGTTGGCTAAACTACTGTTGCAAAATAACGATGTACTATTGCTGGATGAACCTACGAATCATTTGGATATTGAGAGTATTATCTGGCTAGAGCAATTTTTGAAAACTTATCCCGGTGCAGTAGTTATTATCTCACATGACAAAATGTTTTTGGATAATGTAACCAACAGAACAATTGAGATTTCACTTGGTAAAATATATGATTTTAATAAACCCTATTCGAAGTATCTAGTTCTTCGTCAAGAGTTAAGAGAAATGCAGCTGGCAGCTCAAAAAAATCAAGCGAAAAAGATTGAAGAAACTGAAAAGCTAATTGAAAAATTCCGCTATAAAGCAACAAAAGCCTCAATGGCACAATCTTTAATCAAAAAGCTGGATAAAATTGAGAGAATTGAGGTAGATGAAGATGATAATACAGTATTAAATATTTCTTTTCCTGTTAGTATAGATCCTGGAAAAGTTGTTCTTGAAATAGAACATGTGACTAAGCGCTTTGGAAATAAAGTCATTTTTAAAGATATTGATCTACTGGTAGAAAGAGGGAGTAAAATTGCTTTTGTAGGGCAGAACGGACAAGGAAAATCTACATTGATTAAAGCGATTATTGATGAATTTGAGTATGAAGGCAAAATTAAGTTGGGACACAATGTTCAGATTGGTTATTTTGCTCAAAATCAAGCGGATTATTTAGATGGAGAAAAAACACTTCTAGACACCATGCTTGATGCAGCTAACGACAGCAACCGGATCAAAGTCAGAGATATGCTTGGATCATTCCTGTTTAGGGGAGATGATGTGGAGAAAAAAGTAAAAGTTTTGTCAGGAGGTGAGCGTAATAGGTTGGCTTTATGTAAAATGCTTTTATCACCGATCAATGTATTATTGATGGATGAGCCTACAAACCATTTAGATATTAAATCTAAGAACGTTTTAAAGATAGCTTTGAAAAATTTTAAAGGGACGTTAATTTTAGTTTCGCATGACAGAGATTTTTTACAAGGTTTGACAGAATTTGTATATGAATTTAAAGATCAAAAAATAAAAGAATATCTGGGGGATATTAATTATTTTTTAGAAGAGCGCAACGCGCAAAATATGCGCGAAATAGAAAAAAAAGAAACCGCAGAACTAAATAAAGAGAAAAAGGAAGAAGTAAATAAAATACAGGGTCTTTCCTATGAAAATCAAAAGAAAATAAAGTCGCTTCAAAACAGACTGAGTAAAATAGAAAACGAAATCAATGAGTTGGAAAAAAAAGTTGCAAAAGACGATGTTCGATTAGCAACTGATTATGAAAAACTAATGAACGATCCGACTTTTTTTACTGAATATGAAAATAAAAAACATCGCATTGAGAAGCTCATGATTGAATGGGAAGAAATTCAAGAAGAATTACTGTAAATAAAAGAGGGTTATTAATCTAGTCATGGTCGGAAGATTAATCTTCCGACTTTTTTTTGTTTAAAATGTAAGGTAATGTATACATTTGGCTTAAGAAAGTAAAGTATATGAATAC
>NZ_SOAG01000029.1 GCF_004364575.1 Myroides indicus | reverse complement strand
TGAAAAGAGATTAGCATTTAACAAAACAACAAATCAAGCCCCGAAAAAAAACGGGGCTTTTATTTTGTATTCTTGTACCAAAAAAGAACAAAAAGATAGCAAAGATAAGGCGGACACCCATCGCACCGCCCAACCAAAAGCTTACGGCATAATGGCAGGGCAAAAAAGGTGGCTTCGCCGAATATTTTGTGTTGCCCTGCCACCCTTCGGGATTTATTCCGTTTCCTTTTGGTTTTTCCGCTTGTCCGCCTTGATTGAATGGCTTTCTTTTTTTTCTGTTTTTTTCTTTTGGAAAAAATTTTAAGAGGAAATGCACTACCCACCAACAACGCACCGCTATCAAAACAATGGTTTGTGCTTCTCGTTATAGATTTCCTTAATCAACTCCCCGAACTCCTGAAAATGGTATTCGATAATGTTGTCCAGATACGCATAAATCGTCAGTTTGTCGATACCCATAATATTTGTAAGCCTGTTGAACGTTTCGTGGTGTTCCTGCCGTACATAGACCGATTTGCCTTTGCTTGCCGTAGTGTTCGGGATTTTAAAGAATTGTCCGCAGTAATCCTCTTTCGTCAGCTTCTTTGACTTTGAGGTCGTTCTTTTGGTATTACTTGCAGTAGGTTTTGTATCTTCCGTTTCTACGGATTTTTCGTCTGCGGTAAAGTCGTCCCAATGTGTTACGGCTTGCTGTTCCTGTTGGGTATTTTTCTTGTCGTTACCGATAATCATTTCCATAAAATCCTATTCTTCGGGTTGCTGTTTTTTGTTTTCTTCGTGTATCATATCTATCGTTTTTAATGTTGTTTCAGATTAGCTGAACAGTCAGTTGTATATACTATTGTATCTATTTAAGCATCTATGCACCTGTATATTTCCAATTAGCTGTTTGGTTAGCTAAAAAGCCAACGGATTACAAGCAATTTATTTAGCCTGTTGACTAACTCCGTAGCCAATCAGCCAACTAACCACACAAAGGAAATAAAAGCAATCCCAATCCGCTTAAAGGTGGCAGTCAGTGGCACTATTTGGCGTTCATTGTCGTGTTTGTAAATCGCTGTTATTCAAATAGTCTTCCCGAAATTTGTAAACGGAAGCGGTCGGTTTTTTCGGCTAACTCCAATCCGTTTGCAAAACGGATTTTTCTGAACCCCTGTTCAGAGCAAGTTATCTTTTGAGGTACTCGAAATGAATTTCAGTACCTCAAAAGCACTTGCCCTTGCAGGGGGCTGAAAACCGCTCCGAAGTCGCAGTTTTGGTTTAACATTAAAATGGATTTATTATGGAAGAAAAGAACAGTAAGCAGATTAAAAAGACAGGGAGAAAACCGAAGAACGACCCTGCCGTACATCGGTATTCCATTAACCTGAATGCAGAGGAAAACACCAAGTTCCTTGCCCTGTTTGACCAATCAGGAATGAACGTAAAGGCACATTTCATTACAGCCTGTATCTTTCAGAAGACGGTAAAGACCGTAAAAATTGATATGAATGCGGTAGAATACCACACAGGATTGACCAAATTTTTCGGTCAGTTTCGGGGAATAGCAACCAATTACAATCAGATTGTAAGATTATTGAACGCCAATTTTTCGGAGAAAAAAGCATCTGCATATCTCTATAAATTGGAAAAGCAGACAGCAGAAATGAAAGAACTATTGCTAAAGGTTTTAATTCTTACCGACAGATTTGAAAAGAAATATCTAAATAAAGAGTGAAATTATGATTGCAAAAATCGGAAAAGGGAGCAATATGTACGGAGCGATTTTGTACAATCAGCAGAAAGTGGAAACGGAAAACGGAGCGGTTTTGTTGCTGAACAAGATACCCGACACAATGAATGGCAGGTATTCTGTCGCGTATTTCAATAAATGTTTTGAGCCTTATTTGTCGGCAAACATCAAAACGGAAAAGACAGTACGGCATATTTCATTGAACCCTGACCCGAAAGACAAGGTTAGCGATGAACAGTTTACGGAAATGGCACAGGAATATATGGAGCGTATGGGCTACGGCAATCAACCTTATATTGTTTTCAAACATACGGACATTGACCGAACACATATCCATATCGTTTCGACCTGCGTAGGCATTGACGGAAAGAAAATCCCCGATGATTACGACCACCCACGGTCAATGGCAATCTGTCGGGATTTGGAGCAGAAATACAACCTGCACAAAGCCACCGAGCAGGAGCAGAAACAAGCCAACAAAGTTTTCAGACCTGTGGATTATCAGCGTGGCGATATAAAGAGCCAAATTGCTTCGGTAGTTCGCCATTTGCCAAAGTATTACAGCTTTCCGACTATGGGAAGCTACAATGCCTTATTGTCACTTTTCAATATCACAGCGGAGGAAGTCAAAGGCGAGCGGAACGGTCAGGCGGTAAACGGGTTGGTGTATGTAGCATTGGACGAAAACGGAAACAAGGAAAGCAATCCGTTTAAAGCATCACTTTTCGGAAAAGATGCAGGAGTAACACAACTGCAAAAACACTTTGAACAGTCAAACGAGAAAATGAAAAGCAACCCTGCAAGATTAGTTTTAAAGAATACCGTTGAATTGGCTATACATACCACAAACAGCGAAACGGAGTTTAAAAAGCAACTTGTCGAGCAAGGCATTAATACGGTTGTCCGCAGGAACGACAATGGACGAATTTACGGAATGACTTTTATCGACCACGAGAGCCGTAGTGTTTGGAATGGTTCACAGTTAGACAGAAACCTGTCGGCAAATGTATTCAACGATTGGTGGAACAACGGTAGCAAACCCGAACTGAAAACACAGGACAACCCTGTTTCCAAAATGAATACAATAGATAATCAACAAACAAAAGACCTTTTCGGGTTTATCCCACAGGAACATTTGTCTAATTTTGATATTGGTGGGTTGTTCAGCCTGTTACCCGAGGCACAGGGCGTGGATTACGAGGAAGAACAGTTTGCTAAACGACTGAAGAAAAAGAAGAAAGGGAGGAGGTTGTGAATAGTGCAGATAAATACAATAATTAACCATTTTGGGAGCAATTATTTTTAAATTTGTATGCGATAAAGACTGAAAAGCCAATGCGAAAAAAAACAGAATCCATACCTGTACATTCTCTGCCTGATGAATATAACGCAGGAATTGTCATTGGAAGAATGTCAGCGAAAGATATACCAGTAGAAGAAGCAAGCTATTCACACCGACACGATTTTCATTTTTTCCTTATACAGGAAAAAGGAACAACCACTTTTGAAATTGACTTCCAGAAATGTAACATAAAAAAATCGACTGTTTTATATATCCATCCCAATCAGGTACACCGATTTTTACAAACGAAAGATGTAACAATTTGCGGATTACTCATTAGGAACGAAAATATAAACCCTGAATACCTTTCTTTGTTGGAAGAAATTGCACCTGCGAAACCTTTATTGTTAAAACAAGAAACTGTTTCCGTTATTTCCGAAGCGGTATCACTTTGTATAAAGCTATCTGAACGAAAACACGAAAAACTATATCATTCTCTGTTAAACGGGAGTTGCAATAGTTTAATTGGGCTTATTGTTTCACAGTATTTAATCCAATCAAAACCTATTGACAAGCTGTCACGGTTTGAAATTGTGACCAAAGCCTTTAAGGAATTATTAGAAAGAAATTTTACTACCACCAAACGCCCGGCAGAATACGCACAAAAATTAAACATTTCCGTTCCTTATCTTAATGAATGCGTGAAAAATGTAACAGGAATTTCCGTTTCGCATCACATACAACAACGCATTATTTTAGAAGCCAAACGCCTACTCTATCATTCCGATAAATCGGTAAAAGAAATTGCAACCGAATTGGGCTATGACGATTATCCCTATTTTTCACGCCTGTTTACCAAAGTTGTAGGAATGACTGCATTGGCTTTTCGGGACAAAAACCACGATTAGTCCAATACTTACTTCGTGTGGGCATTGCCAGTCTTAACCTTTCATTGTTCCTTTGCTTTAAAATTTAGAGCAATGATTTCAAGCATACCAAAATGGCTTGCCGATTTATTCGGGAGTTCACTTCGCCCAAACGTCAAAGTTTTGGAAACTCATTACATCAGTTCGCATATAAAGAAAATACGTTTTCAAGGCGACATATCAAAGTGGAGTTTTCAAATTGGCTACGCCAATGTTATTCGTGTTACCGAAACGGAATACAGAAATTATACTGTTGCTTATCACGACAAGAAAAAAGGAATATTTGATATAATCTTTCATATTCACGGCAACGGAGTTGGAAGCCAATATATGGATACTTTAAAGGCGAACGATGAACTGTTTGTCAGTCTGCCAAGAGGAAAAAAATTCTACGAACCTAACGTACAGCAACAATTTATTTTTGGCGATGAAACTTCGTTGGGGCTTGTCTGTTCACTTCTACCACTTTTAAAAAAGCACAAACATCAATTTCACTTCTATTTTGAATTAGACGAAGCAAATAAAAGTGTCCCTGCATTGTTAGACTTAGAAAACTACACGGTATTCCAAAAAAATGGTTCATTCAGAAACGAAAAATGGATAAACGATTTGCCGGTTTTCCAAACAACTGATTGGAAAGAAGCCCGCTTTATTTTGACAGGAAATGTGAAATCGGTTCAAACTTTCAGAAAGGTATTGAAACACAGAAGGACAGGAAAAATATCTTCTCAAGGCTATTGGCTTGAAGGAAAAAAAGGATTGTAAATCAAAATTTCAACACGATGTCGCATACACATAATCATTCTCATAAAAGCAGGCTTTCATTAGCTTTTTGGCTCAATCTTTCATTTTCAATAATAGAACTTATTGGCGGAGTGTTAACTAACTCCACCGCAATAATCGCTGACGCATTTCACGATTTTATAGACGCTGTTGCTATTGGTTTTGCAGTGCTGTTGGAAAAGCTGTCAGGAAAGAAACGGACAGAAGAATTTTCCTATGGATACAGAAGATTTTCTTTATTGTCGGCTTTGACTATGTCTGTTTTCCTGTTAATTGGAGCGGTATTGATGAGCATCAGTGCTTACCGCTCATTCATTAACCCCGAAATAGTAAATGGAAAAGGAATGTTTTGGTTAGCAATTTTAGGCATAACTGTAAATGGCTTTGCTTTTTTGAAAATAAAAAGTTCAAATAGTCACTCACATCATCACGGACACACGCATTCACACGATACCGACTTTAACAGCAAGGCAATAATGCTACACTTGTTGGAAGATGTTTTAGGTTGGGTAGCGGTTCTGATTGGTGCAGTAATAATTCATTTTACAGGTTGGTATTGGATAGACGGTGTATTGGCTTTGGCTATTGCCATTTTCATTGGATATAATGCTACACGAAACCTAATTAGCACAATGAAAGTTTTGTTGCAAGCCGTTCCCAAAAACGTGAATGTGGAAGAGTTGTCTAATGGGCTTATGAAGATTGACGGCATTGAAAACATTCACGACCTGCACATTTGGACTTTGGACGGAAACTATAATATCGGCTCACTACACGTTGTTGTAAATACGATTGGGAAAAACAGGGAAGTTGATATTCTTTCATCTGTTATGCAACTAATGGAAAAATACAAAATCCAGCATCCAACCATACAGATTGAGCCGAATACGACAAATTGCAGGTTTGTAACCTGTTAAAAGAACCGAAAGAAAAAAGGAATTGTAACATTAAATTCAAACAAAGTGATTTATATATTTAAGACTTCGGTATTGACAGAGAATGACATTCAATCATTAAAGCCATATTTGGATAAACTTCCACAAACATTCTGGAACTTTGACCTCGAAGATTGCGACAAAATTTTACGAGTTGAAAGTTTAGAAGAGGTATCAGAGGAAGTAATCATTAGCGTTTTGCAGCAGAGGGGCTTTACTTGCGAAGTGTTGTTGTATTAACAATAAAATTAAAATAGTGCTATAAATCAACTTTATGGAACAATTTTATAACGAAATATTGAACAAATTAGAAACGGCTATCAACAGTTTGGAGATTGATACCGTAAATAAAGAAACCAACTAAAATGGCATCATCATTAAATCATATTATCTCGTAGATATAGCGAAAAGAAAATACAATTTTGTTTTCTTAAAAACCAAAGACCAGGATTAACATCTTGGTCATTGTGCTTTTCAACCAATATCAACCAAAGACACCAAAAAGATTACTTAACATAGGTTCATTGCCTGATTTTTCTATTCTTGAGACCTTAGCAGAAAATAATGTGATATGAAATATAAGGACATAGGAGAATCCGAGAAATTAGACCAAGTAATCAAAGAGATGAAAAATATTTTCAGAACTGTACCATATGGCGTCGATCACACAATGAAGGTGTTAGAAAATACACGGACGATTATTGAAAGAGAAAATGTAGACAGTCAGACTGGTTGTATTATAGAGTTAAGTGCTGTTTTACACGACATAGGTTCTGTGGAAGCATTACGCAAATATGGATCAATGGAGGGACATCTCCAAGAGCAGGAAGGAGTACCAATTGCAAGAAATATATTAAGTGAACATAATTATGAACCATTCGTAATTGAAAGAGTATGTTATATAGTTGGAAACCATCACACGCCTGAAAAAATAGATGGAAAAGATTTTCAGATTCTTTGGGAGGCAGACCTTATTGAAAACATGCAAGTTATGGATTGCACTAAGGACACAGAAACCTTAAGACAATTTGTTTCAAAAAAAATCAAAACACAAGCTGGTAAGGCGCTTGCTTTATGTAAATACAGTTAATCGGGGGAAATTTGGTAATGAAATTTATTATTTTATTTTTCCTGACATTCACGTGTTATGATATAGTTGCTCAAATACAGATACAAGTCAAAACAGAGTATTTAGGAGAATCAAGCTATAGGAAGACCGACGGTAAAACCTATCAAAAAGTGGGAGATGCAAAAGGTTCCGCTGTAATTTATCAAGCGGATGTACACATTCCTCTGTCGGTGAAGCTAAATGAAAAGAATCGTCCTACAATATGGTCGATAAGCGGAAGATTTGCACAGGCGCGATTAAACAATCGTAATTTTGACGAACCTATAGTAACGGATAGAATTATGAATGTTGGCTTGAATCTAAATCATTTACGTCCTTTGAACGATAAATGGTCAATTATGGCAAGTATAGGTGGAGGCACATACATGCCGAGTACAGAGTTTTCCCAAATAAGATTTAAAAACACACTTGGTAGTATGGGAACAGTATTCATATATCATTTAAGGTCAAACTTGGACTTAGGGGTAGGAGCTGCTATCAATAACTCCTTTGGATATCCGATGTTATTTCCAGCACTTTATCTCAATTGGAAAATGGAAAGGAAATATAATGTTGAAATCAATGTTTTGGACGGCTTGGAAATGTGTTTCCGATATGACCTGAACAACATATTCCGATTAAATCTAATCGGGGAGATGAATGGACAAACAGCTCTTTTAGAACAAGATGGAAAAGATAAGATTTTCTCGCATGCTTATATAATAGGAGGTGTTCGTCCAGAGATAAAAATTGGCGACAACATATTCTTAAATGTCACGGCCGGAGTTAACGCTTGGAGACCATCGCAAGTGACTGAAAGAACGATAAAAAGTATATTCAAAAAACAACAGTACTACTTTAAGGCTTCGCCCTACGTTGCTACGCAGTTAAAAATAGTGTTATGAATAATATAGGCTGATAACAAGCTGAGAGATTAAGTAAAAAATGAAATCTAAAACTTGTTATGGGTTTAACGAGAAATTTACAAAAAAAAGACCCTTATAATATGATATATACAGAAAATGAAGTGTTCGACTTAATTCTAAACTGTGAGCATATGCCCAAAGTCGTTCTCATGTGTGGACTGTCAGGATCCGGAAAAACCACATTCGCAAAACAGTTAGAATGTTATGGTTTTCATAGGCTATCGGTCGATGAAGAAATATGGAATAACTATGGTCAGTTCGGAATAGATTATGCTGAAGAAGAATATGATAAGCTATCAGCTTTAGCAGAAAAGGCACTGTTTATTCAGTTTTTGGAACTTCTAAAATCCAAACGGAATATAGTAGTAGACTTTAGCTTTTGGCAAAAGGAAAAGCGTAACGAGTTTAAGCGGATAGTGGAAACAAACCACGGAAAGTGGTTTCTTGTTTATATGAACCCTCCTATTTCGGCAATAAAAAACAGACTGAAAATTAGAAATAAAACTTTTGAGGCAAATGCCGCTTTTCCGATTACAGATTTCATCCTAAACAAATATATAGATGGCTTTCAAATTCCCGAACAAGAGAATCAATTGGAAATTGTATCTATATAAACACAGAAGGGTTGGGATGATTGTGCTTAATTTTGCTAAATTTGTTAGAAAACCTCAGGATGGATATCAAAATAATACAGCCTGTGCCACCCCTCCGAAAGCATATTCGTTTTTTCTTTATAATGGAAAATACGAGCACTGCTTTTATTGGAAAATTCAAAATAATTCCCGAGGGCGTACCCGGTATGATTTTTCAGGAAAATCCCACGGTCTTTTACGATAAAGACAAGCAAACATTACCCCAATCTTTCTTATTTGGGCAAGCTACTCAGTACTCACAGCTTACGGCAACGGGTAGTTTTCGAAATATTGGCGTCAGTTTCCAACCCGCAGCTTTAAGAACTGTTTTCAGAATAGAAGCAATTGAATTAACGCAACGACACATTGACATCAATGATTTAGTTAAAACCACTATAAATGACCAACTTCTAAATACACAAACATTAGAACAAAAAATAGCGGTTTTAGAACATTTTTTCTTACAACAAACAACAGACTGTAAAGGTGAAAATGATAAAGTAAAATTTGCGTTAAACCAGTTTCAAAAAGGTCAGGAATTAAAACAGGTGCAAGCCGATTTGAGAATATCAGAACGCTCGTTAGAACGTCTGTTTAAATCATATATAGGCATTTCCCCAAAGTTGTATTCAAGAATCTGTCGCTTTCAGTCAGCTTTAAAAACGCTAAGAACGGCTAACTTTAATGCTCTTACGGAAATAGCCTATTTAGAGAATTATTTTGACCAATCTCATTTTATCAGAGATTTTAAATATTTTACAGGCACGACTCCAAAGTCATTTCTTCTTAATGCAAACGAACAATTGCCCAATTTTCCGGAATTGAAGTTTTAGTACTGTCGGTTTTATCCAATTTTCAAAAAACGGGGAACTTTAACTTTGTTGAATTAATCAAAAACAGTTTAAAATGAAACGAGTAATTGATTGGTTTGAAATTTATACATCCGATTTTGACAGGGCAAAGAAATTTTACACAACAGTATTTGACTGCGGATTTAAGGAAACGACAGTGAACAATGAAAGACACAGCCAAATGAGATATGCCATTTTTGAAAGCAGTGAAAACAAGCAAGAGATTGGCGGTGCGCTTGTTAGAATGGATGAAGCAAAACCCGGTATTGGCGGTGTTTTAATTTATTTTGCAACCGAAGAAATCAATACAGTATTAAACTGTGTTGAAGCTGCAGGTGGAAAAATTATTCGTCGGAAGTTGAACGTGGGGGATTTTGGTTCTATTGCTTTAATAGAAGATACAGAGGGGAATATGATTGGATTACATGCTAAAAAATAGCTTCATTATAATTGCACTTGATATTAATAATAAAATAAGGAAATGGGAAGAGATAAAGTCATAAAGCCGGATAATACCGCAGTAAGAACCGCATTATGGAGAGCGTTACACGTTCAGACAGATGCAAAACCTCATATACTTGAAGATGAAATAGGATTCAAGTTAATTGCACCTGATGATGATTGGCAGGAACGGCCTGACATGAAATATACCAAGCGGTTGCGGGCTTCTATCGTAGCCCGTTCACGTTTTATTGAAGATATAGCTAAAGGGCAAATTGAAAAAGGAGTAAAACAATACGTTT
Organism: Myroides indicus; assembly: GCF_004364575.1. Lineage (GTDB taxonomy): Bacteria > Bacteroidota > Bacteroidia > Flavobacteriales > Flavobacteriaceae > Flavobacterium > Flavobacterium indicum_A. The sequence goes on along the minus strand of NZ_SOAG01000029.1, from coordinate 27,112 downwards.
TGCTTGGTGCAGGATTGGATAGTTTTGCCCAACGGAACACGGCCATAAGTTCCTATGTTGATATTTATGAAATTGACCAGCACGATACTTTGACTTGGAAAGAAGAAAAGCTGATTGAAAACGGCTATAAAATCCCCGGCAATCTTCACTTTGTACCTGTCGATTTTGAAATCTCATCTTGGTGGGACGAGCTATTAAATAAAGGTTTTAATGTTGAACAAAGGGCTTTTGTATCTTGTATCGGTGTTACGCTTTATCTTACCAAAGAAGCGATTACCGACACACTGCAAAAAATGACTTTGCTTGCACCTGGTTCTACTATTGCAATGGCCTTTTATCTGCCATTGGAATTACTTGATGAAGAAGACAAGCCATTAATGGAAATGTCGATAAAAGGAGCGGCAGCTTCAGGTACTCCTTTTGTAAGTTTTTTTTCGGTTGAAGAAATTATAAAACTCGCTGAAAAAGTAGGTTTAAAAGAAATACAGACAATCTCCACAAAAGATATGACGGAAAAATACTTTAAGAACAGAACCGACAACCTTCTACCAGCAAGCGGAGAATTTTTTTTAGTGGCAAAGACCTTATAAAACATGAAAAAGAATAGTTCCTTGCAACCAATATGTAGTGATATAAAATGGCTGAAAGCAATGTTTTTGCTGGTGTTTTACCGTAGGTTAACATAGTTATGAGATATCCGCACAAAAACCGGTTTATTATAAAAATGCTAAATTTGTATTTCCTTTCTTTAAAGACAGACTAAAAAGAGAATATTTTTATGGGGCACATCAGAGAATACTACGAGCGGATACTAAAATTACAGGAAACAGAATGGGAATTTATAGCTTCCCACTTTGACAGGAGGGTTTTTGCCAAAAACGAAACCATCACACGACAGGGCGAAACAGAAAAGTACCTTTCCTTTGTAGAAACAGGCATCGTTCGATTTTATATTCCAGATGATGAAAACGAACTGACTTTTAATTTCTGTTTTGATAAAGAATTTACCTGTGCTTACAATTCATTCCTGACCCAGACACCATCTGAATACGAATTGCAGGCATTGACGGAAACCGTGGTTTGGCAAATATCTTATGATGATTTGCAAAAAGTATATGCAGAGACCAAAGCAGGAAACTATTTAGGGCGTTTTGTGTCGGAGAAACTGTTTTTGCAAAAAAGCAAAAGAGAATTGTCGCTTTTAAAACATACAGCCAAAGAACGGTATCTAAACCTGTTCAATGAGCAACCTGATATTTTAAAATTCATTCCGTTAAAATACGTTGCTTCCTATATCGGGATAACACCACAGGCTTTGAGCCGGATACGCAGACAAATTGCATAGCAATCACAAACATCGTTGAAAATCAACGGAATCCGTGCGCAAATACTTAACATAGGTTCATTGCCTACCATGTTTATTCTTTGGAAATTTGTTGAAAAATCCAAAGAATAATGAAACGATCCATCTTAGCATACGGACACCATATCTTAAAACAGAAATGCAACGACATCGAAAAGGATTATCCTGAACTGGATAAATTAATTGCCGATATGTGGGAAACTATGGAAAATGCCAATGGTTGCGGATTGGCATCACCACAGATAGGACTTCCGGTTAGATTGTTTATCGTGGACAGTAAATCAACTTTTGATAACCTCGGAGAAGAAGAGAGAAAGTTTTATTTCCCCCAAGATGATAAAGGCATAATGGAAACTTTCATCAATGCCAAAATCATCCAACGGTCTGAAGAACTTTGGGAAGACGAAGAGGGCTGTTTAAGTATTCCAAATTTATTCTACAAAGTAAAGCGGAATTGGGCGATAACGATTGAATATTATAATCGGAATTTTAAAAAGCAAATCCGTACATTCAGTGGAACGACCGCGCGAATGATACAACACGAATACGACCATACCGAGGGAGTTCTCTATCTCGATTATCTCAAACCTTTGACAAAAAGGCTTATGGCTTCCAAACTTCAAAAAATCCTAAAAGGTCAAATTGTACCGACCTATCCCATGAACTTTATACGATAGAAAAAGCAGCCATCTTAAACATACTTACTTATGATAAATATTAGAAAAGCCGACATAGATGACGTGATAACTATTTCAAAATTGGGACGTATAACATTTTCAGATACGTTTGAGTCTTTTTTCAACGACAAGAACGACCTGTTGGATTACTTGGAAGACATTTTTTCGGAAAAAAGGATTCACGACAGTATACTAAAAGCGGAATCCATTTATTGGATTGCTTTCTACGATAGTATTCCTGTTGGTTATGCGAAAGTTAAACTGGACTTCACAAGCCAATTGATAATCCCACCAAATACGTGCTATCTTGATAAGATTTATGTCGTAAAAAAATTTATAAGCAAAGGAATCGGTAAAGAACTGCATAAAATTTTAATGCAAGAAATAATTGCTTTGAAATATCAGCGTATTTGGCTCTCTGTATTAAAAGAGAATCAAAATGCAATAAATTTTTATCACAAAAAGGGCTATCAGATAATAAGTCAGTATTCACAAAACATTGGTTCTCAGAAATTCGACTTTTTTGTAATGGCACTGAATTTAGACGAAAAAGCTACATGAATTTGCATACGGGGGCGCTGTTTGTAACTTCTATTTTGTCCATTCATCCTTGAGATAAATAAGTTGCTATTGAAGTTGTTTCGAAACTCCGGTTTGATAAACAGAAACATGAAAACAGTAGAAAATTTTAGCACAGTACAACACTGTCTACAAAATTAACTTCGACCTTGAAGACGAAGAAAATATCCTTAGGATTGAGGCTAATAAAATTGAGGTTGAAACTGCCGATATAATCAAGTATATAATTGAATGAGGTATAACTGTAAGCGAATAGAACAACTTTTAGCGAATTCTTATGTAATAATTTTCAAAGAAATATTCAACAGATTGAAAACTGATACCCCGTAACAATGCTTGTTGGGTTTGTCAGTGATTACAATGATGAAAGTTGTCTATTAGAAAATAAGAGATTAGACAAAGTGAAATGACATCTTCATTAAATCATATCATCTCGGAGATACAGCGAAAAGAAAATGCTATTTCGCTGTCTGCATCTAATGCAATTGATGAAGCATATCAAACGACGATATACCTGCAAGAATACTTATGGTCAATAAGAGAGGATATTACCAAGCAGGGCTTTAAAAACCATTGGGAGGAAATCAATTTCTTTCGCAACATTAAGCCATACATTCTCTCCAAACTCATTTACCACAATAAAATATTTCGCATACAGACAGCTTGTCCTGTTGATGGAGGAAAGATGTACGCAAGTTATTTTTCAGAACAATTAAGGGAATTAAAACAGGAATACAGGGAGCATATCTATAATTCGGACTTTTACCGATATTATCGCTCAGGAAGAACCGATCGTGATGAAACTTACTTTAGGTTGGGCAACATCAATTTCCACGACGGCTTGAATAGTTTTGTCTTTGAAATTGACCCATTGTTTTCAACCTATTATGATAATAAAGTGGCTCGGATAATAGCCAACGAACTACTCTATACCTACATTCTCCAAAAAATTAATGATGATGAAATAACAGGTTCTCTTTCTGCAAGGGATATTTCATCCGATGGTATTCTTTGGACGGATAGCAAAAATGCCTTGATAGAATTGATTTATGCGCTGTATGCGAATGGCTCTCTTTCTTATGGTAAAGTAGGAATACGTAAAGTCAGTCTGGTGTTGGAAAAACTGTTTCAGATTACCTTAGGGGATTTGCATAATGCTTTCCACCGAATGAAATATCGTGCCAATTCACGAACCGCATTTTTAGACCAACTGAAATCTTCTTTAGAAGAGTATATGGAGAAGGATTTGTAGAGGTATTAAAAAACAAACAAAAAGGGAAGCAAATATAACGGATAGCGATAACTGCACACGCATAATGGCTTCGCCACCCTTCGGGACTTACAGTGCTTCGTTATCTTATATCCGTTAGCATAAAGGCTTTCTTTTTTTTCTGTTCTTTTCAAAGTTGTGCAGATATATAACTTTGATAAAAAATGAGTTTTGTGCCAAACTTATATAAAATAATCGTACATTTACAATAAAAAATATTTTGGCAGAAACGTTAGAAAAACATATTCGTCGTTATTTCAAGAGAAGCGAGAAACTTCCCAAGCAGGAACTTGTTGGTTCAATCAAAAAAGATTTTCCCAAATGGTCTGACAATACCATTAATATGTATCTGTCCAAGCTGAAAAAAGAGGGAGTAATCAATTCTCCGTCCAGAGGAATTTATGAATTGGATAGTCTTACTCCTTTTCAGCCTAATATTTCAATTACGCTAAAAAGAATATTCAATAAGATAAAGCGAGAATTTCCTTATATCAATTTTTGTATTTGGGATTCGGCGTGGTTGAATGATTTTATGCGTCACCAGCCATTTAAACATTATGTTATTGTAGAAGTAGAAAAAGATGCGTCCGAATCTGTATTTACCTTTCTAACAGAAAGCAATAAAAACGTTTTCTTTAATCCTGATGAGGAAATATTTGACCGTTACATTCATAACCAAGATGAAGTCCTTATTGTGAAGAATATGGTTTCTGAGTCTCCTTTGATAGAAAAAGAGAAAATTGTTATTCCTGCACTGGAAAAGTTATTGGTGGATATGTTGATTGAAACAGCACTTTTTTCGGCACAGCAAAATGAAAAAGAATTTATTATGCGGAGTGTATTTCAGAAATACACTTTAAACGAATTAAAGATGCGTAGATATGCCGTCCGAAGAAATAGAGAAGATGAAATTGAAAAACTGATAAATATAAGTTTGGCAAAATAACTTTATTTATGCCAATAGTATATAAATTATGATAGGCACAAAATCATATACAATTGAATGGATTACCGACTTACGAAGCAAGTTGGGTAAACGCATAGACCCAAAACTGATTGAAAAAGTAATATACGCTTTAACACTTTTGGAACAACTGCAATTGAATAATCTGAATTTTGTGTTTAAAGGCGGAACGGCTCTCCTTTTAGCTACGGAAACACCTAAGCGGTTTTCAATAGATATTGACATCATTACAGAAGAACCTGAGGATAAAATCGAGGCGATTTTAGAGACGATTAGCCAATTAGAAATGTTTATCCGTTGGGAAGATGATAACGACCGAAAGCATACTCCTGATGCACCTATCGGACATTTCAAGATTTTCTATAAAAGTGTGATAGATGGTCACGAAGAACCTATATTATTGGATTTGTTATACACGCCTAATCCATATCCTGAAACAAAAGAATATCCAATAAATCATAGTTGGTTAGCCACGTTGGGAAAAGATACGATAGTTGTATTGCCAACGTTTGAGGCTATTTTGGGAGATAAGCTTACGGCTTTTGCACCCAAAACCACAGGCATATTATATTCAAAAAATCGTCCTGTCGAAATAATTAAACAGTTGTATGATATTGGTTTTTTGTTTGACCAAATAACTAATCTCAATGTAGTAAAAGAAAGTTATTCGAGAGTAGTACAGGAAGAAATCGGCTATCGGAAATTAGATACGGATACTGAGGAAGTACTAAAAGACACTTGGTTGGCTTGTTACACATTGGCAGAAAGAGATATGAAATCCGATGAGTTCAAACACCTGCAATTGGGCATTAAGAATTTCACGAATTTCATTATTGACCGCTTTTCAATAGAAGAAGCCATCACAGCATCCGCTAAAGTTGCTTATCTGACTTCATTACTGAATAAAGGAAATCAGGAAATAGAAAGGTTTAAAAATCCATTGGAAATTAAGGATTGGCTGATTGAACACCCAACCTACAATAAATTAAACAAGTTAAAGAAGACCAATCCGGAAGCTTTTTTCTATTGGTATAAGGCAATAAAGAAAATGATGAATTTATAATTTGGGGAATCATGAACAAACGAACTTTATCAGAAAGAGATATATGCACCAAGTTCATTACTCCTGCTTTGGAAAAGGCAGGCTGGGATAAACAATTACAAATATTGGAAGAAGTATCTTTTACCGATGGTAAAATCTATGTTCGTGGTAAAATCACAGCAAGAGGAACAAGAAAACGAGCCGACTATATTCTATATTACAAACCGAATATTCCAATTGCTATTATTGAAGCAAAAGACAACAATCATTCCGTAAGAGCTGGAATACAACAAGGGCTCGACTATGCCCAGATTTTAGACATTCCCTGTGTTTTCAGCAGCAATGGAGATGGATTTTTATTTCACGACCGCACAGCCACAGATGGAAACATTGAAAAAGAAATTGGTTTAGACGAGTTCCCAACTCCCGAACAGCTTTGGCAGAAATACAAAAAATATAAAGGCATTGAAACGCCCGAAGCAGAGAAAATCGTTTCGCAAGACTATTTCTTTGACGGTACAAACCGCAAACCAAGATACTACCAACAAATTGCCGTAAACAGAACCGTTGAAGCCATTGCCAACGGACAGAACAGAATTCTGCTCGTAATGGCAACAGGAACAGGTAAGACTTACACTGCTTTTCAAATCATCCACCGACTCTGGAAAAGCGGAGCAAAAAAACGCATTCTGTTTTTGGCTGACAGAAACGCCTTGATTGACCAGACACGCAGAGGCGACTTCAAACATTTCAAGGATAAAATGACAGTGGTAAAACACAGGCAGATTGACAAGAGTTTTGAAATCTACTTGGCACTTTATCAAGGTCTTTCAGGAACAGACGAAGCAACCAATGTTTACAAACAGTTTTCAAGAGATTTCTTTGACCTGATTATAATTGATGAGTGCCACAGAGGAAGTGCTAAGGACGACAGCAGTTGGCGAGAGATTTTAACCTATTTCCAAAACGCTACACATATCGGCTTGACCGCAACACCAAAGGAAACCAACGAAGCGAGTAATTCAGAATACTTTGGCGACCCGGTTTATACGTATTCGCTAAAACAAGGAATTGACGATGGTTTCTTGGCTCCTTATCGGGTGGTGCGTATAGCTTTGAATGTGGATGCAGAAGGATGGCGACCCGACCAAGGGAAAACCGACAAAGACGGAAACGAAATTGAAGACCGCATTTATAACCGCAAGGATTTTGATAAAAACTTGGTGATTGAAGAACGGACGGATGCAGTTGCCAAGAAGCTAACAGAGTTTTTGAAAGGTTATGACCGTTTTGCCAAAACGATTGTGTTTTGTGTGGACATAGACCACGCTGAACGAATGCGAACTGCATTAGCCCGACACAATCCTGATTTGGTTGCGGAGAATTACAAATACATAATGCAGATTACGGGCGACAATGACGAAGGCAAACGAGAGTTGGACAACTTTATCAATCCCGAAGAAAAATATCCTGTAATTGCCACCACTTCCGAATTGATGACCACAGGTGTTGATGCTCAAACCTGCAAAGTGATTGTATTGGACAGCAACATCAATTCAATGACCAAGTTCAAGCAAATTATCGGTAGAGGAACACGGATCAATGAAGAATACGGCAAACTGTATTTTACGATTTTGGATTTCAGAAATGCGACAGACCTTTTTGCAGACCCACAATTTGACGGTGACCCAATCAGAATTAAACCTGTTACCGAAGCAATAGACTTAGGAGATATTATTGACGAGGAAGAAGAAAACACAGAACCAATTATTGACATTGAAACAGGAGAAGAAATTGAGATTACTCTGCCCGAAATTCGTTATCCTGAACAGGAATTTCCGCCATCAACAGCAAATGAACCAAGGCGAAAGGTTTATGTGAATGGTGTTGATGTTTCTGTTTTGATTAGCCGTGAATTGCATTTCGATCAACACGGAAAACCCATTACAACAAGTCTGAAAGACCACACCAAAGAAATCATAAAAGAGCAATTTGCGTCCTTAGATGATTTTCTAAACAAGTGGAAAGGTTCAGAACGTAAGGAAGCTATCATAGCGGAATTAGTAGAACAGGGCGTAATGGTGGAGGCATTGTATGAAGCCGTTGACAAGCAAGTGGATTTGTTTGATTTAATCTGCCACGTTGCGTATGACCAACCACCAATGACAAGAAAAGAACGGGCAAACAATGTGAAGAAACGCAACTACTTCACCAAATATGGCGACCAAGCCCGTAAAGTATTAGAAGCATTACTCGACAAATACGCTGACCAAGGTATTGAAAACATAGAGAACATTCAAATTTTGACTGTTCCGCCAATTAATGAATTTGGTTCGGTAACCGAAATCATCAAAGCATTTGGCAGTCGTGAAGAATATGAGAAAGCCATCAAAGAATTAGAAAACGAATTATACAAAGTAGCATAGACAAATGAGCAACATAGGAGGCGTAATAAAATCAATAAGAGATATTTTCCGAAAAGACCCGGGCTTGAGTGGTGATGCACAACGCATTGAGCAATTGGGTTGGATGATATTTCTGAAACTTTTTGACGACAAAGACAAGGAAAAAGAAATTCTAAACCCCAAATACAAATCGCCTATCCCTAACAAATTGCAATGGCGAAATTGGGCAGAAGATGATGAAGGAATGACGGGTGATGCACTCATCACTTTCGTGAACAATGAACTTTTCCCGCAACTCAAAAATTTGACTATTGGCTTAGATGATAAATTGGGTGTTATTATCCGCAACATTTTTGACGGAACCAACAACTATATGAAAAGCGGAACTACGTTCCGCCAAGCCATTAATAAACTCAACGAAATTGATTTTAACAGCAGTAAAGAGCATCATATTTTCAATGCCATTTACGAAGACATATTACAAGGTCTTGCCACCAAAAAAGACACAGGCGAATTTTATACTCCACGAGCAGTAACCCAGTTTATTGTGGATATGGTAAATCCAAAATTGGGTGAAAAAATTAGCGACCCAGCTTGTGGTACAGCAGGTTTTTTGGTTTGTGCCATTGAACATTTGAGAAAGCAAGTAAAAAATATTGACAACAGAAAAACTTTACAAGAAACCATAACAGGAACAGAGCTAAAACCTTTACCGTTTATGTTGAGTGTGGTAAACCTAATTACCCACGATATTGAAGTGCCACAAATTGTAAATACGGATGCACTTAGTCGTGAATACACTTCTATAAAACAAGCCGACCGAGTGGACATAATTATTGCAAATCCGCCCTTTGGTGGCGTGGTTGGTGATGGTATGGAAACCAATTTTCCTTTAAACTACCGCACCAAAGAAAGTGCCGACCTCTTTTTGATTCTGTTTATCCAAATGCTCAAAGATGGCGGACGAGCAGGAATTGTATTACCTGACGGCAGTTTAACAGGTGACGGAGTAAAACAACGTGTAAGACAAAAATTATTGGAAGATTGCAATGTGCATACAATTGTGAGATTGCCCCAAAGCGTATTTGCACCATACGCAACCGTAAACACCAACCTGATTTTCTTTGAAAAGGGCAAACAAACAAAAGAGATTTGGTACTACGAACACACTTTGCCCGAAGGTCAAAAAGCCTACAGTAAAACTAAACCAATACGCATTGAAGAATTTGAACCTGTCAAACAATGGTGGAAAAACCGTAAAGCAAGCGAATCAGCTTGGAAAGTGTCAATGCAAACCATCATAGACCGCAACTTTGATTTGGATATTAAGAACCCAAATAAAGTTGTAGAAGAAGTTGTTTATGATAGAAAGGCAATCATCAATAAAATTGAAAGTAACCAATCGCAAATTTCCAAGATTTTGGAAGAATTAAAATCGTTAGCATAAATGAAGTATAGATTAGGCGATATATGCTCGATTACAAAAGGCGGTATTGGAATAATGAAAGCTATTCCAGGCCCATATACAATGATTGCATTGGGCGAAACCGACAAAACACATATCGAATATCAGTTTGATACAAAAGCAGTTATTATTCCTTTGGTTTCTTCCACAGGTCACGGACACGCAAGTATGAAACGTGTTAAATATTGTGAGGGAAAATTTGCCTTAGGAAACATCTTATGTGCCGTAATTCCAAATGATGAAAGTTTTGTCTTAGCCAAGTATCTGCATATTTATCTGCATTGGAACAGAGAAGAATTGTTGGTTTCACAAATGAAGGGAATGGCAAATGTGAGTTTGCCAATGAATAGAATTGCTGATGTTATGGTAACAGTGCCAAGCATTGACAAGCAAAGAGAAATTATTGAACTTGAAAAGCAATTGGTTGAGAAAGAAATAGAAGCCGATAACCTTTTTGCAGACCAACTCACCCAACTCGAAAACCTAAAGCAAGCCATTTTACAAGAAGCGGTGCAAGGTAAGTTGGTAAAGCAAGACCCGAAAGACGAACCTGCCAGCGAATTGCTCAAACGCATAAAAGCCGAGAAAGCAACCCTTCGTCAAGCTCAGGGCAAGGGCAAAAAGGAAAAGCCACTGCCACCCATCAAACCCGAAGTAATTCCATTTGAAATTCCTGAAAATTGGGTTTGGTGTAGGTTGATTGATGTGGGAACAACTCAAACAGGAACAACTCCACCGACAGCAAACAAGGAGTTTTTTGGGAAGGACATTCCGTTTATTAAACCTGCTGATATAAGTCTTTCAGGAATTAACTATGAAAATGAAGGATTGACTTTGGCGGGTTTAGAAAAAGGTGTGTTAATTAAAGAAAATTCTTTGATGATGGTTTGTATTGGTGGTTCAACAGGTAAATCCAACTACACAAATCGAGATGTAAGCTGCAATCAACAAATCAATGCAATAAAAGGTCTTTGTGGTGTTAGTGGTCAGTTTCTACAATATTTTTTGCAATCACCCTATTTTCAAAAAGCAATTTGGGCTAAATCATCGGGGGGAACTACACCAATTGTAAATAAAAGTAAATGGGAAAGTATTCCGATTCCCCTCCCACCACTCTCCGAGCAAAAACGCATTGTGGCGGAAATAGAAAAACAATTAGCCAAAACCAAACAATTAAAAGAGCACATCATCGCCAACCAACAAGCCACCGAGCAACTGCTTAAAGCTCTGTTGCATCAGGCGTTTGAGATGGAAGAAATGGTCATAGCGAAACCGAAAGGAAAAGTAATTGAGCTAAAGCCAACCAATGTTGATTATTACCGCAGGACAGTTTTAGCCGCAGAAATAGTTTGGCAGTTACACAAAGAGCCAACTTTAGGACATTTAAAATTGCAAAAACTAATCTATCTCTGTCAAAAATCAGCGGATATGCAATTACCTACAAATTTTCTTCGTCAGGCAATGGGGCCTTATGATAACAGGTTAATGCGTTCGATTGACAAGCAATTAAAGGAGAAGAAATGGTTTGAATATAAAAAGGAACAAGTTTTCAAATATCAACCATTAGAGAAAGCAGGGCAACATCATAATGATTTCATCAAATACTTTTCAGCAGAAAGCGAAAGCATTCAGTTTATCATAGATAGGTTCAAAACAATCAAATCAGATATTGTGGAGATTGTAGCTACGCTTTATGCTTGTATGAATAATATGCTGAATGAAAACATAATATTTTCGGAAGCATTACTCATTCAGCGGTTTTATGAATGGTCAGAAGAGAAGAAAAAGTTTAGTGAAGACCAGATAAAAAGAGTTTTTTCAAGAATGAAAGAAACAGGTATCATCCCCAAAGGTTTCGATATATAAAATGGAAAAGGATAGCAATTTCATCTTAAAAGGAAAAGCCGTCGAAAGATATTTCGACCTGAATGACGCTTTGATGGAGTTTCATAATCTTTTTACCTATGAGAGTAAAGACGATAGAACCATTGCCGTCTTGGGAGGCACATTGCTGGAAATGGTATTAGAACATATCCTTTACGCCTTTTTCCCCGAAGACGATAAAGAAGTGGGAGAAATGATGCAATTCAATCAGCCTTTGGGAAACTTTAGCAATAAAATTAAAATATGCTATTGTTTAGGGTTGATTGACAAGATTATTAAGGAAGACCTGAATCTGGTAAGAAAAATACGAAACGAGTTTGCCCACGATTTATATGCCTCTTTTGAAAATGAAAAAATCAAAAACTGGTGTTTACAGCTTAAGTGGCATAAGATACTTGTTACCCCGTATCCGCCAGCAGAAGCAACGCCAAAAGATTATTTTCAAGTTGGAGTTAATAGTCTGATAACGCATTTGAACGGATGTGTATCCATTGCGAGAAGTGAAAAACGCTCTATAAAGAATAATTTTTAAAATGAGAGGCTATGGCTAACTATTAGAAACAACAACGGTAGTAAAAAAGGAAACAATATAAATGATTTTGTGAGCAGTAGAAGAGCTGAAGTGTGCGTTTTATGGTATAGATGAAAGTCTTGTTACGCCCAACTTGAAAAACGGTTGGGGCTATGGTATTTCAGAAATGCAAGCAATCCCTGAATTAATTTCAGAAGATGCACTTGCCATTAGCTGCCCCAGCAGTATCATTACTGCTAGGATTACCTTGACGATTGGATGTTTCATGATGCTCTTATTTGAGTTAATATGCAAATATACAATTACTATTTCGCTACCCAGCTTGAGTCGGAGCGGCATTTAGGTGTCGTAAAAGCATGCACACTTCGGGAATTAGGCAACTAATTCTAAAAGCACAGCTTCGCATTGGGTCTTCGCTGCTCACTTTTTAAAATTAAAATGGAAGTAAACAAAAAGAAAGATTGGTTTAAGATTAAAAGGTATCCCCACATAGGATTGCCGTTAGATAATCGTGATCGTTTCAAATGGATTGAGCCCTATGTTACCAATCCCGAAAAAGTTGCCTGCCATTCTTTTCTTCCGTTTATTCATAAAACTTCCAAAGTAAAAAGGTTCCGAAAAGATTATTCTAATGCTGACGGTTCTATAAATGAAAAATATAAATCAGGCACAAAAATATTAAGAAAAGGCTCGGAGAAAAAAAGAGAACTCTTCTATGCAAGCCATTTGGATTCTTTGATATATAGCTATTATGCCATGTTACTGTCTGATTTGTATGAAAATAAGATAACTGAAAACAAACTGGGAGAAGTTGTAAATGCGTATCGTTCTGTACCTGTAAACCCATCAAAAATTGATGGTACTAACAAATGCAATATTGATTTTGCAAATGATGTTTTCAAATACATTTTAGATTATAAAGAAGACGAATTTACCGTTATTGCATTTGATATTTCCAGCTTTTTTGACAATCTCGATCATAAATTATTACGAAAAGTTTGGACTGATTTAATAGGTGAGCCAAAACTGCCTGACGATCACTTTAATGTTTATAAAAACATAACCCGATTTAGTCACGTGGATATTGTAGATATATTTGAAGTGTTCAAAAACCGAATTTATACCCGTAAAACAAATAAGCTTGGCGAACCACTAGAGATAAAACAAAAGAAGATTGATAAAATAAAATATTTGAGAAACCAAAATGCAATTGCTTTTTGTAAAGAGCAAGAGTTTTTTAAATTAAAAGGGAAGCTGCTTCAACCTTCAAAAACAAGAATTGTAAATGGTCAGGAAGTTTACCGAAATTTTGGTATTCCACAGGGTTCTCCCATCAGCTCAGTTTTAGCAAATATTTATTTATTGTATTTTGATACACTTATAAATAAATACATTTCAGAGAAAAGCGGTATTTATCGTAGGTATTCGGATGATATGGTAGTGGTTTGTCCAATCAATTATAAAGACGAGCTGACACAACTCGTTTATCAAGAGATAAAAAACTACAAATTAGAGATTCAGGAATCGAAAACTCAAATATTCCATTTCAAACGAAAAGACCAGAAACTTATTTGCGGACAAGAATTTGAAGGAAGTATCAATTGGAATAAAAATTTCATCTACCTTGGTTTTGAGTTCGATGGCAATAACGTATTGCTGAAATCTGCAAGTCTTTCGGGCTATTATAGAAAGATGAAACGCTCTGTAAGAAGGGCAAAAAATTATTCAAGCAGAAGGTATGCACCCAATAAAGGTATGGTTTTTAAACAAAGATTATTTAAAAAATTCTCCTACAAAGGAGCGAAAAGAATAAGAAAATTTATTTGGAGCGAAGAGGAAAACAAATTCATTAAAACAGATTCTTATAATTGGGGGAATTTTTTGTCTTATGCTTATAAAGCATCAAATGTCATGGTTAACAATAAAATCGAACAACAAACCAAGAAACATTGGAATATATTGAACAAACTTATTAAATAGCTAACACTATTTGTAAAATCAATTCTAAGCCACATAAGTCACCGATCAAATATTCAAAATACTGTATTAGGAAATATTTTCTCAATAGCAACAGTTATAAAAATTCACAATAAAGAAGTCAAATCCAGAATGTTTTTCAGTAAGTGACCTATATTTCTAATTCGGCTAACCGCTCCAAATCCTCCAAAAAATGTTTCGAGATTTGTTCGCTTTCGGCTACTAAACAGGAGAAGTGATAAAAGTATCGCTTTTCCTGTTCTTTTTTAGGGTTAATTAGTTGGTTTATCTTTTTAATATCCCTGATATTCCACTTCTTTTTCGTGGAAAACGATACCGTTTTCTTCCAGTTCTTTTAGGATGGGAAGGTAAACTTCTTCGCTTATCGGTATTTGCACGCCCGGAGTGGAGATAATTCCTTTTAAGATTTTTAGTGCAGCAATTGCTACCGGCAAACCAACTGTTTTTGCCATGGCGGTATACGTTTGGTCGTCTCCAATACAAATCATGGTAGAATCTATCTGTTTGTTTTCATTGTTGAGGCTGTATCCTATTTTGTGATACATCACAATCATATCTTTGTCATCCGGAGCCAGCGTCCAGCTATCTGATAATATTTTTTCCAGTATTTGTGCCGGCGTGGCGTTTTTTAACCCTATTTTTTTATCGGCATTAAAAATATCGAGTTCTACTAATTTATCCCACACAATATCGTCTTGATCGATGTTTAGTGCTAAACGGAGCTTGGTTTCAACTCGGTCGGTAGGATGATAGGGAAGATATAGGTTGAAAAATTCGCGGTACGACATATTTTCTGAGTTTTCGATGTGGTAGGTGTCGTCTGTAACGCCGAGCTCCACAAATAAATTCCACGCTCTGGAATAACCCATACGACGGATAGTTCCTCTAAAAATGGTTTTGGCGTCTTCTAGTCCGTATACGTGCTGATATTTTAAAGAATCGCGATTAGCATAAGCTTCAAAGCGCCCGTATCCTTCTACTTCTAAAAATTCAGTTCGTCTGAAAACTTTGTTGTACGGAATGTATTTGTATTGTCCTTCCTGAATAAACTTCGCAGCTCCGCCTTGTCCTGCCAAAACTACATTTCTGGGATTCCATGTAAATTTATAGTTCCAAAGGTTGTTGTCCGATTCCGGAGCAATAAGCCCGCCGCAAAACGATTCAAAGGAAATTACTTTCCCACCTTTATTTTTGATGTCGTGGATTACCTTCATGGCACTCATGTGATCGATTCCCGGATCAAGACCGGCTTCGTTCATAAAAACTAGGTTGTTTCTTTTAACCTCTTCGTCCAGTTCTGCCATTGCCGGACTGATGTAAGAAGCCGTTACCATGTGTTTTTTATATCGGATGCAATCTTTGGCAAGCTCAATATGCAGGGCTGCCGGAAGCATAGAGATGACCAAATCAGCCTGTTCTACATATTTTCTGCGCTCTGCTTCGTTAAACAAATCAAGTTGAACTGCTGAGGCATTCGGGTGATTCATTGCTTTTTTCTGAGCAAGTTCAAGCGATAAGTCGCCTATAGTTAGGTGAAAATTTTCGGAAGTTGATTTTTCAAGCAAATATTTAATTAATGAAGATGCCGAGCGTCCGGCTCCTACAATTAAAATCTCTTTGTTCATTTTTTATAAGTTGATTAGACGAAATACGAAAGTACGGATTTCTCAAAAATATTGGAGTATTATATTGTATATTTGAAATAAAAAAAATGGCACGCAGTATAGTAATAATTGCCGCACTTTTGGGTGCGCTAAGTGTAGGATTAGGAGCTTTTGGAGCTCACGGATTAAAACAGATAGTAACTGAAACGCAGGTAGCTACTTTTGAAACCGGGGTAAAATATCAAATGTATCATGCTTTCTTTTTGCTTTTTATAGGCATCTGTCCTTATTTGTCAGAAAAAGCAAAAAAGGTAGTTTTATATTTAGTTTTATCTGGTGTTTTGTTTTTTTCAGGCTCAATCTACTTGTTGACTTTTAAAGATTTGATTGATGTGAATTTAAAGATAATCGGGCCTATAACGCCGGTCGGAGGATTAATGTTGATAGCCGCTTGGGTTTATACTGCGATTCAGATGATTAAAAACAGAGCTTTAATTAAATAATGCCCAAATCTGTATTATATTTTAAATTTATTTCTAAGTTTGCAAATAAATTATTACACAACATAACATCATGAATATGGATATTTCTGAATCAATTTCACTTGAAAAATACGGTATTAAAGATGTTGTAGAAGTGGTTTATAACCCGTCTTACGACCTTTTATACAAAGATGAAATCAACCCCGAATTACAAGGTTACGAAAGGGGAACAATTACGGAATTGGGAGCAGTAAATGTGATGACCGGAGAATTTACCGGACGTTCGCCAAAAGATAAGTACATTGTAAAAGACGCTGTGACCGAAAATACAATTTGGTGGAATAGTTCAGACTCTCCTAACGATAACAAACCTATTAACCAGACAACATGGAATGCACTGAAAGAAAACACGGTTAAAGAACTTTCAGGTAAAAAACTATATGTGGTTGATGCTTTTTGCGGAGCAAATGAAAATTCTCGCTTAAAAGTAAGATTTATTATGGAAGTAGCATGGCAGGCACATTTTGTTAAGAATATGTTTATCCGTCCTACAGCAGAAGAATTGGCGAATTTTGGCGAGCCTGACTTTGTCGTAATCAATGGATCAAAAACGACATTTAAAGATTACAAAGCCCATGGATTAAATTCGGAAGTATATATTGCTTTTAATCTAACGGAAAAAATACAGATTATTGGCGGAACGTGGTATGGCGGTGAAATGAAGAAGGGTATGTTTGCCATGATGAACTACTATTTGCCTTTAAATGGCATGGCTTCGATGCATTGTTCTGCCAATAAAGGAAAAAACGGAGATGTAGCTGTTTTCTTCGGTTTATCGGGAACAGGAAAAACTACATTGTCCACAGATCCTAAGCGCGAATTAATCGGAGACGATGAACACGGATGGGATAATGATGGCGTGTTTAACTTTGAAGGTGGCTGCTATGCTAAAACTATTAATTTGAGCAAAGAAAATGAGCCTGATATCTACAATGCTATCCGAAGAGATGCTTTGTTGGAAAATGTAACAGTAGATGCAGATGGAAAAATTGATTTTAGCGACGGATCTGTTACGCAAAATACACGTGTTTCATATCCGATTGACCATATTGAAAATATAGTAAAACCAATTTCTAAGGCAGGTCACGCAACAAAAGTTATCTTTTTAACAGCAGACGCTTTTGGAGTAATGCCTCCGGTTTCAAAATTGACTCCTGAGCAAACAAAATATTATTTTTTATCCGGATTTACAGCAAAACTTGCTGGTACAGAGCGCGGAGTAACTCAGCCGGAACCTACTTTTTCAGCATGTTTCGGAAAAGCTTTCTTATCACTTCATCCGACTAAATACGGAGAAGAACTTGTAAAGAAAATGGAAGAGCACAACGCTACGGCTTATATGGTAAATACGGGGTGGAACGGGACAGGCAAAAGGATTTCTATTAAAGATACCAGAGCTATTATTGACCGTATTTTGGATGGATCTATCGAAAAAGCAGATACGGTTACAGTTCCTGTTTATAACTTAGCTGTTCCGACAGCCTTGGAAGGAGTTGATACTCTTATTTTAGATCCAAGAAATACGTATGCTGAAGCCAGTCAATGGGAAGCTAAAGCGAAGGACTTGGCAAAATTATTTGTAGAAAACTTTAAATTATATACTGACAATGAAGAAGGAAAAGCACTTGTTGCTGCCGGACCTCAATTGTAATTAGTTCTCTTATAATAGAAAAAAAGCCGCTGAATTTAAAAATTCAGCGGCTTTTTTTTAGCCTTTAAATATTTGTTATTTATTTACTTTCTGAATATATTTTTCCAAAGCCATTGTCATGGAAGGGGCTTCAGGTGAAGGAGCCATAATATCCACACGCAAGTTATTGTCTAATGCTTCTTTTTGTGTTGTAACTCCAAAAACAGCTATTCTTGTATTATCTTGGCTAAAATCAGGGAAATTTTTAAATAGAGATTTAATCCCTGTCGGACTGAAAAAAGCTAGTACATCGTATTTTACATCTGCTAAGTCAGATAAATCACTCATGACGGTTCTGTAAAAAGTACCTGAAACCCAATTTACTTTTAACCCATCTAAAGTAGTCGGAATATCGCTGTTTAATTGATCAGAAGCAGGGAGCAAAAATTTTTCATCTTTGTATTTTTTGATAAGCGGAGTTAGATCTGCAAACTCTTTTTGCCCTACATAAATCTTTCTTTTTCGGTATACTACATATTTTTGCAGGTAATAAGCAACTGCTTCCGATTGACAGAAATACTTTAGTGTTTCGGGTACCTTGTAGCGCATTTCATCTGCTACCCGAAAGAAGTGATCGACTGAATTTTTACTGGTTAAAATAATTGCCGTAAAGTTGTTTAAGTCTATTTTTTGGTGTCTTATCTCTTTAGCAGCAACGTCTTCTACATGGATAAAGGGTCTAAAGTCAATCTTAACCTTGTACTTTTGTTCTAATTCAAAATAAGGAGAGTTTTCTACTTTAGGCTCTGGCTGAGAAACCAAAATTGTTTTCACTTTCATAGTTGTATTCTTATAATGCCCCAAATTTTTTAAGTCCAAAATACAATAGAAAATAAGGAGCTATTTCAAGGGTGCAAAGATACAAAATAAAATAGAACAACTTATTTAATATCGATTTTTGGTTGTTTTTTATAAAAATGATGTATAATAAAATATTTATTGCGATTAATGTAAAACCTGTTAATCCCAATACAATTTTGTTATCGATATGGTTGTAAAATAAGAGAACATCAATGCCTAAAAGAAACATGCCTAGATAATTTCTATAGGTTGCTTTTTGTAGGTTAAAAGCATCTGCAAATTCTTCTATATTGAAAGTAACCGCAATTATTTTATCAATATAATACTTAGCCAATACAAATACTGTAATAAAATTTAGTATCTGTATAAATGAATTTAGTGTATAGTGATTTATAAAGCCAAACCCGTTTAAACATATCTGTATAAAAAAGGCTCCGGAAATTAATTGAACAATAAAAAAAGAAAATGTAAAGCTATTCTGAAGGTTGGTATTGTCTTTATATATTTTGAGATATTTATCAGAAAGTGCCAATCGGCTAAATTCAGAAAAACGAATTCCAAATACAGTTTTATTGATTGCAATGATGGAAAATCCTATAAAAAATAGCGTTGTAGCCCAATCGGTATTTGCAATAAAACGCTCTGTTAAAATTAGATTTTCCATATTGAATACAAAATTAGTAAAATTCTGTATAAGATGAAGAGATAGTCTATTACTTAATAATTAAGTTTTATAGGTTATTAACCTAGATTCTATATATTAGCAATTGTAAAGAATACTTTATGAAAATTTTAGTTATTTTCAGTAGGGTAAATATTTGATTTTAGATGTCTTAAAAAAAATTTAAATAGACTTTTAAGATGTGCTTACTATCATTTTACAAAATTTGTTGTGCAAAGTAAAAAAGCAATGATGAATAAAAAAAGGAAAACACGTATAATTTTTATATTTTTCTTATTGTTGGGGTTATTAATGGGAATTATAATTTATAAAAATAAGAAAAAACCGATTATAGCTCATAATGAATCTGTATATAAAGAATATATTAAAAGTATAGATTCTTTATTAGCTTATGATAAGGATAAGGCAAGAGAGAAGATAGAAGTTTTTTATAAAACTGTTTTAGAGAAACAAGATACTCTTTGGCTTGCTTATGTATATAATTACAAAGCTGAAATTAAACAAGGCAGTGCTTTGTTTTATTTAAATAAGGCAAGGGTATATGCACAAAAAATTAATGATAGTATACTTATGGGTAAGATAGATTATAAAATTGGAAATTTATATAATTCTGGAAATAAGTATGTTATAAGTTTAGAATATTATTTAAATGCAGATAAAATATTTTTTAATAAAGAGCATCTTAATGGTTTGGGGCATGTTAATAATATGCTTGGAAGTGTTTACTTTAGTGTTAATGAATATCATAAAGCTTCTGTTTATTATAATAAGGCAGAAAAATATTTTAAACAAATTAAAGATACGTTAGGTGAAGCTATAAGTCTAACAAATAAAAGCAGAGTATTGCTTAAAACAAACAAATATGATTTGGCAAGAAAAGACTTATTAAAGGCTTTGTCTGTTTTTGAAAATTTAGCAGACACAACAAAAATTATACATACCCTTCTTTTTCTAGGAGATACAGAACACAATGATCGGAATAGTAAACTATCATTATTTTATACTGATCGGGCATATGAAATGGCATTGAAATCTAAAGATACTTTGTTGGAAAAGCACATACTTTTGCACTATGGACAAATATATGAAAGGTATGATTATGATAAGGCGATTCAATTTTATGAAAAAGGAATAAAAGAGGGAAAAGAGGAGATGATAGATTTGGATAGCTTTAAAAATTTGGCAATTTTATGGATTCAGAAAAATGAATATAAAAAAGCTTATAAGTATATGGAGCGCTACTATCAATTATCTGATAGCATTAAAGGATTTGAGGTGAGATCAAAGATGGAAGAATTGCAATGGAAAAATGAACTTCAACAACAACACTTTGAAAATCAGTTATTAAAGAAAGAATCTGAAATAAATAAACAAAACTATAAAAACAGGTTTATTATCTATACTATATTGACTATTTTCATTATAAGCGTTATAGGATTACTCTATTTTAATAAAGTAAAATCTTCACGAATCATAAAGTTGGAAAATAATAATTTATTGACAAAAATAGAATTCGAAAAAGAATTGAAAGAACTAAGAGAAAAAGAATTTAAAGAAGAGTTAGCAGCCAAAGCAAGGGAATTAAATGGAATAAATATTCAGTTATTAGCTAAAAATCAGTTTTTTAAAGAGGTAAGACATATTTTAGAAAAGAGTACTGAATATGAGAATATAGAAATAATGGCTAAAGAATTATGGCTTCAGCTTGATAAATTAGATAATCAGGAACAGGATTGGGAACAATTTAAAGAAGTTTTTGAAAAAATACATCCTACTTTTTTTGAAACCATTTCTAAGGAAGCTCCCGCACTCACCAAAACAGAAATGCGTATTTGTGCTTATATTAAAATTAATATGGATAATAGTGAAATAGCAACTTTATTAAATATCGGACATCGAAGTTTAATCACAATTAGAAGTCGAATTAGAAAAAAATTAAATTTAGAAAGAGATAAGAGCTTAGAATGTTTTATTAAATCATGGTAATTAAGCTATTTCTTTATGAAGTTTTTAGCATTAAAAATTTAAAATTAGAGATATAATATTTATACAATATGCAAACTATGAAAAAAATAAATTACTGGAACATACTAAGCAAATACGCGTTTATTTTTGAGGCATTTTTCATTAAAATTATAAGATGTTTTTTTATTTAAATGTAATGCATTGATTTTTAAATAATTATCAATTGTTAAATTTTTAAATTGTTTACTATTAGTTTACTGTTAAAATTAGGTTTCCTCTTGTTTTATGTATTATTTAGTCGGTAAGGTTTATAAATAAAATCCCCTACCAATTAAAATTATACATTATGAACAAAAAAACTATCTATGTCATTTTAGTTTTTTTTCTGTTAACAGTTACTTTTGGTTTTTCAAACTGGATTAACAAAGACCAATTTTCTTTCAAAGAAAATGATGTAATAACAGAAGAAAAGCTTTTTAAAACAGAGCAAAAAACACAATCCACATTTGCATGTGCTTCTCCTTCCGATCAGGGAGTGAAAAACCTTAAAAGTGATGAAGCCACTATTTATTGGGATGACGACTCCGGCACTGCTTGGGAATATATCATTCAGCTTCCTACAGCTCCTTACCCTACCGGATCTGGAACACCTACAACTGTAAAGGAGGTTACGATCACTCAAGACAGCAACGGAAATAACCTTCAGCCTAATACCACTTATGAGTTTTATGTACGTACTGATTGTGGGACAGATGGTCAAAGCAGTTGGTTAGGACCATTTGAATTTAAAACTATATGTGGCTCTTTTGTTCCTTTTTTTCAAGAAGATTTCGATTCATCTTCAGCTACTTTTAATTGCTGGTCTATCATAGATAATAATAATGATGGAACCTCTATAAAATTAGTGGGGGGAGTTACTTCATGGCTTTATCAAGGAGATAGAAGTCTGCGTTTTCAAGGAATAGGGGGGGTACAACACGATGAATGGCTTATTTCTCCATCTTTTAAACTAGATAATAGAGAAATTTACCAACTATCTTATTATTATCATACAGATAATTCTATAACAAGTTTCGAAGTTCTTTTATCTTCAAATGGCACAAATATTAATAATTTTACCAATGTTTTGCAACCTAATACAATACATATGGTTGGAAGCTATCAAAAGAAAACATTATATATTCAAAATATAGAGGGAGAGATAAACATCGCATGGCATATTACTTCTAATGAAACAACTACATCCACACTTTTTTTGGATTTTGTTACCATTGAAAAAATAAATTGTATAGGCCCTGATGAAGAAATTATAATTTCAGATATAAGTACAAATGATGTCACTGTAGAATGGAATGATACAGTGAATGCCAATTGGGAATACTATGTTCAGATTGAGGGAGGTGGTACTCCAATAGGAACAGGATTACCTACCACTAGCAATAAGGTAGATATTATATCAGACCAATCAGGTACAACTTTGCAACCAGATACAGAATATGAAATCTATATTCGTTCATCTTGTGGAAAGGGGCTATATAGTCGGTGGATTGGTCCTATTGTCTTTAAGACTGCTTGTCCCATTCAGCCCCTACCTTTTTGGGAAGGATTTAATACAACTTCTACAACTAAGGAGTGTTGGCGTATAATAGATAATAATAAAGATGTTTTAATGCGAGTTCCTGTAATTTATAATAAATGGTCATTATTAGAAAAAGATGTAATGGGGAGAGTTCCAAATCCAAGAACTTATGAAGGAGATTCGGCAATGAACTTTCAAGGATTGGATACGTACCAATTACCTCATGATGATTGGTTGATTTCTCCTACATTTCAATTAGATGATTCTAAATTTTATCGTTTAAAATATTTTTACCGAGTAGCCAATCGTTTAATAGATCATAACAAAGTAGATTATAGAGTGCTCTTATCTAGTGATGGAAGAGAAATAAAAAGTTTTACTATTGTTTTAGATTCAAAAAAAGAAGAAAATAATCATAAGTGGAAAGAAGAAAATTTAATAATAGGTGGGATTGGAGGAGATATAAATATTGCTTGGCATATAAATACAAACAAAGCAGAATCGCAATTACTTATTGATAATGTTTTTTTAGAAGAAATTTCAGGTTGTCCTGAACCTCATAAATTGGGGTATAATACGGAAGACAAAGGCAAAGTAAAAATCTATTGGGAAGATAGTTTTGGTTCTGATTGGGAGTATATTGTACAAAAATCAGAAGGAAATACTCCATTGCCAACTACAAAGGGAACAGAAACTAAGAGTGATAAAGCTTATGTAGATAAAGATGTAAATGGAGACAATTTAGAGCCTAATACAGAATATGAATTTTATGTACGAACAGATTGTGGAAATGGAGAGTATAGCGTGTGGTCTGGTCCATATTTATTTAAAACAGATTGTAAAGTTTATAATACTCCTTTTTGGGAAGGTTTTAATTTAGAGTCTGTTACCATAAATTGTTGGACTATTATAGATGAAAATAATGATATGTATCTCTTTAGTAATAAATGGAATTCTATTTCAACTATTACCCATTATGAGGGTAGTCGGTCTATGGGATTTACAGGAGAACAGTATAATGATTCTTTACTACCACACAACGATTGGCTTATTTCGCCAACAATTAAGTTTGAGTTAGGAAAGACATATCGTTTAAAATATCATTATCGCTCACACCCCGTTTCCTTATATGCTTATGATTTTGAAGTACTATTATCTAATTCTGGTATAGATTATACGAATAAATTTACAACTGTGGTTACTCCAAAAAAGCAATATGATCCCACTCAGGATTGGACAGAAGAGTATACGTTTATATCCGGAATAAGTGGAAATACCAATATAGCTTGGCATGTAATTTCGAAGACAAACGATACTTCTCTTTACATAGACAATGTCTTCATAGAAGAAGTCACCGGTTGCCGTGAACCTCTGCCGTCCACTATGGGAGTAAAAGATGAAGAGAACAATAAGGTAACTATCTTTTGGGATGATGAATTTGGAGCCACCGCTTGGGAATATTATGTACAGGAAGTTGGAGAACCAACTCCTACAGGAAGTGGTACAGCTACAAAAAACAAAGAAAATACTGTTTCTAAAGATGAAAATGGCAAAATATTAGAATCAAATAAGGATTATGAGTTTTACGTCCGTACAAATTGTGGCGATGGAGAGTTTAGTATTTGGCAAGGACCATTTCATTTTCAAATGTTTTGTGGTATAGTTAAACCTTTTTTTTGGGAAGGATTCAACAAAAATTCTGAAACGTCTATATGCTGGATAAATAGTGATGGGGATGGTATGGTAAGTGGTGTACATAAGAGTGATTTACTTAATATATCTTTGTCTACATCTGGTCCATTTGAAGGTGATGCAAATGAATACTTAACGAATGTGACCGAATTTCTTTTAGGTGAAGTACCGGAAAATAAGTCAAAATTAATTTCTCCATTAATTCAATTAGATGGAGGCACTTATATGTTGAGCTATAATTATATAGCTCCTGATAATCTCTTTAGTCTTCCAATAGAAACTTTCGTTGAAATGTCTATTTCTGGTATTGATAATCAAGGTAAAGTTATTGAGCAAAAACTAATTGATGAAAAGATATATTCTACAAATAGTTGGCAAGAAGAAGTTTTAATTATTTCCGGAATTTCCGGAAAGATAAACCTTGAATGGGGTGTTCGTTCTTCAGATATAACAATGGGACTTTATGCGCTTAGTATAGATAACTTTATTATAGAAGAAATAAATACTTGTCCAAGACCTCATAATTTAACAGTATCAAATAGAACTTCGACTAGCTTTGATGTTGAATGGGATCAATATGGAGATAATAAGGAATGGGAAGTAATTGTAGTTGAGTATGGAGAAGACGAGACATATACCCCAGCTCAAACGTTAATAGTAAATGGGAAGCCAAAAATATCAATTACAGGATTAAATGAAGGTAAGGTTTATACCATTTATATAAGAGTCAAATGTGGAGAGGATAATTCTAAAAGTGACTGGAGTACTCCTTTTAACACAGGAACAACAGTAGGCGCTAGTAACGATTGTAGCGGAGCAATAAACATTCCAGTGAATGATTCATTAGAATGTACTGAATATATAAGTACAACATTACTGGGAGCTACTCTTTCTTCTAGTTCGATTCCCAGATGTGCTTCTGATTTAAAAAATGATATTTGGCTTGAGTTTACAGCTAAATATGAATCACACGTATTTAGATTAGAAGGATTAGATACAAGCTTATCTTTGGAAGGTGCGATATATATAAGTCCTTGTAATTTAATTAATGCTATTCCTTTAGAATGTTTTCAAATTTCGTCCTTGGAAAATGGTAAGTTGTTTACAGGTTTAATACCTGGACAAAATTATTATATTCGATTAGGTACATCAGAGAAGATTTCAGATACTTTATTAGCTGAGTCTATATTGGAAATATGCATTACACCTTCACCTTACTTAGAAATAAATTTAAATAATGAGAAACATACAGCAGAAGAGTTATTAAAAAATATATTAATAAAATCTAATTGTGATATAATCTCAAATGTTAGATATCAGGCGGGGGATGGAAAAAGCTCAATAAATAGTCTTGCTTATTTTAATAGCGGAATTTCGGACTTTCCATTTGAGGAAGGTATAGTTTTAGCAACACATAATTTTAACTATATTGCAGGACCTTACCAAAAAAATATAGATAAGGAGAGGATCCCTTTTTCGAATGGAGATACTGATTTAAATATACTTACAGATAATGTAGGAGGAGTGGGATCTTTATCGTCAAAAGCAGAAGCTGTTTTAGAATTTGATTTTATTCCTATTAAAGATTCACTACAATTTGAATATCTATTCGCTTCCGATACTTTTAGTTTATATTGTAATGATGTATGTAATCCTGTAGGAGCGATCTTTACTATATGGCTAAAAGATTTAAAAGCAGAAAAGAGTGAAAATATAGCAATAGTGCCGGGTACGAAAGACCCTATAATTAACTCTACTATAAGAGATCAAAAAAAATCAAATACTTATTGTGAAAGTACTAATTCAGAATATTTTTGGAAAAATTTTGCTTATGGTACAGATAACCCTTTAAATGCCCCTGTTAATTATGCAGGAATGACTATACCAATGAAATCTGAAAAAACTAGTGTAATCCCAGGACGTAAATATCGTATAAAATTAGCAGTAGCAGATTATTGCTTTGATAATAATGATGCTTCTGCAGTATTTCTAAATGGAGGAAGTTTTAATACCGGAAGCATAACTTTAGGTTCCGATTTATTGATAGAAACTAATAACGCGCTGTGTTATAATCAAACTAAAATTATAAACTCACAAACAGATATTTCAGATCTGATCGAAAAACAATACGAATGGTACAAAAATGGTGTTTTAATTTCCGGAGCTAGTACAGCAGATTTAGAAGTCAGTGAAGCTGGAGAATATATGGTCGTCATGAAACTTACTGAGTTAAATTGTGAGTTTTCGGATACTATTTTGGTAGAAGTTTATCCTCCTATTTCGGAAGTTGTGCAACAACCGGAGGCAATACAGGTATGCCATTCTTCCTTACAAGATATTGTGGTTAATTTAAAACAAGCCGAGAAAAGTATGTTTAA
>NZ_SOAG01000028.1 GCF_004364575.1 Myroides indicus | reverse complement strand
CAAAATCTGTACAGCGTATTCTTCAATATTTCCTGCTATAAAAGATTTATGTACTAACAAATCTCTGGGTTTGTTAATAGCTACAAGATACTTATTCTGATATAGTATTTCCAACATCTGACAAAGATAAAAGTATTCCGGTTGATATTAGAAATTGAATCTCACAGAAAACAAAACCTGTGCTGGTCTTAATTTAAACCAAGTAGTCGACGTTTGAATATTGTTGATGATTACCTCTTCATATTCTTGGGTATTCAGAATGTTTTGCCATTCAATTTCAAAATCTATTTTCTTGTTATCCCATTTAAACCGATACATCAGATCCATAAAACGATTGGCAAATGTTTGATGATTAAACGTGTTTTCCTGATAATCCAGCTTCCAAACAAGACTTTGATTTTAACTATTTTATATACTTTTTTAATTCAAATTTAATATTACAAATTCTAACTTAGCCTTGTTAATCAAATCTTTAAAATATGAAAAAGCCTTTTATTTCTCTAAATTTCAATAAAACACTTCAGTTTCTCATTATTATAGGAATTCTGAGTTTGTGTGTGACTTTAGTTCATAAAATTCAAGCACAGGAAAGGGAAAACATAAAAATCGAAAACACTACTATTGAATATCAGATAAATAAAAATACACGGAATACTGAGTTGGAGCAAATAAAAAAAGAAGTAAATGATGAAAAAATTGCAGCACTTGATTTTTCAGATATCAAACGAAATGATAAAGGAGAAATTATTGCAATCAGCACGCAGTTTAAAGATGAAAGTGGTTCTTCTCAGCAAAAAACAGAATATAATTCAATGGGAATCAATCCTTTTTCTATTGTAATTTATGAAAGAGAAAAAGGAGAAAAGTTTTTAGAGATTAGTAACGGAAACAAAAGTAATCTTTCACAAAACAATCCCTATGCTAATTTTATGATGCAACAATTTCCGTTTGACAATGACAATAATAATTCTTCTTCTGCAAACGACTACTTTTCATCAGATTTTATGGAGTTGATTAAATCTATGCAAAAAGACATGCGAAAACAGCAGGAGACATTTATCCAAATGATGGGACAAAATCCAATATAAAAATACAAAGGATTAAAAGAGTTCTTGTAGAAACAGTAAAAGTTTCCTTTTTTATTTCCTTTTTTTTCTTTCCATATAAAACAAAAATAATACGGGAAGCAGCAAAACCGCTACTAAAAATTTTTCTTGTATAAACAAAGTCGGCTCTCTCAGTACAATTAAAATCAATCCTGCAACAGCTCCGCCCAAATGTGCTGTGTGTCCAATGTTATCATCGCTTTTATTGATGCCGTATATTGAATAAAACAAATAGCCAATGGCAACCAGATAAGCTGGAATAGGAATAGGAATAAAAAGCAGATACAAACTCATGTTAGGATTCAGAATAATAGACGCATATAATATTCCCATTATTGCACCAGAAGCTCCAACGGCTCTATAGTTTGATTGGTTTTTATAAAATTGAAAAGTCAATAAGTTGCCTCCCAGCATACTCAATAAATAAACTATAACAAAATACACCACTCCGTAGCTATACACAATAATATCTGCAAAAAAATACAGAGTTAGCATATTAAAGATAAAATGCATCCAGTCAACGTGCAAAAAACCAGAAGTTATCATGCGATATTTTTCGCCTTTTTTAATTGCAGAAATATCAAAATTATATTTAGAAAAAAAATGGTAATCTGATAATCCCTTATAGGTAATTATCCCTGTAACGGCAATGGTCAAAAATGTAATTATAGAAATGTTCATCACTAATATTTTGATAAAAATAAGGAATGTTGGCAACACTGCACTAAATTTGTACTTAAAACTTTTCAATCCGTTATCTTTACAACAAATCAAATCAGTAATGAAATTTTTAGTCTATATACTTGCTTACCCGTTTTTATGGCTTATTTCTAAAATGCCCTTTCCCTTGTTTTACTTTATGTCTGACTGTTTCTATATTTTGCTATACAGAATTGTAGGATATCGAAAAACAACAGTGAGAAAAAATATAAAAATGACGATGCCTCATCTTTCCGAAGCTGAAGTTCTCAAAATAGAAAAAGAGTTTTACAAACACTTGTGTGATATGTTTTTAGAAATGATAAAAACGATCACTATTTCAGAAAAAGAACTAAAAAAAAGATTTACTTTCACCAACCTGGAGATAGTTATACATGCTGAACAGCAGAATAAAAGCATCTTATTATTTTGTGCACATTACGCCAATTGGGAATGGATGATTATTTTAGACCAGTTTATCCAGCATCAGGGATATGCTGTTTATAAAAAAATAAACAATCCGTATTTTGATAATTTATTCCGAAAAATTCGCTCGCGTTTTAATACAATTCTGATAGAAATGAAAGAAGCTATCAAAATTATACGTCAAAACGAAATGAGCAAAAAACATGGAATATATGCTTTTATCAGTGATCAGTCACCAATGATTATGCACGCTAACTATTGGCAGGACTTTATGGGAATTGAAGTTCCTGTATTTACCGGAGGTGAAGCTCTATGTAAAAAATTTGATATGATTCCTATGTACCTAAAGGTGGAATACATTAAAAGAGGTCATTATCAGGCGACTTTTGTTCCACTATTGAGTGAAGGTGAAAAACTGAAAGATATTCCCAATTATGAAATTACGCACCGCTTTTTACAAGAGGTTGAAAAGCAAATTTACGAATCCCCTTCCTTTTATTTTTGGACACATAAAAGATGGAAACATCAAGGAAAAAAACCAAAAAATATTAAATAATTTTAATTTGTCCCTACTAATTTTCCTTTAAAGACTTTCAAAAAAACGAATCCATTTTGTACCTTTAGCTAAAATTTTTATACAATGACACATAAAGAAAAGTTATCCTCAATTCGTTCTTCTATGAAAGAAAAAGGAATTGACGCTTATATTATTCCTTCTTCCGATCCTCATATTAATGAATATTTACCGGACTTTTATAAATGCATTGCATGGGTTTCTGGTTTTACCGGATCAGCTGGAACATTAGTAATTACACAAGATTTTGCAGGATTATGGACAGATTCACGTTATTTTGTCCAGGCGAATGAACAGCTTGCCAATACAGGTTTTGAGTTAGTAAAATTAAAAATTCAACATGCACCAGAATATGTAAACTGGCTAGCTGACAAGTTCAATACGGAAACTGTCGTTGCTTTTGACGGAAATCTGGCATCTCTAGCTGTTGCTAATGCAATTAACAATACGCTTTTACCGTTAAATTTTAAAATTGACGGACATATTGACTTGTTAAATGACATTTGGCAAAACAGACCGGCGTTACCTACCGAAAAAGCATATACCTTACCGATCACTACAACAGGACAGTCTGTCAAAGATAAGTTAGCTGCCATTCGTTTGGTTCTTAAACAAAAAAGAGCAACTGCTCATTTAGTGTCATCTTTAGACGATGTAGCGTGGATATTAAACCTTAGAGGTTCAGATGTAAAATGCAACCCGGTTACACTTGGATTCCTGTATATTACTGCTCAAAAAGCAATATTATTCATCAATCCTTTAAAATTAGACACGGAGACCTCTCAAGAACTTAACAGTTACGGAGTAGAAGTTAAAGAGTATCAAAACGTTCGCAATCTTATCGGACAATTGTCTGACAAAGAAATTATATTACTAGATCCAAAACGAACTTGTTATGCAATTTATGATACAGTTCCAAAAAGTGTAAAGATTATAGAAGATACCAATCCGTCTACACTGTTAAAAGCTGTTAAAAACGAAACGGAAATAAATCATCAACGGAAAGCAATGGTTAATGACGGAGTGGCAATGACTCGATTTTTTAAGTGGGTAGAAGAAAACGTTACTTCCGGCAATTTGACAGAAATGAACATTGCGGACAAGCTACAAACGCTGAGAGCAGAACAACCTGACTTTAAAGATATCAGCTTTGATACAATTGCCGGCTACAAAGATCATGGTGCATTACCTCACTATAAAGCAGAAGAACACAGCAATTATAAACTTGAACCTAAAGGTTTGTTATTGGTTGATTCAGGAGGGCAATATGAAACCGGAACTACAGATATTACCCGAGTAATCACTTTAGGAACTCCTACCCAAGAAGAAAAAGAAGATTATACTATTGTGCTTAAAGGAACTATTGAAGGATCAATGGCTATATATACAAAAGGAACGCGAGGTTATCAGATAGACGCTATCACCCGACGTCCGATTTGGGGTACATTACGTAACTACGGGCATGGTACCGGACACGGAGTAGGATTCTTTTTAAATGTTCACGAGGGACCTCATGTTTTTAATCCTACTAATGTAGACATTGCAATAGAGCCTGGAATGATTACTTCCATAGAGCCAGGATTATATAGAGAAGGAAAGCATGGAATACGCATTGAAAATTTAGTCTTAGCAAAAAATTTAGCATCCAATCAATTTGGTGATTTTATGGATTTTGAAACACTTACGATTTGCTATATAGCGACTGATCTGATTGAAAAATCTCTGCTTGATACAATACATATTAATTGGTTAAATAACTATAACCAATGGGTGTATGATTCGGTTGCTCCTAAACTAACAACAGAAGAAGCCCAATGGCTTAGAGAAAAGACGAAAGCTATTTAAACATTGAAGCTTAAGAGAAGATTCGAAAATAAAAAAACCTGTTAAATAACAGGTTTTTTCTATAGCTTATTTAATATAAACAGTTCGTCTATAAGCTACAACCTGAGATGCATCACGTGCTTCTATTAAAATTTGATTGTATTCATTAACTCCTTTTTGCGGATTAACTATTTGCTGCCTAACTACCCAGAAAAACTCTTTTTTATTAGGATCAAACTCAAAAGAAACAGATTCGATCGGCTCTATAGATGGACCTGCTTCTTTCGCTATTTCTATAACTTTGCATACTGTTAATTCACTATCGAGTATTCTTTTTTCTTCTTCCTTCGGAAAAAGCAGTTCAGAAATAATCTGCTGATAGTCATCTAAAGCTATCCCAACACAATATTTTACATCTTTAATTGGTTCAAAGTTATAAAAGAAAAAGTATTTTGTTTTACACTTTGACATATCTACTACCGGATAACGAGCATGAAACTTAGATATACTATCGTAATAACTAATAGCAACAGACTTAAAACTTAATTTATCTACAAAATCCTTACCTATTTTTTCTGACAACAAAGCTTCTAAATTACTTTTTATCTCGTCTATATTTGAAGGAGCCAAATCCATAGGTCTGTCCAGATAATAATACCCTACATCAGATTTTCCAGCATCAACAGAAAACTTAAACGTAGGACAATGATCAATATATTCAGAGCTATTAAAATTACCACCAACTATTAATTTATCATAATATTTACACTGAGAAAATATTATATATGTAGGCAATAAGAAGAAGATTGCCATTATTATTGTTTTTTCTACTTTCATATTTCAATATAATTACCCAAAAATACATAAGTATTTAAGATATGAAAACTTTTCTCATAAATATTTTCTAAAACTCATAAAACAAATTATTATTTAGCGCTACATAAGTTCAAGTTCTTTCATCAATCATTAAAATATTTGCTACCACATACCTATAATTGCTAATTTATCATTTTGGAAATTTACTTTTTCTTTCTTCATATTATTAACTATAATACAATCGGAAATACCCAATGTAAAAGCTTGATCGTTTACCTTTAAAAAGGTAGGAAATAAAGTAAATACACATAAAATACTAGCATTAAAAGCTTCTTGTCCTTTACTATTTTAAGAGAAACATTTTCGATCTCTTTTTTTATCATAAGATTAAAATCCATCCCCAAGAAATAGGACTCAACGTCATCCGAAGAATCGAATTTTAGTATTTCATGTTTTTGATATCTTTCAATTATTCCGTTACGCTGTATTTCTAAATCATTATCCAGCATCAACAAAAAACTTTGATAACCGTCAAATCTTGTAAACACTGAAGGTTCTTTTTCTATAGTTGCACTACACTAATTCTAAAATCAAAATCTTTAGCTGAATATTGAGCTCTTATAGGATAAATAAAGTATTGGAATGTTTTTCCACCATTCCAATAATCCGGTTTTATATTGGCTTTACTGATTTGTGTAATTACCATAAAAAAGATTTAAACAAAAAAGATGTGCTGTTAGATAGCACATCTTTTTTATATTATGAAAACAAGCTATCGGATTAGTTTTTTATACTTTAATCTTGTAGGAACAGTATCACCCAAACGCTTTTTGCGATTTTCTTCATATTCCGAGAATGAACCTTCAAAGAAATAAACCTGAGACTCACCTTCAAATGCTAAAATATGCGTACATATTCTATCTAAAAACCAGCGATCATGAGAAATAACGACTGCGCAGCCCGCAAAATTCTCTAATCCTTCTTCTAATGCACGTAACGTATTTACATCCAAATCATTGGTTGGCTCATCCAGCAATAATACATTACCTTCTTCTCTCAAAGTCATTGCTAAATGCAACCTATTCCTTTCTCCTCCTGAAAGGGTTTCCACTTTTTTATTTTGCTCTGCCCCACTAAAGTTAAATCTACTTAGATATGCTCTAGAGTTTACTTGTCTTCCTCCCATCATAATCAGTTCTTGCCCATCACAAAAGTTTTCCCAAATAGACTTTTGAGGATCAATATTACTGTGCGACTGATCTACATAAGCAATTTTTACGGTATCACCTATTGAAAACTCTCCTGAATCTGGTTTTTGCTCTCCCATTATCATTCGAAAAATAGTTGATTTTCCCGCACCATTAGGTCCTATAATTCCAACTATACCTGCCTGCGGTAAAGTAAAGTTCAAGTTGTCGTATAATAATTTATCTCCAAAAGCTTTGGCTACATTTTTTGCTTGAATAACATTTGTTCCCAAGCGAGGACCATTTGGAATATAAATTTCTAATTTTTCCTCTAATTGTTTCTGGTCTTCGTTCAACAATTTATCGTAGTTGTTTAAACGTGCTTTTTGTTTGGTTTGGCGTCCTTTAGCTCCTTGTCTTACCCATTCCAACTCTCTTTCTAATGTTTTCCTGCGTTTAGAGGCTGTTTTTTCTTCTTGTTCCAATCGTTTAGCTTTTTGATCTAGCCAAGACGAATAATTTCCTTTCCAAGGAATTCCTTCTCCTCTATCTAATTCTAAAATCCATCCTGCTACATTATCTAAAAAATAGCGATCATGCGTTACAGCGATAACTGTTCCCTTATATTGTTGTAAATGTTGTTCTAACCAATGTACTGATTCAGCATCCAAATGGTTGGTTGGTTCATCTAATAATAATACATCCGGTTGTTGCAAAAGCAGTCTGCAAAGTGCCACTCTCCGGCGTTCTCCTCCTGATAGGATTTTAATTGGTGTATCTGGTTCTGGTGTGCGTAATGCATCCATTGCTATAGATAACTTCGTTTCTAGTTCCCATCCTCCGGCAGCATCTATTTTATCTTGTAGTTCTGCCTGACGATCCATTAATTTCTGCATTTTATCTGCATCTTCATATACTTCAGGCAAGCCAAACATATCATTTATTTGATTAAACTCATCTAAAATAGCAACGATTTCCGATGCACCTTCTTTTACTATTTCAATAACCGTTTTACTTTCATCCAACACAGGTTCTTGCTCCAAATATCCCACCGTATATCCGGGTGCAAAGACCACATCCCCTTGATAATTTTTATCTACTCCTGCTATAATTTTTAAAAGAGAAGACTTTCCAGAGCCGTTTAATCCTAAAATACCTATTTTGGCTCCATAAAAAAAACTCAAATAAAT
Organism: Myroides indicus; assembly: GCF_004364575.1. Taxonomy (GTDB): domain Bacteria; phylum Bacteroidota; class Bacteroidia; order Flavobacteriales; family Flavobacteriaceae; genus Flavobacterium; species Flavobacterium indicum_A. Next base: position 29,506 of record NZ_SOAG01000028.1, on the reverse strand, counting down.
ATCTTTAAGAACCGTTTTGTTTGTTGATGAGTATGTTTTACTCACCTTTGACATCGAAAAAATAACTTTTTTATCGTCTGACATAAAATATAATATATTGAAATCGTTAAATAAATTACAGCAAGTAAAACAAATTATCAATGTGTAGTACTTCTCGGTCAAAAATAAGGTTTATTCATTGATTTAAAAAACAAAAGATACAGTATAAATCTTATTTAGAAATCTGTTATTTTTAATACAACTCAATTTCTGTTTTTGAAAAAATCAGTATATTTACTACTATAAAAATTTTTTTCTTATGGAGTTTAATAAAGAATTAGCATCCAAAATAACGTTAAAAGTAAAAGAAAAAAATATTTTATTAACGTTTAATGATGGAGCTACTAAAATCATGGAGATTGGCGAGTTAATAGATGTTGCCATTTGGTCTGAAAACCACAAGCTATTAGTGACTTTAAAGAATGGACAAGTAAGGCTTTATCACGATTTGATCAATTTTGAAATTATCTAAAAAAAATGCCCTTTTGTATAAAGGGGCATTTTTTTATTACTACCTGATAAAAACACTTCTGCTTTTACTAATTAATATATCTTAATAAAATTTATTTTTTCTTGGTTATTAGTTTTTTACTTAGTAAATTAGTAAAGAATTTAAATTTTCACATCATGAGCTATACTTATTTAAAATCACCGATATACGATTGCCCTGACAACCACAAAAATCAATATTTTGATCCTTCTATCGATTCTTATATCTGTACAACTTGTAAAGCCGAATTTCCTGCTAATAGCTTTTCAGACCAAACAGAGGAGATAGAAAGCTATGATAATGAATATGAAAATTATATTGGAATTTAAAAACTCTTGTTTCTATTTTTAAAATTATGGTAATTAAAACTTTGTGTAAGTATTCATTAGGCTTTTCAAACTCTTCCTTTTAAGGCGTTAAAAACCCATGCTATCGCAAAAAAACCTAAACCGACTGCAGTAAATCCCCAGCCGGCAATTTCATAATACTTAAATGCTCCCAAAGCTATAAGGATCATCCCCATTAAAATCATAATCAGCGTTGCGTACCCTAAAATTTTATTTTTATCTAATCTATAAGCCATAACATTATCTCTAATTCTAATTAAATACCTTAATCAACATTTCTTTCAATAAATCACTTAAAGGCAGATTTACTGCTCCAACTCCTTTGCTTTTTAAATCTATAATTTTTAAATGTTCAATAATTTTACTTACTTTTTTCATAGGATAATTTTTGAAACCTATTTCATAATCTTTAACTGCATACTGATTAATTCTTAGCTGTTTCATAACATTAGAAGGAGATTTATCTTTTAATCCATGGTAAAGCAATAATTTTGAAAAATAAGAGTAGATAATTCCCATTGTTAAAACTACAGGATTATTTTTAGGATTTTGAGAGAAGTAATCTACTATTTTATAAGCGACTAACTGATTTCGATCAACAATTGCCTTTATCAGCTCAAAATTATTAAAATCCTTACTAATACCTATGTTTTTTTCAACTATATCCGCGGTAATCGCACTTCCTTTCGGGAGCATAATTATCAATTTGTTTATTTCATTTGCTATTTTAGATAGATCATTACCCAAAAACTCTACTAACATTGCAGAAGCCTTAACGTCAATAGTATAATTTTGGGATTCAATCAACTTTCTAATCCAAGATTCTACCTGGTAATCTTTTAACTTTTTACTCTCAAACAGAACTCCATTTTTATCAAGTGCTTTATAAATTTTTTTTCGTTTATCCAGCGATTTGTATTTGTAGCACATTACCAATACAGTAGTAGGCTGAAACTGATTGGCGTACTCTTCTAATTGATCAATTGTTCGAGCTAAATCTTGAGCTTCTTTAACAATAATAACTTGTTTCTCTGCCATTAAAGGAAAACGTTTAGCATTTGAAGCAATATCCTGTATAGTTACATCTCTCCCATACAATATCATTTGATTAAAACTTTTTTCATCCTCTGTCAACACATTTTCTTCAATATATTCTGCTATTTTGTCTATATAATAAGGTTCGTCTCCCATTAAAAAATAAATGGGGGCAACCTGACCCGATTTTATATTTTTTATTATTTCCTTTATATGATCCAAAATATTCTTTTTGACTTTTAAATTGTTCTATTGTTTGAGAAAAAATATATTTGCTTTATGCAAAAACTAAATTTCCCGTCATTTGAATTTCGTTTCAAAAATAGTGAAAATAGATTATCTATTTTTGACGTCATCCGTAAAAAGTTTATATTACTAACTCCCGAGGAATGGGTAAGGCAACATGTTTTACACGAATTGATATATCTAAAAAAATATCCCTTATCATTAATAAGTGTAGAAAAATCACTTATCATCAATGGATTAATCAAAAGATATGACCTTGTCATTTATAAGCCTAATGGTGATATATCTATTCTGGTAGAATGCAAAGCTCCCCTTGTAAAAATTAATCAACAAACGTTTGATCAAATAGCTCAATACAATTTTCAGCTCCGAGCAGATTATTTATATATAACTAATGGAATGAATCACTACTTTTGTCAGATGGATTACCAAAACGGCAAGTATGTATTTTTAAAATCACTTCCTGATTATTTATCCCAACCTAATTGATTTATCAAATTATGGATAAACTTTTTGCTATCGCGATTCTTAACTGGAATGGAAAAAGTCTGCTTCAAAAATTTTTACCTTCAATTATTTTATATTCACCAAACACGAATATTTACGTTATTGATAATGCTTCTACAGATGATTCAGTCTTATTTCTACAGGAAAATTTTCCACAAGTTACAATTATTCAAAATAATGAAAATTACGGTTTTGCAAAAGGCTATAACAAAGGGCTTAAAAATATCAAGGAGCCGTATTTAGCTTTAGTAAACTCCGACGTAGAAGTAACTGAAAATTGGTTAGATCCAATTCAAAACATTTTTGACAACGAGCCTGAAACAGCCGTTATTCAACCTAAAATACTAGATTACAACCGCCCTACTCATTTTGAATATGCAGGTGCTGCGGGCGGTTTCATAGATAAATACGGCTTTTCATTTTGCAGAGGGCGCATATTTGATACCATTGAAGAAGATCAACATCAATACGAAGATATTATTGATATTTTTTGGGCCTCAGGAGCGTGTTTTTTCATTCGGAACGATGTTTACAAAAAATTAAAAGGATTTGACGAAGACTTTTTTGCACATCAAGAAGAAATTGATTTATGCTGGAGAATACAGAATACAGGCAAAAAAGTTAAATACTGTGCTTTTTCTGTGATATATCATGTGGGAGGTGCTACATTACAATATCACAATCCGTGGAAAACTTACCTCAATTTTAGAAATTCTCTACTAATGATGCATAAAAACCTACCCGATAAAAAAAGATTTCGAATTATTTTTATTCGCTTATGTTTAGACGGGATCGCCGGCATCCGTTTCATCCTAATGATAAAACCCAAACATTGTTTAGCTATCATCCAATCGCATTTTGCTTATTACAAACGAATTACAAAAAAAAACAATAAAAAAAATCCTATTAAAACCAATCGCTATTATAAAGTAAAATCAATTGTTATTGCATATTTTATTAAACAAAAAAAAGAATATAGCCACTTGCCTTCTAATCTAAAAAATTACAATTAAAATATAGGTTATTTGCACAGTTTTTGTTACTTTTGGTGTAGAAATTAATCTTTTTTAATTATGAAAAAAATCGTTTTAGGGTTATCAGTTTTAGCACTAACAATGACTTCTTGTGGTACTAAACAAAAAATCGCTGATTTAGAAGCTAAAAATAAAGAAGTACAGGATTTGTTAAATACTTGTACAATCAAGTTAAATTCAGCTATTGCTGAAAGAAATTTACTTTCAGATCAAGTCAATGATTTAAAAAAGAATACTACTGATTTGATTAGTAATGTAGGCAATTTGACAATGCTTTCTTCTAAAGGGGCTGAAAACTTAGAAAAATCGTTAGAAAGTTTAAAAGAAAAAGATTTAAGAATTTCTCGTTTGCAAGACGCTCTAACTAAAAAGGATTCTGTGACTTTAGCACTAGTAAAAAGTGTGAAAAAAGAAGTTGGTTTTGATGATCCGGATATTGAGGTGAATGTTGAAAAAGGAGTAGTTTATATTTCTATTGCAGACAAATTATTATTTAAGACTGGTAGCTGGCAAGTAAATGATAAAGCTAAATCCGTTTTGGCAAAAGTTGCTAAAATCGCTAAAAGTAAACCAGATTTTGAACTTATGGTTGAAGGGCATACAGACAATGTACCTATTAAAACCAGTATGATGGAAGACAATTGGGATTTGAGTGTTAAACGTGCTACTTCAATTGTAAGAGTCTTACAAAATGATTTAGGGTTAGATCCTAAACAATTAGTAGCTGCCGGGCGTGGAGAATACCAACCATTAGTTGACAATGATTCCGCTGAAAATAAAGCAAGAAATAGAAGAACAAGAATTATATTGATGCCTAAAATTGACCAATTTTATGACATGATAGAAAAGGAAATGAAAGAAATGGCTAAACAACAATAAACTTTCTATTACTTTAACTAATAAAAAGGTTTTAAAAATTTACTTCCCTAATCCTGATTTAATTAATCAGGATTTTTTTTATTTTTTGTTGTACATTTGTATTCCAAAAAGGAAATGGTGTTCTTCCTTATCCAAACCGCTTTAACAAAGCTGATGACGCCTGATTTATTATAGTATATAAAATTAATCAGGAATAATTATGCTCAAAAAAAATCATACTTTTTTAAAAAAACTCCTCCTAGAAGTTACTTTACTATTCCAAAAATTTCCAGCCTTACTTTATATTTTCAAATGGTTAATTATTTGTTTGATTATAGGAATATGTGTCGGAACAGCATCAGCAGGGTTTCTTTTATCTTTACAATGGGCTACTGACTTTAGGGAAAATCATTTGTGGATTATCGCTCTATTGCCTATGGGTGGACTAGTCGTCGGAATAATATATTTATACTATGGACAAGAAGTAGAAGCCGGAAACAATCTTTTAATAGACAACGTACACAATCCACAAAAAAAAATTCCCTTTAGAATGGCTCCTTTTGTATATTTAGGAACTATTGTGACTCATCTTTTTGGAGGGTCTGCCGGACGCGAAGGCACAGCTTTACAGATGGCTGGTGCTATTGCTGACCAATTTACAGCAATTTTTAAATTAAATACAGAAGAGCGAAAAGTTCTTTTAATACTTGCTATTGCCTCGGGATTTGGTTCTGTATTCGGAACCCCTTTAGCCGGAGCTGTTTTTGGATTAGAAGTATATTTAATAGGAAAAATAAAATATAATGCTCTTTTTCCTGCATTTATCGCTTCTATTTTAGCCGACTGGACTACTACTAATTTATATGGAGTAACTCACATACATTATTCAATAGATATTGTCCCTTCTCTTAATGTTTTAACAATAATTTATAGTACCATTGCTGGAGTTCTTTTTGGAATATGTGCTGCAGTTTTTAGTAAGGGACTACAATTGACAGGTATTTTTTTTAAAGACAATATCATCTACCCTCCATTTCGTCCTTTTGTTGGAGGCATCATTGTAGCCTTAGCTGTTTTTAGTATAGGAACTACTAAATATATTGGATTGGGAATCCCTTATATTGTGGAATCTTTTGAAAAGCAGTCTTACTTTTATGAATTTGCTATAAAAATGCTTTTTACTATTATTACGCTTTCTACCGGGTTTAAAGGAGGTGAAGTTACTCCTTTATTTTATATAGGTGCAACTTTAGGCAGTGCAGCCTCTTTATTTTTGCCGTTACCAACGGGGTTACTTGCAGGTATGGGTTTCGTAGCCGTATTCGCAGGAGCCACCAATACCCCTTTAGCCTGTATATTAATGGGCATTGAATTATTCGGTATAGAATCAGGAATATATATAGCAATAGCTTGTATTACTGCTTATTTATTTTCAGGTCATAACAGCATTTATTCCAAACAAAGAATTGGGGTAAGAAAACATACTCAACCCAATAAATACTACAGAAAAAGAATTTCTGATATAAAAAAATTAAATGTATTAAAAAAACAAACAAACTAAAACATAGATATCACGTATTCAAACAATTAAATATAAAAAAATATAGCAATAAAAACTCACAAAAATCAAAATCTTTACTACCTTTGCCCAAAAATTAAGCCTTTGTAGAGAATAAAGAGCTTGCTTTAAAAAGTGTTCTGATCTATTAATGGCATATAACAAATAAACTGTAACTTTAATAATAAACTAATCGAAAATCTCTGCCTTAAATTTTTAAATTTATGTTCCACAAAAAATTTTTAAATCGATTTACTTTTGGACAATTAACATTAGCTTTAATCGTCTTATATTTATTATATTCCGTATTATCTTTTATTCTTTATCATTCAACAGCCAGCATTGTTAACTTATTTATTTCCGGGTTCTTAGCTATTTTAGCTTTAATTGATATTAATCAGACTAAGCATACTATTCGAAAAAATTATCCTTTATTTGCTCGTTTCAGATATATTTTCGAAGAAATCCGCCCTGAAATGCGCCAATATTTTTGGGAAGGTGAATTAGATGGGAAACCTTTCAATAGAAGAGAAAGGTCTATTGTCTATCAAAGAGCTAAAAATGAAAAACAGACGGTTTCTTTTGGTATGCAAGATGACCCTAACCGAATTGGGTATGAATGGGCTTCTCACTCAGTATATCCGAAACAAGTAACAGATACTAATTTCAGAACACTAATCGGAAGCGATTTGTGTTCTCAGCCATATAACGCCAGTATTTATAACATCAGTGCTATGAGTTATGGGGCCTTGAGCAAGCGAGCTATAACATCTTTAAACGAAGGTGCTAAAATCGGAGGTTTTGCTCATAATACCGGTGAAGGAGGAATTAGCCAATACCACCGTTCCGGAGGGGATTTGATTTGGCAGATTGGAACTGGATATTTTGGCTGTCGAGATGAAAAAGGTTTTTTTAGTGACAAATTATTTGAAGAACGTTCAAATTACCCTGAGGTAAAAATGATTGAATTAAAGTTATCTCAAGGTGCTAAACCGGGACATGGAGGGTTGTTACCTGCTGAAAAGAATACACCTGAAATTGCTAAAATAAGAAGTATTACACCACATACTACTGTACATTCTCCCTCAGGACATACTGCTTTTTCTAATCCTTTAGAATTAATTCATTTTTTGGCAAAATTGCGAAAACTATCTAATGGAAAACCTATTGGCTTTAAAATTTGTATTGGTAGAAAAGATGAATTTTTAGACATTATAAAAGCTATAGTAGATACAAATATATATCCTGACTTTATTACGATTGACGGTGCAGAAGGAGGGACAGGAGCAGCTCCATTAGAATTCATTGACTATATGGGGATGGCATTAAATGATGCCTTAGTGTATGCTAATAAAACTTTGATAGAAAACGGACTGAGAAATAAAATAAAGATTATGGCCTCTGGACGAATCATTTCAGCCTTTGATATAGCGAAAGCAATGGCTTTGGGAGCTGATGCATGCTATAGTGCTCGCGGAATGATGTTTGCTCTAGGTTGCATTCAGGCGTTACAATGTGATAGCGGGCATTGTCCAGTAGGTATTGCCACTCAAGATGAGAGTCTTTACAAAGGTTTAGATGTCACTGATAAGAGAAAACGAGTTGCCAGTTTTCACATGAATACCATGAAGGCATTGGGTGAATTTATCAGTGCTTGCGGGTATGAAAAACCTAGTCAAATTGATCCTAAAACATTTCATAAGAGAGTTGATCATGGCGTCAATAAAAGCTTTCAAGAAATGTATTTTGGAGAGCTAGATACCAGAAAGGCAAAAGCATAACCTAAAAATATATTCAAGATAAAGGATCGCATTTTGCGATCCTTTACTTATCTTTGCAATCTCAATTTATCATTTTTCAATTTGAATATAAAACCAAAACACTGGGTAACTCTGTTTATTCTTGCTCTTGTCTGGGGTTCTTCTTTTATTCTTATAAAAAGAGGTATTGAATACTTTACGCCTATACAGGTAGGCGCTCTGAGAATCGCCTTAGCGGGATTGTTTTTATTGCCTATTTCCGTTAAAAGTATTAAATCTCTGCCTAAAAAGAATTTTCATTGGCTGTTTTTAACTGCTATTGTAGGCAGTTTTATTCCAATGTTTTTATTCCCTATTGCAGAAGTTCATTTGGACAGTTCTATTGCGGGAATCTTTAATGCTCTTATGTCTATTTTCGTAATTGTATTAGGAGTGGTATTTTTTAAATATAAAACTCATTTTGGCGAAATTACAGGGGTAATCCTTTCTTTTATCGGAGTTATTCTCTTACTGCGTTCTTCTTCCGAAAACGGAGTGCATACATCCAATGAATGGGTTTACCATCTGATGTTAATTTGTGCTGCTTTAATGTATGCTTATAGCGGTTTATTAACTCAAAAATATATGGGGAATTTATCCTCTATTGTATGGACCGCTTTTATTGAATTAGTTTTATTAATTCCGGCTTTAATAGTACTAATCATTTCGGGCTTTTTTAAAACTATCTGGGAGCACCCCGAAGCTTTAAAAGGGATCGGTTTTGTGTTTATTTTAGCTCTTTTTGGAAGTGTGCTCGCAAATATATTTTATTATAAATTAATTCGAGAAACCAGTGCCAGCTTCGCCTCTTCAGTTTCACTTTTAATGCCTTTAGTTGCATTTTGTTGGGGGCTCTTGGATGGAGAAAATCTTGGTTTTATACAAATTACAGGAGGAATTTTAATAGTATTAGGATTATACTTCGGTAGAAAGGAAATTAATTTACCAAAACAAAAAACCAGAAAAAAATTGATCTAATAAATTCAAATAATTAGTAAATCTTCTATAATAAATCTCCTTTATTGCATTAATTATATTGACTTGATAAATTTATTCTACTACACCTATTTTTGAATTCTAATAAAAAGGTAAATTATCTAAATCTACATTACCTCCAGAAAGAATAATTCCAACTTTTTTATCTTCAAAAACAGGTCTTTCCTTAATTAATAGTGCTAACGCTACTGCACTGCTGGGTTCAACAATAATTTTCATGCGTTCCCAAATCAGGCGCATCGCACTGATTATTTCATTTTCCCGAACTCTTATAATTGCTTTTACACCTTGTTGGATAATAGGAAAGTTAATATCTCCCAATTGAGTTCGGAGACCATCAGCGATTGTATCTGTAGTTCTATTAGACTCTATTTTTCCGTTTTCTAATGAACGATAAGCATCATCTGCTTCAAAAGGTTCTCCTCCGTAAACTTCAATTTCTTTTTTACCAAAATGTTTAGCCGCTAATGCCGTTCCTGCAATCAACCCTCCTCCACCTATCGGAGTTATTAATACATCTAGTTCAGGCTCAGCTTCTAAAAATTCCTTGGCAGCAGTTGATTGTCCTACAATAACATTTATGTCATTGGAAGGATGGATAAAAGTTGCTCCTGTTTTATCTATTACCTGTTTACAGACTCTTTCTCTTGATTCTAAATTTGGCGCACAATTTATAATTTCACCTCCATAAACTATTACTGCATTGCGTTTAACTAACGGCGCATCGTCTGGCATTACAATATAACATTTTACATTTACAGAACAGCATGCTAATGCTAAAGCTTGTGCAAAATTACCTGATGAGTGTGTTACCACTCCTTTTCTTTTTTGTTCTTCTGATAACTTTAAAACAGCATTTGTTGCTCCTCTAATTTTAAAAGCCCCTGCGCGTTGAAAATTCTCACATTTAAAATATAAATCACTTCCTAGAAAGTTTTCTATATGTTTAGATTCGAGAATAGGCGTTTTGTGAATGTATGGCTTTATGGCTTCGTGACAGGCGGATAATTCTTTTTTCATAATAAAAGTAATATTTATAATCAAAAAACTCTCAGTTCAAAATTACTGAGAGTCTTTCATTTTTTTATTATAAATGATAAAATATTATTTTACATCCATCAATTCAACATCAAAAATTAAAGCTGCATTTGGTGGGATTACTCCTCCTGCGCCTCTTTCTCCATAGCCTAAATAAGCTGGAATAATAAATCTGGCTTTATCTCCTACTTTTAAAAGAGAAATTCCTTCATCCCATCCTTCTATAACATGACCTAGTCCTAACGGAAATTCAATCGGTTTTTTTCTTTTATAAGAGTTGTCAAACTCTGTTCCGTTTGCCAAAGCCCCTTTATAATGAACAGAAACTGTTTTTCCTTTTTCTGCTTTTTTGCCGTTTCCATTTACAATGAACTGATACCGCAAACCACTGTCTGTTTTTTCAAAACCTGCTGCCAGTTGCTCAATTGTCTCGTCTGCTTTTCTTTTTTCTTCTAACTCTCTTTTTGTTCTAGCTCCTTCAAATGTACGAAAAGCTTCGACAGCATTCCATTTTTGAGCTTCTTCACCTATTCTCAAAATTTCCACACCAACTATCTCATCTTCTTGTACTATCGCATCCACAACATCCTGTCCTTCTACAACATGTCCAAATACAGTGTGTTTTCCATCTAACCAAGGAGTAGGAACATGTGTAATAAAAAATTGAGAGCCGTTTGTTCCTGGTCCCGCATTTGCCATTGAAAGTACCCCTGGTTTGTCATGTTTTAATTCAGAATGAAATTCATCATCAAACTGATATCCCGGACCTCCAGTTCCAATTCCTAATGGACATCCTCCCTGGATCATAAAATCAGGAATTACTCTATGAAATTTTAATCCGTCATAATACGGTTTTCCCTGCGGACGCGCTGAATTCTCCAACTTACCTTCTGCCAGTGCAACAAAGTTACCAACCGTACCGGGAGTTTTATCCTCCGTGAGTTTTACAATTATTTCTCCTTTTGTAGTTTTAAATTTTGAGTAAATACCGTTTTCCATTATTTAATATTTTTATTAGTTTTTAATTGTATATTAACTATTACACAATTACTATTTATTCATTTTTTCGATTAAGCAGATAAATAATCATTGATAATACTGCTAAAGACATTCCACCTATACAAACTCCGCTCCACCCAAAATATTTCCACAAATATAGTCCAAAAGCCGAGCCAAAAGCTGTTCCCAGAAAACTAAATGACATATAGACAGTGTTTAACCTGTTTCTTGCTTCAGGAAGTAAAGAATAGATCCTGGTTTGATTGGATACATGTATGGTTTGCATCCCCAAATCTATCAGTATAATCCCTATTATTATGCCAACTATGGAAATTGAAGAAAAATAAAACACGACAAAGCTCGAAAATGTCATGACAATACCGTACAATATTAATTTTCTGGCTCCTCCAGCTCCTCCTATTTTTCCTACCAGTGGTGCAGCGAATGCACCACAAGCTCCTATTAGTCCAAATGCTCCTATTAATGCACTATTATACTCAAAAGGTTTATTGTGCAAAAGAAGAACCATTGTTGTCCAAAAGTTTCCAAACTGTGCAAACGCAAGACTAGTGATGATTGTTGCTTCTCGTAAAACAGTCTGCTCTTTAATCAATTTCCACATTGAAAAATATAATTCAATTACTGTTCCCTGAAAATTTGGTTTATTAGAAGGTAACCTAAATTGAATCATACAAACTAAAATTATACTAATTAAAGCAGCAATCCAAAACATTCCTCTCCACCCTAGCCACACACCTACAAAGCCACTAATAGTTCTTGAAAATAATATGCCTATCAACAGACCGCTAACTACAGTTCCTATTACTTTTCCTCTTTGCTCTTCAGACGATAAACCCGCAGCCATAGGCAAAACCAGCTGAGGAACAATGGAAGCTGCCCCTAAAACAAAACTCACAATCTGTAAAATAAAGAAGTTTTTTACACTAGCTGTCAGTATTAATGCCAGAATAGAGAAAATGGTAGTTATTGTAATTTGCTTTTTTCGCTCTAGTTTATCCCCTAAAGGAATCATTAAAAACATTCCGACAGCATATCCTGCTTGTGTCAGATACGTTAATGTGCCCGCTTCTGCTTCAGACACATTAAATTCTTCTGCTATTAATGGAATTAAAGGTTGACAATAATATAAATTGGCTACAATAATCCCCGTAATTGCAGCCATAAACATTACATTCGACTTAGATAAATTCATAAGTACAAATGTATGTTTTTTAATAGCTTTGCCCTTTTTAATTTTTAGTTAAAAAAAATAATACCTATTTCATTCTAAAATTGTTTTTTGTATACTATTGATATGGATTGTACATTTGCACAAAAATATTGATATTATGCGTATAGATATCATTACCGTTTTGCCAGAATTAATCAAAAGTCCTTTTGAAGCTTCTATTCTTAAAAGAGCTATTTCTAAAGGCTTAGTCGAAGTATATTTTCACAATCTCAGAGATTATAGTACTAATAGACATAAAAATATTGATGATTACCAGTTTGGAGGCGGTGCAGGAATGGTAATGAGCATAGAACCTATAGATCGATGTATATCTGCACTAAAAGCTGAACGAGAGTACGATGAAGTTATTTATATGACTCCCGACGGAGAAACACTTAATCAACAAATAGCTAATAGTATGTCGTTGCTTAAAAATGTTATCCTTTTATGCGGACATTACAAAGGAGTAGATCAAAGAGTACGCGATCATTTTGTTACTCGAGAAATTTCTATTGGCGATTATGTATTATCGGGAGGAGAATTAGGCGCTGCCATATTTTGTGATGCTGTAATCCGTCTAATTCCTGGTGTTTTAAGCAATGAAACCTCCGCGTTGACAGATAGTTTTCAAGATAACTTACTTGCTCCTCCTATTTATACACGACCTGCAGAATACAAAGGATGGAAAGTTCCGGATATTTTACTAAGCGGAAATTTTGCAAAAATTGACAAATGGCGCGAAGAAAAAGCTTATGAACACACAAAAAACAGACGCCCCGATTTGCTGGAAAAGTAAGTTTGTTTGCATCTTATCCATTAATTTCCCATCAAAAATTATTAAAATTTAAAAATCATAAGTTTTATTAATTAACTCATTCCAGTACTTTTGCGCCAAAGCTTTGAAATAAGGAGTTTCATCTTCATAATTTAGATAAGACTCTGAAGTTATCTGATTTTTTTCATAGTGGTAGAGGAATACATATAACTCCTTTTTAATTCTTGTTTTTGAAAACAAACCTAAAATTCCTTTTATTTCCTCCTCAGTTTCTATTAAATCATATCTGATAGTTGTATTTTCTTTTGGCAGATATAAATCTATAATAGAATCAAACCTATTTTCTTTATTATCAATTTCATAATTTGTTTTGTGCCGTCCAACAATTTTTATAAACACATCATCATCTATCCACGTTTCTACCGCTATAAAGCTTTCTCCTACAATTTTACGAATTATTTTTTCTAATAGAATTTCATTTTTGCCACTTCTGTCTTCTATATTAAAATGTTTTTCTATTTTTGGTCTAATAGCTATAAATTCCAGTAATCTATTAAATGCTATACTTTCTTCTGCGGACAAATTATATTCTCGAGGAATTTCTTCTATTGTGTGTTTATACTTCTCATTCGAACCATAATGCTCTCTTAAAAAGTCAAAATACTTTTTTGCCTGCTCTCTACTCTTTAATCCATGATAAGACCAAGCCAAGCTAAACCAATAGTTTATTTTTGAAACATCTTCATTTAAATCAAAATATTTACTGTTTGAAAAAAAATCTTCTGTTAACTCTATTGATTTTCTAAAATCTTTTTTCTGGTACCTTATATACGTAAAGTATTCAGCAGCTGCATAAATCATCTCACCTATCACTTCTTCATCTTCAATATTTTTTGATTCAAAATCAGCTTTAAATTTCCGATAAAATTCTTCTGCTTCTTCATACCGATCTGCATTTGTCATATTTTTTAGCAATCGGGACTGAACAATCATCCAAGATATTGAAAACTCTTCATAATAAGTAAGCAATTCCTTTCCAAAATATTCTACTTCATCATAATTTTCCATCAATTCTGCCATCCGCATTCCACTTTCCATATTTTCCCAGAAAGGAGAATATAAATAACCTCTTTTGTGTAATTCTAAAGCATATTTACACTCATCTGTATTATATTTTTCATCTGACAAGAGAGCAACATTTCGAATCGCAATTCCTAAGTTATTACACAACATTGCATATCCATGTGGATTATTACATATTTTGTTGCCTATTCCATTTTCGAAATAATTTTCAATTACAGGAATAGTTTTTAATCCAATTTCCTTGGCTTCTTTATAATATTGTAAGGATAATTCAAGCTCTCCATCATCTTTTAATTCACCTGCTTTTTCTAAAAATCGTGTAGTTAATATATACCCATTAAAACTATCACATTCAATAAGGTACTTGTTAGAAGATATATTTATATTAAATTTTATAGCCAATTCAAAGAAAGTAAAATATAGCGGCGTTTTTATCGCTTTAATTTTACTAAAGTACTTTTGTAAAAGCTCAAAGGCTTTTTTGCTGTTTTTATCAACAAGCAGATAATGCTGTATTTTCATTCGCAAGGCTGCTACATTTTCAGGATTGCTTTGTAATTCATTATCTATTAATTCTAAATATTTTAACCCAAACTCCTTGGCATTTTTATATCCCATTTCATTTGGAAAATCAATACCTATCAAATACATCAGTTTTATTAAACTCCATTTGTTTTCCAATTTTCCGGACTCAAATAACTGTTGTATCTGTTTTGCATATGAAACAGAATATTCATTGCCATGAAAAACATAAAATGATTCTAAAAATAAAAGAGCATCTTCATAATTTTCTTGCTCCAGAAAAAAAACACCTCCCTGGTAAGTTGTATAGTAATGATCAGGAGAGTGCTCAAATGAAAGTTTATAAAATTTACCAGCGGTTTCAGTTTCTCCCAACTCTTTATATAAAAGTGCCATTAAATGATAGGTTTCTCCAAACTCTCTGTCTTTTAACCCATAATCATCTTCAATAAGGGAGATCTCGATGAGTTTATCATGCAATATTTCCACAGATTTTTCCTGAAGTTCCAATTTATTCTGATAACACCACGCCAGCCAGTCAT
Organism: Myroides indicus; assembly: GCF_004364575.1. Classification (GTDB taxonomy): domain Bacteria; phylum Bacteroidota; class Bacteroidia; order Flavobacteriales; family Flavobacteriaceae; genus Flavobacterium; species Flavobacterium indicum_A. The sequence continues at coordinate 14,407 of NZ_SOAG01000028.1, read as the reverse complement.
AAGCTCCTAAAACGGCTTTTTTATTATCCGGTAGTTTTTCTATTATCTCCTGTGCTGTTGACATCATTACCGAAACATCTTCAAAATAGGGACCGTTATAAATTTTTATTTTCCAGAATAAAGCATCTATTTGTGTCGGATCTTCTTTTAAAACTTCCTCTATTAATTCTAAAATACGTTCTGAGACAGACTGATTTTTATGATAAACCTCTACTTTTTCTTCTTCTTTTAAACTTTCTGTTTCTTCATTAAATTTTAACTCATTATATAACGACTTGATTTCATTTATTTTAATATCTGCTTGACTCATATAGCTTTCTTTTCCTAACCCTATTACGTTGTGCTAAATATAGTGTAAATCTAAGAACACAACAAAAATAGCCTATTCGTAATTTATTAAATTCATTGAGTATTTTCTTTAAATTTATTCCTGAAACCCTATCTCTTATCTCAAAAATTATGAAAACAAAATTAAATAAGACCAATTTACACCCCAATCCTTTTGTGACCAAAAACTATGACTTATTTTTACACAAACAAAATATAAGATGAATATCAGATTAATTGCTATTGGAAAAACAGACCACAAAAGTTTACATTCTCTTATTGAGGAATATGTCAAGCGCCTTTCATTTTATATAAAATTTGATATGGAAATTATTCCCGATATCAAAAATGCCAAAAATCTATCGGAAATTCAGCAAAAACAAAAAGAAGGAGAATTAATTTTATCAAAAATAAGTTCAAGCGATTTTTTAATTCTTTTAGATGAAAATGGTAAAAGCTATAACAGTATTGAATTTGCTGAAGTCATACAGAAACATATGAACTCTGGCATTAAAACACTTGTTTTCGTTATCGGTGGACCTTATGGATTTTCCGAATCTGTCTATCAAAACGCAAAAGGGAAAATATCACTTTCAAAAATGACATTTTCCCATCAAATAATTCGTTTATTTTTTACCGAACAACTCTATCGCGCATTTACTATCTTAAGAAATGAGCCTTATCACCATCAATAAATATAATCAATTTTAACAAATTTATCTGCTATTTTGTTTTCGACCAAAAAAATACGCATTTGCAGGTATTGTTCAAAATCTAATGTTTTGCTAAAACCTAAACTTATATTTTCTTGATCCTGAATATGTTGAATCAGATCTTCTTTTTTTATCAATTTTCCTTCATAAAAGAAATCATTGGAACCATTTACATATAAAAGCAGTTCGGGACTTTTTGGTCTTTCAAAACTGTATTCTATATTTTTGAATGGGAAAAAAGCCAGGCTTTTATGCAAAGTATCAGCATAACTAAAAAAAACGCCTTTTTCATCATTGTGCATATTTTCTTCTGTATATTTATGACTCTTAATTCGCTGAACCTCTTCCAATACCTCCTTCACATTCAAATCGCGTTGAACAGAAAAAATATAATTTGTTCCCGCTATTCTGTTGGCTTCGTTCAAATGCATTTTACCCTCTTCTTCTTCAAAATAAATAGGCGAATGATCGTCGACACCTTCTTCTACAGTAAAAGAAGCTCTTGTAATCTGCATTTGCTTATTACTGCAAGCTACCAATAATAACACACTTGAAACTAAAAATAAAATCTTCTTCATATAGCTAATTGTTTTAATATTTCTCTCGTCTGCACCGCCTCTTTAACATCGTGAACCCTAAGTATATTAGCTCCTTTTTGTAAAGCTACTGTATTTAAAACCGTAGTTCCGTTTAAAGCTTGCTCAGGAGTGGTATTCAAAAGATTATAAAGCATCGATTTCCTTGATATTCCTACTAAAACAGGTAGGTCAAAAACATCTAAAAGCTCCATTTTGCTCATCAATTCATAATTTTGAGACAGTGTTTTGGCAAATCCAAAACCGGGATCCAGTATAATATCATTTATTTTCGCGTGACGTGCAACTGTAATTCGTTCTGAAAAATACTTCCGTACCTCTAACAAAATATCTTCATAGTCTGTCATAGACTGCATTGTTTTGGGATTTCCCCTCATGTGCATCATAATATAGGGTACTTGCAGATCAGCAACTGTAGCAATCATTTCTTGATCCAGTACCCCCGCTGATATATCATTAATAATTGCTGCTCCTGCTTCAACAGATACTTTCGCTACACCAGCTCTAAAAGTATCTATGGATAAATACAGGTTCGGAAATGTGTGCAATAAAAGTTCTATTACCGGAATAATTCGGAAAATTTCCTCTTCTTCACTAAAGAACTCAGCACTTGGTTTAGTCGAATACGCACCTAAATCAATAAAATCTGCTCCTTCGTTCAGCATTTTTTCTGCCTGATTAAGAATTTCCTTATCCGTTTTATATTTTCCTCCATCATAAAAAGAATTAGGGGTAATATTTAGTATTCCCATGATTTTAGGACTTGATAAATCAACTAATTCACCTTTACAATTTATTGTCATATTAAATTAAATACTCTCTTTTCTGACATTCATAAAAAATATTTCTGGCTCAAAAATACATATTTCTTTTTCACAGGTTTTTTAAATTGTTATTTTTGAAGAAATATTACGCAAATATAATTCAAAATGGACATTACTTCTACTCAATTCGATCAGATTATTGCTGTTTGTAGAGATTTATATCAGAAAAAAATGCAGGACTACGGATGTGCATGGCGCATTCTTCGCCTTCCTTCTCTGACCGATCAAATATATATTAAAGCGTCTCGAATTCGAAGTATTCAGGAAAATGAAGTAAGAAAAGTAGATGAAGGAGAGGTTCCGGAGTTTATCGGCATTGTCAATTATTGCGTAATGGCTTTAATCAACTTGCAAAAAGGAGTCGCTACACAACCTGATTTATTCGGAAAAGAAGCTTTAGAATTATATGATCAACAAATAAGCGAAGCCAAAACACTGATGGAAAATAAAAATCACGACTATGGTGAAGCCTGGCGTGACTTAAGAGTCAGCTCTTTAACCGATTTAATTTTACAAAAGTTGCTTAGAGTAAAACAAATTGAAGACAATAAGGGTAAAACTTTGGTTTCCGAGGGAATTGCTGCTAATTATCTCGACATGATTAATTATGCTGTTTTTGCTCTGATTCATCTTAATCTTTCAAATCCAATTCAACAACCATAATACATCTATATATGAAATTCATTGCACAATTATCAAGATTTTTTGTAGGTATTCTCTTTATCATTTCAGGGTTGATAAAATTAAACGACCCGATGGGGTTTTCATTTAAATTAGAAGAATATTTTTCAGAGGGAGTTTTAAATCTTCCGTTCCTTTTTCCGTACGCTTTAAGTATCGCCGTCATTTTGGTTATTGCAGAAGTATTATTAGGCGTTGCTCTATTGACAGGATTTAAAAGAAAATTGACTTTAGTTCTATTGTTTTTAATGATTGTCTTTTTTACTTTTCTCACCTTCTATTCGGCTTACTTTAATAAAGTAACAGATTGCGGCTGTTTTGGGGATGCGATCCCTCTAACTCCATGGGGGTCATTCACTAAAGACATTGTTCTTTTAGTATTAATTCTCATCATTATTAAATACAAACAAATCATTACACCTGTTTTCAATAAAAAAACCAATTCATCTATTATATTAGTCACCCTTATTTTGTGTGGTTTTATGGGATATTGGGTTTTAAATCACCTACCTTTAAAAGATTTTAGAGCTTATAAAGTAGGTACCAATATTGTGGAAGGAATATCAATCCCGGATGATGCTCCAAAAGCTGAATATCAAATCACTTTTTTCTATGAAATAAACGGTAAAGAACAAAAATTTTCAGATAAAGAATTAGGAAATTTACCCGAAGGTGCCAAGTTTATTCGCAGAGAAGATAAATTAATTTCAGAAGGTTATCAGCCTCCTATCCACGACTTGACAATGGACAAAGATGGTGAAAACTATTTAGACGAAATGATGGCTGAACCTAAATTAGTCTTACTTATTTCCTACGATTTGGATCGTGCAGACGATAAAGGATTAGCTTCTTTAAAAGATTTTGCTAACAAAGCACTTGTAAAAGGATATAAAGTAATTGGATTAACAGCATCTTCTGAAGAAAAAATAGAAGGAACAATCCAAAAATTTCAATTGCCCTTTGAATACTATACTTGTGACGGAACAACTTTAAAAACAATTGAAAGAGCAAATCCAAGTATTGTAGTAGTAGAAAGCGGTGTTATTGTAGAAAAGAAACACTGGAAAGATAGTGATTTGGTGCACCTAAAATAAATCTTTGTACTTTGCTTAGTTATCTGCTAAAAAAAATATTATATGCTTTTTTCACCCTCTTTGGAGTGGTTACTGTTGTTTTTTTTCTTTTTAATGTCCTTCCTGGTGATCCCGCACGAATGATGTTAGATCAAAATGAAAATTCAGAACAGTTACTGGCAATCAAGAAAAAGTATGGTTTTGACAAACCTTTAAGTAAGCAATATCTTTTATATCTCAACGATTTATCCCCTGTTTCACTCCACAGTAATCAGACAGGGGATTACACTTTTAACATCAACAATAAATATTCCGGACAAGCTGTTTTTACTACTAAAAACACAACTTTAATGCTGAAGATGCCATACCTGAGAGAGAGTTTTCAAAAAAACGGAAAAAAAGTGACTGCTATTATTGCAGAAACTTTGCCTAATACCATATTTCTAGCTTGTTTAGCTATTGCAATAGCCTTGCTTACAGGAGTTATCTTAGGTATCATTTCAGCTGTTTTTCACAATTCATGGATTGATAAATTCATTGCACTCATCAGTACATTCGGCATGAGTATTCCCTCTTTTTTCAGTGCCATTTTATTTGCATGGATTTTTGGTTTTGTCTTACATCGCTATACAGGACTTCCTATGAACGGAAGTTTATATGAAATAGATGATTTAGGCAATGGCAAGCATTTAGCTTTAATCAATTGTATACTGCCTTCCATAGTACTAGGCATAAGACCTTTAGCAGTTGTAACACAACTCATGCGAAACACTCTATTAGAAGTTTTAAGTCAAGATTATATCCGGACAGCAAAAGCTAAAGGGTTATCAACTTCAAAAATCATTTACAAACACGCCATCAAAAACTCCCTTAATCCTGTGGTAACAGCTCTTTCAGGATGGTTTGCTTCTATGCTCGCCGGGGCTGTTTTTGTAGAATATATCTTTGGTTGGAATGGTTTGGGAAAAGAAATTGTTGATGCTTTAAATAATTTAGACTTACCTGTTATTATGGGTGCTGTATTAATTATCGCAACTTCTTTTATTATCATTACAATTTTAGTAGATTTGATATATGCATATTTAGATCCCCGAGTTAAAATTAATTAAAAGCCTGAAAAATGAAAAAAATCAGTTTAATAACAGGATTAATTGCCTTTACGTTGTTTTCTTGTAATCAGAAAGCAAAACAAAAAGACAATCTTATTGAGGAAGAACAACAAGTAGAAAATAAAACAGAGCTACTTCAAGATAAGATACATTTTTCCGAAGAAGTTTTAATGCAAGAATTTATTAGTTTAGACAATAAATCAATAAATATGCAGCAAATTTTGGATATAAATAGAGGAAATGTTGTGGTTATCGACATTTGGGCAAGTTGGTGTAAAGATTGTATAAAAGCTTTTGAAACTACACGTCAAATCCAGCAAGATTTTCCTGAGGTGACTTTTGTATATATCTCTGCCGATAAAACAGAACAATCGTGGAAAGAGGGAATCGGGAAGTTTAATTTAAACGGACAGCATTACTACATTCCAAACGGAGAAGGAATGAAAGGAAGCTTCGGAAAATCCATTGATTTGAAATGGATTCCGAGATATATTGTTATCGACAAGGATACAAAAGTTGCCTTATACGACGCAACCGAAAAAAACTTTGATGACATCAGAGTTCTATTGCAAAAATTACAATAATTAAAAATATGAGAAACACTATTGTTGCAGGAAACTGGAAAATGCACAAAACGCTTCCCGAAACACATTCACTTTTAGATGAATTAATAGAAAAACTACCTACAGGAAAACAAACTGAAATAATTGTAGCTCCCGCATTTACCAACTTATCAAATGCCGTTGCTCATTTAGAAGGAACCAATATACAGGTTGCAGCCCAAAATATGCATCAAGCAGAAGGAGGTGCGTTTACAGGAGAAATTTCTGCTCAAATGCTGCTAAGCATAGGCGTAAATACTGTAATTTTAGGACATTCTGAAAGAAGACATTATTTTCAAGAAACTGATGCTTTACTTGCCGATAAAGTAAATACAGCATTAAAGCATGATATGAGAGTGATTTTCTGCATTGGAGAAGAATTAAAAGACCGCCAAAACAAACAATATTTAAATGTGATATTTAATCAGCTAACCGACGGGTTATTTCATTTGACCAAAGAGCAATGGAAGCATATCGTAATTGCTTACGAACCTGTTTGGGCAATTGGTACAGGAGAGACCGCTACTCCGAAACAAGCGCAAGAAATTCACGCTTTTATCCGTCAGGAGATCGATAGAAAATATGATAAAAACTTAGCCAACAGTACTTCTATTTTATATGGAGGAAGTGTAAAGCCCAATAATGCAAAAGAAATATTTTCTCAACCAGATGTTGATGGCGGATTAATTGGAGGAGCAGCTTTAAGTGCAGATGATTTTTCTGCAATTGTAAACGCAATTTAATTTTTTTAATTAGCAAATACTAAAAATAAACTCCTGATTGATAAGTCAATCAGGAGTTTTATTTTTAAATCATTGACTTTAGTTATTTATATTTATTAAAACATGATACCCTATCTGAAGTACCTATTTGAATATTCATCAATGTACGCTAGTTTTAGAAAAAACATTAATTACTACAACTCCTGCAATAATCAATGCCATGCCAATAATAGATGCTAAATCTGGAGTTTGTTTGTATAATACAATGGCTACAAGCGTTACCAATACAATACCTATTCCAGACCAAATAGCATAAGCTACACCTACAGGAATTGTTTTTAAGGTCAGGCTCAATAAATAAAATGCTGAAGCGTAAGCAACAATTGTCAAAATACTCGGAGTTAATTTGCTAAACTGTTCCGAAGCCTTTAATGCACTTGTTCCAATTACTTCACAAAATATAGCTGCCAATAAAAATAAAGAGTTTTTCATTATCAAATAAATTAGCGTTATCCATTACAAAAGTAAGTAAAGATAGATTTTAGTCTTTTGATATATATCAAATTTTTCGGATCCTGCTTAGGGTTTCTTGGGTAATCCCCAAGTAAGAAGCAATATTTCCCAACGGAATCCGCTTCACTGCTTCTGGATAATCTCTCAACAATTTATGGTAGCGCTCTGCTGCCGACATAGTTTGCAATTGATAGGCTCTTTCTTCCAATAACAAACAGTAATCCTCTGTAAATCTCCTTCCGATAATATTAAATTCAGGAAAATCTTTGTATAATCTCAATAATTTTTCATTGGGTAAAGCATGAACGGTACAATCTTCCAGACATTCAATATATTCAAGAGACGGGCGGCTTTTGTACATTTGATAGGTTGAACCCAAAATTGTATTTTCAAACCCAAACCAAATATCTATCTGTTTGTTTTTTTGTTCATAATAGCCACGTACCAATCCTTTTTCCAAAACAAATAAACTTCCGGCAATTTGCCCTTTTCTAAGTAAAAAATCCCCTTTCTTTTTATGATAGATTTGAATGTATTTTTCTATTGCCTCTCTACAGATGGGAGAAACATAACCATACTGCTCAAATAACCTGATAATAACACTCATTTCAACATTTTTTATTAGTTAATAAGCTTCTAATATGCACAAAATTAAGTTTTTTTAAACAAAACTCATTGGTTACAAAATAGTTATTTTACATATTTATATACTAAATATCCGCTCTTTCAAAAAGACAACTCTATCATTGCAACAACATTGCAAAGAAAAAAAAGCGTTGCTCTTTACTCATAATTTATTTTATATTTGTCACATGAAATTACGACGAAACATATTCCATCTAATTTTATCGATCTTGTTCATTACAATATCGATATATCCTTGTGCAGATAAATATGTTTCTGATATTGCAGTTAATCAGACTACTTCCTATCAAACGGTTATTCAACAAGATAATCATAACATACAGTCAGATTTCTGTTCACCTTTATGTATATGCGGTTGCTGTTCAGCCTCTTTAACTATTATTGCTTTTACTGAAATTTTTTCCAATATAACTATCCATACTGAAAATAAAGAATATTCCTATTTATCTCCTTCTTTATCAGGTATCAACCATTCTATCTGGCAGCCTCCAAAAATAGTATAGTTTTTTATTCTTTATAAAAACTTGTCTGAATTGTATTCAGATTTCATTCTATTTTTAAAATTATACTACAACTATGCTAGATAAAATCATACGTTTTAGTATTCATAACAAGTTTTTAATCGGAGTTTTTATCTTAGCTTTAATCAGTTGGGGTACCTATTCCCTTTTTAACCTTCCTATGGATACACAGCCTGATATTACCAATAATCAGGTACAAATTATTACAAGCTCACCAACACTTGCCACACAAGAAGTAGAGCAATTCATCACTTATCCCATTGAACAAGCGGTCAAACCAATTCCAAATATTACAGAACTTCGTTCTATCAGTCGCTTTGGGCTTAGTGTGATAACCGTTGTTTTTACCGAACAAACGGATATTTATTGGGCAAGAACGCAAATAGCCGAAAAACTGAGAGAAGCTGAAGAAATTATTCCAAAAAACATCGGAACTCCGGAACTAGCTCCATTGAGTACCGGATTGGGTGAAATTTATCAATATATCATTTTTCCAAAAGAAGGTTATGAAGATCAGTACAGCAGTATGGAACTTAGAACCATTCAGGATTGGATAGTTAAGCCTCAGTTAATAGGTATCAAAGGTGTAGCCGAAGTCAATACACTGGGCGGTGTTTTAAAACAATACGAAATTGCCGTCCAACCCGATCGGTTAAAAAGTATGGATACGTCTATTATCGAAATTTTTGACGCCTTAGAAGCCAATAATGAAAATACAGGAGGAGCATATATAGACAAAAAGCCTTATGCATATTTTATCCGAAGTATAGGGATGATTCAAAGTTTAGAAGACATTGAAAAAATCGTTGTTAAAAAAGTAAATGATACGCCTATATTAATCAGAGATGTTGCCGATGTAAGAATAGGTAGCAGCATCCGGTACGGAGCAGTTACCAAAGACGGAAAAGGAGAAGACGTAGGCGGAATGGTGATGATGCTTAAAGGGGCAAATACGCAAGAAGTAATCAAACTTGTAAAAGAAAGAGTTGAACAAATTGAAAAAACACTTCCCGAAGGAATTGCCATCGAACCTTTTATAGACAGAACCAAACTGATAGACAAAACCGTAAGTACAATCCAAACCAATCTTATTGAAGGAGCCTTAATCGTTGTTTTTGTATTGGTGTTATTACTGGGAAACTGGCGTGCCGGATTAATTGTTGCTTCAGTTATTCCTTTATCGCTTTTATTTGCTGTATCCATGATGAAAATATTTGGTATCAGCGGTAATCTGATGAGTTTAGGTGCGATTGACTTTGGGTTAATTGTTGACGGTGCTGTTATCATTGTAGAAGCTATTGTACATCGATTGCACACCGGAAAGAAAAGGAAGCTTTCTCAAGCCCAGATGAATGGAGAGGTATTTCAGGCAGCATCAAAAATCAGAACCAGTGCTTCATTTGGAGAAATCATCATCCTCATTGTTTATCTTCCAATATTGGCTTTGACCGGTATAGAAGGTAAAATGTTTGGACCAATGGCAATGACTGTTTCCTTTGCAATTTTAGGAGCATTTATTCTATCTCTAACTTACGTTCCTATGGTTTCTTCTTTATTTTTAAGTAAAAAAGGAGGAAAAACTAAACCTAATATCAGCGATAAAATTATTGATAAGATATACCAATGGTATAAACCTGTTTTAGAGAAAGCATTTGTGTTTAAACGCTTAGTTTTAAGTTTTGCTTTCGGGTTATTGGCTTTGGCACTATTTGTATTTGGAAAGTTGGGAGGTGAATTTATTCCTACGCTTGATGAAGGAGATTTAGCAACGCACGTTATTATTTCATCGGGTAGTTCGCTTTCTCAGGAAATAGAAACGACAACTAAAGCCGAAAAAATATTAAAAGAGCGTTTTCCGGAAGTAAAAATGGTGATTTCCAAAATTGGAAGTGCCGAAATTCCGACCGATCCAATGCCGATGGAAGCTGCGGATGTAATTATTATTTTAAAAGATAAAAAAGAATGGGTTTCTGCTAAAACAAAAGAAGAGTTGATTCAAAAAATGGAAGCTGCCCTCAACGAAATTCCCGGTATTACGACTGAGTTTTCTCAGCCGATACAGATGCGTTTTAACGAGTTGATGACCGGAGTGAGGAGCGATGTAGCCATTAAGGTTTTTGGTGATGACCTTGACAGATTGGCATCTATTGGCGATGAAATTAACGAGCTTATTTCTGATATTTCCGGAGTTACGGATACCAAACTTGAGCGCGTTTCGGGCTTGCCACAAATTTCAATTCGGTACAACAAAGATAAACTCGCTTTGTATGGGCTCAACATTGGCGAAATCAATCGGATTGTTAGAACAAGTTTTGCCGGAGAAGTTGCTGGAAAGGTATATGAGGGCGAAAAAAGATTTGACTTGGTCGTTCGGATGGATGAAGATTACCGTCAAAATATAGACAATCTGAAAAATGTTTTTATCAGTCTACCCGAAGGCATCCAAATTCCATTACAACAAGTTGCCGAAATAGACTATGAAGACGGTCCGCAACAAATTAGCCGTGAAGATGGAAAAAGAAGAATTGTGCTTGGTTTTAACGTGCGTGAACGAGACGTTAAAAACGTGGTAAACGATATTCAGGAACGGTTAAACGACAAATTGGATTTACCCAACGGATATTACATCACGTATGGCGGACAATTTGAAAACCTGGTAGATGCATCAAACCGATTGATGATTGCCGTTCCTATCGCCTTGGGATTGATATTTGTTTTGCTATATTTTACCTTTAAATCCGTTAAGCAATCCCTAATGATTTTTACCGCTATTCCTCTTTCAGCTATCGGCGGGATTATGGCTTTGTGGTTAAGAGGAATGCCTTTCAGCATTTCTGCAGGAGTAGGCTTTATTGCTTTGTTTGGCGTTGCTGTACTCAACGGAATCGTGTTAATCGGGCAATTTAATCACCTGAAAGAAGAAGGAATGGAGCTATACGAACGGATTATCGAAGGAACAAAAATTAGATTGCGTCCTGTTTTATTGACAGCCTCTGTAGCTTCGCTGGGCTTTTTGCCAATGGCTTTGAGTACGAGTGCCGGAGCCGAAGTGCAAAAACCTCTGGCAACGGTTGTAATTGGCGGATTGATTTCGGCAACGATATTGACACTCCTTATTTTGCCACTTATTTATTATTATGAAGAAAAAGGATTTAAAATAAAAATGAAAAAAACAATAACTGTTTTACTTCTTATCTCCGGATTTTGGGTACAAGCTCAACCTACCGAAATCAAAAAAATTTCACTGGAACAAGCCCTTGAAATAGCTTTGCAAAACAACAAAGCCGTGCAAGCCTCGGACTTAGGTGTAAAAAGCAAAGAACAAATGATTAAAACAAGTGTTGATATTCCTAAAACCGAAATTAACACAGGGTTTGGTCATTTAAACAGTAAGGATCAAACGGATGTCAGTTTAAATATATCGCAATCATTCAGTCCGTTTTCATACGCTTCTAAAAAAAGAGTTTTGAAAAAAGAGTTTGAAACATCTGTTATTCAGAATCAAGGCGTAAGGTTAGAAATAGAATTTGCAGTCCGTCAGGCTTGGGAAAATGTTTTATATGCTATTTCCAAAAAAGAATTGTTGAGTGAGCAAGCCTTATTGCTAAAAGACTTTTCAAAATCGGCGCGTTTGAGATACGAAACAGGTGAAACAACACTAATGGAAAGCAATGTGGCAATAGCAAAAGAACAGGAATTAAACGTCTTAATAACACAGAATGAAACCAACTTATTTAACGAAAAATCAAGATTAAAGGCATTATTAAACTTGGATGGAGATTTTGAACCCATTGAAAATAAAATTGAATATGACAAACATGATCCTTTGGAAGATTTTGATTTAAACCAGAGTATTTCTTTGCAATTGGCAGAAAAAAATATAGAAACCCAAGAAGCATATAGAAAAAAGGAAAGAGCACTTCTTTTTCCCGATTTCACTTTAGGGTATACTGCAGAATCACAATCCGGAATATTTGAAAACAATGGAAGAATTATCAATTATGGAAAAGACCTTCGATTGTCGAGCTATTCTGTAGGAATTTCTATTCCAGTTTTTTTCGGCAATCAAAGTGCGAAGCTAAAAGCGATGAAGTATGAAACAGAACAAGCTAAAATTGAAAGAGATTACAAGATAAAACAATTGAAAGAAAACATTCAGCAGCAAATTGAAATTATCAAAGCACAAGAAAGCGTAATTGATTATTATCTTGACAATGCCTTGAAAAATGCGACTATTATCAAAGAACACGCAAACAAGTCATACAATAATGGAGATATTTCTTACATTGAATATATTCAATCCATGGAAACTGCTTTGTCCATTCAAATTAACTATCTGGATGCAGTATTGCAATATAATTTAAGCCACAGTAGTCTTCACTTTTTAGTTAACCAATAAATTAATAAACATGAAAAAATATATTGTCATATTGTTAAGCGGAAGCTTGTTTTTAACTGCTTGTAAAAAACAGCCCGATTCATCAGAAAATTCAAAAAACACTACCATTGGACTCACTCAAAATGAATCTTCCAATAAAGAAGTTGAGCTTTCCTTTGCGCAATATAAAGCAGCAAATATTGTGTTAGGAAATATGGAAAAGAAAAACTTGACCGAAGTTGTTAAGGTAAATGGAAAGACAGAGCTTCCTCCCCAGAATCAGGCAGAAGTAAACTCTTTTTTAAGTGGAACCATCACGCAAATTTTAGTCAATTTGGGAGATAAAGTAACTAAAGGACAAGTTATTGCAGCTATAGATAGTCCTGAATTTATCCGATTACAGGAAGAATATCAGGTCTCAAAAAGCAACTTGGAATATTTACAGCCTGAATTTGAAAGACAGCAGACGTTACGCTCCGAAAATGTAAATTCAGAAAAAACTTTTCAAAAAGTAAAGTCCGATCTAAACATTGAAAAATCCAGATACCAATCATTAAGTAACCAACTGAAATTACTCAATGCCATTCCGGGCCAATTTTCTCAATCGCTCAAAATCATTTCTCCCATCACTGGAAATATTTCAGCTATTCCGGTTAAAATAGGAACAAGTATTACTCCTGGGCAATCACTATTTTCCATTGTAGATAATTCTCAAATACATTTGGATTTAATGATATATGAAAAAGATTTGCCTTATGTACACATAGGACAAAAAGTTTCGTTCAATTTGACCAATATCAACCAAACTGAGATAACAGCTACTATATTCAGTATCGGAAAATCTTTTATTGAAGGAGGTAAAACCGTTGCCGCTCATGCGGCTATCGACAATGTTTCCGATAATTTAATTCCTGGTTTATATGTTAATGCTCTTATTCAAACAGGGCAGCACGAGGTAGATGCTTTACCTTCTGATGCGATTGTTAAGGCGGAAGGAAGAGAATTCATTTTTATTACATATGCAAAATCGGAAAATAACACTGTAGATCAACACTTCGATTTTGAAAGAATTGAAATTAAATCAGGAGTAACTGAATTAGGTTATACTGAAATTACTTTACTTCAGTCCCTTCCCAAGGATTACCAGATTGTATTACAAGGAGCTTATTACATTCAAAGTCATTTGATAAAGTCTGAAGGAGGAAATGATCATAATCACTAAATACAAAAAATCCCCTTCACATTATGTGAAGGGGATTTTCAAAAGAAGGGCAGCGACATACTCTCCCACCTTGCGGCAGTACCATCTGCGCTGGCGGGCTTAACTGCTCTGTTCGAAATGGAAAGAGGTGGACCCCGCCGCAATAACCACCCTGATTCGGCAGCTACTACTAAAAGTAACTTATATGGTTAACTATACTGAAAAAACACGCGGCAACAAAAAAATAAAACTCAGAGATAGAATAACCTTATCCCAAATAGAAAGACGCCCTCTCCCCATCCCTGAGACAGGGAGAGTGCACATAAGCGTACGGGCTATTAGTACTACTCGACTGTGACATTACTGCCTCTACATCTGTAGCCTATCAACGTTGTCATCTTCAACGGCCCTTTAAAGAAATCTAATCTTGTGGTGGGTTTCGCACTTATATGCTTTCAGCGCTTATCCCTGCCCAACGTAGCTACTCTGCGATGCCCCTGGC
>NZ_SOAG01000027.1 GCF_004364575.1 Myroides indicus | reverse complement strand
TTAAAGCAAGACTTATCAATTCCAAATCCTTCAATTTTGGTGTTCGTCTTTGGTAGGGCAATAAATTTTCATTTGATATTTTTCGTAAAACTTCCAAAATTCTTTCGTAATTTGCACCTAAGTTGTTCATTGTAAATGTTTTGTTATTAATTCAATTTACTGATTTTCAATCAAATGAACAACTTTTCTCTTCTTTAATTCATAATGCACAACGGATAACATTAAGGATATTAATTTTAATTTCTAACTGCTGTTGAATAGTTATGCTCTTGCCTTATTCTTATTTGTTGGATTATTTAAAAATACACTTAATAAAAACAAAAATAAGCTTTCTGATTATAGCACATCAAATGTTTTTTTTATCTTTATATAAACAAAAAAGTATAATTATGAAAAAAATATTGTTCCCAACAGACTTTTCAGATACAGCTAATAATGCTCTTATTTATGCACTAAAAATGGCTGAAACCCAAAATGCAACTTTATTTGTTTTACATGCATATGAAATGCCCATTATTTCTGCAACAGCTAATCCTGTAATGGTGCAAGATGTATACAAAACAATTGAATTAAGCAATTTTGAAAACTTTAAAGATCAGGTTCCTCAAATCAGGGATATAGCTAAACATCATAATTTAGATCATATCCCTATGCACTTTATTTTAGAAGAAGGATTTTTAAATACTATTATAAAAAAAAGAGTTAAAGAAGAAAATATTGACTTAGTAGTTATGGGAACGAACGGCAATTCTGGTTTTGATAAAAAATTATTAGGCTCCAATACAGCCAATGCAATAGGTTCATTAAACGTACCTGTGTTAAGCATACCTCATGATGCCGTTTTTGATGGTATTAAGTCTATTGCTTTTACAACACTGTTTAATGCTCAGGATAAAAAAGCATTGGATCAGCTTATTCCAATGGCTAATAGTTTTGGAGCAACAATAAAATGCATACACATCAATAATGGAAAACATTTAGTAGATTCAGTTGTAGTACAAAACTGGGAAGAAAATTATCAAAATAGCCCGGTACAATTTTTTGTAATAGAAAGTGATGATATTGAAAAATCTATTTTTGATTTTATAGATAGTGAAAATATTGACCTCTTAGTTTCAATAACTAGAAACAGAAGCTTCTTTGAAAAACTCTTTACTTCAAGTTTGACTAAAAAATTAAGTTACCACAATTACGTTCCGGTTTTAGCCTTACAGGAAGAAGATTAATTAATTTAATACTAAATAAAACCGAAGCCGCGTACTTCGGTTTTTTTTATGTTTATAAAATACTATTTTATCCATTCAAAAATATTTTTTTCGTTATTTATAATTCTTTGATTTCTTTATAAAAAAAGCTTAATTTGCATTAAATTTACGAACACCAACTACAACACAACTATGAAAAGAAACAGGTTATTATCGTTATGTTTAATACTTTTTACTATAGGAGCTGCCAAAGCTCAGGTTTTAGAATTGTACAGTAACGATAGCAAAAACGAATATTTAGGTTGTTTAACCTGTACTGCATCAGATTCAAAATCTGTCTGGAACCATCACGGGACTTATGGAAATTTATATAACAAAAAATCTATTTGGAATAAATACGGTATATACGGAGATAATACAAGTAATTTTTCTCCTTGGAATCCTCACGCAGAAAACCCTCCTATTATTAAAAAAGATGGAGAAGTATATGGCTACTTTACCTTAAATAAATTTATTGGAGAACGTGTTGAAATTGGCTTAACTCGAATGATTTATGACTATTATATGGACATTCGAGAAGATGTAAGCAAATGGTCAGAATCCGTATCAAAATTAAATGAAGAAGAAGATCCTATTAAATCACCCCAACAAGGCACTAAAGTTCCTCAATAATATTTGTAATTTAGGATTCTTCCCCCTCTGTTTAGGTAATTATTTATCTTAATAAAGCTTCTGAAATCTCAACAATTATTACTTATATTTGTGCCAAAATAATATTTGTTAGGTAATAAATACAACATAATGAGCATTACTGAAAAGTTTCACGATGAATTAGGGGATAATCACATTGCCACGAGCGATGCCACTCCGATGAGAAGTGACGCATTTGATCGCACGGACGATGAAAAAATAGAATTAATTAAAAAAGACGTAGAGAATATTTTAAATACTTTAGGTCTGGATTTAACAGACGACAGTTTAAAAGGCACACCTAACCGGGTAGCCAAAATGTTTGTCAAAGAAGTGTTTGGGGGATTAAACCCTGCTAAAAAACCAAGCTCTTCTACTTTTGAAAATAAATATAAATACGGTGAAATGCTTGTAGAAAAGAATATAGTTATTTATTCTACTTGCGAACACCATTTACTGCCAATTATAGGACGGGCACATATCGCGTACATTTCCAACGGAACGGTTGTTGGTTTGTCAAAAATGAATAGAATTGCAGAATACTATTCCAAAAGACCACAAGTACAGGAACGGCTTACAATTCAAATTGTCAATGAATTAAAACGCGTTTTAAATACAGAAGATGTGGCATGTATCATTGATGCAAAGCATCTTTGCGTAAATTCAAGAGGTATAAAAGACATTGAGAGCAGCACTGTTACTGCTGAGTTTGGAGGTCGATTCAAAGAAGAAAACGTACGAAAAGAATTTTTGGAATACATAAAATTAGAAACAAAATTCTAATCAACTATATCAAAAACATGGCATTATATCACGATTTAGAGCTAAAAGTTTATAATTCGCTCACAGGAGAAAAGGAAATCTTCAAACCTATCCATGAAGGAAAGGTAGGAATGTACGTTTGCGGACCAACCGTTTATAACTATGTACACTTGGGTAATTGTAGAACTTTTATCTCTTTTGACTTGATATATCGCTACTTAAAACATCTGGGGTATCAGGTACGCTACGTCAGAAATATTACCGATGTGGGGCACATGGTAGATGACGTAGATGAGGGGGAAGATAAAATTGCTAAAAGAGCGCGCATTGAACAAATTGAACCGATGGAAATTGTACAGAAATACACAATCAATTTCCACCAGATTTTAAAGCAATTCAACAATCTACCGCCAAGCATAGAACCCACTGCCACCGGACACATCATTGAGCAAATAGAAATAATTCAACAAATTATCAATAATGGTTTTGCTTATGAAATAAACGGTTCTGTGTATTTTGATGTTGAAAAATACAATACTTCTCACAATTACGGAATTTTAAGTGGACGTAAAATAGAAGACTTAATGTCTAACACACGTGATTTGGACGGGCAATCTGACAAAAAAAATCCTCTTGATTTTGCGCTTTGGAAAAAAGCAGAACCACAACACATTATGCGTTGGACATCTCCGTGGGGCGATGGATTTCCCGGATGGCATTTGGAATGTACGGCAATGAGCACTAAATATTTAGGATCTCATTTTGATATTCATGGTGGAGGCATGGATTTAAAATTTCCGCATCACGAATGTGAAATTGCCCAAAACGAAGCTTCTACCGGAAACAGCCCGGTAAACTATTGGATGCACGCCAATATGTTGACCCTAAACGGTAAAAAGATGTCAAAGTCTACCGGAAACAATATTTTGCCCAATGAATTGTTTTCAGGCAAAAATACCATTTTAAGCAAGGCTATTTCGCCTGCTGTTGCAAGATTTTTTATCTTACAGGCACATTACAGAAGTATTTTAGATTTTTCTGATGAAGCTATTTTAGCATCAGAACGAGGCTTTTTCAGATTAATGGATGCTGTTAAATCTCTACCTAATCTATCTCCTTCTAATCATTCGAGCATTGACATACATAGCTGGAAACAAAAATGTTATAATGCTATGAATGATGACTTTAACAGTCCTATTTTAATTGCCCATTTATTTGATGCTGTTAAAATGATAAATCTGATTAAAGAAAATAAAGAAACTATTTCTGCCTCTGACCTAACTGAATTTACAAAACTTATCAATGCTTTTGTTTTTGAAGTACTAGGTTTAGAAAACGTAGAAGAGCAACAAGGTGATAATAAAAAACTGGAAGGAGTACTCAATATGCTTATCGGAATGAGAAATGAAGCAAGAGCCAACAAAGATTTTGCACTTTCTGACCATATACGGGATGAACTTTTAAAATTGGGAATACAATTAAAAGACGGAAAAGAAGGAACTTCTTTTTTATTATAAAACAGACAAAGCTGTAAGAAATTCTTACAGCTTTTTGCTTTTACCCTATGCTAAAAAAAATATTGATATTTCCGTTTATTATATTAGTTCGCTTTTATCAAATAGCCATCTCTCCTCTATTCCCTCCTGCATGTCGCTACACGCCTACCTGCTCTCAATATACGTTAGAATCATTGCGCAAATACGGGCTTTTTAAAGGAAGCTGGTTGGCAATAAAAAGAATTTTACGCTGTACGCCCTGGGGCGGTAGCGGTTATGATCCCGTTCCATAATTAACATTTTATTACTCTTTGTAAAATTTATTTTTTACTTTTACACATTAACGTTATTTCAGCATGATACATTACTCATTAAATATGATTTGGAATCCGTCCGAAGGATTAGATTTAGGTTTTATAAAACTGCGATATTACAGCTTAATGTTTGTCATAGCCTTTGGTTTAGGTTGGTATATTATGAAAAAGATATACGATCGCGAGGAACTTAGTGTTGACAAGCTTGACAAACTTTTTATATATACTGTATTAGCAACGCTTATTGGAGCAAGATTAGGACATGTTTTTTTCTATGACTGGGATTACTACAAAAATCATTTGTTCGAAATTATATCGCCGGTTCGCTTTTCACCAAAATTTGAAGTCGTAGGTTTCAGTGGTCTAGCTAGTCACGGCGCAGCTATTGCTATTATTGCTGTAATGTATTATTACAGTAAAAAAATTATTCATAAACCAATTTTGTGGATATTAGATAGAATTGTTTTACCAATAAGCATTGGTGGCGTGTTTGTTCGTTTAGGAAACTTTTTCAATTCGGAAATTGTAGGCAACCCAACTACAGGTATTTTTGGAATAAAATTCATCCGGGACGATATCAATCCAAGACAAGCTATGGAAATAACCGGCATAAATGATTACAACCAAGCTTATAACGCTATACAAAACGATCCTAAATTTGCGGAATATCTGACTGCTGTTTTGCCAAAACATCCTACTCAATTATATGAAGCTTTTGGATATATTCTCGTATTCGTTATTTTATATTTTTTATATTGGAAAACAGATTCTCGAAAATATCTGGGATATATTTTTGGTATATTTTTAGTATTGTTATGGCTAGTGCGTTTTATTGTCGAATTTATGAAAGAAAGTCAAGGCGGATTTGAAGATAAATTAGGTTTGCTTTCAACCGGACAATGGTTAAGCATACCTTTTATTATAGTCGGAATTTATCTTTGGCTGACTGCAAAAAACAGAAAGATTGATTAGTTTAAAATTAAATCAAAATAAAATAAGAAATGGCTGTCTATTCAACAGCCATTTCTTATTTTATTTACCTCATTTTTATTTAAAAGTATGAAAAAGACTCATTGTCCTTTATATGTAATAAAGTATTATAGATCAATTTAATCGTATTTTCCACATCCTCTTTGTGAATCATTTCTACAGTTGTATGCATATAACGCAAAGGAAGAGAAATCAAAGCCGATGCTACTCCACCATTGCTATAAGCAAAAGCATCCGTATCAGTTCCTGTTACTCTCGACATAGCATTTCTTTGAAATGGAATTTGATTTTTCTCAGCTGTATACTCAATTAATCTGCGTAAATTATTTTGTACAGCAGGAGCATATCCAATAACAGGTCCTTTTCCAATTTTATTATCTCCTTCAATATTTTTATCAACCATCGGTGTATTGGAATCGTGACAAACATCAGTAACAATAGCCACATTTGGTTTTATTGTTTGTGTTATCATCTCAGCTCCTCTTAACCCCACTTCTTCCTGAACGGCATTCACAATATAAAGTCCAAAAGGCAGCTTGTTATTGTTTTTCTTTAAAAGGCGAGCTACTTCTGCAATCATAAACCCACCTATTCGATTATCTAATGCCCGACATACAAATCGAGTGTTATTTAAAACTGTAAAAGTATCAGGGTAAGTAATTACACAACCAACATGAATTCCTAATGCTTCAACTTCTGCTTTTGAATCACAGCCCACATCAATAAAGTTAGTCTCTATTTTCGGTGATTCTTCTTTTCCTGCTCTATTTCGAATATGGATAGCAGGCCAACCAAAAACACCTTCTATAATGCCGTCTTGAGTGTGAATATGTACTTTTTTAGATGGAGCAATCATATGATCGCTCCCTCCGTTGCGCACCACGTGTATAAATCCCTCTTCTGTAATATATTTTACATACCAGGAAATTTCATCAGCATGCCCTTCAATAACCACTTTATAGGGAGCTTCTTTATTAATAACTCCCACAGCATTTCCGTATGTGTCCGTAAAAAATTCATCAACATACGGTTTCAAATAATCCATCCAAAGCTGTTGTCCCTTAGATTCATATCCGGTAGGAGAGGCATTATTTAGATAAGCTTCCAAAAAAGCTACTGATTTTTGAGTTAAAATATCGTCTGTATTCATTGTTTATATTTTTTGCTAATTTATCCAATACTTAAAAATAACTCAACTAAATAAAGTAATTTTGGCTATATTTAAACTTATGAAAAATCTGATATATTTTTTTATTTTACTGTATACAACTATTGCTTTTTCTCAAGAAGAACCCTTAATTACTGTTCCGGAAATACCACATGAAGTCATTATTGACGGCGATACAATAAATGAATATTCAATCCCCGAAATTTTTATCGGCATAAATCCTCAAGAAGAAAAATACAGAAGAGACATGGTTATTTTACGCAATCGCATACGAAGAGTTTATCCCTATGCTACTGCTACTGCTCAAAATCTCATCATTCTAAATGCTAATTTGGAAAAAATAGAAACCAAAAAAGAAAAACGAAAATATATTAAACGCTCTCAAAAATATTTGGAAGGACAGTTCAAAGAAAAATTAAAAAAGCTTTCAAAGAATGACGGCAAAATTCTCTTGAAACTGATTGACAGACAAACTGGACAAACTGCCTTTGAGCTAATTAAAGAATTCAAAAGCGGCTGGACAGCATTTTGGTCTAATACCACAGCCAGAACTTTCAGTTTAAATTTAAAATCGGAATATCATCCTGATATAGATTTAAACGACTTTTATATAGAAACCCAGTTGCAGTACTTATTTTACAGATATGAATTACAATACAGTTCGGGAAATCCTGATATCCATTTCAATGAGCTCAGAAAATTGTGGAAGGACAAGATAAGCGAAGAAGAATTTTTTCCGTTGGAATTAAGAGAATAGTTTACTCTTTGTAAAAATTGCTTAACTTTGCTGTAATATTACTTTCTATGGAACAATTTATCGTATCTGCCCGAAAATACAGACCTCAAACTTTTAAAGATGTTGTTGGACAACAAGCGATAACCAATACGCTTATCAACGCAATAGAGAGCAATCACTTAGCTCAGGCTTTGTTATTTACCGGTCCTAGAGGAGTAGGAAAAACTACGTGCGCACGGATTTTAGCAAGAAAGATAAATCAAGAAGGATATGATGACCCGAAGGAAGATTTTGCATTTAATGTTTTTGAGTTGGATGCCGCTTCCAACAACTCCGTTGATGACATCAGAAATCTGATAGATCAGGTTAGAATTCCTCCACAAACAGGAAAATATAAAGTATATATCATAGATGAAGTTCACATGTTGTCTTCTGCAGCGTTTAATGCTTTTTTAAAGACATTAGAAGAACCTCCCCGCCATGCTGTTTTTATTTTGGCAACGACAGAAAAACATAAAATTATTCCCACCATTCTTTCTCGTTGTCAGATATTTGATTTTAAAAGGATTACTATTACTGACGCCGCTGCACATTTGGCTGAAGTGGCAAAAAATCAGGGAATTTTATTCGAAGAAGATGCCCTTAGAATAATAGCTCAAAAAGCAGATGGAGCAATGCGAGATGCTCTATCAATCTTTGACCGCGTAGTATCTTACTGCGGTAAAAATTTAACTCGTCAGGCTGTTGCAGAAAACCTAAATGTATTAGATTTTGAATATTATATCCGTATTACCAATATGATCTTACAGAACAATATTCCTGAATTATTGCTGGCTTTTGACGATATTTTGGCAAAAGGATTCGATGGACATCATTTTGTGGCAGGAATGGCCTCGCATTTTAGAAATCTAATGGTATGTAAAACTCCTCAAACTGTTAATTTACTTGAAGTTGGCGAACACGGCAAGCAAGTGTTTGAACAGCAAGCAGAACAATGTTCTTTGGCTTTTTTACTACAGGCAATAGAAATTGCAAATGATGCAGATTTAAAATATAAAACAAGCCAAAATCAACGATTATTAGTAGAGTTGTGTTTAATGCAGTTAGCATCGCTGACTTTTGACTCCGAAAAAAAAAAGTTAAGCAATTTATAATTCCATCTTCTGCCCTTCCTGATAATTCGGTAAAAACATATACAAATATTCCTGAGAATGCACCTTCCTTTAAAGAAGATGGAGAAATTAAGCAAATACAGGATCAAGATCCACTGCTACTTGAATCACATAGGAATATTTCTGAGCACACAGAAAAAGAAATTATAAAATCAGAAAAATCTATTTCTGCTTTATCTTTATCAAGCATCAGAAACAGGAAAGAGTTAGAGTCTTCTTTAGAAAAAAATGTTGTAAATCTAAATGATTTACCTAAAGAACCATTTACTCACTTTCAGTTAATGGAAGAATGGAAGAAATATAGCGAAAAACTGACTAAATCTGGTTTAATGTTAATGGCTTCACTCATGGGAATGGCGCCACCTACTATAAAAGAATCTATGATATTAATTGAACTTCCTAATGAAGGTTCCCGAATTAGTTTTGACGAAAATAAATACGATTTAGTTAACTACTTGCGAAAAAAAATGAATAATTACGATATTGATATCATTATCGAGGTTAATGAAAAAATAGAAATTAGTAAAAAAGTATTAGGTTCAAAAGACCGATATAAACACTTTGTAGAGATTAATTCAAATATGGAGCTATTGAAACAAATTTTTGATTTGGAACTTCGCTCATGATTCAACTAAAAAAATAAATTATGATAAAAATAGGAGACGATAATAAACTAAAAATAGATCGAAAAACAAGTGTAGGTTTATTTTTAACCGATGGAGAAAAAGACATCTTACTGCCTAACAAATATGTTCCTAAAAAATACGAAATAGGAGATGAAATAATAGTGTTCGTTTATTTAGATCAAGAAGAACGACCAGTTGCCACTACCATTGAACCTTATATCTACATCAATGAATTTGCTCTTTTGAAAGTCAGTTACATTAATCAATATGGAGCTTTTATGAACATTGGGTTAGAAAAAGATCTATTTGTTCCTTTTGCAGAACAAGCCCGTCCTATGAAAGAAGGAAATCATTATTTAGTTTACATGTATTTAGATGAAAAGACAAATAGGCTAGTAGGTTCAAGTAAACTAAATCAATTTCTCGACAATAATGAACTTACTGTCAGTGAAGGAGAAGAAGTTGAACTTGTAGTTTCACATATTACTGAATTGGGAATTAATGTTATCATCAATGAAAAACACAGAGGATTGATGTATAAAAATGAAGTTTTTGAAGATTTGCGGACAGGTGACCGTATTATAGGATATATCAAAACAATTCGTCCCGATGGAAAAATTGATGTCACTAGAAATAAAATCGGATTCGATGGTATTTTAGATTCAGCTTCGCTTATTTTAGAAGAACTTCGCAACAACAATGGCTTTTTAGGCTTAACTGACAACAGCCATCCAGAAGATATCAAAACCGTTTTGAATATGAGTAAAAAAGCTTTTAAAAAGGCAATCGGTACACTATACAAACAAAAAAAGATTGATATTCAAGAAAATGGGATTTTTTTGATAGAGTGATTTTTATTAACCTCGTATAATGTAATTTCTACAAATAAACTATTATGGATAAATAAACCAATACTACTACCCAACTCCTTATAAAGCACATTAAACTACAAACTAATATAAATACGTTCTTTATTCTTAAGGGTTTATAATATCATTTCTCTAAAAATTCGTTCAAATGTAGACTCCAAATCTTCCTTTGTTACTATCCCTGAATGAGGTCTTGAAGTTTGGATACAAGAACTTTTTATAGCTGTTATCCATCTGAATCTTTCTGCTATATCAAATTGAGTTATCCACGTTTTTTGTATTTTCCCCTCAGCAATCATTTGAAAAGTTTCTAGATGATTTTTTAAAACTTCATATTCGACTTCAGTGGAAAAAGAAGTAATCTTTTTTTTATCTAAGTGGTACTTAAAATATATATTTTTACTAGATTTACAGAAAAACACAAGTCCTATATTAACAAATTCTTCTCTTTCTACCTTAGGAACAAATCGAATTACAGCGTATTCATAAACTTCCATTACGTATTCTTTTTGCTTCATCAATAAACAGATGAGAGTTTTTAAACCTTGTTATCAAAAAATCATAATAAACCTTTCTTATTTCAGAACTCGTCATATCTACTTCCCGCCATTGAAGCCAATCTTCAGGTATTAGACTTACTAAATCTTTAAAAAAGGCTTCATTTAGAACAGATTTAAATTCTCTATCTACTTCATACAATAAAGTAGCTTGAGGAAATAATACGTGCTCTTTGATTAAAGCAAACGGATTAAGTGCACTTTGTTTCCAATTTGTAAATGAATGATGAAAATAAAAAGAAGCACCATGGTCGATCAGCCACAATTCTTTATGCCAAATCAGCATATTGGTATTTTTAAAAGTGCGATCAACATTTGTTATAAATGCATCAAGCCATACTATTTTTGAAGCAAGATATTCATCTACTCTGTCCTGATCAGCAGAAGGTTCAAAAGTTAAAGCACCTGATAAAAAGTGTAAAGCCAAATTCAACCCTTTACTAAATTGAAGTAAATCTTGAATCTCTTCATCTCCCTCAGTCCTTCCAAAAGCTTCATCTAATTCAGCAAAAACTACTTCAGGAACTTTGAATCCCAATTTACAAGCTATTACCCCTCCTAATAATTCTGCAATCAATGCTTTTACTCCATGTCCAGCTCCTCTAAATTTTAAGACATATTTAAATCCATCATCGGCTTCTGTCAAAGCAGGCAATGATCCCCCTTCCCTTAACGGCGTGATATACCTAGTAACAATTACTGTCCTTAATTTCTGAAAGTCATGCATTTTAAATATTTGATCAATAACTTAAACATTCAATTTTAGCAAAGTGATGATATTTTTATGAAACTACAATATTTTATTCACTCCAAAATATGTAAATTTAATTTACTTCTTCTTAAATTACTTTAATTGCAGCCTCACTAGCTATTTTTTGTAATTTTTCCCTTTCTTTTATGCCTTTATACCCAAATACTTCTCTATTTTTACCGTTATTTAACTTTATTATAGTCTTTGTTGCAAGAGTTTTGGGGATCTTAATATATTCTATATTAGATTTTTCTATTTTATCAGTGGCTGTTTTTACTAGAAAGTTTTTGTAATTTAAATATAAAAAAACAGCAGTAATAACACAGAAGAGATAATCCATTTCGTGTAGATTTGACCAATCTGCCATATAAAGTCGGATAATAGACATTACCAGAATCAAAACAGACATTAATCTCGAGGATATCAATCTACTTTTATAATTATCGTTTATCTCTATTTGGTTGGTTGACTTATTGTAATTAATCATTTATTATTTTTCACATTAAATTTATTATAGACTTAGTTGATTTATATCAATAGCCAGTATATCTACCCAACTCCAATTATAAGTAAAATTTTTAAAAGATCATAATAATTATGACTTTAATTCCTTAGATAAGAAAACGATATATTCAAACATTTAACAACTCACAATTATCAAATAAATACAAATATTTCTTACCACTAATTTTTAAACTAAGGTGACTTCTTTTCCTCTTTATTTAGTTATTTATATAATCGAATTATTATCCTCATCAAATATATCTTTTTTTAAAATGACTATGCCTTTTTGTAATAATAAATTGTTTGGATATGATATTTTTTCCCCTTCTTTTGTTTCTAACAAGACATGGAATGCCTTTATGTCTAATATTTTAGCTTCTGTTGGAAAATCTTTATCTTGAATCCTAATAACATCGCCTATTCTGAATGGAAAAGAAAAAAACAATAAAATACCTGCTGTTATATTACTTAACAAAGACCACTGTGCAAACATTGCTACCCCGATTACAGTAAACACTGAAGTAAGTGTCACGAAAAAATTATCTGCTTTTACTCCCCATATTGTAAAAATAATAGTAAAAAGCAATACTAATTGTAAAATATTAAAATAACGAGTGATGATAGTTTTTCTGCTGTCATTTAAGGATGCCTTATAGGCAAAAGATTGAATGATTTTTACAGTTATTTTCTTAGTTATTAAATAAATTACGACAACTATAACAGTTGATATTATCTGGGTATAATATTCTTTCAGCATAATTAATTATTTATGAATTTAATTAATTCCGATAATAATTCGGCAGTTGGCAATCCAACGATATTTGTGTATGATCCTTCAATCTTTTGAATACCTATTAAGCCTATCCATTCCTGAATGCCATATGCCCCTGCTTTATCATAAGGTTTATAATTATCAATGTAATAATATAGAGCATCATCTGATATATTTAAAAAAGTAACTTTTGTAATACAATTAAAAATAGTTTGCTTATTAAGTGATTTGATACATACAGAGCTAATTACTTCGTGCTCTTTTCCACACATCGCTTTAAGCATTTTGTAGGCTTCTTGTCGATCTTTCGGCTTCCCTAAAGCTACATTCTTATTCCACACAATGGTATCGCAAGTAATTAATATTTCGTTTTCAACTATCGGAATAGAATTGGCTTTAGAAAGAGCTATATAATCAGAAATTTCTTCTTTTTGATAGATTTGAGGATAATTTTCCTGGATATTGGAAGCTCTAATAGTGAACTCTATTCCTAGTTCTTCTAAAAATTGTTTTCTTCGAGGAGAATTTGAACCTAATACAATTTTATAATTTCCTGTAATATTTTTTAACATGTATAGAAAGAGACTTAATCATATTTTGCTTCAAAATGTTGAAACCATTTATTTTGTGTTTTCATAACTTGTTCAATTACATCTCGTGCAGCTCCTTTACCTCCATTCACATGGGAAATGTATTTTGATATGCGTTTAATTTCAGATGCAGCATCTTGAGGACAAGTTGGTAGTGCTACTTTTTGCATAACGTGATAGTCTGGGATATCATCTCCCATATAAAGCACGTGTTCGGGAAAAATCTTATAATTATTAATAAAATCGTTAAGGACTTCCACTTTATCGGAAACTCCTAAGTAAATTTCTTTTACGCCTAAATTACTTAGTCTAATTCGAACTCCTTCATTGCTTCCTCCTGAAATTACACATACGTTATAACCTTGTTCAACAGCTGCTTTAATTGCATATCCATCACGGATATTCATCGTTCTCAATAAGTATCCCTCTTTTGATACGTGGACACTTCCATCAGTTAAAACACCATCTACATCAAATATAAATGTAGTGATATCGTTCATGATTTCTTTAAAATGCTTTGACATTTAATTAATATTTTGTATAGATTTAGTAATTATTCGGTATATATCTTTGTAATTTTTATTTTTTAACAAATCAAGATGCTTATCAATCGTAGTTTGATCGTTTCTGATAGCAGGACCAGTTTGTGCATTTTTTGGAGATAAAGAGTTAATTTTATTTGCTGTTTCTGCAATTAGTGGTTTTAGAATATCAAAAGGAACTTTATTTTCTTTACAAATTTCCTCTCCTAAAATATACATATGGTTTGTAAAGTTATTGACAAAAACAGCTGCGAGATGAATCGCTTTTCTTTGTTCGGAATTTATCTTATATACTTTTTCCGAAAAGCAAAGAGCTATTTGTTCTAATAGACTAAAATCTTCCGTAGTAGTTGCTTCAATACAAAATGGAATCTGTGAAAAATCTACTTTTCTGTCTTTTGAAAAAGTTTGCAACATATAAAATACTCCTTTTCTAGGGCTATTTTGAATTGCCTCTATAGAAATAGTTCCTGAAACATGTACAATCAATTGGTTTTTTAAACAAATAGATTTAGATACCTTGCCAATAGCATCATCACTGACAGCAATAAAAAAGACATCAGCGGGCTTTAAATCGTTAATGTTTGTTACAATTCTATCAGCATTGACCAAATTATCTATTTCATGAATATTTCTTGCGTATATTTGTTGTAAATGTAGGTTATCTTGTTCTAATATGTTTAAAACTAGATGATACGCTACTTTTCCTGAGCCTAAAATTGAAATCGTAATCATAAAGCTAAGATAAGAAAAATAGAATGTATATAATTATAAATAAAAATAAGAAGTGAAAAAAGATATAGAAAATATTGATGATATTAAATTGCTGGTAAATACTTTTTACGGTCGAGTTCAGCAAGATAAAATGATAGGAGCTATCTTTAATGAAAAGCTTGAGGGAAGATGGGATGAACATCTTGAAAAAATGTATTCGTTTTGGCAAACAATTTTGTTAGAAGAATATACTTATCATGGAAAACCTTTTCCCCCACATGCTTATTTACCTATTAGCAGTAAACATTTTGAACGTTGGAAGGTACTTTTTAATTCAACCGTTAATGAATTTTTTGAAGGAGTTAAAGCTGATGAGGCTCAGTGGAGAGCTGGTAGAATGGCGACTATGTTTTTGAGTAAAATAGAATATTGTAGATTAAATGAGAGTAAACCTTTGTTTTAAAAAGAGCAATTAAATTAATAATTGCTCTTTTCTATATTATATATTTCTAAATCTGTTTTTAGCCAATTTATAAACTACGGAATCCATTTTTTAGGAAAATCCGGCTTTCGTTTTT
The DNA here is from genome assembly GCF_004364575.1 of Myroides indicus. Lineage (GTDB taxonomy): Bacteria > Bacteroidota > Bacteroidia > Flavobacteriales > Flavobacteriaceae > Flavobacterium > Flavobacterium indicum_A. Next base: position 25,464 of record NZ_SOAG01000027.1, on the reverse strand, counting down.
CCAAAAAAGCATCTCTTCCTTCTTTGGCTTCTTCAGTCATATATGCCAATCGAGTTGCTTCTCCTGCAAAAACTTGCTGTCCTACCATTCCGTCATCTGTCAAATTCATTGCAAATTTCAACATTTTAATAGATGTAGGCGATTTTGCTAATATTTCCTGTGCCCACTCATAAGCTGTATCTTCCAGCTCAACGTGAGGGATTACTGCATTAACCATTCCCATTTCAAAAGCATCTTGTGCAGAATAATTTCTTCCCAAAAAGAAAATCTCTCTTGCTTTCTTCTGCCCGACCATTTTTGCCAGGTAAGCAGATCCATATCCACCATCAAAGCTTGTTACGTCAGCATCAGTCTGTTTAAAAATAGCATGTTCTTTACTTGCCAAGGTTAAATCACAAACTACGTGAAGACTATGTCCTCCTCCTACTGCCCAACCTGGTACTACAGCAATAACAACTTTAGGCATAAATCTTATTAAACGCTGTACCTCCAGAATATTGAGTCGATGCATTCCATCATCTCCAACATATCCTTGGTTCCCTCGTGCTTTCTGATCTCCTCCACTACAAAACGAATAAACTCCATCTTTAGAAGAAGGTCCTTCAGCAGATAACAAAACTACACCGATAGAAATATCCTCTTGAGCATCATAAAAAGCTCGATATAATTCACTGGTAGTTTTAGGTCTGAATGCATTCCTCACATCAGGTCTGTTAAAAGCGATCCGAGCTACTCCATTATACTTTTTATAGGTAATATCTTCAAACTCTATCGCAGTTTTCCACTGTATTTTACTCATACTTTCTCGAATTTAGTGTAAAAATAATCTATATTTTGGAACTATTCATATAATTAAAAATTCTACTATATTTTACTAATTCTTTCCACAAACATAAAACATTTATAATAAACAGATTAGAAGCATAAGATTAGAAAAAAGATTTACAAATACCTAGAAGCAAAATAAATCAATAAAATTGATTATTACACTTTTAAAAAACATAATCTTAAAATTAAACAGTAAATAATTAAAGATTTATTTATATTAGTGCAGTCTTTAAAAAACAATTAAGATTATAGTAATTATCAGTCATGAGTAGCAAGATAGTAATCTCGTTATTAAGCCTTATTTTACTGGATTCATGTAAAAAGGAAAATTCAGAATTAGATTTAGATTTAGCAATGAATATGCCTATTATACAAGAGCACAACGTATTAGTAGATGAACCATATAAAGTAAAATTCAAAGAGCTTAAACCAGAATATATAGTAGAGAAAAGTCACTTTATAGAAGATTTTTACTCTAAAAATATACATAAAAATAATTATACCGGAAGTTTTTTGGTTGCTAAAAACGGACAGGTTTTATATGAAGATTATACAGGGTTTGCCAATAAAAAGAAAAATGAACCTATCAGTGAAGATACTCCTATGCATGTTGCGTCAGTAGGGAAAGTGATTACTGCAGTATCTGTACTGAGACTAGTTGATATGAATAAGTTGCATCTTGATCAAAAAGTTTCTGACATCCTTAGCGGATTTCCGTATGATGATATTACAGTCAGAACTTTGCTTAATCATCGCAGCGGACTAAAGTATTATGGTTATTATAATGACATTTGGGATTATAAACAAACAGTAACTAATAAAGATGTTTTAGATATAATTAAACAACAGAAAGTTGATTTAGATTTTAAACCAAACACAAGGTTCAATTACAGCAATACTAATTATGTTGTTTTAGCAAGTATAGTAGAAGAAATTACTGGAAAAAAATTTAAAAATGCAATAAAAGATTTAGTTTTTGCCCCTTTACAAATGTCTCATAGTTTTGTTTTCGATGATATTTCTAAAAAAGATTTAGTTACTCAATCTTACAAATCTAACAACAGAGAAATGCATTGGGATTATATGGATGGTACTTATGGGGATAAAAATATTTACACTACTCCGAGAGATTTTTTAAAATTAGATACTGCTCTGTACTCTGATGAATTTTTGAGTGCTAATTTGAAGAAACAAATGTATCAAGGATATAGTTTTGAAACAAAAGGGAAAAAAAATTATGGTTTAGGAATGCGTCTTATAAAAATGGCTAATGGAGAAAACTATACCTTTCACAATGGCTGGTGGCGAGGAAACACTTCTTCTTATATCCGATTAGCACAAGATAGCGTATGTATTATTTTATTTTCTAATAAATATTCAAATCTCACCTACAAAACAGTCGATTTGTCACATCACTTCGGAAATTATTCTGTTGGAAATTTAGATATTTAATTTTTCAATTTTTAAAAATAAACCACTATGGACTGAAAGTCCATAGTTTGTTAAAGCAGACTAAAGTCTGCCTCGGTGGAGCAACTTACTCAAGTATAAAGTTTCCTTCATTATCATTTGGTTTGCGGTGATGCTCTAAATATTCATTTAGCATTTCATCTGTAATATTTCCTGTACTCCAACAACCAAAACCTATCACCCAAAAGTGACGTCCCAAATATCGTTGTTTCAAAACAGGAAATTCAATTTGTAACTTTCGTGATGTACGAACTTTTAGTAACTTAACTATATTACTTAGATTTTGTGAAGGACGATACTCTATATGTAGATGAATATGATCTTTTGAAACAACTCCTTTTAGTATTTGAATATCTTCTGCTTCACAAATTTGAATTATTCCATCCAAAATATTCAATAATGGTAAATTTACCAAACTACAATATCAGAAGTGGATAGATCAGTTATACAAGAAATGACCGACTGAGAAATTTTTAAAATCTTAAACATACCTTATTAAACATTTGAAATACCCAACCATTAAAGAAACGGATTTTTATGATTATTTACCGTTGCGTTCCTATCTCAATAAAAAACAATAAATAGCTCCCCAAACAGCAATAAAAAACAATCCCGGGTAGAATATAGTTTTAAATTTCTTCATGTCCTTTTTAACAAGCAACACATATAAAGTATAGAGGACAAATACAACTACCAATCCTACTGAAATAAAAGGGTATAACATAATATTCTATTTAATTGTTATAACAGGTACCAGTATTTAATATATTAATACCCTTAAAGCAAAATTACAAAAAAATACTACATAAAAAGTTACTGCTGCAAATCTAAAATACACTGCTCCCTTATTTTCCAAATTTCATCCACCGTGTAGTTCAATCCTGGTTGTGTCTTTACCCATTTTTTCAGAAATCCTCTGTGAATATGCACCTTATAATCCGTAATCTGATTATATTCTATTTGTTGTTCTTTCAATAATCTTGGCTTTATCTCTGTTTCATAGTTGCTTTCAGGCGTTGTAACATCAATATAAATGTTGTTTATTTTTAAATAAATATGAGCTTCAGGTATAAAAGCTAATCCGGCTTTAGTAAGCGTTTTTGAAATTCGCTTGTCATATGTACCATCCATCTTAAAAATACCCAGTATTAATTTTATACCGTCAAGCTTATTTTCTAAAGCTAGTTTTCGCAAAACAGCATGTTTGGTACTACACGTTCCTCCCTTATCTTTTAATATACACAAAATATCATTTTTATCCGTATTTCTTCGGTAAGGCAGTAGGCTAATATACTGACATGCACTCTCAAAATCAGCAATCCCCAATTTTATAAATTCTTTTGAAATAACACCATTATTTTCAATTCTAAAATTCATTTTTTTATATTTTTATTATCTGTCTTAACCTGTATATTCTATAGTTTTCAAAAGCTACAAAATAAAAACAGCCTATCTTTGTCGACAATGAATATTAAAAATACAAACAAAAAATGAACTTTGACCAGCAGCTACAAAATAAAATAGATTTAAAAACCAAACCTTTAAAAGCTTTAGGACAGCTTGAAGAAATAGCTTTTAAAATAGGTAAAATTCAAAAAACCTTATCTCCCGAACTAATCTCCCCTTCACTTATTATTTTTGCGGCAGACCATGGATTAGCACAAGAGGGAATAAGTGCCTATCCTACAGAAGTAACTCAGCAAATGGTTTTAAATTTTTTACAAGGTGGTGCTGCTATTAATGTTTTTTGCCAACAAAATAATATAAATTTAAAAATTGTAGATGCTGGTGTAAATGCCGATTTTGAGAAAAATTCTAATCTCATCCACGCTAAAGCAGGATACGGGACCCAAAATATGCTAAATGCCAATGCTATGACTGCTGAACAACTTTCTTTTTGTTTTCAGAAAGGAGAAGATATAGTTGACAAACTTACCAAAAGCAAATGCAATATTGTTGGTTTTGGTGAGATGGGCATCGGAAACACCTCCTCTGCCTCGCTTCTAATGAGTTCACTTTTAGATATACCTATAGAAGAATGTGTAGGACGAGGAACAGGTATAGACGATATTCAGCTTTACAATAAAAAAGTAATTTTAAAACGAGTAATGGAAAATCGCGGCTGCCCGAATTCTGTGGAAGAAGCTCTTCTATTTTTCGGTGGTTTTGAAATTGCCCAAATGTACAGTTCAATGTTGGAAGCCTACCGCAAAAATATGGTAATTATGATAGACGGTTTTATTGCCTCAAGCGCTTTTTTAGCAGCTTATAAAATAGATCCTAAAATTTTGGACAATGCTTTATTTTGTCATCAATCTGATGAAAAAGGGCATCAATTACTTCTTAAAAAGCTAAATGAAAAAGCAATCTTAAAGCTTAATCTTCGACTGGGCGAAGGAACGGGATGCGCTATTGCATATCCCATAATAAAAAGCGCTGTAGAATTTTTAAACAAAATGGCTAGTTTTGAATCCGCAAAGATTTCCAACAAATGATATATAGAGAACTTACCTATTTTTGTACGGCAATCATGTTTTTTACGCGCATTCCTATTCCTGTTAAATTGAAGTACAGTGAAGAAATAATGAATCAATCTCAAAAGTATTTTCCTTTAGTAGGAGCGATTGTAGGCGGTATAGGATGTTTCGTTTACTTTGTTTCCCAATTGTTTTTTTCAACAGAAATCAGTCTGGTAATTTCTATGATTAGTACAGTGTTACTGACAGGCGCTTTTCATGAAGATGGTTTCACAGATGTTTGTGATTCGTTTGGAGGAGGCTACGGTAAGGAACAAATTATGACCATTATGAAAGATAGCAGAATTGGCGCATATGGTGTTATTGGCATTATACTGATTTTACTTTTAAAGTTCCTCGCTTTAAATCAAATTGCATATAGTTCCGGAACTTTAATTTATGCCGTTATTTTAAACGGACATATTACTAGCAGGTTTCAGGCTGGAACAATGATTTTTACTGATTTATATGTTACAGACATCGATAAAAGCAAGTCTAAACCATTAGCTAATAAAAAGCTGTCTTATGGAGCATTCTTTTTTACATTATTGACAACATTGATTCCTTATTTTCTATTTAAAAACTGGTTATTTTTATTAATCATTCCTTTGAGTCACATAGGAAAACTATATTTAAGTTGGTATTTTAAAAAACACATCGGCGGCTATACCGGCGATTGTTTGGGAACAGTACAGCAAGTTTGCGAAGTATTATTTTACCTCATTGTAATTATTTTATGGAAGTTTATGTAATTCGACACACACCTGTAGATGCTCCTAAAGGAATTTGTTATGGACAAACAGACCTTTCCTTGTTGGATACTTATCGGGAAGATCTGGCAGTTGTAAAACAACAGATTCCCGCAGATATAAACTGTATTATTACCAGTCCGCTCCAACGGTGTACACTCTTGGCTAAAGAATTTAACCCCTCATCTGCAACCGATAAACGATTGATGGAAATGAACTTTGGGGATTGGGAAATGGAATTTTGGAACAATATAAATGCTGAACAACTAAAAATATGGATGAGCAATATAGAAAATATCTGTGCTCCTAACGGAGAAAACTTAACTCAAGTTTACAGCCGTGCTGCTTCATTTTTGGAAGATCTCAGAAACAAAAATTATTCTAAAGTTCTTATCATTACGCATGCGGGCATTATACGGTGTTTTTGGACCTATTTGTTACAGATTCCTTTGCAAAATACATTTAAAATACCAATCGGATATGGTGAAGTATTTTCCTTTTTTTTAGGTAAAAACCCAAAAGACGATTTTATTGTTTCAAAAAAGTAAAATATAAAATTATTCAGTTAACTATTTAAAATTTGAATCTACTCATCGCTTTCTTCGCCTGTAGCTGTTTCGTTCATACTCTTTACCATTAATGGATCATAGTTCTTCACTTCCCAGTTGGCATCCAGCAAGTCAACATAAAAATAATTAATGTTGTCATCTTTATCAAATGCGCCATTTTTGTTGATGTCTTCAACTGTTCTGAAATAAAGGCGATTTTGCACATCAATAACTGTCCAATCCAACAATTCTTGTAAATTTTCGCTTAACTTTTTAAAGTTCTTTCCACTGGATTTACTGATATAAAGTGTTTTGATATCATTGGAATCTGTCTTACCGTCTCTATTAGTATCACTGTCAAATAGAGTATAAATAAGGATGTGTTTTTTTGTTTTTTCGGCAATTGTATTCAAATAGACCACCGACTGAATTTGTACCTTTTGATCAGTAAGAGGAGTTATAGTTATAGAATCTTTGTGCTGAAACATTAAGTTTTCTAAATATCCCGTCATTTCAAACGGAGCATAATTAGATACGGTATATGAAAATTGATTTACTTTGCTTGTTCCGTATTTTGAGGAGCTACTATAAACCCGTACTTCTCCTATCGGATGAATTAAATATTCCGAACGTCCCATCACTACTGGTAAATCGGCAATTCTGATATCATCTGTCCGCTCCTTTTCTTTAGGAGTTTCTACCTGAACTGCATTATTGTTTTTTTCTTCTTTGTAAATAACTTTGGGCTTTTCTTCTTGCTTACAAGCCATTGCCATTAAAATCATTCCCAACAAACAAAAACCTTTTTTTATTTTCATCACCTCAAAATTTTATACTTCAAATATACGGATTTAGTTTTTGGATTGTTCAATTTATAAAGTCAAATTAACTTTCAGGTTAAATGTTCTTCCGGTCATATAATTAGGTACTGCATACTGCCTTTTAGAATAGGTATCCCTGACCCATGTATTTGTGATAGCATTTTGATTGTCAAACAAATTGAATATTTCAAAACCAAACTGCAGTTCTTCAATTCTTCTCAGCCAGCTTTTATTTTGCCCTATTATGCTATCTTTAAACACATACGAAAATCCGATATCCGCCCGTCTGTAATCCTTTAACCTTATCTGATAATCATACGGATCTGAATAAGAAGGTGATCCTCCTATCAGCCCTGTGTTATACACCAGATTTAAATAAAGTTTAAGGTTTGGAATCTGCGGCATATAATCCTGAAACAGCATCCCGAATTTTAATCTTTGATCAGTCGGTCTGGCGATATAGCCTCTGTTGTTGTAATTTTCCTCTGTTTTTAAATAGCCAAAACTCAACCACGATTCCGTCCCCGGCACAAATTCTCCATACAATCTCATATCCGCTCCATACACATAGGCTTTAGCATTGTTGTCTGCCTGATAGCGGATGCGTACATTGTCAAGCGTATAAGTGTTTACATCCGTTAAGTATTTGTAATAAACTTCGGTTTGCAATTTAAACGGACGTTCCCACAACTTAAAGCTATAATCGTGTCCCAATACAAAATCTAAAGATTTTTGCGCTTTTAAATCCAGATTAAGACTGCCGTTCATAGCTCTGTATTCTCTGTATGACGGAGGTTGTTGATACAAACCTGTTGAAAGTCGAAATACCATATCGGTTGTCCAGTACGGTTTTACAGCTATCTGCGTTCTGGGGCTGAAAGCAATTCCGGTTTGGTTTTTATTTTCGCTAATATTCCACCATTGTGCTCTTATCCCTGCATTGAGATAAATATCTGCATTATCTGTATTGAATTGTTTACTCCACTGCACAAAAGCACCTAATCTATTAATATTAACCGTATGTCGGACTCTTACATTAAAAAAAGGAGCCAGTGGGCCTTCGTTAGGTGCATACGGTTCGGTATTAACAATATTTAAGTTAGGATTTGGTATGTGAAATCCCAACGAATCTACCACTTCCCATTCCACCATTCTATCTCTGATATTTTCAGCAGAATACTTTATTCCCCACTCTAGCAAATGTTCTTCTAATTTATGTATTCCTTTCATCTCAGCATTAAAAATCAAAGCGTCGTAATCATTGCGGGCATGGTTGAGCTGCGAACCTATTCCTTCTGTATATTTCACATTTCCTTCTGAATAATACCAGTCTTCCTGATTATTATCCGAATTACCCGAAGAGGCTGTTAACCGGTAAGCCGCTAAAATATCGTAATACTCCTGTTCCTGACTATGATATAACGATGTTATCCATTTTAAGCTATTGTGCTCATTTACTTTATATGCAGCTTTTAATACACCAAAAACAGAAGTGTATTTATCTTCTTCTCTTCCCTGATAATAAATATTGAGAACAGATACTTCGTCTATCGTTCCGAATCGGGTTTGTCTGGAAACAGGTTTGTATTTGTATTGATTGGCTGAAATATTTCCCAAAAAATTAAACTGCCATTTTTTAGAAGGAATAAAATTGACTGACGTTTGCACATCGGTAAAACTCGGACGATAGCTCCCGTCTTCCTCGTCTTTATTTACCAATAAATGATTATTTCGATAGCGAACACCTGTCACAGAACTCCACTTCTGATTGGCAGACACTAAATCTATCGTTGCTGAAGTACCCAAAAAACTCGCCTCTACCATCGTTTTAAATCGAGTTGGAATGCGATAAGTAATATCTAAAACAGAGGCGAGTTTATCTCCATATTTTGCCTGAAATCCTCCTGCAGAAAACTCTATATTCTCAATCATATCAGAATTTACAAAACTCAATCCTTCTTGTTTGCCCGACCGAATTAAAAACGGACGATATACTTCAACTTCATTAACATAAATTGCGTTTTCATCATAATTACCTCCCCTTACAGCATATTGCGTACTCAGCTCATTATTGGAATAAACACCGGGCAGCGTTTTTAAAATATTTTCGATCCCTGGATTGGCTCCGGGGATTTTTCGCAGAACACTTGGCGGAATTACAACTGTCCCGGTTAAGTTTTGGTATTCTTTATCAATAATAATTTCTTCCAACTCTTCTTGTTCCGGCAACAGTAAAACGTTTATCTCTATTAACTCATTATTTTTGCCATTTACAAAAAGTTGAGATGTTTTAAATCCATTTTTTTGATAAGTAATTTCAGTTTCTGTCGGAATATCTATAAAATAAAAGCCATTTTGATTGGAAAAAACAGTTGTTTTGCCATCAGAAATTTTAACCTCAGCAACAGGTTCTTTTGAATTATTCAAAATAACTCCTTTTACTTGTACAGACTGTGTCCAAGCTGAAGATACAGCAACTGTCCAAAAAACGATGAAATAAAAAAGCTTTTTCAATTTTTATCTCTACTTTTTATTTTCTAAAAAAATGCGTCTCATAACTTGTTTGATTTCCCATTCTGTCCGTAACTTTAATAACTACATCACTCCTTCCCGATTCCACTACTCCATCACTGAACTTATGAACTATTTTATTTGTTTTATAATCGTAATCCAATAAAATCCATTTTCCGTTAACGTTTCCTTCAATCGTATTGATTCCCGATAAATCATCTTTAACCAAAAACGAAATCGTATTAGCATTGCTCAGCCAGTCGCCTTCTTTAAAGCTTGGATTATAAACTTCAGGGGCTCTATCATCGATCATAATTTGATAATTCCCCAGATTTTTGGTATATATTGTATATAAATTGCCTTTTTTTATAGTCTTATAAAAATCACGGCGATTACCGTCTATTTTTCCTATAAAAGCTTTTTCGCGATTGGCAATTTCCATCTGAGATGTATCAAAAGTTATTGTCATATTTTTACTGGCAGGAACTGTGTTTTCATGCAGTTTTAAAACATTGTTTTTAACCTGAATATCCATATTAAAATCATTGTAGAATGTCTTTGCCGGAATAGTTATTGAAACTTGTTCTTTCTCAAACAAGTACTCTCTGTCTGAATTAATTTTATACTCTCCCTGTTTTTCTTTTTTCTCATACGCTATCTCCTGATTGTCATAGACCACGGGAATTTGAATTTCTTTTTTATTGCCATGATAATCTTCCAGTATTATTTTATAAATATAATTTTCTCCGGGCTTAACAGTTAATAATCCGTTCGTTGCTTTATCTACCGATAAAACAGAAAGCGCATACTCCTTTTCGACAAACAGCTTTTGTATTCTTTTTTTAGTCGTGACAAAACGTTCATAATCTATTAAGGCATTAACAAAGCCGGTTTCATTAAAAGATAATGTATCAAAACTATAAGCAAACAGCCTTTTGCCATTTACAAATGTTTCCAATTTATATACGCCGTTTTTATTGGCATTAAAATCTGCTGTATCAAAAATATCTATTCCAAAACCAATTTCTCCCTTTGCCCTGACCTGCTCTGCAAGTAAAACTCCATCTGCTTGTGTTTTATATGTCAATTGCTGAGGAATTTGTCCTTTGTTGGCTACAGCATCATCACTTATCGGATAAACAAATAACGAATTGACAGAAGGAGCTTGTGTATCCACCAGCAATTTATCCATTCCCTCTCTAAGCGGATTAATTATGTTTTGTGTTTTTGTATCTCTAAATTCATAGTGTAAATGCGGTCCTCCTGAGCCTCCCGTATTACCGCTATAAGCAATTATTTCTCCTTTTTTTACGGACAATTCTCCTTTTCTGGGGAAAATTTCTATTTCAAAACTTTTTTCCGCATAATGTCTTTTTTTAACCAGTTCAGCAATTGCTCCTTCGTATCCGTTCAAATGTCCGTATACTGTGGTTTGTCCGTTCGGATGATCTATATACAGCGCTTTTCCATATCCCCATGTTGATACTTTAATTCTTGAAACGTACCCGTCTTCAGGAGCATAAACCGGCAAACCAATACGTTGCTGAGTTTTTATGTCTAATCCCGTATGAAAATGAGTTCCTCTTAACTCCCCAAAATTACCTGAAGCATTTATTGAAATATTTAAAGGACTTGAAAATTCTGTTTTTTTATGGCCTTGTGCATACAGACTCATGGCTCCCAAAAGGGAAAATATCAGCAAATTCTTTTTCATTTTACAAAAATAACTTTTTCGCTAAAATAAAGAATTAACTACAGTTATTTTGAGTATAATCATTAAAAATGAAACACATAAGAAATTTCATTTGTAAAAAAGTCGCAATATTCCTTTTTTTATACAAAAAACTTTTTTACTTTTAAATAGTAATTGTAATTTTGTGCTATTAGGATAGTGGATATTTGAGTGTAATGAGTGAACTGACTGACATTATTAATTCTTTAGAAGTAAAGTTTGCAAAACTTATACAAAAGCAAAATGTTTTAGAAGCTGAAAATAAACAACTCAAAAACAGTTTAGCTGTTGCTAAGCAAGAAATTCAACAAAATGAAGCACAGTTGGATGAAGTTTATAAAAAATATGAATCCTTGCAATTAGCAAATTCCCTATTGGGCAGTGAAGATAATAGAAGAGATACGAAACTGAAAATAAATACATTGATAAAAGAAATAGACCAATGTATTGCTCATCTCACCAAGTAGAGAGATATGAATGATGAACCATTAAAAATAAAAATATCAATCGCAGACAGAGTTTACCCTCTTACTGTGGCATATTCGCAAGAAGAGGCTTTGAGAAGCGCTTCAAAAAAAATTGATACTATGATTCATCAGTTCGAAGAAAACTATGCCGTGAGAGATAAACAAGATGTTCTAGCTATGTGTGCTTTGCAGTTTGCCTCGCAAAATGAGCAACGGACAATAGATACATCTGAAAATTACAACAAAGCAATTGAAAGATTAATAAAATTGGATGAAGCTTTGGATCGTATTCTTTCTAAATAAAAAACACGTTCTTTAAAATAAAACTAAAATACTGCTCACATTAGTACCTGTTTGATAAACTCAACACTAACAAATTAAAATGGGTGAATCTTTGCAACTAAAGCACGCTGCCTTCGGCAGATCCTTGAACGGCAAGCTAGCTCAAAACTTGTCTTTTTTCGAGTTTATGCAACTCTCCTAATGTGAGCTTTTTTTATATATAATTTTTACAACATCTATGGAAATATTACTAATTATCGGAGGATTTATCGTTGGTTCGGGAATAGGCTTTGCAATTGCCAAATACCTTGAAAAGAACCACGCATCTTCCATATTACAAAATGCCAACAACGAAGCAAAAACTATTTTACGCGATGCTAAAGCTGAGAGTGAGGCAATTAAAAAAGAAAAAATACTACAAGCAAAGGAAAAATTTATCGAGCTAAAAGCAGAACACGAACAAGTAATATTGTCTCGCGATAAAAAAATGGCAGAAGCCGAAAAGAGAACGAGAGACAAAGAGTCTCAGATTTCAAACGAGTTGGCAAAAGCAAAAAAAGCTGCAGAAGAAAGTGAAAAAATAGTCAGCGAGTACGAACATAAACTTGAGTTGGTTGAAAAAAAGCAGGAAGAAGTAGAAAAGCTTCATCGCTCTCAGGTGGAACAGCTTGAAATTATTTCCGGTTTAACCGCTGAAGAAGCTAAAGAACAAATTATTGAAAGTCTTAAAAACGAAGCTAAAGCTGATGCAATGTCTTACATTCAAGACACTATTGAGGAAGCAAAACTAACTGCACAACAAGAAGCTAAAAAAATCATTATAAACACTATACAGCGAGTAGGTACAGAAGAAGCTGTAGAAAACTGTGTTTCTGTTTTTAATATAGAATCAGATGATGTAAAAGGTAGAATTATCGGACGAGAAGGACGAAACATCAGAGCAATTGAAGCAGCAACAGGTGTGGAAATCATTGTTGACGATACACCAGAAGCTATTATTCTTTCTTGTTTTGATCCTGTAAGAAGAGAAATTGCCCGTTTATCATTACACCGCCTAGTAACCGATGGTCGTATTCATCCGGCACGTATAGAAGAAGTTGTTGCTAAAACAACCAAGCAAATAGACGAAGAAATCATCGAAATCGGAAAAAGAACAGTTATTGATTTAGGAATCCACGGATTACATCCTGAATTAATAAAAGTAGTGGGTCGAATGAAATATCGTTCGTCATACGGACAAAATTTATTGCAACACTCTCGCGAAGTTGCCAAACTTTGTGGTTTAATGGCTGCTGAATTAGGACTAAACGTAAAACTTGCCAAGCGCGCCGGCTTATTACACGATATAGGAAAAGTACCTGAAACAGAAAGCGAACTACCACACGCTATTTTAGGTATGCAATGGGCAGAAAAATACGGAGAAAAACCCGAGGTATGCAATGCGATCGGAGCGCATCACGACGAAATTGAAATGACTTCTTTAATTTCTCCGATTGTTCAAGTATGCGATGCTATTTCAGGGGCAAGACCTGGTGCAAGACGCCAAGTTTTAGATTCTTATATTCAACGATTAAAAGACCTGGAAGGTATTGCTAACGGATTTAACGGAGTTAAAAACTCTTATGCCATTCAAGCCGGTAGAGAATTACGCGTAATTGTAGAAAGTGAAAAAGTATCCGATGATATGGCTGCAAACCTATCTTTTGACATTTCTCAAAAAATCCAAACTGAAATGACTTATCCGGGACAGGTAAAAATTACTGTAATTCGCGAAACGAGAGCAATCAATATTGCTAAATAAAGATATACCTCTTAACTTATAATAAAAGCCATTGAATCATCATCAATGGCTTTTATTTTTTTTAATACTCCGCGGGTGAAAATCTTCAATAACTGTTCGCAAACGCTCTCTGCTTATATGAGTATATATCTCAGTAGTAGTTATTGATTCATGCCCTAACATCAATTGAATTGCCCGGATATCCGCCCCGTTTTCTAACAAATGTGTAGCAAAAGAATGCCTGAAAGTATGCGGACTGATATTTTTTTGCAAACCAATTTCTATTGCCAGTCTTTTGATAATAGTAAATATCATTGCTCGCGTTAACTGCCCTCCTCTTCTGTTTAAAAATACAATATCACTATCTTCTTTTTTTACCTGTATATTACTTCGAATTGTACTTACATAAAGGTCAATATACTCTATTGTTTTTATATCAACAGGAACAAATCGATGTTTACTTCCTTTTCCGATTACTCTTATGAATCCCTCTTCAAAAAATAAATCAGAAAGTTTTAATCCAACTAACTCGCTTACCCGCAAACCGCAACTATACAGCATTTCGAGCATAACCTTATTCCTATAACCTTCATTTGTTGACTGATCAATAGCCGAAATTAATTTATCTATTTCTTCCAAGCTCAATATATCAGGAAGCTTACGTCCCAATTTCGGCACTTCTACTAAATCAACCGGAGATTTCACTATGTATCCTTCTAATATAAAATAGTTGAAAAAACTTTTTAATCCCGAGATGATTCGTGCTTGAGTAGTCGGCGCGACAATATCCGACAAATCATACAAAAACTGATTGACCAAATCATCTGTTATCTGCTCAAGAGTAATATCATTTTCGCCTGTATCATGAAGAAACCTCAGAAATTTTTGAATATCCAGAATATAATTTTCTATAGAGTTTATAGATAACCCCCTCTCTAATTTGAGATAATTTCGATACATCTTGATATTTTTCTTCCAATATAAATTCACTTCTGGCTTTTACTACAAATATAGCAACAAAAAAAGAGCTCCTTTCGGAACTCCTTTTATTTATTTCTACTCTATGAGACAATTAGAATTTATATACTAAACCAAATTTAGCATTATCAAAAAAGTTGTCAAAAACATTAAGATTTGCATTTGTAGTAGATACAGTTCCTTGTTTTTCTCCTTCAAATTTTAGATTATAATTACTATAAGAGAATACGTTCCCTAAATTAAAAGCAATAGCTAGGTTTTCAGTAACAAAATAATTAAAACCTAAATCCACTCCTGCTTTAATACCTGTTGCCTTAAACTCTCCTAAATCTGCGTTGACAATACCTTGACTATATCCAATACCCACTTCAGTATAAGTTTTGAAGCGTTTACCTAATTCCAAAAAATAATAACGAGCAAATGCACCAGCATATGTTGTTTTTATATAATCAGAATCAATCTCATCAAAAATACCTCCAAATATTTCATTATCTGTACCTATTTTACCAAACCCCAATGAGGCTCCAACAGCAAACTTATCATTTAACATGTAACCTACTTTAGGAGATACTTGAAAAACAGTAGCTTTATAATCTGGTTCGTTTTCCGGTTTTACTTTCATATCAGAAATTTGAAAACTTCCTTCTAAGAAAACATTATTTTCCTGGAATCCAAAAGCTGGTTTTTCTTTTTCTTGTGCGTTAGCAGTAAAACCAAAAGCAGCTACTGCCATTAACGATAGTACTAATTTTTTCATATGTTTAGTCATTTTATAATTAACTAGAGCAAAGGTATAGACAGTTCCCATAAACAGGAGTTTTTTTGACTAAAAAATAACATTTAAGAAACTCTTACTTAGCTTTAAATAAACAATTAATTATCTATCAATTAATTATAACCAACGTCATCTTTATTAAAAAAAAGTTAATTACAGGTTCTCTCAATATAAAAAAATAATGTTTTAATAGCATTTTAAACATAAAACATACATTTCCAAACACTTATATGTTAGGAAACTAAAATATAAATAACATATTAAGCATAGTTAACATATAACAAAGCAAATCCCATACTTTCTCTTCGTTTTGAGATAATTTTCGGTGAGTAATTTTAAAACAACACTAATTAAATAATTATCTTTGCTTAACACTATAAAAGTATAAAATCGATTATCATGAAAATTTTAATTATCAATGGTCCTAATCTAAATTTATTAGGCATAAGAGAACCTAATATTTATGGAAATCAAACATTTGAAACTTATCTAAAAAATTTAAAAATAAAATTTAAAAATATTCAAATCAGCTACTTTCAATCCAACATAGAAGGAGAGCTGATTAATGAGATACACGAGAAAGGTTTTTCATATGACGGTATAATTTTAAACGCCGGGGCTTATACTCATACCTCAATAGCAATTGCCGATGCTATCAAAAGCATAACAACGCCCGTTATAGAAGTACATATATCCAATACATTCACAAGAGAAAAGTATAGAAAAAAATCTTACCTGTCTCCTGTTTGTAAGGGAATTATTAGTGGTTTTGGATTGAAAAGCTATGAAATGGCTATTACTTATTTTGAATTACAATGAATGACTTTTAAACAAATGTTTTTATAATATCAATCAATTCTCTCTATTCTTGCACCAAGCCCTCTTAATCTTTCATCTATTCTTTCATATCCGCGATCTATCTGATCAATATTTTGAATAACACTAGTTCCTTTTGCTGATAGTGCAGCAATTAATAGAGATATTCCGGCTCTGATATCCGGTGATGACATTTTTGTAGCTTTTAACTGAGATTTAAAATCATGCCCTATAACAACTGCTCTATGAGGATCACATAAGATTATTTTTGCCCCCATATCTATTAGTTTATCCACAAAGAATAAGCGACTTTCAAACATTTTTTGATGAATAAGTACTTCTCCTCTTGCCTGAGTTGCCATTACTAAAATTACACTAAGTAAATCAGGCGTTAATCCTGGCCAAGGCGAATCTGCTATTGTTAAGATGGAACCATCTATAAAATTTTGAATTTCATATCCATTTAAATGGGGGGGTATATAAATATCATCTCCTCTTTTTTCCAAAGTAATTCCAAGTCTTTTAAATGTACTAGGAATAATACCTAAGTGCTCCCAACCTACATTTTTAATGGTGATTTCACTTTGAGTCATTGCCGCTAATCCAATCCATGAACCTATTTCAATCATATCTGGAAGCAAGGTATGCTCGCATCCGCTCAACTGCTGAACACCTTGTATCTTCAAGAAATTAGAACCTACTCCTTCTATCTTTGCTCCCATCCGGATTAGCATCTTGCAAAGTTGCTGAATATAAGGCTCACATGCTGCATTATAAATAGAAGTTTCTCCTTCTGCTAAAACTGAAGCCATCAAAATATTTGCTGTTCCTGTTACAGAAGCTTCTTCAAGCAGTATCTCTGAACCTATTAATCGTTCAGCTTCTACCCCATAAAAATGCTCTTCCTTGTTATAGCGAAACTCCGCACCTAATTGAACAAATCCTTCAAAATGGGTATCTAATCTTCTTCTCCCTATTTTATCTCCTCCCGGTTTGGGAATATATCCCTTTCCAAAACGTGCTAATAGAGGCCCTATCAACATAATAGATCCTCTTAAAGACTTTCCTCCTTCCTTAAAGTCTTCCGAAGTTAAATAATCAAGGTTTAATTCATCTGCCTGAAAACTCATTTTATTACTTGCGAGTTTTTCAACTTTCACCCCCAATTTTCGCAATAATTCAATCAATATATTGATATCGATAATGTCTGGAATATTAGAGATTACAACTTTCTCATCAGTTAATAAAACAGCACATAAAATTTGCAATGCTTCATTTTTAGCTCCTTGAGCCTGAATTTCTCCGCGTAATTTATAACCGCCTTCTATTCGGAATGTACTCATTATTTTTTGCCTTTAGTCAGATGATTATTGTGCTTATTAAATTTTTTATTGCTTTTTTGGTTAGAATAATTGGTCTTATTTGACTGTTTTTTATTAACCTGAATTAAATTAGCAGTAGTTGAAAGTTCTTCTTCTTTTTTAGACAAATTAATTTTCCCTTCTGACAATTCATACAGATGTTCAAAAATTACTTCATCCTTTACGCTATCCTTATTCCAGCTTAAGTAACTTTTTTTCATATGATTTGCAATAACCATGATTAAAGCATCTTTCATCTCTCCTTCTTCCCAAGTTAAGGCCTTATTTATCATATAAGTAATATTGTTTCCATAGAACCTATATTTTGGATGATTTTGAGGATAATTCAACCGCTCCGGTTTAGAATTGATACTTTCTCGCGTAGCAATAGGATAAGGGCAATCTACATCTAGTTTAAAATCAGAAATCATAAACAACTGATCCCATAGTTTATGCTGAAAATCAGGCACATCTCTTAAATGCGGATTCATGTCTCCCATTACACTTACCGCATATCGGGCAGCTTTATTTCTTTCTTCTCTGTCTTTTATCAAACAGATCTGTTCTATTAAATTTTGGACGTGGCGCCCGTATTCTGGAATTATTAGCTCACTACTAGCTGTATTATACCCCAAATGGTTTATAGCTTCTTTTGAATCAAAATTCATTTATCTAAAAATTTACAAGCGTATATAAAAAAAATCAAATTTTGAATAACTAGAAAGCTATTCAAAACGTATTACAAAGACATTAAGCCCTCTATTGTAGAAAGTTCTATATATTTATCAACTATAGCTTGTGCACTAGGCATGGTTACTTTTACAGACACACTCGTAAAAGATCCTTTACTTGAACTTCTCAACTGAATGTCGGCATTTGTTTTATCAAAAGCTTCTTCAATACGCGCAATATTTTCCGGATTTCCCGGAACTATAAATTTATATAAATATACTCCCGGCCAAGTTTTGTCTTTTTCCAACTCTCCTTTTAACCGAACGTAAAACTCTTTTGTTTTTGTGTCCATCAATTATTTTTGCATGCAAATATAATCATTTTTAAACTGATATCTTTGTAAAGATACTATTAAAAACCTTTTCTTAATAGAGATTTATTGTAATTTTGCAGCTTTGATTTTAAAACGAAATGAACACCAAACTCATTTTAGTCATTGGCGGTCCGGGATCAGGAAAGACCACTTTAATTAACGAATTAACAAAACTCGGATATGTTTGCTATCCTGAAATTTCGCGAGAAGTAACTCAAAAAGCCCAGGAACAAGGTATTGATCAGCTTTTTTTGGAAAACCCTTTATTATTCAGTGAACTCCTTTTGGAAGGTCGGATCAGACAACATCAAAGCGCAGTTAACGAACATACCGAAATGGTTTTTATTGATCGTGGAATCCCTGATGTTTTAGCCTACATGCATTACAAAGGCGATTACTATCCTGAGCGTTTTGATCTTGCTTGTAAAGAACACCTTTACCATCAAATATTTCTACTTCCGCCTTGGGAAAATATTTATACCAGCGACAAACAGCGGTATGAAAATTTTCAGCAAGCAAGCGAAATACATCTTCACTTGATTGAAACTTATGAAAAATACGGTTACAATTTAATTGAAGTTCCCAAAGATACGGTTGAAAACCGGATAAACTTTATCTTAAACAAAATTTAAATAATTCCTTGCTTTCATATGATTTTAGATATATTACATCCTTTTTAATTAAAAACTCTCTATCTTCGTTAATAGCTAACAAAATTTATCACATTTGTATGAATACTCCAATAGCATTACTACAACAATTTTGGCAGCACGAAGCGTTTCGAGATCCCCAAGAGCAAATTATCAACTCTGTTCTGGCTTCAAAAGACACACTTGCACTATTACCTACGGGAGGAGGAAAAAGTATTTGTTTTCAAATACCTGCTTTGCTTACACCCGGGGTATGTCTCGTTATATCTCCCTTAATTGCACTAATTGAAGATCAGGTAAACAATCTTAGCAAAAAAGGAATAAAAGCTGCTGCTATTATCGGTGGTACTTCTGCAGAAATAATCGACGCTACACTTGACAACTGTATGTACGGCGATTACAAATTTTTATATCTTTCCCCTGAAAGACTTCAACAAAGCTGGTTTTTAGCAAGACTTGAGAAATTAACAATAAATACTATTGCCGTTGACGAGGCACACTGTATTTCACAATGGGGGCATGATTTCAGACCGGCTTATTTAGAAATTAAAAAACTAAAAAAAATATTTCCAAATATTCCTGTCATCGCCCTAACAGCATCGGCAAACCAAAGAGTAATAAAAGATATATGCCAATATTTAAACTTAGATAGTCCTCATATTTTTAAAAAGAGTTTTTACAGAGAAAATATAATTTATGGTGTATATAAAGTAGAAAATATAGCTTTAACACTTGAAAAAATGTTATTAAACTATCCTTTTCCAACAATCATTTACGCCAGAACAAGAAAAGAAACACAACTATTTGCCCAAAAACTAAACCACAAAAACTTTAAAGCTACCTTTTTTCACGGCGGATTATCCGTTTCGGAAAAGAAAAAAAGACTACAAGATTGGCTAGAAGAAAATACTCCGATTATAGTAGCAACAAATGCTTTTGGCATGGGAATAGATAAACCTAACGTCAAAAACGTTATCCATATCCAAATACCCGAAAATTTAGAAAATTACTATCAGGAATCTGGAAGAGCAGGAAGAAACGATCAAAAAGCTTTTGCTTCTATTTTAATTTCTCCAAACGAAATTGAATCTTCAGAAAAATGGATCAAAAGTAATTTGTTTGATAAAAGCCTGCTAAAAAAAGTATATCAAAAACTCAATAATTATTTAAACATCGCTTATGGCGAGGGATATGACAGCACTTACAATTTTAATTTTAACAAGTTTTGCTTACATTATCAATTTGCTTACAAGCAAACCTACAACGCTTTACAATTTTTAGACAGACAAAGTATTTTAAAACTTTCACAAAATGCTATAAACAGAAATAAACTGATATTTACAGCTTCAAGCAGTGAACTTTTAGATCTTGTTTACGACAATGAAAGACAAGAAAATGTTCTACTATTTATTCTGAGAAATTACCCTAATATTCATGAGTTTGAAACAGTAATTAACTTAGATTTTATAAGCCAACAAACGAGCGAAGATACATCCTATATAACAGAATGCATTTTATATTGGCAATCTCTAAATTTATGCAGATTTACTCCGGAAGAAAATGACATAACTGTCACATTCAACGAATCATGGGAAGGAGACAGAACTATTTTTCGCATTCTTCCTTATCTTGAACAACAGAATAAACTAAAAATAGACCAATACAAATCTATGCTCTTTTACATAGAAAATGAAGATATTTGCAAAAACAGAATTCTACTCAAATATTTTAATGAAATAAAAGAAGAAGACTGTGGAGTTTGTTCAGTTTGCGTTTCTAAAAAGAAAAAAACACAATTAACAACAAACTTAAAAGAACTCAAAGAAAAAATTCTATCACATCTTATTCGAACTCCTGCTTCAATTTCGGATCTTGAAAGCTGTGGTATATCATCAAAAGAAGATATTACTATCGGAATTCAAATACTATTAGAAGAAGGAGCAATAATTGCGAATTTTAAAAACCAGTACATTATAAAATGAAAGATTTACGCATTATTTTTATGGGCACCCCTGAGTTTGCAGTAGGAATTTTAAAAGCAATACTCAGTAAAAAATACAATGTAGTAGCCGTAATCACTGCCCCGGATAAACCAGCAGGAAGAGGTCAAAAGATAAAGCTTTCCGCTGTAAAAGAATATGCTTTAACTCAGGATATCCCCATTTTACAGCCTACAAATTTAAAAGATTCCAGCTTTTTGGAGGAATTAAAACAATTCAATGCCAATTTACAAGTAGTAGTTGCCTTTAGAATGTTACCCGAAGCAGTATGGAAAATGCCCGAGTTGGGAACTTTTAATCTCCACGCTTCTTTACTGCCTGAATACAGAGGTGCTGCTCCTATCAACTGGGCTATCATTAATGGAGAAACACACACAGGAGTTACAACTTTTTTTATAGATGATAAAATAGACACTGGTGCTATTATTTTAAAAAAACAAACAGCAATAAGCAAAGACGAAAATGCAGGTGAGCTACACGATAGACTCATTTGTTTAGGAGCTGAAGCCGTAATAGAAACACTAGATTTAATAAAACACAATCAGGTTTCTCTTACTATCCAGCCTAAACAAGAAACAAAAACAGCGTATAAACTATACAAAGACAATTGTAAAATTGACTTTACAAAAAGCGGTATAGAAATCTACAATCAAATCCGAGGCTTAAGTCCCTACCCAACAGCCTGGTGCTTTTTTAAAAACAATAACGAATCCTGGAATGTAAAAATATATGAAAGTACTTTGATTAAAGAAAAGCACAATTTTGAAATCGGAACAATAATACACGACAAAAAAGAACTCAGAATAGCAGTTAGTGATGGTTTTTTAAATATTTTAAGGCTGCAATTTCCCGGCAAAAAACAAATGACTGCCAATGAATTACTAAACGGAATCAGTTTTCAGGAAACAATAAAAGCCATTTAAACAATTAAATATCAAACATTTAATATAAAAACATATATTTGATGTAATTTTAAATTTTGAGTTTATGGTTTTTTAGATTTTTTTTTCACAAAAAGCTTGCTTTATAACGGAATAGTCCTAAATTTGTAATGAAGACTTTAAGAAAGTTAACCTTAAAAAAAATTATTATGAACAAAACAGAATTAATCGACGCAATCGCTAAAGATGCAGAAATCAGTAAAGTGGCAGCAAAAAAGGCTGTAGAATCATTTTTATCAAACATTGAAACTACTTTGACTAAAGGAGGAAAAGTTTCTTTAATTGGATTCGGATCTTGGTCAACATCTGATAGAGCAGCACGTGAAGGTAGAAATCCTCAGACAGGGAAAACAATCAAAATCGCAGCTAAAAGAGTTGTTAAGTTTAAAGCAGGTTCTGAATTAGAGACAGCTGTTAACAAAAAGAAATAATAAATATTATTATAATTACAAAAAAGCCTTGCTGTTTATAGTAAGGCTTTTTTTGTATTTTAGTACTAAATATTTTATCTGCCCTATGTCTTTCAACAACCAAGCCATCCACAAAGGAAATATCATTATTTCTCTTCCTACCAATAATCCTGGAGATTTACAATTTTCCAGAGCAGTTATTTTATTGACAGATCACAATAGAGAAGGTTCTATAGGCTTCATTTTAAACAAACCCTTACAACAAGTTACTTTAAGTCAACTTATACCTTCTACAAACGGTGCCTTTACAATATATGAAGGAGGTCCGGTAGAGCAGGACAAGCTGTTTTGTATTCACAATAGACCAGATTTAATCCCGAACAGCAGACATATTATTGAAGATTTATATTGGGGTGGAGATTTTGATATTATTTTTAATTTAGTCGATACAGGATTACTCACTTATCAGAACATTCGCTTTTTTCTTGGATATAGCGGATGGGACGGCGACCAACTCAAAAACGAGCTAGAGGATAATTTTTGGATTAAAGCCGAAAAAGAATTAGATTACAATAATGTTTTGTCTAGTACATCCGCTGAATATTGGAAAAAATGCATTGCCAAGCTGGGAAATCAATATTCATTGTGGATTAATGCACCTGAAAACCCAACTCTTAATTAAGAAAGGCGAATCAAAGTATTTAGTTTTACAATTAAATCTTTTGCTAAATTATTCTGATATTCTTTTTTTCTATACTTTGTGACAGATTGAATACCTACAATTGTATTAGTAATAAATATCTCGTCTGCTTTTTGAAGTTCAAAGGGTGAAACAGATACTTCTTCCAAAACATAATTTGTATTTTTATTTAACAAATCAATAATTTGTTTTCTCATAATTCCTTTTATACAGCCATCACTTAGCGGAGGAGTTTTAACTATACTGTCTTTTACCACAAATACATTTCCATTTAAGCTTTCCACTACATTCTTGGCGTCATTAATCAGCAAACAATTTTGATATCCATTCTCTTCCGCAAAGATACTTCCGGTAATATTGATTAATCGATTGGTCGTCTTAAGGTTTGATAATAAGTGGGCAGTAATATAGAAATCCTTATATAATTCAATCTCATAAGGAACATCATGCAAAATAAAAACTTCATTTTCAAGAGCTTCACAGGAAGCAATGAACTCAATATTCCTGTTTTTAGGCAAGTATTTTCCTCCATCGGCTCTATATACTGTAAAACGAACGCGAAAAGCATTTTTTTTCATTTCTACAGATACTTCTTTTATCGTTTTGAGCAACTCTTCCTGAAAAAACTCCATGGTAAACTCCATCGGAATTTCCATTCTTAAGATACGCATAGAAGACATTAATCTAAAATAATGGTCCTCCAAAAATAATATTTTATTATCTACAATTCTAATTGTTTCAAAAAGAGCATCCCCATACAAAAAACCTCTATTATAATTTATATTGATTTCTTCTCTTCCAGAAACAAGTTTGCCGTTAACATTAATCATATTTATATCTGATTATTATCAACGGCAAATATACTTTAATATTTTCTTTTATTAGGCGGAACCCAGCACTTGTTTTAAATCCATAATTTGATTTTCCCACAATTGTTTAGATTCCTCTATTTCATCCGGTTCTGCAAAATCTGTTACTATAATCGTTACATCCTTAGTTAACTCGTCTTTATGAATTTTTAATTCAAAGAAATATTCCGTCTCATTTCCTTCATCATCTAGCCATCTATATTTTATACGCTCGTCTGCTTTACGTGTTACAACTCTAGCTTTTTCTTCCGAATCTCCCCAAATAAAAGAGTAAAATTCTCCTCTTGAATTTACATTATCAGCGAACCACTCACTTAGTCCCGAAGGATCAGACAAATATTGAAACAATAATTGTGGTGATGAATTAATTGGAAATTCCAATTCGTATTTTTCCTTCATAGCCATATCTTAACAAATTATTTTTTCCGAATATAAAGATATTTTGTAAATAAAAAAATATTTTTTCATTTATTCAGAATTTGTTTAATCTTTTTTTTATACTACTTTTGCATCCGGAAAATGTATTTGGCGGGGTAGCTCAGATGGTTAGAGCGCAGGATTCATAACCCTGAGGTCACGGGTTCAATTCCCGTCTCCGCTACTAAACAGGACAAATGAAATTTATTTTCGTTTGTCCTGTTCTTATTTTGGAGTAATCCGTTGTTTATCTGAAAGATATAGTTTGCGATTACGTTTATTCGAGAGGTTCGATAAGTTTTTCCGTCAAACTCCAATTTTTCGGGGAATATCGAACCGATTATACCTCTCCTTGTGTTGATTTCACCCTCGCTGTACATCTTGGGAATATTTTCTATGTACTTTAAAGCCCTGTCCAAAGACTGTTCTATATTGATTTTCTTGGTATCAGAACCGTCCTTGCTCAACTGTTCTTCCAAACTCTCGATTCGTTTCCTACACTCATCTTTGATTTCGAGGTATTCCTCATCATCAATAATTTCAGATAGCAGTTTGTTGCGTGCTACTGACAACCTTGCATTTAGTTTATCTATTTCCTGTGCAATCTGTTTCTTTTCGTCAAGTGGGTTGTTTACGAATTTCTTGTAGTTGTCCAACAACAGTTTTTTCACTATGTGAGCAGAACCGTTTAACGCAAACTGTCGCATACTCTTTTCAAAAATATCGTTGGCTAATTCAGCTTTTTGGCGGAAGCCACAGGATGAAACGCAATGATAGTAGTAATAACGGCTTGTTCTT